>NZ_JBSFKF010000002.1:0-537756 GCF_053598415.1 Kitasatospora sp. NPDC001132 | reverse complement strand
GCGGGGGGGGCCCCCCCCCAGGCCCCCCCCCCCCCCGCCGGGGGGGGGGGCCCCGCCGCCCGCGGCGATGCCGGAAGCGGGGTGGCGGCAGGCCGGCGCCGTGGCGTGGGGGCACCGTCACCAGGTGACGGGCAGCGCCAGCGGATAGCGCCAGATCGACGTGGTGTTCCACGCCAGCTCCGCGGCCGGCTTCGCCAGCGCGATCCTGGGGAAGCGCTCCAGCAGGGTCCCGAGGGCGACTTCGAGTTCGGTGATGGCCAGCGGTTGGCCGAGGCAGTGGTGCGCGCCCCAGCCGAAGGTCATGTGGGAGGGGCTGGTCCGCTCCAGGACCAGCTCGTCAGGCCGGTCGAACCTGCGGCCGTCCCGGTTGGCGGTCAGGTAGGAGACGTGCACGATGTCCCCCGCCGGGATCGTCACCCCGCTCAGCTCCACGTCCTCAAGGGCCACCCGGGGGATGCCGACGCCCTTGCGGAAGGGGATGAAGCGCAGCATCTCGTGGATCACCTGGGTGAGCATCTCGGGCCGCTCGCGCAGGAAGGCGCGCACGTCGGGCCGGGTGAGGATGGTGTACGAGAGGTTGCCGAGCTCGTACGTCGTGGTGTCCTGGCCGGTGATCAGCAGGACCATGGCCATCACGGTGAGTTCCTTCTCGTCGAGGACCTCGTCGCCGTCGCGGGCCGTGGCCAGGGCGCTGATCAGGTCGTCACCGGGGTTCCTGCGCCGTTCGGCCGTCAGCTCGGCGAAGTACGCCCGCAGGTCGGCTTTGGCCCGCACCGCGTCCGGCTTGTTGGCCAGGCCCACGTTCATCATCGTCCGGGCGTTGGCGCGCAGTTGTGCGCTGTCGGCCTCGGGGATCGCCAGGACCTCGCAGATCGTGATCAGCGGGAGCGGGTGGGCCAGGTGCTCCATGAGGTCGGCCGGGGAGCCCTGGTCCCGCATGCGGTCCAGCAGCTCGTCGACCACGTGCTGGGTACGTTCCCTCATCCGCTCGATGTGGTCGGATGTGAAGCCCTTGGACACCAGGCTGCGCAGGCGGGCGCTGGCAGGCGGGTCCATGACGTTGATCGCCTCGGCCTGGACGATCGGCTCGGGAGTCATGCGCGGAAAGTCCCGGCCGACGACGGCGTGCCGGCTGAAACGCCGGTCGGTGGTCACCGTACGCACGTCGTCGTACCCCGTGACGAGCCAGGCCGCCCCCTCGCCGTAGGGGAGGCGGATGCGGCTGACCGGTGCCTCGTTCATGAGCTGCCGGAGCGTCGGGTCGAACTCGAGGGCCTCGGCGAAGTCGAACGGGCAGTTCCGTGGGCTGGAGTCGGTGGACATGCGGACCTCCAGGTCTGGGCCGTGCAGGCCGGATGGGAAGGTGGATGGAACGGGCGGAGCACCGGTACCCGCTCGGTCGGCCGTGCACACCGGTGAACGCGCGGGACCGCCGGTAATTCATCCGGGCTGATCAGCGGCAGGAGCGCCGGTACCCCGCGGACGGCGATCCGACAGCGGACGATCCGGCGATCACGGCCGCCGGGTACGGCGTCCCCGTCCGGCCGACCCGGCCCGGGCGGCCCTGCCCGGGCGGCCCTGCCCTCCACGCACGATGTCGCCCTGGCCGCCGGGCGCCGGCCCGCCGCGGCATCGACCACGTCCTGCACCGGTCTCGGCGGCGCCGCCGACGCCGACACCAGGCCCGCACCACCCACGGCAAACGCCGAGGCCACAGTCCCGGAACCGAACCCCGTCACATGGGACACCGTCGCAGTACTAGGCCCAACGGACGACGGGGTCCCCGGCCCGGTGGCCGATCCGCCGCCCGAGCCCGCGGCGCGATCGTGGGGGCATGAACGCAGCACAGCGCACCGCCGCCCCCGTCGCCCTGGTCACCGGAGCCTCTCGCGGCCTCGGTCTGGCCCTCGCACGCGCCCTCGCCGCCGACGGCTGGCAGCTGGTGATCACCGCCCGGGACGCGGCCGAACTCGCCGCCGCCGAGGCCGAACTGGCCGTCGTCACCAAGGTCGTCGCCCTGTCCGGCTCCGTCGTCGACGACGACCACCGCGCCCACCTGACCGAGGCCACCGAGGACCTCGGCGGCGTGAGCCTGCTGGTCAACAACGCCGGTACGCTCAACGGCGCCCCCGGCCCCGGCAGGGAGCCGCTGCCCCGGCTGGCCGACTTCCCGCTGCCGGACCTGTTGGAGACCTTCGAGGTCAACGTGCTCGCCCCGATCGCCCTCACCCAGCTCGTCCTGCCCCAGCTGCGCGCCCACGCCGGCGCCGTGCTCAACATCAGCTCCGACGCCGCCGTGGTGCCCTACCGCGGCTGGGGCGGCTACGGCGCCAGCAAGGCCGCCCTGGACCTCGCCAGCGGGGTACTCGCCCGGGAGGAGACGGAGTTGCGGATCTGGGCGGTGGACCCGGGGAACATGCGCACCCGGATGCTCCAGGAGGCCAGCCCCGGCGAGGACATCTCCGGCGAGCCGCTGCCCGAGCAGGTGGCGCCGGTCCTGCTCGGCCTGCTGCGCGACCGCAGGCCCTCCGGGCGCTACCGCGCCGCGGACCTGGCCGCTCCGTCCGCGGACCTGGCCGGCCCCGCCGCGGACCTGGCCGTCCCCGCCGAGGACCGGGGCGGGCGATGACGGTACCCACCGACCTCGACCCCGTCGACCTCCCCCTCGGCTCCGACCTCGTCGTCCCGCCCGAACTCTCCGCCCGCGCACCGGCCGAGGCGCGCGGCACGGCCAGGGACGGCGTCCGGATGCTGGTCGGCCGGCGCGCCTCGGGCGGACTCGAGCACCGCCGCTTCACCGACCTGCCCGAGGTGCTGCGCCCGGGGGACCTGCTGGTGGTCAACAACTCGGCCACCGTCCCGGCCGCGCTGCCCGGCCGGCTGCCCGACGGCACCCCGGTCGTGCTGCACCTCTCCTCAGCCCAGCCGGACGAATCAGGAGCCCACCTGGTCGAGCTGCGCCGGGTGGTGCCGGGGGAGGCGGCGGCCCACTACCCGCCCGAGGAGTCGCCGGCCCGCCCGGGCCTGCGGGTCTCGCTGCCCTCGGGCGGGGCGGCGGTGCTGACCGGGCCGTTCACCGACCGCCTCTGGTACGCCGAACTCGTCCTGCCGGAAGAGCTGTTGCCGTACCTGGAACGGCACGGCCGGGCGATCCGGTACGGCTACGTGGACCGTGACTGGCCGATCGAGGCCTACCGGACGGTCTTCGCCACCGTCCCCGGCAGCAGTGAAATGCCCAGTGCCGCCCGCCCGTTCAGCTCCGAGATGGTGGCCCGGCTGGCCGGCCGGGGCGTGCTCCTCGCGCCGGTCACCCTGCACACCGGGGTGTCCTCGCCCGAGGCCCACGAGGTGCCGTACGCCGAACGGTTCCACGTCCCGGCCGCCACCGCCCGCCTGGTCGGCCACGTCCGGGCCGGGGGTGGCCGGGTGATCGCCGTCGGCACCACCGTGGTCCGCGCCCTGGAGTCCGCGGTCGCCCCGGACGGAACCGTCCAGGAGGCCCGCGGCTGGACGGAGTTGGTCGTCACCCCGGAGCGCGGCGTGCACGCCGTGGACGGACTGCTCACCGGCTGGCACGAGCCCCGGGCCTCCCACCTGCTGATGCTCGCCGCCGTCGCGGGTCGCCCGCTGCTGGCCTCCTGCTACCGAGAGGCGGTCCGACACCGCTACCTGTGGCACGAGTTCGGTGACGTCAACCTGCTGCTGCCGGACTGATCCGGGCCGCTCACCACGGGTGGGACCGGGCCGGCGGCCGTCGCGGCGGCCCGACGTCCGTCCGTCGTTCACGCGGCGGCCGAACACGCGGGCGGCCGTTCACGCGGGCGGCCGTTCAGGAGGGCGGCCGTTCACGAAGGCGGTGTGACCCCCGGGGGCAGCTCCAGCTCGAACCAGACCACCTTGCCGTCCGGGGTCCGGCGGCTGCCCCAGCGGTGCGCGAGCTCGTTGACCAGGTGGATGCCCCGCCCGCCCTCGTCCTCGCTGCGGGCGCGGCGGATCCGCGGCACCTCGGGCTCCTGGTCGGCGACCTCGACGGTGAGCACCCGGTTGCAGTACAGCCGCAGCTGGGTGGGTGATCCGGCGTGGACCAGGGCGTTGGTGATCAGTTCGCTGGTGAGCAACTCGGCCCAGTCGGTGAGTGCTTCGAGCCCCCAGGCGGCCAGCGTCTCGCGGGTGAAGCGGCGCGAGTGGGCGACCATCGCGTGGTCGCCGGTGAGCGGCAGGGTGGCGATCCGGTCCGCGCCGCGCGGGCGGACCTGCGCCATGATGACGGCGATGTCGTCCTCGCCGGTGGTCTCGGTGAGCCGGGTCAGGACGGCGTCGCAGGTCTGCTCCAGTGAGCCGCGCCGGTCGGCGACGGTCCGGCAGAGCAACTCCAGCCCCTCGTCCAGGTCCTGGCCGCGGCGTTCGACCAGCCCGTCCGTGTAGAGGGTCAGGATGCCCTCCTCGGGGAGGGGGAACTCGGCGCTCTCGAAGGCGACTCCGCCCACCCCCAGGGGCGTGCCGGACGGCAGTTCGACCAGGTACGCCCGCCCCTCGGTGTCGGCGACCAGGGGCGGCAGGTGTCCTGCGCTGGCCGCGGTGCAGCGGCGGTCCACCGGGTCGTACACCACGCAGACGCAGGTGGCGAACTGTCCCTCGCCGACCGTCGCGGTCGCCTCGTCCAGGCGGTACAGCACCCGCGCCGGGTCCAGGTCAAGGGTGATCAACGTCCGTGCTGCTGTGCGGAGTTGGCCCATGGTCGCGGCAGCCCGAATGCCGTGGCCCATCACGTCGCCGACGATCAGTGCGACCCGCCCGGAGGTCAGCGGCACCACATCGAACCAGTCGCCGCCGACCTCGCTGACCACGCTGCTGGGCAGGTAGCGGTAGGCGATCTCCAGGCCGAGGGTGCGGTGCACCTCCTGGGGCAGCAGACTGCGCTGGAGGGTGAGCGCGGTGTCCCGCTCGCGGCGGTAGAGCCGGCCGTTGTCGATCGCCAGCGCGGTGCGGGCGGCCAGCTCCTCGGCCAGCGAGCGGTCCGCCGGCCCGAACGGCACCGGGTTGCGGGTACGGACGAACTCCGCGCCGCCCAGCACGTGCCCGCGCGCCACCAGCGGCACCATCAGGTACGAGTGCACCCCGGCGTCCAGGCTCGGCTGCACCCGGTCCGGCGAGGCGACGATCCGGCGCACCTCCTCCTCGGTCACCTCGGCGACCAGGATCGAACGCCGGGTGCGCAGGCTCTGCGCGTACAGGTCGGCCGACTCCGAGGTCTCGCCCACCAGGTCGGCCGCCCCCTGCAGGTTGCCGTCCTGGCCGGTGCCACCGACCGCCACCGCCCGCATCAGCACCGGGCCCGCCGCCGGGACCGCCCCGGGCTCCTCGCCGCTGAGCACCGCCTCGCGCAGGTCCACGGTCGCGAAGTCGGCGAAGCGCGGGAGCACCACCTCCACCAACTCCCGGGCGGTGCGGTGCAGATCGAGCGTCGTGCCGATCCGGTTGCTGGCCTCGTTCAGCAGCGACAGCCGCTGCTGGGCGGCCCAGGCCTCGTCCAGCGCCCGCTGCCGGGCGGCGGCCGCGTCCCGCTCGCGGGTGAACAGCAGCGCGTTGTCGATCGACACGGCCGCCCGCACCGCCAACTCCCCGGCCAGCGCCACGTCGTCCTCCTCGTACGGGCGCTCGACCAGGGTGCGGTAGAAGCCCGCCACGCCGACCGCGGCGCCGCGCGCGATCAGCGGGACCACCATGAACGACAGCACGTTCTGCTCCCGTACGGCTGCCGTGCGCACCGGGTCCTCGGCGAACCAGGCCATCCCCTCCTCGTCCATCCGCGGCACCAGTACCGGCTTGCGGTGAGCCAGGCTCCACGCGTACGGCGAACCGGGCAGGAAGCGGTGCAGGTTGCCGGTGCGATTGATCGGCGCCATGGTCGAGCCGGGCACCGAGTGGAAGGCCATCCGCCGCAGCAGCGCCGAACCGTCCGCCGGGGCGGTCGCCTCGCGCTCGCCCCGGACCAGATCCTCCAGCACCTCCACCACCACCGTGTCCGCCAGCGTCGGCGTCGCCACCTCGGCCAACTCCTCGGCGGTCTGGGCGAGATCGAGCGTGGTGCCGATCCGGGCGGAGGCCTCGTTGACCAGTGCCAGACGCTCCTGCGCCGCCTTGGCCTCGCGCAGCGCCTGCTGCCGGGCCAGCACGGTCTGGTGCTGGCGCAGGTACAGCCGGGCGTTGTCGAGCGCGACGGCCGCGCGCGAGGACAGCTCGTCGCCGAGCGTGATGTCCGCCGCCGCGAAGGACTCCCGCGCGCCGCGCCGCGAGTACACCACCATGCCGAGCGTCGTCCCGCGTGCCACCAGCGGGGTGATCCGCACCGAGCGCGGGCGGTCGCCGAGGTAGGCCTGGCGGTGGCTCTCGTCGATGCGCTCGCCCAGCATCGGCAGCTCCCAGGACGGCACCACCACCGTGCGCCCGCCGGTCAGCGCCCGGGCGTACGGGGAGTCCGGCAGCAGCTCGTACACGGCGTCCACCGGCAGCGCCTCGGCCGGGTAGAGCGCGTCGGCGGAGGCGATCGCCAGACGGCGCACCCGCACCGGGGCGTCCGGCGCGGGCGGCTCGACGCTCAGGCCGGCCACCAGCTCCTCCAGCCCGAACACCGCGCTGATGTCGGCGACCCTCGGCACCATCGCGTCGACCAGCTCCCGGGCGGTCTGCCGCAGGTCCAGCGTGGTGCCGATCGAGGCGGTCGCGTCGACCAGCAGCGACAGCCGCTCCTGGGCGCGGGCCGCCCTGGCATCGGCATGGAACCGCTCGGTGATGTCGATGACCGTGGCGCACACCCCGAGCACCCGGCCGCCACGGTCCTTCAACCGGAAGTAGGAGGCCGACCAGGCGTGGTCGTGGTTCGGATCACCCGGGGTGCGGCCGTGCGCGAGGTCGTCGACCACCGGCTCGCCGCTCTCCAGCACCCGGCGCATCACCGCCTCGGACTCGGGGCCGTTGATCCTCGGCAACACCTCGGTGAGCCGCCGGCCCAGCGGATCCTTCGTGCCCAGGCCGTTCGCCTCCGCCAGCGCTTCGTTCAGCCGGACGAACCGCAGATCGGTGTCGAACACCGCCATGCCGACCGGGGACTGGGTGAAGAACCCGTCCAGCAGGGCCAGGTCGGCCTGGAGCCGGTGCAGCGTGGTCACCTCGGAGGCGATCGCCAGCACCATCCGGGCGCCGCCCGGGCCACGGATCGGATGGGTGCGGAACTCCAGGTTCACCAGGTGCCCGTCCCGGTGCCGCACCGGGAACACCCCGGACCACGACCGGCCCGCCAGGATCTCCTGGAACAGCCCGAGCACCTCCGACCGCTGCTCCTCAGCAGCCAGCAGCGTCGCCGCCCGGGCACCCACCGCCTCCTGCGCGGGGTGTCCGAGCAGCGCCTCCGCGTCACTGCTCCAGTGCAGGATCCGCCCGTCGGCGTCGATCAGCGCCGTGGCGATCGGCACCATCAGCAGGGCGTCCTGCTGCGGTTGCCCCGCGCGCTGCGCGTAGTCGTCCACCATGGCCAGAGAACCGTCCCAGAAACCGTCCGGAGATCGTTCCCACCAGCCCTGCCATCTTCGCACGCGGCTCCGGGCGACCGCTCACCGTGGCAGCAGCCGCTCCAGGAGGAACTCCTGCCACCGCTCGGGTTCGGCCCGCAGCGACTGGACCAGGTAGCGCCCGGGCGGCACCTCGACGGTCAGGTACTCGCCGCTCTCCAGGGCGTCCGTACCGTCCTGGAACACGTCCACGAGCAGGTACCGCCCGGCGGCCAGCTCGAGGACCGGCCCGTCCTCCCAGATCCCGGAGCGCAGCGCCTCACGCACCAGCGGCCGGACGGCGTCCGAGCACTCGGCGAACAGCGGCCGCACGAACACCCGCTCCTCCGCCAGCCACCCGACCGGCAACGGCTCCCCGCCCAGCACCAGCACGTCCCCGTGCCCGGGCACCGGATGGCCGACCGCGTACTCCGCGGCCGCGTTCACCACCGCCTCCTCGCAGCCCGTCCAGCCCTCGACCGCACCCTCGGGACACAGCACGAAGAACCCCGAGTCGGTCCCGTCCAGCCAGCCCTGCTCCACCGTGATCACGCGGGCATCCTCGCACGTCACCGCCACCACGGGCCGGGCCGGGCCTGCCCGGGCCGGTGGCAGCACCGACGGCGGGGCCCTACGGGGGAAGGGAGCGGATGGGTGCCGCAGACCCGGAGCGGCCCGACTCCGGGGCCCGAGCGTCGGCGGGGCCGCCGGCGCTCGGGCCGACGACCCCGCCAGGGGGTGTCCGTCACCGGGTGAAGCGCACCTCCGGGTTGGCGGTGCTCGGGCCGTCGAGCAGCGGTTGCGGGACGCCCTTCAGTTGGAGGTCGAGGAACGCCCCGACGTACTGCCGGGTCAGGGCGACGGCGCGCTGACCGGCGATGGTGGTGTCCGGGCCCTTGGGGATGCCGAGCCCGTCGAAGAAGATCGGGAAGTCGGTGAAGCTGCCGTGGTCGGTGCCGTCGATGGTCAGCCAGCGCTTCCAGCCGTCCAGCCGGGGCCAGCTCTTGATCCAGCTGTCGTCCTCGGCGCCGTCGGGGAGCGGGTGGCCGACCATCAGGTACGGCTTGCCGCCGATGCCGGACTCGGGCACCAGGTAGTCCATGCTGCCGTCCAGGTCCACCCCGGCCCGGATGCGGTCGTCGGTGAGCAGGGCCGGGACGGTGGCGGCGCCGCCGGCGGAGTGCCCGGCCATGGCGATCCGGTCGCGGTCGATCAGGTGGGCGTGGCGCCAGGCCGGGTGCGGGCGGTCGGTCAGCTGGTCGATGACGAAGGAGACGTCCTTGGCCCGGCTCGCGTCCAGGCCCGCCCAGGCCTCCTGGGTCCTCAGTTTCCCGCACAGGTCGCAGGGGAGCGTCCGCCCGTCGGGGAAGGTGGTTCCGGTGTTCTCGTAGGTGTGGTCGACCAGTGCGACGACGTAGCCGCGGCTGGTCAGGTCCTCGGCGAGGCTGCTGAGCGAGGCCCGGGGCATGGTGAAGCCGGGCGACAGGACCACCAGCGGGTAGTGGCCGCCCTGTGGCCGCGCCCCGGTCTCGGCCCACGTCCGGGTGCCGGACACCGCCTCGGTCGGGATGGTGTTGCCCGGCAGCTTCCCGTCGAGCAGCGCCCGGGCGGCGGCGGGTGTCATGTACGGGGCGGGGGTGCCCGTCCCGGCGTGCGCGGGGTAGTACATCGAGACCATGAGCTGGCGCGGACCGGCGGAGGGCACCCACGGGTCCGGACGGTTCCGGTCCACCAGGTGCAGGACCTCCTGCCCGACCGCGAACGGTCCCGTCGGGCGGGGGAGTTCGATCCGGGTGGTGACCTGGCCGGTCGGTGCGGCCGAAGCGGTGGCGGTGGCGGTGGCGGCGGGCGGCGCGGCCAGGGCGGGCGCGGCAGCGGCGAAGGACAGTGGCAGCGCGAACAGCAGGGCCGCCGCGGCGGCGGTCGTACGAAGTCGGCTCATGTCAGTGACGGTAGGCGGCGGGAAAGGGAGTTGACCTCCACTCAGCGGTGTACTGATCCCTTCCGGGATGGGTCCATGGCGCCCCCTAGGGGTGGCCTTGGGGAGCGGCGGCTCAGGCGGGGGGCATCCGAGAGGGCGGTCGTCCAACGGCGGTCGTCCGAGGGCGGTCGTCCGTCGGTGGGTCAGCCGGGGTAAGCCGTCCGGAGGTCTTCCAGGAAGTCCGCGGCCGCACGGGCGTTGGGCACCGGGAAGGTGAGCGGCAGGCCGGCCGAGTGCGTCCGGATCTCCAACTCGCCGAGTCCGGACACCCGGGCCGAGCGCACCTCCGTCCACCGGTGGGCCTCCGTCGCGGCGAGCGGGTGCGGTGGCCGGTACACCAGCCCGTGGGCCGTGACCGTCAGCCGCCCCCGTCCGAAGCGGACGCTCCCCTCGGTGCGCAGCGTCTCGTGCAGCGCGGCCCGGAACCCGGGGGAGAGACGCTCCTCCAGCTCCCGGAACAGCCCGCCCAGCCCGCGCAGGTGCGCCAGCACCAGCGGCTCGTCCGCGCCCGCCGGCCATATTCGCCCGGACTCGTGCACCCCGCGCGGCCCTCCGGGGGAGTACTCCGTGGCCTCCACCGCGGACCAGGGCAGCGACTCCTCGCCGCCACCGGCCGAGACCAGCACCAGCCCGCCTTCGTGGACCCGTACGGACCGCAGCCCGCACGACGGCCGCAACCGTTCGTACCCCGTCACCGCCACCACCGCGACAGCGGCCAGCAGGGGCGCGGGCCACCAGTCGCCGAGTGTCAGGCAGATCGCCAGGGAGAGGGCCACCCCGCAGGAGCGCAACCACACCCGTGCCGACCGGGACAGCGGCCGGAAGCGCCGGTACACCCGCACCACCGGGCCGAGCCGACCGGCGGAACCGGCAGGGCCGGCCGAACCGGCCGGGCCGGCCATCTCGGCCGCGTCGGTGGCGCCGGCCGACCACACCCGCGTCGGCGACCACGTCACCGCCATGTCGGCCCCCTTTCGCTCGGTGGATTCCCCTGTCGGAACCGCGACTGACGGATCCCCAGCAGCGACCGCCCGCCGCCCCTGGCGGCAGTGCCAATCAGCACCTTTTGGCCCGAATCGCCCCCGCCATCATCGCGCCCCGGCCGAGAGCTCCCGTCACCGGGGTGGTGACGAACGGGACCGGCGCCTCCCTGGCCGGGCGCCAACGCCTGCCGGGGCACCAACCCCCACCCGGATGCCAACGCCCGCCCGGGCCGCAGCACAACCGCCGGCAGCACAACCGTCACACCGAGCTCCTTCCGCTCCACGGGCCCCTCGGGGGAGCCGCAACCATCGGATGCTCAGGATCGACTCCTCGCCGGGCCCGGCGACAGTGCCGATCGGCACATCCGGCGCAAGGGCGGCCCCCCGCGCCCTCACCCCGCCGGCGCGAACCCGTTCTGCAGCCTGCGTAGCAGCGCCGTGCCCACCGGATCGGCCGACCGGCGGGTGTTCACCAGCACCACCACGCCGACCTGCTTCTCCGGGTCGAAGGCCACGAACGAACGGAACCCGCCCGTGCCCCCGTTGTGCCAGACCTGGAGGTGTCCGCCCTGCTGGGTGTGCAGCCGGTGCCCGAGCCACCCCAGGTGCGTCCAGGCGAACGGGTTGACCCGGTGGCGGGTCTCCCGGGTGAGCGCGATCGCCGGCGACAGCGGTGCGTCCGGCGAGCGTTCGGCGGCCAGTTGGGCGCGCAGGAACACCACCAGGTCGGCGGCGGTCGACCGGAGCCCGCCCATGCCGGGCACGGCCGCGAAGCTCCATTGCGGCACCGGCCGGCCGCCCGGGGTGTGCCCGTGCGCCAGCCGCGCGGACCGCTCCCCGTCCGGCCGCACACAGGTGTCCACCAGGCCCAGCGGTGCGCAGACCTCGCGCGTCACCAACTCCTCGTAGCCGACGCCGGAGCGCTGGGCGAGGGCCAGGCCGAGCAGACCCGCGCCGAGGTTGGAGTAGCGGAAGCTCCGCCCGGGGGCTGCCCGCAGCCGTGTCCGGGCGAGCCCGTCGAGCACCCGCTCGACGGTGCAGTCGGCGTACGGATCGGCCTTGTTGGGGGACAGCAGCGACTGCCTCACCATGCCTCGGGGCAGCCGGGGGAGCCCCGAGGTGTGGGTGGCGAGGTGCCGCAGGGTGATCGGCTGCGGGCCCTTGGCCGGGACGACGGCCCGCCCGTCCGAGGCCCCGGTGAGCACCTCGGAGAGCGGCTCGTCCAGCCGGACCGTACCGTCGAGGGCCAGTCGCGCGAGCACCAGAGAGGTGAACACCTTGGTGACGGAGCCTGTGTCGAACAGCGTGTGCGGCCCGGGCACCCCGCCGTTCGGCCCCGTCCGCCCGGCGCCACGGATCTCCACCTCGCCGCCGGCCAGCCCGGCGACCACCGCCCCGACGTGTCGGTTCGCGAGCCGGTCGGCCGTCTGCTGCACGAGGCAGGCGAGTTCGTTCATGGTCGCGAGCCTAGGCGCCCCGACCGGCCGGATCGTCCGCCCGGAAAACGATATCCACCCCCGCCGATGCTCCCGCGGACGTACGCCCCGCCAGAGCCCGTACACCCTCGGCGCCTCGCCCGTCCCCCTCCGGTCCCCCTGTCGGTCCTCCTCCGGTACCCCTCCCGCACCCCCCTCGCTCCTCGCTCAGTCCTCCAGCGCCGCCCGCAGCCGGGCCGCGACCTCCGCCGCCCCCGCCTCGTCCGGGTACCGCCGCCGCGGCCAGAAGAACCCGCGCAGTCCGTCCTTCGGATTGCGCGGCACCACGTGGACGTGCAGGTGCGGCACGGACTGGCTGATCCGGTTGTTCGCCGCCACGAAGGTGCCCGCGGCCCCCAGGCCGCGCTCGACGGCCGCCGCCACCCGCTGCACCCGCAGGAAGAACGGCCCGACCTCGGCGGTCGGCAGGTCGGCCAGCGTCGGGTGGTGGGCGCGCGGAACGACCAGGACGTGCCCGGGGAAGAGCGGCCGACGGTCCAGGAAGGCCACCGCCGCCTCGTCGTCCAGCACCCGGTGCGCCGGCTCCTCACCCGTCACGACCGCACAGAAGACGCAGTCCATCCGTCCATTCAAACCACCGGCGGCAGTCCCGGCACCCCCGCAAACCCCCGGGGAGCCCGCTCCCCCTGTTCGGCTGCCGCCCGGGTGCGGCCGCCCCGGTGCCGGGCGCACGGTGGCTCCGGGGGCCGACGGCGGGCGCATCGAGCGTCCGCGAGGAGGCCCCGCGAGAACGTGGCCCGGATGTCGGGCAAGTTCGGGATCCACCCACCCCCGCCACCCCCGCGGCCGCCCGCTGCCTCACTCGTACCGGTACAGCAGAGCCTCCCGCTCGTACCGCTCGATGATCTCCAGCGTCAGTGACTCGTCCCGCAGATGCGAGAGCGTGACCTCCGCCGAACTCGGCTGCGCGTCCGCGGCGGGCCAGTTCTCCGGTTTCCACGCCGAGGACCGCAGGAAGGCCTTCGGGCAGTGCCCGTACACCTCCTCGACGGCGACCACGATCGCGCTGCGCGGCGGCTTGCCGACGGCCGTCAGCTGCCGCAGCAGCTCCGGGTCGGTCGAGACGCAGGCCCGCCCGTTGACCCGCAGCGTGGCGTCCCGGCCGGGGACGACGAAGAGCAGCCCGACCCGGCCGGTCTCCAGGATGTTGTGCAGGGTGTCCAACCGCTTGTTGCCGGTGGCGTCCGGAATGGCCAGGGTGTACTCGTCGAGCACCGAGACCAGCCCGGCCGGCCCGCCGCGCGGGGAGACGTCGCAGCGCCCGGCGGCGTCCGAGCTGGCCAAGAACACCAGCGGGGAGCAGGCGATCAGGCGCCGGGCGACGTCGTGCAGGTGGTCGACCTGCTTGCGGCGCGCCTGGTCGCTCGGCTGCTCGTAGACCTCGCGCAGCTGGGCGGGGTCGCTGAGCGCGCCCGCGTGGAGGGCGTCGAACAGGCTGCCCGGCAGGTTCGGCACGGTGGTTGACGAAACGGCAGATTCCGGTGTGGTCGTCATACCGGGAATGTAGTCGAGGCCGCCCGGCGGTCCCCGTCCCGCCGGTGCCCCCGCCACCTCCTGCGCCCGCCGCCGCCCTTCGCGAAATCCTCTCCCCACCCCTCCCCACCAGCGGTTTTCCGCTCATAATGGGGGCCAGGGACCACTGGGTCGGAGCCCACCACGTCAGCGACCAGCAGATCAGGGACCAGCAGGTCGGCGACCAACAGATCAGCGATCAACAGGCCGGCGACCAGCCGGTCAGGGGGACCACCGGGCCAAGGGCCAGCGGGACCGGGTGAGGGACGCCAGCCGCAGCCGGAGGTGGTGGTCGTGATCGTCAGAATCTGGACCGGGCAGGTCCTGGCCGGGCGCATCGAGGAGTTCTGCGCGCACCTGGCCGCCCAGGTGATCCCGCAGCTCGGGCGGACCGACGGCTGCTTCGGCGGCGAGCTGCTGCGCTCGCTGTCCGAGGACGGGCGCAGGGTGCTGGTGCTGAGCCGCTGGCGCGACGAGGAGGCCCTGCGCGGGTACGCGGGGCCGATGTGGCGGATCCGGCCGGTCTGGTCGGAGGGCGAGTTGAGCTACCTCGCCCACCCGCCGGAGGTCACCCACTTCACCTCGATCGCCGACCCCGCCTCCCCATGAGCACCCGCCCACCCCGGGGCGCCGGCCGCACCTCGCTGCTTGCCGCGCATTCCCCGCGGGTCCGTGAAACAGGCCACAGCACGGGGGTCTCCCTGCCGTTGCGCCGCCCGTGGCACAATGACGGCATCAAGCAGTGACGTTCAGCGCACTCCGGGGTCGGTGAAAATCCGAACCGGCGGTTACAGTCCGCGACCCGTCCGCAGCCAGCGGCCGGTTGACCAGGTGAAATTCCTGGACCGACGGTTAAAGTCCGGATGGGAGGCGTGCGCGGGCGGACGAAGAGCAGTACCCGTGGGTCCAGCGGCAGGAGACTGCCTCCCGGGCCCCCGGTCAGGTGAACGACGGGAGCGGTGTCTCCCGTGCCGGGTGAGCGATCTCCCGGCGGCCTCGGCATCCCCGGTGACGGGTCGTGCCCCGGCCCCGTGCGCCGGTGCCCGTCCGTGTCATCTCCCATGCCGCCCCGGAGTCCGCGCCCCAAGCGCGAGGAGAACCCGGGTGTTCACCGGCATCATCGAAGAGCTCGGCGAGGTCGTGTCGATCCAGGAGATCGGCGACTCTTCCCGGATCCGTCTGCGCGGGCCGGTGGTCTGTACGGGTGCCAGGCACGGCGACTCCATCGCGGTCAACGGCGTGTGCCTGACCGTCGTCGACAGCCCGGACGAACTGGCCGCCGGCACCGGCGAGTTCAGCGCCGACGTGATGGCCGAGACACTGCACCGCTCCAGCCTCGGCGAGTTGGCGCCCGGCTCCCGGGTCAACCTGGAGCGCGCCATGGCGCTCGGCGCCCGGCTGGGCGGCCACCTCGTCCAGGGCCATGTCGACGCCACCGGGCGGCTGTTGAGCCGCGAGCCCGGCGAGCGCGACGCGGCGGGCAACCTGCGCTGGGAGGTGCTGCGGTTCTCGCTGCCCGAGAGCATCTCCCGCTACCTGGTGGAGAAGGGCTCGATCACCGTCGACGGCGTCAGCCTCACCGTGGTGGAGGCCGAGAAGGACAGCTTCACCGTCAGCCTCATCCCGACCACCCTCGCGCTGACCACGCTCGGCGCCAAGGGCGTCGGGGAGGGCGTGAACCTGGAGGTGGACGTGCTCGCGAAGTACGTCGAGCGCCTCCTGGCGTCCCGCACCCTGCCCGGTCTGCCCCACCTGTCGGACCTGCCCGACCCGTCCGGCGCGTCCGACCAGCCCAACCAGTCCGACCAGTCCAACCCGTCCGACCTCCCGGTCGGCGGAACCCCGGGGGAGTCCCAGTGAGCTGGCTCAGCGGCGAGGCGTTCACCGTCCTCGGCGAACACGTCAAGTGGGCCGACATGATCGGCAACATCCTCGGCCTCGGCGGGCTCGCGCTCGGCTGGCGCCGCTCGGTCTGGAGCTGGCCGGTCCAGCTGCTGTCCGGCGCGGTGCTGATCGCCGCGTACCTCGGCGGCCACGTCCCCGGCCTGATCGGCAAGCAGCTGATCGTGATCGCCACCGCCTCCTGGGGCTGGGCGCAGTGGCAGCGGGGCCGCCGCGAGGGCGGCACGATCGCCGTACGGTTCGCGCGCTGGCCCGAGCGGCTCGTGCTGGTGGCGGGCACGGCGGTCGGCACGGTCGCGCTCGCCCTGCTCTTCACCTCCTTCCCCAGCCTGTCCTGGAGCCCCTGGTCGGACGCCTACATCTTCGTCGGCACGCTGGCCGCGATGGTCGCCCAGGCCCGCGGCTGGGTGGAGTTCTGGTTCGCCTGGATCGCAGTCGACGCGGTCGGCGTCCCGTTCGCCTTCAACAGCGGCTACACCTTCTCCGGCCTCACCTACTCCGTCTACTTCGTCCTGGTGCTGTTCGGCCTGCGCTCCTGGTGGCTGAGCACCCGTGAGTCGCGCGCCAAGTCCGCCTCCGTCCCCCAGGGAGCCACGGCATGACCGAGATGACCGAGAACCCGTCCAGCAGCGGCGCCACCCGGCCCGAAGCCCGGCCCGAACCCCAGTCCGAGCCCGAGCTCGTCCTCGACCCGGTCGAGCGCGCGATCGCCGACATCGCCCTCGGCCGTGCCGTGGTCGTGGTCGACGACGAGGACCGGGAGAACGAGGGCGACCTCGTCTTCGCCGCCTCCGCCGCGACCGCCGAGCTGATGGCCTTCACCATCCGCTACAGCTCCGGCGTGATCTGCGCCCCGATGACCGGCGAGGAGCTGGACCGGCTCAGGCTCCCGCCGATGACCCAGGTCAACGAGGACCGCAAGGGCACCGCGTACACCGTCTCGGTGGACGCCCGGGAGGGGGTCGACACCGGCATCTCCGCCGCCGACCGCGCCCGCACCGTACGGCTGCTCTCCTCGCCCGGCACCGAGCCCGGCGACCTCACCCGCCCCGGGCACGTCTTCCCGCTGCGCGCCGTCGAGGGCGGCGTGCTGGTCCGCCCCGGCCACACCGAGGCCGCCGTCGACCTGGCCCGGCTCGCCGGGCTGCCGCCGGCCGGCGCGATCGCCGAGGTGGTCAACGACGACGGCACCATGGCCCGGCTGCCCGAGCTGGTCGCCTTCGCCCGCGAGCACGGCCTCGCGATCATCTCCATCGAGGACCTGATCGCCTACCGCCGCCGCACCGAGCTGCACGTCGACCGGGCCGCCGTCACCGCCCTGCCCACCGCGCACGGGGAGTTCACCGCCGTCGGCTACAAGGGCACCATCGACGGCGTCGAGCACCTCGCGCTGGTGGCCGGCGGGCTGGACGGGGAGGGGCGGCTGCCGCAGGACGAGGACGTCCTGGTGCGGGTCCACTCCGAGTGCCTGACCGGTGACGTCTTCGGCTCGCTGCGCTGCGACTGCGGCCCGCAGCTGGAGGCCTCGCTGCGGCGGGTCGCCGAGGCCGGGCGCGGCGTGGTGCTGTACCTGCGCGGCCACGAGGGCCGGGGGATCGGCCTGGCGCACAAGCTGCGCGCGTACGAACTCCAGGAGCAGGGCCGGGACACCGTCGACGCCAACCTCGACCTCGGCCTCCCCGCCGACGCCCGCGACTACAGCATCGCGGCCCAGATGCTGGTGGACCTCGGCGTCCGCTCGCTCACCCTGCTCACCAACAACCCGCGGAAGATGACCGCGCTCACCGACCACGGGCTCAAGGTCAAGGGGCGCGAAGCCGTCGAGATCGCGCCCGGCGAGCACAACGTGCGCTACCTGCGGACCAAGCGCGACCGGATGGGCCACGACCTGCCCGGCCTCGGTTCCTGAACCGACCCCGACCGGGTCCGAACCAATCCCGACCGAAGACAGCCAGCGACAGACCGCACAGACAGGAATTACGAGACATGAGCGGCCACGGAGCCCCCCAGCTGACCATCGACGGCGCCGCCGACCTCAAGGTCGCCGTCGTCGCCGCCCAGTGGCACGACACCGTGATGAACGGCCTGCTGGACGGCGCCCACCGCGCGCTCAAGGAGCTGGGGGTCGCCGAGTCGGCCGTGCTGCGGGTGCCCG
This sequence comes from Kitasatospora sp. NPDC001132, assembly GCF_053598415.1. Classification (NCBI taxonomy): domain Bacteria; kingdom Bacillati; phylum Actinomycetota; class Actinomycetes; order Kitasatosporales; family Streptomycetaceae; genus Kitasatospora; species Kitasatospora sp. NPDC001132. The sequence continues at coordinate 520,180 of NZ_JBSFKF010000002.1, read as the reverse complement.
GCACCTTCGAGCTGCCGGTCGCCGCCAAGCGCCTCGCCGAGCGCGGCTACGACGCCGTGGTGGCCCTCGGCGTGGTGATCCGCGGTGGCACCCCGCACTTCGACTACGTCTGCCAGGCCGCCACCTCGGGCCTCACCCAGGTCAGCGTGGACACCGGCGTCCCGGTCGGCTTCGGCGTGCTGACCTGTGACAACGAGGAGCAGGCGATCGACCGAGCGGGCCTGCCGGGCTCCGCCGAGGACAAGGGCCACGAGGCCGTCACCGCCGCCGTCGCCACCGCCGTGGTGCTGCGCGCCGCGCCCTGACCCCGGCCGCCCCGGTCCCGGAGCGTGAAACGTCCACTGGATTGTCCACGCTCCGGGACCGTTTACCATCTGTCCGCCCGCACGCCGTAAGGTGGCCCCATCATGGCTTCGAAGACATTCGAGGAGCTCTTCGCCGAGCTCCAGCAGAAGGCCGCCACCGGCGACCCCTCGTCCTCCCGTACCGCGCAGCTCGTCCAGCAGGGCGTCCATGCGATCGGCAAGAAGGTCGTCGAGGAGGCCGCCGAGGTGTGGATGGCCGCCGAGTTCCAGTCGGACGAGCAGACGGCGGAGGAGATCTCGCAGCTCCTCTACCACCTGCAGGTGATGATGATCGCCCGCGGCCTGACGCTCGACGACGTCTACAAGTACCTCTAGACCCCCCGCTCGCCCGAGCTCACCCATCCTCCCAACAGGTAAGGAAGCAACCTCCCATGCTGCGCATCGCCGTCCCCAACAAGGGTTCTCTCTCGGGTCCCGCGGCGGAGATGCTCCATGAGGCCGGCTACCGCCAGCGGAAGGATCCCAAGGAGCTCGTCCTCGTCGACCCGAACAACGAGGTGGAGTTCTTCTTCCTGCGTCCGCGTGACATCGCCGTCTACGTCGGCTCCGGCCGCCTCGACGTCGGCATCACCGGCCGCGACCTGCTGCTGGACTCGCACTCCAACGCCGAGGAGGTGCTCGCCCTCGGCTTCGCCGGGTCGACCTTCCGCTTCGCCCGTCCCGAGGGCGTGGCCGTCGAGGACGTCAAGGGCCTGGAGGGCCTGCGGATCGCCACCTCGTACACCGGCCTGGTCGAGCAGCACCTGGCCGACCACGGCGTGAAGGCGACGGTCACCAAGCTGGACGGCGCGGTCGAGACCGCGGTGCAGCTGGGCGTCGCCGACGTGATCGCCGACGTGGTGGAGACGGGCACCAGCCTGCGCAACGCCGGCCTGGAGGTGTTCGGCGACCCGATCCTGGTCTCCGACGCGGTGGTGATCCGGCCCAAGGGCGCGGGCGAGGACGCCCGGGTGGAGCAGTTCCTGCGCCGCCTCCAGGGCGTGTTGGTGGCCCGCCGGTACGTGCTGATGGACTACGACATCCGCGCCGAGAAGGTGGGCGCCGCCGTCGCGCTGACCCCGGGCCTGGAGTCGCCGACCGTCTCGCCGCTGCACACCGAGGGCTGGGTCGCGGTGCGCTCGATGGTGCTCCGCAAGGAGGCCCAACAGATCATGGACGACCTGTGGGGCATCGGCGCCCGGGCCATCCTGGTCACCAACATCCACGCCTGCCGCCTCTGACCTGCCCGCGCGCCCCGCGCCCCCCGGTGACCGGCGCGCCCGGGTGACCTGCCCGCCGGTCCACGGGTAAAGAACGGTTCAATGGGCGGGGACGCCGACCGCGTCCCCGCCCCTCGTGCTGCCGCAACCAGATCCACCCCGGAGACCCCACGTGTCCACGCCGCCCGTCCAGTTCCCCGTCACCTGGGCCCCGCGCCGCACCCGCGCCGTGCTGCTCCCGGTCTGCGTGCTGCTGGTGGTGCTGTTCTCCGCGATGGCCGTGCTGCTCCCGGAGAACTGGCAGCTGAACGACCGGATCATGATGACGGCCAGCGGAGTCCTGTTCGCCGCCGTCGGCCTGATGCTGGCCCGCCCGCGGGTGAGTGCCGACGCGGACGGCGTGACCGTGGTCAACTTCGTCCGCCGCCGCCGGCTCGCCTGGGCCGAGATCGTCCGGGTCAACCTCCGCCAGGGCGACCCGTGGGCCACCCTCGACCTCTCCGACGGCACCTCGCTCGCCGCGGTGGGTATCCAGCCCGGCGTCGGCAAGGCCCAGGCGATCGCGGACGCCCGCGCGCTGCGCGACCTGGTCGAACAGCACGCCCGGGCCTGAGCCCGCACCCGGCTCCGAGCCCGGAACCGAGCCGGGCCTGAACCCGGGCCTGAACCCGGGTCCGAGCCCGGAAGCGAGCCCTGATCCGGGCCCGGAGCCTGATCCGGGCCCTGATCCGCCTCCCACCTGCGGTTCCGTGGCCCCGGCGGGCCGCACGGCCTTCTTTCGCCATCCGGGTATGGTCTACGCTGGTAAAAACGGGGCAAAGTCCGCCTTGCCCCGAATCGAGTGCCCGAACCCGACCTGAGGAGTGACACTCCCCCTCGATGGACGATCCGTCCGGTAGTACCTGCGCCGCCTCGCTTCCGACCTCCGGAAGGCAGGCGGCACTGTGATCACCGCCTGGCTGCTGTTGCTCGCAGCCGTTCTCCTGATCCTCGCCAACGGCCTGTTCGTGGCCGCCGAGTTCGCCTTCGTGACCGTCGAGCGCGGCGAGGTGGAGCGCTCCGCCGAGGCGGGCGACGCCAAGTCCCGCCGCGTCGGCAGGGCCCTGCGGCACCTCTCCTTCGAGCTCTCCGGCGCCCAGCTCGGCATCACCGTCACCTCGCTGGTGGTCGGCATGCTCGCCGAGCCGGCCCTGTCCACCCTGCTCGCACCCGTCATGTCCGCCATCGGCGTGCCCGACTCGGCCGCCCGCGGGGTCTCCGTGGTCGTCGGCATGGTGCTGGCCACCGTCGTCCAGATGGTGATCGGCGAGCTGGTGCCGAAGAACTGGGCGATCTCCCGCCCGCTCCAGGTGGCCCGCGCGGTCGCCGCCCCGCACATGGCGTTCTCCTTCGTCTGCCGCCCGCTGATCAGCTTCCTGAACGGCGCCGCCGACCGGACCGTCCGGGCCTTCGGCATCGAGCCGCAGGAGGAGCTGGGGCACGCCCGTACCCCGGACGAGCTGGTTTCGCTGGCCCGCCACTCGGCCAAGGCCGGCGCGATAGACGAGGAGTCGGCGACCCTGTTCGTCCGCACCCTGGCCCTGAGTGAGCTGACCGCCGAGTCCGTGATGACCCCGCGCGTGGACGTGGCCGCGCTCCAGCGCAACGCCACCGCCTCCGACGTCATCAACCTGACCCGGGCCACCGGCCTGTCCCGCTTCCCGGTCTACACCGGCAGCCTGGACGAGGTCACCGGCATCGTCACGCTCAAGGACGCCCTGTCCGTCCCGGCCGACCGGCGCGGCCTGGTTCCGGTCGGCGAGCTGGCCTCGCCGCCGCTTCTGGTGCCCGAGACGCTGCCCGCCGAGCGGCTGCTCGACCGGCTGCGCCGGCTCCAGCCGATGGCCATCGTGGTCGACGAGTACGGCGGCACCGCCGGCGTCGTCACCGTCGAGGACATCGTGGAGGAGATCGTCGGCGAGGTGCAGGACGAGCACGACCCCGAGGACCACCCCGAGCTGCTGCCGCTGCCGCCCGTCGACGGCCTGCCGGTCTGGGAGGCCGACGGCCGCGCCCGGATCGACCAGCTGGAGCGGATCGGCCTGAACGCCCCGGACGGGCCGTACGAGACCCTGGCCGGCCTGGTCTCCGACCTGCTCGGCAAGCTCCCCGAGGTGGGCGAGCGGGCCGAGCTGCCCGGCTGGCGCTTCACCGTGACCGGTGTCGACCGCCACCGCACCACTGCGGTCCGGGTGGAGCGCACCACCGCGCCCGCGCTGTTCGACGAGGACCGGGAGGAGAGCCGGTGACCGCCCTGCAACTGGCCGTCGCGCTGCTGCTCCTGCTCGGCAACGCCTTCTTCGTCGGCGCCGAGTTCGCCGTGGTGTCGGTGCGCCGCAGCCAGATCGAGCCGCTCGCCGAGGCCGGGCACAAGCGCGCCCGCACCGTGCTGCACGCGCTGTCCAACGTCTCCGCGATGCTGGCCGCCGCCCAGCTCGGCATCACCGTCTGCTCGCTGGGCCTCGGCGCCCTCGCCGAGCCGACCATCGCCTCCCTGCTGGAGGGCCCGTTCCACGCGATCGGTGTCCCGTCCGGCCTGATGCACCCGCTCTCGTACGGGATCTCGCTCGCCGTCGTGGTCTTCCTGCACATGGTGATGGGCGAGATGGTGCCGAAGAACATGGCCATGGCCGGCCCCGAGCGGGCCGCGCTCTGGCTCGGCCCGCCGCTGGACCGGCTGGCCCGCTGGCTCACCCCGGTGATCCGTGCGCTGAACGCCTTCGCCAACGGCGTCCTGAAGCTCTTCCGGGTGGACGCCAAGGACGAGGTCGAGTCGGTCTTCACCACCGAGCAGCTGATGTACCTGCTGGCGGACTCCCGGGACGCCGGCCTGCTCGACGAGAGCCGCCAGGAGCGCCTGGAGGACGCCCTGGAGCTGGGCCGCCGCCCGGTCACCGAGGTGCTGCTCAAGCCCGAGCAGCTGGTCACCGTGGACACCAAGGCGACCGCCGCCGAGGTCGAGGAGCTGGCGCTGCGCACCGGCTTCTCGCGCTTCCCGGTCACCGACGGGGACCCGGCCGGCCACGGCTACCTCGGCTACGTCCACCTCAAGGACATCCTCGACGTGGACGACCCGTCGGCGCCCGTCCCGGCCCGCCTGTGGCGGCCGATCACGGTGCTGCGCGGCAGCCTCCCGCTGGACGACGCCCTCGGGGCGATGCGCCGGGCCGCCTGCCACCAGGCCGCCGTGCTGGACCAGGACGGGCGCACGCTCGGCGTGGTCATGCTGGAGGACGTGCTGGAGGAGCTGGTCGGCGAGATGCACGACCCGGACCACCGCGCCACGGCCTGACGACCGCCCTCGCGCGGGCCCTCACCGACGAGCGTCCGCCCCCGGCGATTCTGCTGACAGCAGGCAGCCGTTCCATGCCCACCACCCTGGCACCAGGGTGGTGGGCATGAGACTTCTCCTGCTGGGTGGAACCAAGTTCGTCGGACGGGCCGTCGCGGAGGAGGCGCTGGCCAGGGGCTGGGAGGTGACGGCCCTCAACCGCGGCACGCGGCCCGCGCCCGAGGACGTCCGGCAGCTGACGGGCGACCGCACCGCCGAGGACGGCCTCGCGGCGCTCGGCGCGGGGGAGTGGGACGCGGTGGTGGACACCTGGTCCTGGGCGCCCGCGGCGGTGCGCGACAGCGCCCGCCTCCTCAACGGCAGGGTCGGCCACTACGCGTACGTCTCCAGCCGGTCGGTGTACGACTACCCGCTGGTGCCAGGAGCCGGCGAGGCGGCGCCGGTGGTCGACTCCTCCCCGGACCTCACCGGTGAGGTGCCCTACGCCGAGACCAAGCGCGGCGCGGAACTGGCGTTGGAGGCGGAGTTCGGCGGGCGGGCGCTGCTGGCCCGCGCCGGGCTGATCATCGGCCCGTACGAGGACATCGGCCGGCTGCCCTGGTGGCTCAACCGGATCGCCGAGGGCGGCCCGGTGCTCGCCCCGGGCCCGCACGAGCTCCCCCTCCAGTACATCGACGTGCGCGACCTCGCGGCCTGGACCCTGGACGCCGTGGTCGCCCGGCTCGGCGGCCCGTACAACCTGGTCGGCCCGTCCGGCCACGCCACCATGGGCGCGCTGCTGGAGGCCTGCGTACGGGCCACCGGCTCGGACGCCGAACTGTGCTGGACGGACCCGGAGCGGATCCTCGCGGCTGGCATCGAGCCGTGGACCGAGCTGCCGATCTGGCTGGCGCCCGGCGAGCTGTACGACTTCCTGCACACCGGCTCGGTCGAGCGCGCGCTGGGTGCCGGGCTGCGCTGTCGCCCGGTCGCCGAGACCGTCGAGGACACCTGGGCCTGGCTGCGGTCGATCGGCGGCAGCGCGCCGCAGCGGGCCGACCGGGCCACGGTCGGGCTGGACCGGGCGCGGGAGGCCGCGCTCCTCCAGGGCTGAACGGTTTGCCCGCCCGCTTGCCCGCCCGCCCGCGGCCGCCGATCGGCCCCGGCCGTCGCTCAGCCCCGGCCGTCGATCAGCTCCCCGTACGCCTGGACCAGGTCCGGCAGCCGCAGGGTGGCCAGGTCCTCCCGGCCCGGCGGCTCGCGCAGCAGCGACAGCCGCAGGTCCCGGTACGCGCAGGACTTCTCGTACAGGGTGCGGATGAAGCGGCCGTTGCCCAGCTCGTCGATCCAGCCCTCGCGCACGACGTGGGTGCAGATGCTGGCCAGTTCCTCGGCGGCGTCCTCGTCCCAGCCGTCGCCGTCCCGGCCGGCCAGCGCCGCGCCGATCGCGGTCAGCTCGTCGGGGCGGTAGCTGGGGAAGTCGACCCTGGTGGTGAAGCGGGAGTTGAGGCCGGGGTTGGTGGCGAGCAGCCGGTTCATCCCCTCGGGGTAGCCGGCCAGGATCACCACCAGCCGGTCCCGGTTGTCCTCGGCGCGCTTGAGCAGCACCTGGAGCGCCTCGTCGCCGTACGCGTCGCCCTTGGTGTAGCCGGAGTTGGAGAGGCTGTACGCCTCGTCGATGAACAGCACGCCGTCCAGTGCGGAGTCGATCAGTTCGTTCGCCTTCACGGCGGTCTGGCCGAGGAACTCGCCCACCAGGTCGGCACGTTGGGCCTCCACCAGGTGCTCGCCGGAGAGCAGCCCGAGGGCGTGGAAGACCCGGCCGAGGATGCGGGCCACGGTCGTCTTCCCGGTGCCCGAGGGGCCGGAGAAGACGAAGTGGCGCTTCGGCGGCTGGACCGGCAGGCCCTGTTCGGCCCGCAGCCGGGACATTCTCAACTGGGCCGACAGCGCCCGTACTTGGCGCTTGACCGGCTCCATGCCGACCATCAGCGAGAGTTCCGTCAGGGCCGCGTCCAGCTCCCGCTCGTCGCCGCCGGCCCGGGGCTCGGGCACGGCGGCGGCGCGGGGCTGCGCCCGGCCGACGGCGGGCAGTGACGGTGGTACGGCGGCGCCGCCGGGCAGGGCGCCCGAGCCGGAGCGCTCCCCGGCGGCCCGCGGCGCGCCGTCGGCCGGCGAGCCGTCCAGCAGGGCGCCACCGGTCAGGCCGCCACCGTTCAGGGCCCCGTCCGCCGGGGGGCCGTCGACCGGTCCGGCGTCCACCAGCCCGGCGTCGACCAGTCCGGCCTCCGACAGGGTGGCGTCCACCGAGGGCCCGCCGTCGGGGAACCCGCCGGTCGGCACGGTGTCGTTCGACACCCCGCCGCCGGAGGCGGTCGCGCCGCTCGGCCCGCCCGTCGCGTCCCCGAACTCCCCGCCGTACCCGGGCAGTCCGGCGAACCCGGCCTCCTCCGGAAACCCGGCGCCGACACCCGGCCCGCCCGGTCCCGCGGCGTCGCCCGCACCCGGGCGCCCGCCCGTCGGCAGCCCGTCCGCGAGCACGTCGGCGAGTCCGTCCGCCAGCCCGTCCTCGGCCGAGATGGCCGCCAGCCGGGCCGCGGCGTCCATGAACGCCGGATCCGCCCGGTGCACCGCCCGGTAGAGCGGCAGTGCCGCGGCGCTGCGCCCGGCCCCCTCGTACGCCCGGGCCAGCCAGTACCGCAGCTCCTTGCGCTGCGGCTGCTCGGAGCGGCAGCGGGCCAGCGAGGCGGCCAGCGGGGCCTGCGCCTGGGCGCACATGTCGAGGCGCACCCGCGCCATGCCGGCGAACAGCCCGGCCTCGATGCCGAGCAGCGGGTCGTCCAGCAGCCGGTCGGTGTCCCGGATCAACTGCTCCCAGTCCTTGAGCAGGTAGGACCGGCAGGCGTACAGGAAGCGGGCGGACGGGTCCTCGCCGGGTGCCGGGCACTGCTCCAACGCCCCGTCCAGCTCGGCCAGGTGGCGGCCGTCCAGCCAGTGCGAGGCGTGTGCCAGCGCGAGGTCGCGGGCGTCCTCCAGCACCGGCTGGACCCACCAGCCCAGCCAGTACCAGGAGCTGAGCGGCCGTCGGTGCAGCCGCCGCTGCTCGCCGAACCGCTTCTGGTGGCGGTACATGGCCAGCAGGGCGGCCGAGGTGTCGCTGCGCAGCGCGTGCAGTCCGAGCCAGGCGTCGGCCATGCCCGGGTCCAGCCGGACGGCGGCCCGGAACTCCTCCTCGGCCCGGGTGTACGCACCGGCCGTGTACGCGTCCATGGCGCGCAGCCAGGCGCGGTCGGCGAGCCGGTCCGGCCCACCCGCCGTGCTGTCGGAACTGTCCACCGTCGTCACTCACGCCCCCCGCGGTGCGGCCGGGGCTCGGCCGGCGAGTCGCCTGCGCCCAGCCTGGCCGGTGGTCGTCGACCCCCTGTCGCGCATATGCGCCTGCCAGGAATCGTACCGGCGCGGGGCTGATCCGGAAGGGTGCCGTACAGGGTCAAATGTGAACGCGCGAGCGGCTCTTGAGCGCTCGGACGAGGAAACGGGCGGTGGGGGAGCGAGTTTCGGAAACGGACCGGACGGCGCCCCCGGCTCACGGGGGAACAAGCCGAGGACGCCGGGTCCGAGGCGGCCGGAAGCCGTGGTTCCGGCGGCTGGGGAGAACCTAGATCCTGGCGACGTCGCAGGTCAAGGCGATGGTTGAATGTTCACCCACGGTGCCCGGGGCGATCCGGCCGGTCACCCCGTCGACCCGCGTCGCGGCGTACGGACGGCTCGGATCGGCGGCGAAATGCGCCGATTCGGCCCGGGCCCAGCCCGCCCAGAACTCGGCCAGATCCGGACCGTCCCGCTCCTCGCCGCGCCGCCGGGCCGAGGCCGCGTCCAACTCCATCCAGACCACCCGGGCCAGCCAGGGCCGCACCGCCCGCCGCCCGGCGCCGACCCCCTCCACCAGCACCACCGGGGCGGCCGGCACCCGCGCCGTGCCCGCGAAGCGGCGCAGCGTCCAGTCGTACACCCGGTACTCGGCGTCCCGCCCGGCCGTCAGTGGCTCCAGTACCTGCTCGCGCAGCCGTCCGGTCCAGCCGAAGAGCTCGCTGTGGGTGGCCAGGTCGTCGAGATGGACCACCGGGGCCCCGCCGAGCGCCGCCGCCAGCCGTCCGGCGAAGGTGGTCTTGCCGGAGCCCGCGTGCCCGTCCACCGCGACCAGCCGCACCGGCCCGCAGGAGGGCGGCAGCGCGCGCAGCTCCGCCGCGAGCGCGGTCAGCCGGTCGTCCGGAGCGGGCCGGGGGAGGGGCGGAAAGGGTTCGGATGCAGCCACAACGTCAACCCTACGGTGCCGTAGCCCGCCACTGCGGACAGATCATCTGTGCAGGTCGTGACGCCGACGCGGGTTTCGGGCATACTCGCCTTCGCCACGACTGTGAACGGCCGTTCACCGCAACCCGGTGCCGGTCGGTCCGACCAGCCACACCCCCGCCGGGTCAGCCGACACCTCGGTCCGGCGCCCGATCGAGGAGGCGACCACCGCCATGACCCCCTCCCCTGTGAAAGCCGTGGAGCGCCAGCTGCCCAGCGAGGAGGCCCGCGAGCTGCTGAGCCTCACCCGCGACCTGGTCCAGCGCGAGCTCCAGCCCCGTGCGGCGGAGGACGAGGCCGCGGGCCGCTTCCCGCGAGAGGTCTTCCGCACCCTCGGCGAGGCCGGCCTGCTCTCCCTCCCGTACGACGAGAAGCACGGCGGCGGCGAACAGCCCTACGAGGTGTACCTGCAGGTGCTGGAGGAGCTCGCGGCCGGCTGGCTGGCCGTCGGCCTCGGCGTCAGCGTGCACACCCTCTCCTGCCACGCGCTGGCCACCTTCGGCACCGACGAGCAGCGCGACACCTGGCTGCCCGCCATGCTCTCCGGCGAGCAGCTCGGCGCCTACTGCCTCTCCGAGCCGCAGTCCGGCTCCGACGCGGCCGCGCTGCGCACCCGCGCCGACCTCGACGGCGACGCGTACGTGGTGAACGGCACCAAGGCCTGGATCACCCACGGCGGCCGGGCCGACTTCTACAGCGCCCTGGTGCGCACCGGCGGCGACGGCCCCAAGGGCATCAGCTGCCTGCTGGTCCCCGGCGACCAGCAGGGCCTCTCGGCGGCCCCGCCGGAGCACAAGATGGGCATGCGCTCCTCGCCGACCGCGCAGCTGCACTTCGACGGCGCCCGGGTGCCCCGCGAGCGGCTGATAGGCGAGGAGGGGCAGGGCTTCCAGATCGCGCTCGCCGCGCTGGACTCCGGTCGCCTCGGCATCGCCGCCTGCGCGGTAGGCGTCGCCCAGGCCGCGCTCGACCTCGCCGTCGACTACGCCCGCACCCGGCGCCAGTTCGGGCGCCCGATCGCCGAGTTCCAGGGCCTGTCCTTCATGCTCGCCGACATGGCCACCCAGATCGAGGCCGGCCGCTCGCTCTACCTGGCCGCGGCCCGGCTGAAGGACGCCGGTCGGCCGTTCTCCAAGGAGGCGGCGATGGCCAAGCTGTTCTGCACCGACGCGGCGATGCGGGTGACCACCGACGCCGTCCAGGTGCTCGGCGGCTACGGCTACACCCAGGACTTCCCGGCCGAGCGGTACATGCGCGAGGCCAAGGTGCTGCAGATCGTCGAGGGCACCAACCAGATCCAGCGGCTGGTGATCGGCCGCCACCTCACGAAGGCCTGAGGCCTTTCCTCCACACGGCCTCCGGCCGTCACTCCAGGGTGCGGAGTGACGGCCGGAGGCGTTCCCGGTGGCGTGTCAGCTCGCCTTGGCGGTGCGGCCGGCCAGCGCCGGACGGCGGCGGCGCTGCTCCGGGATGGCGGCCCGCAGCGCGGCGACGGTCGGGACGGCGGGCGCCGCCGGAGCGGGGGCGACCGCGGCGAGCCGCACCGGCCGGTGCGCGACCGCGTGCGAGAACGGCTGCGTCCGCCAGTCCAGCCCGCTCGGGAGCTTGAACAGCGCGTCGAACCGGGCCGGCTCGGCGTCCTCCGGGACCTCGACCTCGGCCAGGTCGTCCGTCGGCGTGCCGGAACCCGGGCAGATCGCGGGGGAGAAGGGGTTCCAGGCGGTCGGCAGCAGCGCGTGCTGCGGCAGCCGCTCCTCGTCCGCGACCAGGGCGATCGGGCGGCGGCACTCGGGGCAGTCGACCCGGAAGATGTCCCAGTTCTCCGCCTCGCCCGGGTCGGTGCCCGGCATGTGGTCGACCGCGAGGCCCTCGCGGTCGGTCATATCGTCGGTCTCGTCGGCGCCCAGCACGCGCTGGTCAGTAGCAGGCATGAGGATCCCCCTAGGATCGGGCCCGGCGTGGTCATCCAGGGCCACAACCAGCAATTCCCTGTGATCCGGACTCATAACCCTGCGCTCCCGTGCACCGTGATGCACCGGGTGTGTCCTTGGCCACACCGGATGCCACATTCGCCCGGCATGTGCCCGCCCGGCACCTGCGGTCCTGTCCTGTGCCACCGCGTGCGCCCCCCGTGCTCCCGACCGGGTAGGTTTGCGCACTGTGGAGGATCTCGACCAACGCATCGTCCAGCTGCTCCTCGAAGACGGCCGGATGAGCTACACGGACCTGGGCAAGGCCACCGGCCTGTCCACCTCGGCGGTGCACCAGCGGGTGCGCCGCCTCGAACAGCGCGGGGTGATCCGCGGCTACACCGCGATCATCGATCCCGACGCCGTCGACCTGGCACTGACCGCGTTCATCTCGGTCAAACCCTTCGACCCGAGCGCCCCGGACGACACCCCCGAGCGGCTGGCCGGCCTGCCCGAGATCGAGGCCTGCCACAGCGTCGCCGGCGACGAGAACTACATATTGAAGGTCCGCGTCGGCGCCCCCGGCGACCTCGAGGACCTCCTCGCCCGCATCCGCAGCGCCGCCGGCGTCTCCACCCGCACCACCGTCGTGTTGTCCACCCCGTACGAGGCGCGCCCCCCGAAGCTCTGAACCGCGGGCCGGTCTCCGCGGAGGAACCGGTGACGTGCAGACTTGGCCGCATGACCGAACGCAATCTCCGGACCGTCCTGCTGCGCGGCGGCGCCGTCTACAGCCCCGCCGACCCCTTCGCCACCGCGATGCTCGTGGAGGGCGAGCACGTCGCCTGGGTCGGCAGTGACGGCGCCGCCGAGGCGTACGCCGCGACCGCCGACGAGATCGTCGAGCTGGACGGCGCCCTGGTCACCCCCGCCTTCGTGGACGCCCACGTGCACGCCACCGCCACCGGTCTGGCACTCACCGGTCTGGACCTCACCGGCAGCCCCTCGCTGGCCGCCGCCCTGGAGGCCGTCACCGCTTTCGTGGACGCCCGGCCCGAGCCCGGCGGGGTGCTGATCGGCCACGGCTGGGACGAGACCGGCTGGCCCGAGGGCCGCCCGCCCACGCTGGCCGAACTCGACGCCGCCGCCCGCGGTGCCGCGCTCTACCTCTCCCGCACCGACGTGCACTCCGCGCTCGCCACCACCGCGCTGCGCAGCCTCGCCGAGGGACTGGCGGAGGCGCCCGGCTTCGATCCCGAGGGCCCGCTCACCAAGGACGCCCACCACGCCGTCCGGCAGGCCGCGCTGGCCCACCTCACCCCCGAGCAGCGCCGCCGCGCCCAGCGCGCCACCCTGGCCCGCGCCGCCGAACTCGGCATCGGCGCCCTGCACGAGTGCGCCGGCCCGGAGATCTCCTCGGAGACCGACCTGGCCGCCCTGCTGGCCCTGGCCGCCGAGCACGAGGGGCCCGAAGTCTTCGGCTACTGGGGCGAGTTGGGCGGCATCGACACCGCCCGCAGGCTCGGCGCGGTGGGCGCCGGCGGAGACCTCTTCGTGGACGGCGCGCTCGGCTCGCACACCGCCTGCCTGCACCAGCCTTACTCCGACGCGGAGCACACCGGCACCGCCTACCTGACCGCCGAGCAGGTCGCCGACCACGTCGCCGCCTGCACCGAGGCCGGGCTCCAGGCCGGCTTCCACGCCATCGGCGACGCGGCCGTCGCCGCGGTGATCGAGGGCGTCCGGGCGGCCGGCGCCCGGGTCGGCGCCGACCGGGTCAAGGCCCTGCGCCACCGCGTCGAGCACGCCGAGGCCCTGGACGACGAGGCCGTCGCCGCCTTCGCCGACCTCGGCCTGACCGCCTCCGTCCAGCCCGCCTTCGACGCCGCCTGGGGCGGCCCCGAGGGCATGTACGTCCAGCGCCTGGGCGCCGAGCGGGCGGCCGCCCTCAACCCGTTCGCCGGGCTGCTGCGGGCCGGCGTCCCGCTGGCCTTCGGCTCGGACGCCCCGGTCACGCCGCTCGACCCCTGGGGCACCGTACGGGCCGCCGCCTTCCACCAGACCCTGGACCACCGGATCTCGGTGCGGGCCGCCTTCACCGCCCACACCCGGGGCGGCTGGCGCGCCATCGGCCGGGACCAGGACGGCGTCCTCGTCCCCGGCGCGGTCGCCAGCTTCGCGATCTGGGCGGCCGGCGAGCTGGTCGTCCAGGCCCCGGACTCCCGGGTGGCCGGCTGGTCCACCGACCCGCGCTCCGGTACCCCCGGCCTGCCCGACCTGACCCCGGGCCACCCGCTGCCGACCTGCCTGCGCACCGTGGTCCGCGGCCGCACGGTGCACCAGCGGTAGACCCCGTGGAGCGGCGGGCCGCCGAGTCCTAGGTTGACCACCATGACCGAACCGGTGCCCGCCGACTTCACCGTCCCGCGCGACCTGCTCGCCCCGGAGTTCCGCCTGGAGCCCCTGGGCGAGCGGCACAACGCCTCCGACCGCGCCCACCTGGACGCGCCGCTGTACCGCGCCGTCTCCGACTGGCTCACCGGCCGGTGGCCCCCACGGGAGTTCCGCTACGCCCCGCGCTGACCCCGGATGCCGTACCACCGGTCACTCCCGGGTCCGCGCCGACCGGTGGGACGGCCGTACCACCCTCACCTCACGGGGCACCGACGTTCCGGGGTACCTTCTTCGCACAGCGTCCGAACAGCAAGCCCCAGGAAGATGGTGCGCCGGTGGCCACTCCCGTCACCCAGGAACGGTCCGAGGCCGTCCCCGAGCCGCAGGAGCCGGCGCCCCGACCGAGCCGCGGAGCCCGCGCGCTCGCCAAGGTCCGCGCCGGGCTGCCCCGCACCGGCCTCGCCGCGCTGGCCGGCCTGCTGCTGGCCCTCGCCTTCCCGCCGTACGACCTGTGGCCGCTGTCGCTGCTCGGCGCCGCCGCGCTCTCGCTGCTCACCCGGGGCCGCACCTTCCGCCAGGGACTGTGGACCGGCTTCGTCTTCGGCCTGCCGTTCTTCCTGATGCTGCTCAGCTGGCTGCGGGTGGTCGGCTGGGACGCCACGATCGGCCTGTCCGTCGTGGAGGCGCTGTTCCTGGCCCTGCTCGGCGGCGCGCTGGCCGTCACCTCCCGGCTGCCCGGCTGGCCGCTCTGGGCGGCCTGCCTGTGGATCACCCAGGAGTGGGCCCGGGACCGACTGCCGCTCGGCGGGTTCCCCTGGGGCCGGCTCGCCTTCGCCAACACCGCCACCCCGTACACCCCGCTGGCCGCGCTCGGCGGCGCCCCGCTGGTGACCTTCGCGGTCGCCCTGTCCGGCGCCCTGCTGGCCTGGGCCGCGCTGCGCCTGCGCGGGCCGGCGAAGGCCCCGAAGGCCGCCGCGCTGGCGGCGCTCGGCGCGGTGGCCGCGCTGCTGGCCGGCTACCTCGTCCCGGTGCCCACGGCCGCCGCCGACACCGTCAAGGTCGCCATCGTCCAGGGCAACGTGCCCAACCCGGGCATGGACTTCCTGGGCCGCCCGATGATGGTCCTCAACAACCACGCCTCGGCCACCGAGCGGCTCGCCGCCGACATCAGGGCCGGCAAGGTCGAGCGCCCCGACATCGTGATCTGGCCGGAGAACTCCTCCGACCTCGACCCGTTCAGCGACCCGCTGGCCCGCAGGCGGATCGACGAGGCGGTCAAGGCGATCGGCGTGCCCACCCTGGTCGGCACCCTGGTGGACGGACCGGACGCGCAGCACGTCCAGAACGAGGGCATCGTCTGGGACCCGGTCACCGGCCCCGGCGCCTCCTACACCAAGCAGCACCCCGTCCCGTTCGGCGAGTACGTCCCCTTCCGCGCCCAGCTGATGACGGTGATCACCCGCCTCCAGCGGGTCGCCCGGGACTTCTACCCCGGCGACCACAACGGCGTGATGCAGCTCGGCCCGGCCCGGATCGGCGACGTGATCTGCTTCGAGGTCGCGTACGACGAGATCGTCCGCGACACCGTGGACAGCGGCGCCCGGGTGCTGGTCGTCCAGACCAACAACGCGACGTACGCCAAGACCGGCCAGCCCGAGCAGCAGCTGGCGATGAGCCGGCTGCGGGCCGTCGAGCACGGCCGGGCGGTGCTGATCGCCGCCACCAGCGGCATCAGCGCGGTGATCGCTCCGGACGGCAGCGTCCAGCAGCGCACCGAGGAGCTGACGGCGGCCGAGCTGTCGGCCACCGTCCCGCTGCGCGACGGCACCACGGTGGCCGACCGGGTCGGTGCCGCCCCGGAGTGGACGCTGGCCCTCGGAGGCCTGCTGGCCTGCGGCGCGGCCGTGCTCATCGGTCGCCGCAAGAAGGACGCTGCCGGAACACCGGCCGAGTAGGAATCGTTGGACCAGGTGGTGCCGTAGCCGGCCCGGACCTCCCGTGCGGCGCGCAGAGCACCGCCTGGAGTGGATTCGTACCGTGACCCAGCAAGCTACCCCCACCCGTCCGGCCCCGCGTAGCAGGCTCCGCCGGGTGCTGCCGCTGCTGATCACCGCCTGGCTGGTGCTGGAGATCTGGCTGCTGGTCCAGGTCGGCTCGTGGCTGGGCGGCTTCACCGTCCTGCTGCTGCTCATCGGGGGCGCCCTGATCGGCGGCTCGCTGATCAAGCGGGCCGGTCTGAAGGCGTTCTCGGCGGCGGTCGAGCAGAGCAAGAACCCGCAGTCCGAGCAGCCGCAGACCGGCACTAGCATGACGGTGCTGGCCGGCGTGCTGCTGATCGTCCCCGGCTTCCTGTCGGACCTGGTCGCCCTGACCCTGGTCCTCCCGCCCACCCGGGCGCTGTGGCGGGCGGTCGGGCGCCGGGTCGCGGACAAGGCGCTGCGCAGCGCCTCGCCGGCCGGCGCCGACCCGTTCGCGGACGCGATGCGGCTCCAGGAGCAGCTGCGCATCCACCGCCCGGACGGGAAGGTGATCCAGGGCGAGGTCGTGGACCAGGACTCCGGCCCGCGCGGACCGCAGGGCCCGGACACCACCCACCGCCCGCCGATCTCGGGCTGATCCGACCCGTTCCCACCGGGCCGCCCGGGGCGCACGCCGCCCCGGGCGGCCCGTCCTTCGCCCGGCGACGGCTCCCGGCCCGTGCCGGACAGCCGACCGGGACCGGACAGCGGCGACCGGGAGCGGACAGCGGACCGGCCGGGCAACGCGAAAGGGACCCTGGTCACCAGGGTCCCTTTTCGCGTCCTCCCGCTCGGGGCGGGAGCGAGGTGTCAGGCGCTCTTACGGGTGTCCCGCGGGTGCACCGCGAGGTTCATCCCACCGGAGCGGAGCACGGCCAGCCGTTCGGCCAGCACCTCCTCCAGCTCCTCGCGCGTCCGGCGCTCCATCAGCATGTCCCAATGGGTGCGCGTCGGCTTGATCTTCTTCTCCTCCGGCTCGTCGCCGTCGAGAAGCGCCGCCTCCTGGCCACAGAAGCGACATTCCCAGGTCGCGGGGATCTCCGCCTCGACCGAGAAAGGAACCTCGAAACGGTGTCCGTTCTGACATGCGTACTCGACGGTCTGGCGGGGAGCCAGATCGATACCACGGTCGGTCTCGTAGCTAGTGGCCCCGAGTCGCGTGCCGCGGAGAGCTCGCTCGCTCATGAATCGTGCCTCCCGGGCTTATGGCCCACAGGACTAGTGGTCGCTGTTCTTCGTCGTTCGGTCAACGCTCGGCTTCCGACGAAGATTCCCGTCCCGGGACATGCGTCGTCTGTAGTGCCGCCCCTGTTTGTACCCACCTGCGCCCGATTTGTCACATCTGACCGGTGATATCACCCCAGGTGTCACCTATTTCACAACTGGTGATCGGGCGGACTTTCCGTGACGAGCCTACCGGGACGGGTTTCGACGGCGAGGGCCGCCCCCCGGGCGGAGGCCGGAGAACCGGCTCCGGGAGGCGGGTCGGCCTGGTGGTCAGGAGATCGGCCGTGGGCGGATCATCGGCTCGCCCTTGGCCAGCTCGACCGGGTGGGCCGCGGCGGCCGGGTCGGCCGCGGGGACCGTCGGCGGGTGCTCCGGGCGGGGCGGCACGGCGGCGGCCTCGGTGCGGGTGTCCCGGTGCGGCAGCAGGGCGATCACCGCGTCCCGCAGCGGCGCCGGGGCCTCGTCGTCCAGTGGGTCGACGGTGGCGGGCACCTGGAGCCGGACGGGGGCGCCGTTGCCGATCCGGGCGTAGCCGCGGCCGATCGGGGCGTGGGCGGCGGGGGCGATGTCCAGTGGCGCGCCGAGCGCGTCGTGCGCCTCGTCGGGGCCGGCCGGGCCGAGCACCACCCGGGCCCGGGTGGTGGCGCGGACGGTGGCGGTGATCCGGTCCCGGGCGTCGAGGTCGTCGGCGACCACCACGGTGACCCGGGCGGCCCGGCCGTGCCGCAGCGGGAGCTCCAGCAGGTCCTGCGGGTCGGGGCGGCCCTCGGCCCGGGCGAGCTCGCTCAGCTCGGTCGGGTGGTCCAGCAGCAGCCACAGCGGCCGGGTGACGTCCTCGGGCGGGGCGCTGCCCGCGTGCCGGGCGGCGTTGAGTGCGGCCAGCCGGCGCTCGGTCTCGCCGACGGCCCAGTCCAGGGCGGCGAGCGCGCCGTGCAGGCTGGTCTCCACGGTGTGCACGCCGGGCCGGTTCACCAGGCAGGCGTGCTCGCCGGTGCCCGCACCGTCGACCACCACCAGGTCGGCGTACGGGAGGGCCTGGAGCGCGACCGAGCGCAGCAGGCTGGAGGTGCCGTAGCCGGCGACGCCGAGCACCAGCAGGTGCGGCTCGGAGGAGCGCGGGCCGGTGCGCCAGACCACCGGCGGCTGCTGGACCGTGGCACCGCCCCGGGTGACCGGGATGGTCCGGGCGGTGCCGTCCTCGTCGGTGAAGCCCAGCACGATCTCGCCGGGCGCGGCCACGAAGCGCTGGGCGGCGATGTCGGCCGGGAGCGGGGCGAGCGCGACGATCCGCAGCCGGTTGGACTCCTCGTCCCAGTCGAAGCGGTACTCGCGGGCCCGGCCGGCCTTCCCCTGGACCACCTGCTCGATCCGGGCCCGGGCGGTCGGCTCGGTGTCGGTGAAGTAGGCCGGGTAGCTCATGTCCAGCCGGGCGAGCCGGCCCTCGCGGTCGAACTCCCACGCGCTGAAGGCGTTCTTGTGGCTGCCCGTGAAGTGGTACAGCGGGTTGGCGTCCTCGGGGCCGCACAGGTACGGGGTGAGTGCCGCGTAGAGGGCCGCGAGCTTGACGTCGGCGACGTCCGGTGCGGGCGGTGCGGGCGCCGCCTTGGGGGGCCGGCCGGCCCAGGCGGCGCTGGCCATCAGGGCGATCAGGGCGAACAGCAGGCCGTGCGGCAGCAGGTAGACGCCGATCAGCAGGGCGGCGGTCAGGAACAGCGTCGGACCGCGGCGATCCTTCGGGGTGTCCTGCCAGCGGGCCTTGGCCCAGTCGACGTGGTGGCGCAGGCCGCGGCCGATGACGGAGAGCGGGGCGAACATGTCGGAGGCGTGGTCCCCGGCGGTCCGGGCGATCGCGCGGCCCTTGCTGAAGTTGCGGTGGAGCGGCATTCCTTGACTCCCCGGGCGGTGGGACGGGTGGGGTGGCGCGGGTGCGGAACGACGGGGCCCGGGGCGGTGGGACCCGCGCCCGGGCCGGTACGGGGGAGGACGGGGCTAGAACTTGATGCCGCTGAGCAGGCTGGCGAGACTGGCGCCGCCCGCGGTGATGCTCGGTGCGATCGAGGAGCCGGCGATGTAGAAGCCGAGGAGGGAGCAGACGATGGCGTGGGAGACCTTTAGTCCGTCCCTGCGGAAGAAGAGAAAGGCGATGGTGCCGAACAGGACGATGCCGGAAATCGAGAGGATCACGTTCCGCTCCTCAGGAAGGGGGACAAGCAGGGGTGCTACGGAAAGTGCACTAATCGTGACAAAAAGTAATAGATGATGGAACGGCGCAAATGGGTGGTTCTGCCGTTCAATACCGTTCCGGCGGCCGGGCCGCGGTATGCGGACCGGCCGGGGTGGGGGCCGGGCGTCGCGGGGATTCGGTGTGCCGAGACATTCCCGGGCGGCGGGCGGGAAGTTTCCGGGGGGTCCGGGAAGTTCGCTCGAATGGCTGCGCGACGCGCGCGGTCGCGTGTCGTGGCGGTCGCGGGCCGTCATCCGGATTCCGGACGCCCGCTGGTCCGCGCCGGCAGCGGCCGTTACCGTGCCCTGGGTGCAGTCCCTCCGACCGCCCGACGATCCGACCGGAAAGGCCGCCGCCATGACCGACGCCGCCAGCCGACAGCCCGCCGACGCCCCCGACGCCGAGGTGATCGCGCTCGCCGGGAAGCTCTTCGACGCCGCCCGGGCCGGGGAGACCGACACGCTGTCCGCCTACCTGGACGCCGGCGCCCCGGCGGACCTGACCAACGGCCGCGGCGACACCCTGCTCATGCTGGCCGCCTACCACGGCCACGCCGCCACCGTGGCGGAGCTGCTCCGGCACGGCGCCGACCCGAACCGTGCCAACGACCACGGCCAGACCCCGCTGGCCGGCGCCGTCTTCAAGGGCGCCACGGACGTGCTCGACGTCCTGCTGGCCGGCGGCGCCGACCCGCGGGCCGGCTCCCCGAGCGCCGTGGACACCGCGCGGATGTTCGGCAAGGACGACCTGGTCGCCCGGTTCGAGGTCGGCTGAGCGGGGACCGTAGGCTCTTCGAGCATGAGCACCAGCACCACCCAGGACATCGGCACCGTCGAGTTCCGCATCACCGGCTACGCCCACCCCGACGCCCAGGCCCTGTCGGCGGAGGTGCAGCAGGAGTACGTCCGCCGCTACGGTGACCCGGACGAGACCGTCATGCACCCCGAGGACTTCGAGGCGCCGGCCGGACTGTTCATGATCGCCTACCTGGACGGCCGCCCGGTCGCCTGCGGCGGCTGGCGGGCCAAGCAGGCCGGCCCGGACGACCTGCGCGACGGTGACGCCGAGGTCAAGCGGATGTTCGTGATCCCCGAGGCCCGCGGCCGCGGCCTGGCCCGCGCGGTGCTGCGCCGCCTGGAGCGGACCGCGGTCGAGGCCGGGCGGGGCCGCTTCGTCCTGGAGACCGGCACCGAGCAGCCCGAGGCCGTCGCGCTCTACCAGTCCGAGGGCTACGCCGCGATCCGGAAGTTCGGCATCTACAAGGACCACCCGCAGAGCATCTGCCTGGGCAAGGAGCTGACTCCGGCGGTCTGAGCCCCCGCCGCGCGGGGAAGGCTTCCCTCGGCCAGGGGCGAGGAGGGGACGGATGAGTCGGCGAGCACCTGGACCCGGGGCGCCCGGAGCGGACCGGCTCCCCGGCCTGGCCGCGCCCGGCGGGGAGCTGGACCGGCTGGTCGGGGACGGCGTCCGCACCGTCGGGGCGGGTGCCGTCTGGGCGGTCGGCGATGCCGGCGGCACGCTCGGCGGGGGTGCCCACGGCGTGCTCGGCCAGGGCCCGTACGCGCGGCTGCGACCCGGGCCGGACACGCTGTACGATCTCGCCAGCCTCACCAAGGTCGTCGCGCTCTGGCCCTGCGCTGGGGTGCTGTGGCAGTCCGGCCGGCTCCCGCTGGACGAACCGCTCGGCCGCTGGTGGCCGCCGGCCGCCGGGCGCCCCGCCGGGGCCGTCACGGCCCGTCAACTCCTCGCCCACACCGCGGGGATGCTCCC
Organism: Kitasatospora sp. NPDC001132; assembly: GCF_053598415.1. Lineage (NCBI taxonomy): Bacteria > Bacillati > Actinomycetota > Actinomycetes > Kitasatosporales > Streptomycetaceae > Kitasatospora > Kitasatospora sp. NPDC001132. The sequence goes on along the minus strand of NZ_JBSFKF010000002.1, from coordinate 499,410 downwards.
GTACACCCGCTTCGAGCAGCTCTACGGGCGGAAGTCCGCGGCGATCCGGGCCGGGGTCCTCGCCGCGCCGCTGCACCGGACGCCGGGCACGGTCGTGGAGTACACCGACCGGGCCGCCGTCCTGCTCGCCCACCTGGTGGAGGACCTCGGCGGCGCGCCGCTGGACGAGCTCGCCGCGCGCCTGGTCTGGGCGCCGCTCGGCATGGCCGACACCCGCTACGGTCCGCTCGACGCGGCGTTCGCCGTTCGTACCGCGCCCACCGAGTACGAGGAAGCGGCCGGCACCCACCTGTGCGGCGTCGTCCACGACCCCTCCGCCCGGCTGCTCGGCGGGGTCTCCGGCAACGCCGGGGCCTTCTCCACCGCCCGCGACCTCGCCCGCTTCCTCACCGCGGTGCTCGCCCCGCCGCCCGGGCTCCGCTGGGGCGGGGCGTGGATCGAGGAGTCGCTGCGCGAGCAGACCGGCGGCCTGCTCCCCGCCCGCGGCCTGTCCTGGCTGTACGCCCCCGGCACCGACCCGGCCGAGGGCACCTTCGTCCACTACGGCTTCACCGGCACCGGCTTCTGGGTCTCCCGGCGGCTCGGCCGCTGGGCCCTGCTGCTCACCAACAAGGTGCACTACGACCGGGGCATCGAGCGGCTCACCGAACTGCGCAACGCCTTCCGGCGGGCCGTGTTCGGCTGACGCGCGTCCGAGGCAAGCCGGCGGCACCCATTCGGGTGGATTCGGCGCGAACCGCCGTTTCGCGGAGGGGGATTGCGGCAGATTGTCCTCCGAGAGCGGCAGTCGGCGGAGGAGGCGCGATGACGGACACCTGGGCACTCTCGGAGCAGGAGTGGCTCGCCGGGCTGGTGCGCGCCTACGTCGGGTGCAGTGTGCTGCTCACCGACGAGGCGGGCAAGATCCTGCTGCTGAAGGCCAGTTACCGCGACCAGTGGCAGTTCCCCGGCGGCGGGATGGACCCGGGGGAGGGTCCCGCCGAGTGCGCGGCCCGCGAACTGTACGAGGAGACGGGGCTGTTGGCCGGTCCGCTGCGGCTGCTCGTCGTGGAGTGGCGCGACGCGATCCCCGACCAGGGCGAACACGCCCACCCCGCCGTGCAGTTCATGTTCGACGGCGGAACGGTCGCGGCCGGCGCGGTGATCCGGGCCCAGGCCGAGGAGATCGCCGACCACGGGTACTTCACCCCGGCCCAGGCGGCCGTCCTGCTGCAGCCCGGTGCGGCACGCCGGCTCACCGCGGCCCTGGAGGCCCGGCGGACCGGCGCCGCCGCGCTGCTGCACTCGCCCGGGTACGTCGGGTGAGGGCCGGTCAGAGCAGGGTGCTCCAGTAGTACCAGAACCGGTTGAGGATCAGCAGCGCGATCACCGCCGCCCACAGCACCGGCAGCGCCCAGTGGTACCGGGCCGCCTCCCGGACGGCCGCCCGCAGCCCCGGGCCCACCGGGATCACGCCCGAGCGCAGGTTGTGCAGCGTGGTGTACCAGAACAACACCACCACCGTCGCCCACACCACCATGCAGTACGGGCAGAGCGCGCCGATGTCGTACAGCGCCTGGTAGATCAGCCAGTGCGCGAACACCACGCCCACCGCGGTGCCCGCGTTCAGCCCCAGCCAGAACCAGCGCCGGTACGCGGCACCGGCGACCAGCCCCGCGCCGATCGCCGCCAGCGCGCCGAAGGCGGCCAGCCCGAGCAGCGGGTTCGGGAAGCCGAAGACCTCCGCCTGCTCGGTGCGCATCACCGAACCGCAACTGATGATCGGGTTGATGTTGCAGTTGGGGACGTAGGAGGGGTTCTCCAGGAGGCGGAGCTTGTCGAAGGTCAGGACGGCCGAGGCGGCCAGCCCGACCAGCCCGCCGAGGAACAGCAGGAAGGCGTAGGCCCGGCCGGCGGCGACCGGGGCCCGGCCGGCGTCGTCGGGGGCGGAGCGGGACGGGTGCACGGTGGTAGCAGCGGACATGGCAGCACACTCCGATGGCTGGCTGGGAGGAGCCGGCCCGGCCGGGAGTCGGCCGGGCCGGGTGGTGCCGTACGTGCGGGGCCGCGGCCTACTGGAGGCCGGCGGCCTGCTTCACCTGCGCGGTGAACTGCTCGGGCGAGACCGAGGCGTTGCCGGCGAACAGGTTGATCTGCTTGCCGTCGACCTTGACGGTCGGCGTGCCGGTCACCCCGCTGTCGTTGAACGCGTCGGAGACCTTGGCCGCCCACGGGGCGTAGGTCCGGTCGGTGACCGCCTTCACGAAGGCGTCCGTCTTCAGGCCCGGCACCTGGCCGGCCAGGTCCAGGATGTGGTTGACGTCGCCGAAGGCGTCGCTGCGCTCGTCCGGCTGGTTGGCGTACAGCACGTCGTGGAACGCCTTGAACTGGTCCACGCCCTCGTTCAGCGCGGCGCCGACGGCGGCCAGCGCGGTGCGCGAGCCCTTGCCGCCGAGGTTCTTGTCCAGGAAGGCCGCCAGGTGGAAGTCCACCTTGATCTGGCCGTCCTCGGTGAGCTTCTTGACGGTCTCGCCGTTCGCCGCCTCGAAGTGCTTGCAGACCGGGCAGCGGAAGTCCTCGTAGATCTCCATGGTGTGCGGGGCGTCCGCCTTGCCGTAGGTGACCACCGTGCCGTTCGGGCCGGAGGCGTTGGCGGGCACGACCAGCGGAGCCGAGGCGGCGGCGGAGGACTTGTCGTTCTTGTCCGAGGCCGAGCCGATCGCGACGGCCACGCCGCCCGCGAGGGCCAGGACGACGACGGCGGAGACCGTCACCACGATCCGCTGACGACGCTTGGCGGCCTGCTTCTCGCGGCGCTGCGCCTCCTGGATCCGCTCACGGGCACTGACGCGCTTCTTGTTCTTGTCCTGCGACATGGGGAAGTCAACTCCTGTACGCGGCGCGCGGGTGCGCGCGGGGAGCCGCACCGGGTGCGGCTTGGTCGGTGAACGCGGGAGTCGTGCGCACTGCCTGCGGGCGTGCCGGGGCCGTTCGGCCGGGTACGGGGGGATCAGCCGGGAGAGGTGATCAGCAGGCAGGCGCGAAGGCGGGCGGGCCGCGCCGGGGCGCCGGGCTCAGCACCACGTCCTCGCGGCGCGGCCGGGCACGGTCCGACTCCGGCAGCGGCACCCGCAGCACCGGACGCACCGGAGCCGGGACCAGCAGGACGACCAGGGCGTGCAGCGGGGCGGCCAGCGACTGGCGCAGTGCGCACAGCGCCCGGGCCAGGCCCGACAGGGCGGCGTCGCCCATCCGCAGCCAGGCCGAGGCGGCCAGGGCGATCACCACGTGCACCAGCAGGAGCAGCAGCTGGGTCGCGGCGGGGGCCAGCTGCCCGGCGTGGCCCAGCGGGCCTGCCAGCAGTGAGCCGTCCACCGAACCGCCGCCACAGACCAGCAGGTTCACCCCGCGTGCGGGCACCTGACCGGTCAGCACCGGCGAACAGCCGGCCTGGCCCAGGTTGAACGTGGTGTTGAGCAGCAGCTCGACCGGCACCATCACGCCGGAGATGTGCAGCATCCGCCGCTCCCCGCCGGCCAGCACGGCGGCGACCAGGAAGACGACGGCCCCGGCCGAGGCCACCAGCGTCAGCGGCAGCGGGCGGCCCGTGATGACGACCTGGCCCAGCGCGGCCATGGGCACGGCGAGCGCGGTGAACACCGCGGCCCGCAGGGCCCTGGTCGTGGGGGAGGAGGTCGTCACGCTCCGGAGTATGTCATGGGGTCCGCGCCCGGCACGAGGGCCCGTAGGTCCCTGGTGCGGCTGACGCGCGCTCAGTAGCCTGCGAGGTCCGCCACGAGTTCGGCCGGGGATCACCCGCCGGGTTGCCGCCCGGTCGACAGCGGCCGTCCGCGGATTAGTCTGGAAGACGTTCCCGCTGACCCGACGAGGGGGCGAGCGCGCATGGCGAGACCCGATCCCACGGTGGGGGAGGTGCTGCTGGCCCGCATCGGGGCGCAGACGGCGGAACTGGCCGGCCTGGACGACGCCGTCCGGGCGGACGAGCCGGACGCCGTGCACCGGATGCGGGTCGCCTGCCGCCGGCTGCGCAGCGCCCTGCGGACCTTCCGACGGCTGTTCATCCCCGGTGCCACCGACGAGCTGGTCGCCGACCTGCGCTGGCTCGCCGCCGCCCTCGGCGCGGCACGGGACCGCGAGGTGCTGGCCGAGCGCCTGGCCGCCGAGGCCCGCGAGCTGCCCGCCGAGTGCGAGCCGCAGCGGGTCGCCGCCGCGCTGGAGCGGTGGGGCCGGGCCGAGTACCGCGAGGTGTGGCCCGAGGTGGTCGCCGCCCTCGACAGCCCCCGCCGCCGCGCCATGGGCGAGGCCCTCGCCACCCTGCTGGCCGACCCGCCGCTGCGACCGCGCGCCGCCCGCAGCGCGGTCCCGGAGCTCTCCCGGATCGCCGCCCGCGAGCAGCACCGCACCGCCGAGCGTGTCCGCACCGCCCTCGCCGCCGCCCCCGCGGACCGGGCCGTCGCCCTCCACCAGGCCCGCAAGGCGGCCAAGCGCGCCCGCTACGCCGGCGAGACCGCCGCCGCGGCGATCGGCGCCCGGGCCGAGCGCTACGCCCGGCGGATGAAGGCCGTCCAGGACGTCCTGGGCGAGCACCAGGACGCGGTGGTCGCCGCCGGCACGCTCGCCGCCCACGCGGCGGGCAGCGGCGAGCCGTTCGGCTACGGGGTCCTGTACGGCCGCCAGCTGGCCACCGAGGAGGCCGCCCGGCGACGGCTGCCGGACGTCTGGCGGCGGGCGGGCAAGCGCAAGCTGGCCCGGTTCGGCTAGCGCCCGGGCGGTGTGCCCCGGAACACGGGCGCGTCCTGCGGTGTCGTGCTCGGTCGGCGCCCGGGTGCACCTGCGGGCGCGGTTGGCGCTTGGGGCTACCGGGGGTCGAGCCCGGCCGAGCGGGCTGCCTCGCGCAGCAGGTCGCGGAGCATCGTGGTGGTCAGCCGACCGGTGTTCGTGTTGCGGGGGCTCACGTGGTAGCAGCCGTACATCCGCAGCTCCGGGCCGCCGTCGCGGGCCGGGAAGGTGGCCAGGGTGGCGTGGCCGAAGGCGGGGCGGGGCCGCGGGACCTGCCAGCCGGAGTCGGCGATCACCGGCAGCATCGCCTGCCAGGCGAAGCCGCCGAGGGCGACGACGGTGCGCACGGTGGGGCGCATCAGCTCCAGCTCCCGGCTGATCCAGGGCCGGCAGGTGTCGCGTTCCGCGGTGCTGGGCCTGTTGTCCGGCGGGGCGCAGCGGACCGGGTCGGTGATCCGGACGCCGGACAGCTCCAGCCCGTCGCCGTGGCGGACGGACACGGCGCGGTTGGCGAACCCGAGCTCGTACAGGGCGGCGTAGAGCAGGTCGCCGGAGGGGTCGCCGGTGAAGATCCGGCCGGTGCGGTTGGCGCCGTGGGCGGCGGGGGCGAGGCCGACCAGGACGAGCGGGGCGTCCGGCGGGCCGAAGCCGGGGACGGGGCGGGCCCAGTAGTCCCAGTCCTGGTAGGCGCGGCGTTTGGTGCGGGCGGTCTCCTCGCGCCACTGGACCAGGCGCGGGCAGGCCCGGCAGCCGGTGACGACGCGGTCCAGCGCGGCGAGCGTGCCGGCCCGGGCGGCCGCCTCGGCGGGGTGCCGGGGGTCGTCCGGGTCGTCGGCGGGGGAGGAGGGCGCGGCCACGGTCGGCATGGTCGAGATCCTAGGGGCTTCCGGGCGTTCGTTCCGGCGTCGGCCGGGCAGGCGTAGCGTGGAATCAGTTGCTCCGGCGGTCCCCGGCCGGTCCGGGTCGGGGCCGGCCGGACGCGCCGGTGTGTGCGCAGGCCGCAAGGAGGCCGCGATGATCGTCGATGCGGTGCTGGGCGCCCTCGCGGGGCTCGCCGGGCTGGGGGCGATCTGGGCGAGCATGAGCATCAGGGTCGTCCAGCAGTTCCAGAAGGGCGTGGTGTTCCGCTTCGGGAAGGTGCGCGACGAGGTGCGCGCTCCCGGGCTGGTGGCGCTGATGCCGATCGCGGACCGGCTGCGCAGGGTGAACGTGCAGATCGTGACGATGCCGATCCCGGCGCAGGAGGGCATCACCCGGGACAACGTGACCGTGCGGGTGGACGCGGTGGTCTACTTCCGGGTGGTGGACCCGGTGAAGGCCACCGTCAACGTGCAGGACTACAACTTCGCGATCTCCCAGGTCGCGCAGACCTCGCTGCGCTCGATCATCGGCAAGAGCGAGCTGGACGACCTGCTGGCCAACCGGGAACCGATCAACCAGGGGCTGGAGTTGATGATCGACAGTCCGGCGCTGGGCTGGGGCATCGAGATCGACCGGGTGGAGATCAAGGACGTCGCGCTGCCGGAGTCGATGAAGCGCTCGATCGCCCGGCAGGCGGAGGCCGAGCGGGAGCGGCGGGCCCGGATCATCACCGCGGACGGCGAGTACCAGGCCTCGGAGCGGCTGTCGGAGGCCGCGGCGGTGATGAGCGCGACCCCGGCCGCGCTCCAACTTCGGCTGTTGCAGACCGTGGTGGAGGTGGCCGCGGAGAAGAACTCGACGCTGGTGCTGCCGTTCCCGGTGGAGCTGCTGCGCTTCCTGGACAGCGCGACGGAGGTCCAGCAGCGGAACCTGCTCACGGCCGCCGCGGCCGCGGCCGGGGCGAAGGCCGCGGAGGAGGCGGTGGAGAGCGGCGAGGTCCCGGAGGAGGAGCTCGAACCGGACCAGCCCCGGCACGAACTCCCGCCGCTGGAGGAGGTGCTGGAGCGCTCGCCGCTGAACCGTACGGAGTCGCCGGACGGTCGGATCGAGCCGGACGAGGCCACCGGGCCGGGCGGAGGGGGCTGAGCCCACCGCCCGAGCGGGACGGGCGGGACGGCCCCGGTGGCGTCGGCCATCCACCCGGACCACGATGGACGAGAGAGGGGAAGCCAGGTCAGGAGGCGGACCATGACCAAAGCCAGCGACATCATGCACCCGGGCGCGGAGTGCATCCGCGAGCACGAGACGCTCGCGGCTGCCGCCCGGATCATGCGGGAACGCCATGTGGGCGCCCTGCCCATCTGCGGGCCGGGCGACAAGCTGTCGGGGATCTTGACCGACCGGGACATCGTGCTGCGCTGCGTCGCCGAGGGCCGCGACCCGGCGTCCGTGACGGCGGGCGAACTGGCGCAGGGGCGGCCGATGACGGTGGAGGCGGACGAGGACTGTGACCAGGTGCTGCGGGTGATGGAGCAGTACCAGGTGCGTCGGCTGCCGGTGATCAACCATCCGGAGCACAAGCTGGTCGGCATGATCAGTGAGGCGGACATCGCGCGCGGTCTGCCGCAGGCACGGGTCGCCGAGTTCGTGGCGGCGGTCTGCGCGGAGGAGGCGCCCGCGGGGGCCGCCCAGGGCTGACCCGCCCGGGACGACCGCCCGGGGGCTGAAGCCGTCGTGCGCACGTGGGCCGTGGCCCCGCCCCCGCCGGGGTGGAGCCACGGTCGCTTGGTCGTGCCGGTCAGGCGGCCGGGGCGGCGGGGCCGTGCGCCTCGAGGGAGAGTTCGGCCCACTCGGCCCAGCCGGCCAGCCGGTCGGCGTAGACCTGCTGGAGTATCGGCCGGCCCTGGGCGCCGAAGAACACCCGCAGCGGCGGCCGCTCGGCGTCGACGAGCCGGAGCAGGGCCCGGCCCGCCGCGGCCGGGTCGCCGACGTCGAGTGAGGCGGCGTGGGCGGCGAAGGCCGCGCGCAGCCCGTCGTAGTGCGGGTCGGCCTCGGCGCGTACGGCGGAGGCGACCGCGTCGGTGGCGTAGCTGCCCGGCTCGACCACGGTCACCTTGACGCCGAACCCGGCGACCTCCTGGGCGAGCGCCTCGCTCAGGCCCTCCAGGGCCCACTTGGAGGCGCAGTACCCGCCGCCGAGCGGGAACGCGGCGACGCCGGCGACCGAGGAGATCTGGACGACGTGCCCGGAGCCCTGGGCGCGCAGCAGGGGGAGTGCGGCCTGGACGACCCGCAGCGGGCCGAACAGGTTGGTGTCCAGCTGGTCGCGCAGCTGCTCCTCGGAGAGTTCCTCGACGGCGCCGGACAGGCCGTAGCCGGCGTTGTTCACGAGGACGTCGAGCCGGCCGAAGTGCCGGTGGGCCCGCTGGACGGCGCGGTGGACGGCGTCCCGGTCGGCGACGTCCAGCGGGAGCGGGAGCACCGCGTCCCCGTGGGCGGTGACCAGGTCGGCGAGCCGCGCGGTGTCGCGGGCGGTCGCGGCCACCTTGTCGCCGCGGGACAGGGCCGCCTCGACGAAGGCGCGGCCGAGGCCGCGGGAGGAACCGGTGACGAACCAGACCTTGCTCATGTGTGCGCTCCACTGTGTCCGATGACGGGGTCCGATGACCTGGCGGCATCAGGACACCGGCGGGCACGGCGGTGTGACACCCGGGTGGTGGCCGGGTCAGCCCAGGGCGTAGACGGCGGTGGCGTGGGCGGCCGGGTCTGCGGTGTCCTCGGGGCTTTCGGCGCCATCGGGGGTGAGGGTGATGTCGAGGAAGGCGATCCGGCGGCCGAGTTTGGTGATCCGGGCGTGCACCAGGAGGTCCTGGGCGAGTACGGCCCGCTGGAAGGCGGCGGACTGCTGGACGGTGGTCATCGGGCCGAAGCCGCCGCGGGCGGCCGAGAGGGCGATCACGCAGGCCGTGTCGGCGGCGGCCATCAGCGCCTGGCCGGACAGCGCGCCGCCCTGGCGGGCGAGCTGGTCGGACGAGGGCAGCCGCAGTACCGCGTGGCTCGCCGGTCTCGACGGTCGACAGCCCCAGGTCCCGCACCCAGGGAGCGAAGTGCTCGGTCAACAGCTTGTCCGCGTCGGCGGTGGTGAGGGTCATCGCGCCATTGTGCGGGGTGAGTAGACGTTCCGTCAGGAGGTCGGTGCGGCAAGGGTGTCGAGGTGTCGGCGCAGTACCGCGCGCAGGTCGTCCGGGCCGACCAGGTCGGGGTGTTGGACGGCCTGGAGGGCGAGGCCGTCCAACAGGGCGGAGAGCCGGCGGGTCTCGAGCTCGAGGTCGAGGCCGGGGGCCAGGCCGCCGGCGCGTGCGGACTCGGCGAGGACGCGGCGGACCAACTCGTCGAGCCCGGAATGCAGTTCGGCGGCACGGGGCCGCAGGCCGGGCCGGGTGCGGGCGGCGGTGACGAAGGAGAGCCAGAGCGCGGACTCCTCCCGGCGCGCGGCGTCCAGCGGGAGGGTTTCGGCGAGCAGTCGGACGGTCCGCTCGCGCCGGTCGGTCCCGGCGGCGGCAGGGTCGAGCAGGGCGGCGGCGTGGACGCGGATGCGGGTCTCGATCCGGTGGGCCAGCTCGCCCATCGCGAAGACCATCAGCTCCGAGCTGCCGGCGAAGTAGTGCCGCACCGAGCCGACGGCCAGTCCGGCTTCCTCGGCGACGTTGCGCAGTGAGGCGTGCTCCAGTCCTTCGCGGGCCGCGACGCGCAGGACGGCGTCGGCGACGGCCTGGCGGCGTTCGGCGGGGTCGACGATCTTCGGCATGTTGCCGTTATAGCACGGGCGAGCTAAATTGCTGATTTAGCACGGTCGAGCTACAAAACTTTGGGGGAGCGGGAATGAACGGCTGGGTGCACGTGGGGCTGATCGCCGCCGTGGTCGTGGTGGTCGTGATCCTGCGGCTGCGAGGCGAACCGCTCAACGCCCGGGACCTCTTCGCGCCGCCGGTGGTGCTCACCGGCCTCGGCGTGTGGGCGCTCGCGCAGCGGCACGGCCTCGGTGCGGCCGACTACGGCTGGATCGTGGCGGGCGCCGCGCTCGGCGTCGCGCTGGGGGCGGTGCGCGGCGCGACCGTCCGGGTCTACGAGCGCGAGGGCGTGCTGTGGCAGCGCTACACCGGGTGGACCTTCCTCGTCGCGGCGCTCTCGCTCGCCGTGATGGCCGGCTTCGCCGCGCTCGCCGCGCACTTCGGCCTGGCCGCGGACGCTCGGCCGGTCCAACTGTCGATCGGCGTGGGCTTCCTCGGGGAGGCCCTGGCGGTCGGCCTGCGGGGGCTCTCCTCGGGGGTCCCGTTCGCGCCGGAGGGGCAGGGCTCGAGCCCGCTGGATCGACTCCGTCGGTAACTTCGGTTGTCGTGACCGAGCTTGGAAACTAAAGTTGTCGATATGACCGTCGTGGAGATCACCCATGAGGAACGGGCCGAACTGGCCAAGGCCCTTCTCGATGCCCTTGGCCCCCTCGCCGCCGCCGTGCGCGCCCGCACGACCGGCCTGCCCGCGGAGCGGATGTGGAACGCCGATCCGGTCGAGGTGGCCCTCTCCGTGCTGTCCGCCTGGAAGCTGGTGGACACCGAGGTCAAGCGGCTCGCCGCGGGCGCGGCCGCCACCGCGGGGTCCTACGGTGCCAGCTACGAGCGACTCGGCGCCGCCTGGGGTATCACCCGACAGGGAGCCAGGAAGAAGTGGCCGGAGGCCGTCAGTCGCCCGGTGGCGAAGTCTGACTCGCTCGAACTCTTCGGTGGTACTGCGGAGTTGGTCGAGACGGTCGGCGGTTGGCGCTGGGTGGCCACCGGCGCCGACGGCGCCACCGGCGAGGCGGCCGACGAGCACCGGACCCGGGAGGAGGCCGCGGCGCACGCCGGGGCCTTCCTCGCCGCGCACGCGCGTTAGCGGCGCAGTTCCCGGGCGATCAGCTCCGCCAGGTGCAGGGCCTGCCGCCCGTCGGCGAGTTGGGCGATCTGGGTGCGGCAGCTGAAGCCGTCCGCCAGCACCACCGTCGCCGGACCGGCCGCGCGGACCTCGGGCAGCAGTACCCGCTCCGCGATCGCCACGGACACCTCGAAATGCCCTTGCTCGAAGCCGAAGTTGCCCGCCAGGCCGCAGCAACCGGCCTCCAGTACCCGGTTGTTCAGACCGAGCCGGGCCTCCACCCGGCGGTCGGCGGCGCTGCCGAGCACCGCGTGCTGGTGGCAGTGGGTCTGGGTGAGGGCGTCCAGCCGGATCCGGGGGAGCGGGGCGTCGGGGGCGTACTCGTCGAGGAACTCGGCGAAGGTGCGGGTGCGGTCGGCGAGCGGGCGGCCCTCGGTGCCGAGCAGTCGGGGCAGGTCCTCGCGCAGGGTCGCGGTACAGCTCGGGTCCAGGCCGACCACGGGGGTGTCGGCCGGGAGACCGGTTCCGTCCAGCGTTCGCAGGCTGCGCCGCAACACCCTTCGGGCAGTGCCGAGTTGGCCGGTGGAGTGCCAGGTGAGCCCGCAGCAGACCGGGCCCGAGGGCAGCCGGACGTCGAAGCCCAGGTGCTCCAGCACCTCGACGGCCGAGCGCGGCACGTTCGGCTGGAGGTGCTCGGAGAAGGTGTCCGGCCACAGCAGCACCGGCCGGGCGCCCGCCGGAGCCGGGTGCTCGGCGCGGTGCCGCCGGTACCAGGCGGTGAAGGTCTCCGGCGGGAAGACCGGCAGCACCCGGCGCCGGTCGATCCCGCCGAGCCGCTTGAGCAGAGCGCCGGCCCGGGAGCGGGCGAGCGTGTTGGCGGCCCCGGGCGCGAGAGCGACGACCCGCAGCCAGAGCGGCAGCCAGCCCATCGAGTAGTGCGCGAGCGGACGCGGCCGGTGCCGGTAGTGCTGGTACAGGAACTCGGACTTGTACGTCGCCATGTCGACGTGCACCGGGCAGTCGCTCGCGCAGCCCTTGCAGCTCAGACAGAGGTCCAGCGCCTCGCGGACCTCCTGCGAGCGCCACCCGTCCGCGACCGCTGCCCCGGCCCGGCGGCCGGGAGGCGCCCCCATCCCCCGCAGCATCTCGGCGAGCAGCCGGGCCCGCCCCCGGGTGGAGTGCCGCTCCTCGCTGGTGGCCAGGTAGCTCGGGCACATCACCCCGCTGCCCGGGGCCACGCACTTGGCCACGCCCACGCAGCGGTGCACCGCCTTGACCAGGCTGCCGCCGTCCTGCTCGTACGGGAGCGCCAGTGGCAGCGTGCGGCGCGGGGCGGTGACGAAGCGCAGGTCCGCGTCGAGCGGGCGGGGATCGACCAGGGCGCCCGGGTTGAGCAGGTTCTCCGGGTCCCAGATCCGCTTGAACTCGCCGAACAAGCCGATGACTTCGGGCGGGTACATGCGCGGCAGCAGCTCCGCCCTGGCCTGCCCGTCGCCGTGCTCGCCGGAGAGCGAACCGCCGTACGAGACCGCCAGATCGGCCGCCTGCTCCAGGAACTCCCGGAAGACCAGCACCCCTTGGGGCTCGTCCAGCGGGAAGTCGATCCGCAGGTGCACGCAGCCGTCGCCGAAGTGCCCGTACGGGACACCGCGCAGGCTGTGCCGGCGCAGCAGGGCGCGCAGGTCCCGGAGGTAGTCGCCGAGCCGCTCGGGAGGGACGGCGGAGTCCTCCCAGCCGGGCCAGGCCTGGCCGCCTCCGGGCAGCCGGGTGACGATCCCCGCGCCGGCCTCCCGGACGGCCCACAGCTGGCGCCGCTCGACCGGGTCGGTGACCAGCGCGACGGTGGCGGAGCGTTCGCGGCGCACCTCGTCGGCGAGTCGGCGGGCGGCCTGGTAGGCCGCCAACGGGGTGTCGCCGCCGGTCTCCAGGAACAGCCAGCACTCGCCGGCGGGCAGCCGGTCCAGCGCGGGCGGCCGGGGCCCGGCGGCGAGCAGCGCGGCGATCAGGTCGGCCGCCATGCCCTCGGCGGTCAGCGGGCCGTGGGGCAGCAGCGCCGGGACGGCGTCGGCGGCGGCGCCCTCGTCGGGGTAGCCGGCCACCACCAGGGCTCGCGCGGGCGGGTCCTCGACCAGTCGGACGGTGGCGCCGAGCAGCAGCGCGCAGGTGCCCTCGGTGCCGGTGAGCGCCCGGGCCAGGTCGTGGCCGTGCTCGGGCAGCAGCGCGTCCAGCGGGTAGCCGGAGGTGCGGCGGGGCAGCTGCGGCATGCCCTGCCGGATGACGGCGAGGTTGCGGTCGGTGAACTCCTGTAGCTCGGCGTGGAGTCGACCGACCCTTCCGGGCCGCGCGGCCAGCGCGGCACGCTCCCGGGAGGTGAGCCGTCCGCCGACGGTCAGCTCGGTGCCGTCCGCGAGAAGCAGCTCCAGCCGCTCGACGTTGTCGGCGGTGCGCCCCCAGGCGAGCGAGTGCGAGCCGCAGGAGTCGTTGCCGATCATGCCGCCGATGGTGCAGCGGCTGTGCGTGGACGGGTCGGGGCCGAAGCGCAGCCCGTACGGTCTGGCGGCGCGCTGGAGGTCGTCCAGCACGGTGCCGGGCTGGACGCGCGCGGTGCGGGCCTGCGGGTCGAGCTCCAGCACCGCGCCGAGGTGGCGGCGGAAGTCCAGCACCACCGCGCCCGGGCCGATCGCCTGCCCGCCGATGCTGGTCCCGGCCCCGCGCGCCACCACCGGCACCCGGTGCTCGCGGCACAGCGCCAGTGCCGTGCGCACGTCGTCGAGGTCGGCGGGTTTGACCACGCCCAGCGGCAACTGCCGGTAGTTGGAGGCGTCCTGGCTGTAGACGGTGCGCTCGGCGGCGCCGAAGCGGACCTCGCCGCGCAGCACGGCGGCCAGCTCACGGGCCAGCGCGGCCCCGGGTACGGCGGACGGACGGCTCACCAGGGACCTCCCGGGCGGGTGCGGCGACGGCTCCGCCGATGATCGCAGGCACCCGGCCGGACCGGTACCGGGCACGACGGGGGTACCGCCGACGGGGTGTCATGTGGCACCCTCGGCGGTCATGATCGACGAACCCGTGCCCGTTGACCCGGCCGGCCCCGAGGCCTACCTCGCCCGCCTCCCGATCGGCGAGCCGCTGCCCTTCCCGGCGGACGGCGCGCCGTCCTGGGAGATCTTCCCGTACGAGGGCGAGCTGACCGTCCGGGAACTGCGCGCGCCCGAGCTGCCGGAGCCGCCCCGCAACGGCGAGGACGGCCCGGAGAGCTGCCCGGACTGTGCCCGCCCCGACACCGACTTCCTGTGGACCGACGAGCACTGGCGGCTCGGCACCACCGACGAGCCGAACGGTCTGCCCGCCACCCTGCTCCTCTGGCCGCGCGCCCACCACGACCTGCTGGACCTGCCGGCCGAACTGTCCGCGCGGCTGGGCCCGATGCTGCAGCGGGTGGAGCGGGCGGTACGGTCGCTCGGCGGCGTCGGCCGGGTCCACGTGAACCGCTGGGGCGACGGCTCGGCACACCTGCACCTGTGGCTGCTCGCCCGCCCCGAGGGGGTGGCCCAGCTGCGCGGCTCGACCCTGCCCCTGTGGATGGACGTGCTGCCGCCGCAGCCCGCGGGGGTGAGGGCCGAGCGGGCCCGCCGGATCGCGGCGGCGATGGCCGCCGAGGGCGGCACCGCGCACGCCCGCCGAGCTACTTCCGTCCGGTGAGCGTGCCGCGCGCGATGTGGGAGAGCTTGGCCACCTCGAACGCCGGGTAGGCGCCGCCCGCCAGCAGCGAGAACTTGATCCCCTCGCGGCCGCCGGGCCGGCGGTGGCCGGGCGGCTGGAAGCGCCGGTGGTGCTCGGCGGCGCGGTGGAAGAACTGCGGCCGCTCGGCGCGGGGGACGCAGCCGGCCAGGTCGAAGACGAACAGGTAGTGCCTGATCATCCGGACGAACAGCGCGTCGCGCACCGCGTACAGGTGCGGCTGGTCCTCCAGCAGGGCGAAGCTGCGCTCGTACTGCTCGAACAGGTCGAAGACGCTGCTGCCGGGCCCGCCCGCCGGGTGGACGGTCTCCCGGCGGCGCAGCTGGACGCACTCGCGCGCCAGCACGGCGGCGCTCCGGGCGCCGAGCAGCGCCGCGTGCGCCACCGGGACCTCCTCGTAGCGGCCGGGCGGGAAGGCCAGGCCCAGCTCGGCCCAGTGGCCGCGGCGGACCAGCCGGTCCCAGATCAGCGGCGGCGCGCCGAACAGCTCGGGCCGGTCGAAGGGCGCGAACGGCTCGGGGCCGGCCTCGGCGAGCAGCGCCTCGGCCCCGCCCGGCCAGTCCCGGTCCTGGTGGCGGCGGGAGTGGCCGAACAGCAGCACGTCCACCGGCCCGGTCTGCCGGAGCCGGTCGGCGAGCGTCCGCAGGGCGTCCCGGGGCAGCAGGTGGTCGGCGTCCAGGAACAGCAGGTACTCGCCGGCCGCCCGCGCCGCCCCCGCGTTCCGGCTCGCCCCGACCCCGACCGCCGCGTTCAGGTGCAGCACCGACACGTGCGGGTGCCGGGCGGCGTACGCGTCGGCGAGCCCACCCGCGGTCTCGGGGGAGCGGTCGGCGACCACGATCACCTCGATGTCGGCCAGGGACTGGGCGAGCAGCGAGTCCAGGCAGTCGGCGAGCTGTCCGTGCTGGTCGTAGGCGGGGACCACGACGCTGATCAGGGGCGAGGGCATGACGCCGGAGCGTAAGTGGGCCTGCGGACCGTGGCAAAGCCCTGACGGTCCGTAATTCCGAGCAATCGGTGGCAAATCGTACGAGCGTGCGCCATATCTTCACGCCGCCTGCCGGACGTGTCCACGCCCGCCCCGACCTGCGGCGATGTGCGCCGGTGCCCGCGACGCGAGGTGCGTCGCGGGCACCGGTGGCCGAACGGGTCCGGCTTAGTACCAGTGGTGGGCCTGCCAGAACGACCAGGCGGCACAGGGGCTGCCGTAGCGGGTGTTCATGTAGTTCAGGCCCCACTTGATCTGGGTGGCCGGGTTGGTGCGCCAGTCGGCGCCCGCGGAGGCCATCTTGGAGCCGGGCAGGGCCTGGACCAGACCGTACGCGCCGGAGGAGGCGTTGACCGCGAGCGGGTTCCAGCTGCTCTCGCGGAACACGATGTTGCTGAAGCACTGGAGCTGGCCGGCCGGGACGATCTGCGCGGCGATCTGCTGCGGGGTGCCGGAGTAGGCGGCCGGCGCGCTGTCGAGGTTCTGGCGCTCCTGGGAACGGGAGGCGGCGGCCTCGGCGTCGGCCTTGGCCTTCGCGTCGGCCTGAGCCTGAGCCTGGGCCTCGGCCTGAGCCTGCGCCTGGGCCTGCGCCTGGGCGGCGGCGTCCGCCTCGGCCTTGGCCTGGGCCTCCTGGGCGGCCTGCGCGTCGGCGGCAGCGGTGTCGGCCTGGCCCGGCTCGGTGACCGGCCGGCCATCCGCCGACACGGCGGCCACCGGGGCGGCCGCGGTGGCGTTCCCGGTCTGCGGGATGGCGAGGGCCGCGGTGGCGGCGCTCGCGACCACGAGGGTGGCGACACCGGTGATCAGGGAGTTGCGTCGGGCATGGCTGAGCTGGCTGAGCTGCATCGGGCGGACGATCCTTCTCCGTCGGGGCCGTGCCGGTGGGCATCGGGGGCGGGGCATCGCGCGGGCTCCGGCTGAGCGGGGCCCGCTGCGGCCGCCCTGGACGGACGGCCGTGGCGCCCCGGCCGGAGAGGCGGGGGCGGGCGGCGCGGCGGCGGAGGTGAGGCTGCGCTGCCTGGCGACGGGCCATTCTTGGCAGGGCCGAGGACGGGTGGCAAAGGCGTTCTCTACTACGTCCGATCGTGGCCGCGGAGCCGACGCGGCAAGGATCGGCGGTTGATTTGTGCGCGTTTGCCCGAATTGCCCATCCGGGGGAAGAGGCTCGGAGGCGGTGAAGGATCGCAGTGTCGACACCGACTGTGGCCTGTGTTCTTCAGGCGGAGCGCGGCCGTGGACGGTCCGCCCGGGGAGCCTCGGCGGAGTCGGGTCGGCAGCCCCGGGGCGCGCGTCCACTATCGGGGATCGTGGATGGCGATCCCCCTGTGGGCGGGCTCACACGTTCGCCCACCCGATGTCGGCGCAGCGTGAGCGGAGGGTCACGGCCTCAGGGGGTCGCGTACGGATTGCCCGGGACGGGCGGCCCGGCGGGGGCGGGGGCGTCGGGGGCGGAGGCGCCGGGGGCCGGCCTCTCCCGCTCCTCCTGCGGGGCGGTCGGGACGAGGTCGCGGGCCAGCAGAGTGGCGCCGGCGACGGCCCCCGGCATGGCGAGCACCGTGACCAGTGGCACCAGGAAGGCCAGGACCAGCGGCGTGCCGAAACCCAGCGCCAGCCCGAGCCGGGCGCGCAGCAGCCGGATTCGCTCGGGCTGCGGCACCCGGCGCCGCTGCAGGGCGACGGCCGTCAGCTCGACGGTCATGAAGAAGCCGGCCACCAGGAAGCCGAGCGTCGGGACCACCGTCTGCCCGACCACCGGGATGAACCCGCAGGCGAACAGCACCACGCCGAACGCGGCCACCCGCACCAGCACGTACAGGCTGTCGCGCACCGCGGTCAGCAGCTCGCGCCAGAGCGCGGTGTCCGGTGCGGCGGGCGCGTCGCCCTCGGTCTCGTCGACCTCGGCGCAGAGCGCCTCGTAGAAGGGCTGTCCGACCACCAGGGTGACCGCGGTGAAGGTGAGCAGGGAGAGCAGCAGTCCGCCGCCGAAGACGATCGCCGCGAGCGCGTCGCGCAGCAGTTCCCGCCAGGGTGAGCCCCAGTGGTCGGCGAACGGGGTTGCCCAGTCCGCGAGGTCCTTGGCCCAGGCGCCGAGGAAGGCGAGCGCGATGACGTAGCCGACCAGTGTGAGCAGGGCCGGCAGCATCCCGAAGCCCCACCAGCGGCCGTGCCGGCCCACCCATTTCTGGCCCGCGACCAGGTACTTCGTCCCCGCCACAAGATCTCGCATGGGCGATCACCCTAGGGCCTCCCGGCCCGGAACCCCGCATTGCCGTGTTCCTGCCAGTTCCGACCGGCAAGGGCGCCCCCCTCCTGTAGCGCCGCCCGCCGGGCCACCCTCGGTCTTCCCCCACCTGCAAGGAGGAGTCCGATGAAGCGTCAACTCGGCAGGCTGATGAGCCTGTTGATCGGTCTGGTGCTCGGCGTCGGCACACTCGTGCTGCCCGCCGCCGCCTCGCCCGCGCCGTCGCCGAGCGTGGTCGGCGGCACGCGGGCGGCGCAGGGCGAGTTCCCGTTCATGGTGCGGCTCTCGATGGGCTGCGGCGGCGCGCTCTACACCTCGCAGATCGTGCTCACCGCCGCCCACTGCGTCGACGGCACCGGCGCCAACAGCAGCATCACCGTCACCGCGGGAGCGGTCGACCTGCGCAGCGGCACCGCGATCAAGGTCCGTTCCTCGTACGTCTACCAGTCGCCGTCCTTCACCGGCGCCGAGAACGGCAACGACTGGGCGCTGATCAAGCTGGCCTCGCCGATCAGCGGCAGCCTGGTCAGCACCCTGCCGATCGCCACCTCCACCGCCTACGACAACGGCACCTTCACCATCATGGGCTGGGGCGCCGCGAGCGAGGGCGGCGCCCAGCAGCGGTACCTGCTCAAGGCCACCGTGCCGTTCGTCGACGACGCCACCTGCGCCGGCGCCTACCCGGGCCTGAACAAGGCCGGCTCGCTCTGCGCGGGCTACGTCTCCCAGGGCGGCGTCGACACCTGCCAGGGCGACTCGGGCGGCCCGATGGTCCGCCAGGACGCGGCGGGCCGCTGGATCCAGGTCGGCATCGTCAGCTGGGGCAACGGCTGCGCCCGCGCGGGCTACCCGGGCGTCTACTCCCAGGTGAGCACGTACGCGGCGGCCATCGCCTCGGCGGCGGCCGGCCTCTGAGCCGACCCGCAGGGGCCGCCGGACCGGTCCGGCGGGGCCGGCCACCACTCCCGCAGGTGGTGGCCGGCCCCGCTGCCGTGCGTCCGGGCGCCGGCGCGGCGTCCGGGCTTTCACCGGCGGCGGCGTCCGGGCCGGGGCCGCGGAGCTCGGCTTTCACCGGCGCAGCCACTCCCCGGCACGCCGCTGCTCGCGGGCGATGCGGCCGGTGGTGTTCGCGGGCAGCCGGGAGAGCAGAGCGGCCGCGGCGTCGGGGTGACCGGCGAGGGCGCGGGCGCCGGCGAGGCGGGCGGTGATCAGGGCGTGGTCGCGCGGGCGGGCGGCCCGGTCGAGTAGTCGCAGGGCCGCCTCCAGCCGGTCCGCCGCGGCGTGGGCGTGGGCGCTGCGGCCGGTGTGGAGGGCGAGGTCCCGGTGGCAGGTGCCATGGGCGACGGCCAGGACCAGCTCGGCGCGCTCCGTCCAGGGCGTCGGCGCGCCGGAGCGCAGTGCGGCGCCGGTCAGTCGCCGGGCGTCCGCCAGGGTCCGGCGGACCTGCGGTGCCTGTCCGGCCAGTGCGTGGGCATGGGCCTGGACGACGGCGGCCCAGGCCCGCAGCTCCGGCAGGGGAGGGGCGGTGCTCCGGGCGGCCTCCGCCAGGGCGAGCGCGGTGGCCGCGTCCCCGTGCCACCAGTACAGGGTGCTCTGCCGGGCGAGCAGGGCGGCCGTGGTGGCCCGGTCGTCGCTCGTGCGGGCCCACTCCAGCCCGGTGGTGTACCAGCCGAGCGCGTGGGCGTGGCGGTCTCCCTCGAAGTGGGCCCAGCCGGCCAGCTCGGCGTACTGGGCGGCGAGCGAGCGGTCGGCGGTGGGGCTCTCGCGCGGGCCGGTGCATGGCCGGCCGGCCAGGGTGCGGGCGTGGTGCTCCAGGACGGCGGCCAGCTCCTCGCCGCCGATCCGGTCGACGGCGGCGCGGTAGACGGCGAGCAGTTGGGCGAGCACCTCGACGGTGGCGGCGTCCGGTGGGGCGGTGTCGGCGGCGAGGGGTTTCCGGGCGGCGGCGGCGAGTTCGCCGAGGCGTCGGCGTTCCCGTCGAAGGGCCTGCCACAGCTGCGCCAGCTCGCCGTCGGCGAGGAGGAGTTCGTCGGCCCGGTCGGGCATCCCCGGCGGCGGCCAGCGGCGGGCGTTCTCCACCCGGCTGATCAGCGAGTCGTGGTAGCCGAGCAGCCGGCCGAGCTCGGCCTGGCTGAGGCCGCGGGCTTCGCGCCAGTGGCGCAGCCGACGGCCGAAGCGCAGGCGTGCGGTCTCGGGTTCCGCGCGGGGCGGTGGCGGGGAGGGCGGCGTGGGGGTGGGCGGGATCGGCACGGGATCTCCCGGTGAGGGTCGGGAAGTGCTCGTGGGGGAGCGCTGGCCCAGATATCCCCCTTGACGTGCCTTGGTCAAACTGTGGAGGGTGAACGGGGCGTCGAACAGGACGCCCGGCGGGGTGGCGAACAGGGCGCCCGGCGGGGCGTCGAACGAACCGACCAACGGACCGGCCGGCGGGACGGCGCCGGAGAAACGGCGCCGGGCCCGGGAGCCTCCGCATCGGCTCCCGGGCCCGGCGTTCCCGCGCGGGGCGGGCGGGTCAGGAGCCCGCCGCCACCGCGGCCCGCCGCCGTCGGCCCACCACGGCCGAGGCCGCCAGCACGATGGCTGCGGCGACCAGCGACAGGTACATCTGCTTGCGCCCGTCGGCGTCGGTGAACATGTACGCCATGACGAACCCGATCATGCCCATGGCCGTCCAGGTCAGGTACGGGTACAGCCACATCCGGACGGTGTGCCGCTCGGGCATCTCACGCTCGATGATCTTCCGCATCCGCAGCTGGGTGGCGCAGATCACCAGCCAGACGAAGAGCGCGACGGCGCCGGAGGAGTTGAGCAGGAAGGCGAACACGGTGTCCGGCGAGGTGTAGTTGAAGAAGACCGCGATGAAGCCGAAGACCACCGAGGAGAGGATCGCCACCCGCGGCACGCCGCGCGAGGTCACCGTGGCGAAGGCCTTGGGCGCGTCCCCGCGCTGGCCCAGCGAGAAGGCCATCCGGGAGGCCGTGTACATCCCGGAGTTGAGGCAGGACAGCACCGCCGTCAGCACGATCACGTCCATCACCTGGCCGGCGCCCGGGATGCCGATGTGGTCCAGCACCGCCACGTACGGGCTCGCCTTGACGTCGGCGGAGTCCCACGGCAGCAGGGTGACCACGAGCAGGATCGAGCCCAGGTAGAAGATCCCGATGCGCCAGATGACGCTGTTGGTGGCCTTGCTGACCGCCTTCTCCGGGTCCTCCGACTCGCCGGCGGCCAGGGTGACGATCTCGCTGCCCATGAAGGCGAAGACCACGGTGAGCATTCCGGTGAACACCGCGCCCACCCCGTGCGGCAGGAAGCCGCCGTGGCCGGTGAGGTTGCTGGCGCCGACCGCGTGGGTGCCGGGCAGCAGGCCGAAGGCGGCGAGGGTGCCGATCACCAGGAAGGCGGCGATCGCGACCACCTTGATCCCGGCGAACCAGAACTCGAACTCGCCGTAGGAGGCCACGGAGAAGAGGTTGGTGGCGGTCAGCACCGCCATCACTATCAGCGCCCACCCCCACTGCGGCACGCCGGGCACCCAGTTGTTGAGGATCTTCGCACCGGCCGTCGCCTCGACCGCGAGCACCACGACCCAGAAGAACCAGTACAGCCAGCCGATGGAGAAGCCGGCCCAGCGGCCCAGCGCGCGGTCCGCGTACGCCGAGAACGAGCCGCTCTGCGGGTCGGCCGCGGCCATCTCGCCGAGCATCCGCATCACCAGCACGACCAGCGCGCCGGCCAGGGCGTAGGAGAGCAGGATGCCCGGGCCGGTGGTCGCGATGCCCGCGCCGGAGCCGACGAACAGGCCGGCGCCGATCACGCCGCCGATGGCGATCATCGACAGGTGGCGGTTCTTGAGCCCGGCCTTCAGGTGGCCGTCGCCGCCGTGCCCGACCGGGCCGGTCTGCTGGGGGAGCTTGGTGGCCGTGGTGGGCCTGGTGGTGTCCGCACTCATCTCGGGACCCTGTGCCTTTCCAGCGCGGTGTGACCCTCGACTCGTCATGCCGGAGGGTGGGGGACTTGCCCGCGCATTGCGTCGCAACCTAACTTCCACGCACCGGTGATCGGAACAATTTTTTGGTAACTGTTCGCTCAACGAACGTAAAAGACCTGGTCGGGGTGGGTGGAAAGGTGGCATGGAAACCTCAAATCTGATGCATCGTCAGCCTTTTGAGAGGTTCCCAAGCTCTGTTGGGGCTCAAATCGCCCGTGGGTGGGCGGTCAGATCGGCCGCACGTCGAGGACGGTGATCGAGGTCTCGTCCGCCGGTCGCCCGGTCAGCCGGGCGGCCAGGATCCGGGGGATGTCCTCCTCCTGTGAGTATCCGGGCAGGACGGCCACCTCCGCGCGCCGGGCGCCGGGCTCGCCCCGCACCGCGTACGTCACCAGGTAGCCGTACCGCTCCGGCGGGGGCGGCCCGGCCCGGTCCTGCCGGTTCTCCCGGCTGCGGGCGGTCATCCACATCGTCCTCCTCGGCCCATTGTCGGCGCGGTGTGGCCGATCCTCGCAAATCCGGGCAGAGTGGGACTCTCGGGGCATGCCGTAGGAGCATCCCGAGCGTTCGCGGTGCCGGCCGGCTCCCGGCGCCGGTCAGGAGCGACCCCATGCAGACCACCTGGAAGGGGACGATCAGCTTCGGGCTGGTCACCATCCCCGTCCACCTGTACTCCGCGACCCAGGAGCACGACGTCCCGCTGCACCAGGTGCACGAGAAGGACGGCGGCCGGGTGCGGATGAAGCGGTACTGCGAGCGGGAGGAGAAGGAGATCCCATACGCGGAGATCGCCAAGGGGTACGAGTCCCCCGACGGGCGGACCGTCACGCTCTCCGACGAGGACCTCGCCGACCTGCCGCTGCCCAGCAAGAAGATCATCGACGTGCTGGCCTTCGTGGACGAGAACGAGATCGACCCGCTGATGTTCTCCAAGGCCTACTACGTCGGCGTCGCCGACAAGGCCGCCGCCAAGCCGTACGCGCTGCTGCGCGACGCGCTCACCGAGTCCGGGCAGATCGCCGTCACCAAGATCGCGCTGCGCACCCGGGAGTCGCCCGCGGTGCTGCGGGTGCACGACAACACCCTGGTGCTCCAGACCTGCATCTGGCCCGACGAGGTCCGCCCGGCGGCCGGCATCGCGCCCGAGGGGGACGTCACCGTCCGACCGCAGGAGCTCAAGATGGCGCGGTCGCTGATGGACACCCTCTCCGAGGACTTCGACCTCTCCCAGCTGCACGACGACTACCAGCAGGCGCTGCAGCAGGTGATCACCGCGCGGCTGGAGGGCGTGGAGGTCCCGCACGAGGAGGAGCCGGGCGAGGCGCCGGACAACGTGATCGACCTGATGGAGGCGCTGCGCAGCAGCCTCAAGCAGGCCAAGGGCGGGCGGGGCGGCGGGCCGGGCGGCGCCGAGGACGCCGAGGGGGAGGAGCCCGCGCCGCGCAGGCGCGCCCCGACGAAGCGGACCGGCGCGAAGTCGGCCCCGAAAGCCGCCCCGAAGGCGACCGCGAAGACCACCGGCGCCGGCTCCGCAGGGGGTTCGGCGAAGGGCTCGGCGAAGGGATCGGCGAAGGGTTCGGCCGCGAAGAAGACCACCGCCCGGAAGTCCTCGGCTCCCCGCAAGGCCTCCTGACCCTCCCGGGCCAGGCGTTCCTCCCGTCCAGCCGTCCAGCATTGGAGGCGATCCCGATGGACCTGCTGACCTACCAGGAATTCGACGCCAAGGAACGGGCCGAGCCCGAAGCCCAGCGGAACCGGGGCTTCGGGCACCGCGCCTGGCACTGGCTGCTCGGCCTCAGCCCCACCGTGGTGACGTTCATGGTCGCGCTCTCGATCGGCCTCTGCATGGTGGCCGTCCAGGTGAGCCTGCTGCCGGTGCTGATACCGATGGCGATCTTCTGGGGGCTGACGCTCATCGCGCTGGGCGGCGTGATCGCCCGCTGGATGACCCCCGGGCCGGGCCGCCACCGCGTGGCGTCCTGACCGGCCCGGGGCGGGCGCGGGCCCGGGAGGGCTCAGCCGATCCACACCGTGGTGACGTTGCAGAACTCCCGGATCCCGTGCCCGGACAGCTCCCGCCCGAACCCGGAACGCTTGACCCCGCCGAACGGCAGCGCCGGGTGGGAGGCCGTCATCCCGTTGAAGAACACCCCGCCGGCCTGGATGTCCCGCACGAAGCGCTCCCGCTCGGCCTCGTCGGTGGTCCAGACGTTGGCGCTGAGCCCGAACGGGGTGTCGTTGGCGACGGCCACCGCCTCGTCCAGGTCGGCCACCCGGTAGACGGTGGCGACCGGGCCGAAGGTCTCCTCGTGGTGGATCCGCATCGCCGGGGTGATGCCGGTGAGCACCGTCGGCTCGAAGAACCAGCCGGAGTCCCAGCCGGTGGGCCGCCCGCCGCCGCACTCCACCCGGGCGCCCCGGGTACGGGCGTCCTCGACCAGCTCCTCCAGGTCGTCCCGGCCCTGGCGGCTGGCCAGCGGGCCGACGTCGGTGCCCTCGTCCATCGGGTCGCCGACCTTCAGCGCGCGCATCGCCTCGGTGAAGGCGGAGGTGAAGCGGTCGTACACGTCGGTGTGCACGATGAAGCGCTTGGCGGCGATGCAGGACTGGCCGTTGTTCTGCACCCGGGCCCGGACGGCGGTGCGCGCCGCCTCGTCCACGTCGGCGCTCGGCAGGACGACGAACGGGTCGCTGCCGCCCAGCTCCAGCACGGCCTTCTTCACCACGTCCGCCGCGGTGGCCGCGACCGCCCGCCCGGCCGGCTCGCTGCCGGTGAGGGTGACGGCGGCGACCCTGGGGTCCCGGATCACGCCCTCGACCGCGCCCGAGCCGATCAGCAGCGTCTGGAAGCAGCCCTCGGGGAAGCCGGCCCGCTGGAACAGCTCCTCGATCGCCAGCGCGGTGCGCGGCACGTTGGAGGCGTGCTTGAGCAGGCCGACGTTGCCCGCCATCAGCGCCGGCGCGGCGAACCGGATGACCTGCCACAGCGGGAAGTTCCACGGCATCACGGCCAGCACGGGGCCGAGCGGGCGGTAGCGGACGTAGGCGCGGGCGGCGCCGGAGTCGGCGACGTCTTCCGGGGCCGGGTGCTCGTCGGCGAGCAGCGCCTCGGCGTTGTCCGCGTACCAGCGCATCGCCTTGGCGCACTTGGCGGTCTCGGCGCGGGCCCCGGCGAGCGGCTTGCCCATCTCCTCGGTCATGGTGCGGGCGACCGCCTCCTGCTCCTGGTCCAGCAGGTCGGCGGCGCGGCGCAGCAGTTCGGCGCGGGCCGCGAAGGAGGTGCGGCGGTAGCTGTGGAAGGCGGCCTCGGCGCGGGCCAGCCGCCGTTCGATGCCGGCCGCGTCGAGCGGCTCGAAGGTCTGGACGGTCTCGCCGGTCGCGGGGTTGACGCTGGCGATGGGCATGCGGGGCTCCCAGGAGGTTCGGGTCCGGTGCGTCTGCCCTCACACCCTCTCCGACGGCCCGGCTCCGGGCACACCACCGCGCGCCCGGCGTGTCCCGGCGGGCGCGCGGCCCGTTCCGGTCACTCCGGCAGCGACTCCACCCGGGCGGCCGCCTCCCTGGCCCTGGCCCCGGCCCTGGTCCGGGCCGCGGTGACCTGCCGGTTGGGGAAGCGGTGCAGGTACTCGGCCTCCAGCTCGCCGGTGCGCAGCGTGTGCCGCTTCAGCGCCTCCTCCGAGCCGTACAGGAAGGTCTCGTGGCGGGTGCGGTGCAGCTGTTCCAGCTCGTGCAGGAGCGTGTCGTTGCCCAGGGCGTGCGGGGAGATGCCCGCGGGCCGGATGTGCGGGTCTTCGGCGTGCCGCATCTCGGTGCCTCCTCGGCGGAAGTCCCCTCCTACAGGGTGCCCGCGGAGCGTCGCCGGTGCACCCGGTCGGTTCCGGCCGGGCAGGTCCGAGCGGGTCGCCCGCCGAGCCCCCCACGTCGAGAAGCTCATAGGATGATCCTTCCGTCACCTCCGGGTCCACCCGCTACCGCTGGACAGATCGCACATGCCGCTTCCCAAGGCCGAACTCCACCTGCACATCGAAGGCACCCTGGAGCCCGAGCTCGCCTTCGAGCTCGCCGCCCGCAACGGCGTCCAGCTGCCGTACGCCGACACCGAGGCGCTGCGCGAGGCGTACTCCTTCAGCGACCTCCAGTCCTTCCTGGACCTCTACTACGCGCTGATGGCCGTGCTGCGCACCGAGGACGACTTCGCCGACCTCGCCGACGCCTACCTCGCCCGCGCCGCCGAGCAGGGCGTCCGCCACGCGGAGGTCTTCTTCGACCCGCAGGCGCACACCGCCCGCGGGGTGCCACTGGGCGTGGTGGTGGACGGCCTGACCCGGGCGCTGCAGCGCAGCGAGGAACGGCACGGCGTCAGCACCCAGCTGATCATGTGCTTCCTGCGGGACGAGTCCGCGGAGTCCGCGCTGGAGACCTTCGAGGCCGCCCGCCCCTACTTCGACCGGATCGCCGGCATCGGCCTGGACTCCGCCGAGGTCGGCCACCCGCCGGTGAAGTTCCGCGAGGTGTACCGCCGGGCCGCCGAGGCCGGGCTGCGCCGGGTCGCCCACGCGGGCGAGGAGGGCCCGGCCGCGTACATCACCGAGGCGCTGGACGTCCTCGGCGTCGAGCGGATCGACCACGGGCTGCGTTGCCTGGAGGACGGCGAGCTGGTCGCCCGCCTGGTGCGCGAGCAGATCCCGCTGACCGTCTGCCCGCTCTCCAACGTCCGGCTGCGCTGCGTCGACACCCTCGCCGACCACCCGCTGGGGGAGATGCTGGACGCCGGCCTGCTGGTCACCGTCAACTCCGACGACCCGGCCTACTTCGGCGGCTACGTCGAGGACAACTTCCGCGCCGTCCGCGAGGCCCTCGGCCTCGACCAGGAGACCCAGCGCCGCCTGGCCGCCAACTCCTTCCGCGCCTCCTTCGTCAGCGAGGAGCGCCGCGCCGAACTCCTCGCCGAGGTCGAGGCGTACACCTTCTGACCCGAGCGCAGCGGCGGCCCGTCACCCGTCCAGCGGGGACGGGCCGCCGCGCTCGTAGTGGAGCAGGGTGACGCCGTTGGTGAAGCGGTGGGTGTCCTTGAGGGTGAGCGGGACGGGGTGGTCGGCGGGGCGGAAGAAGAGGGTGCCGCGGCCGAGGACGACGGGATGGACGTAGAAGCGGAACTCGTCGACGAGGTCCTGGGCGAGGAAGGACTCCGCCAGGTTCGCGCCGCTGAGGGCGAGGTCGCCGCCGGGACCGGCGGTGAGGGCGGCGACCGACTCCGGGGTGACCTCGCGGACGACGGTGGTGTTCCAGTCGGCGCGGTCGAGGGTCCGGGAGAAGACCGTCTTCGGCATCGCGCGCCAGATGCCCGCGAACTCGGCCACCGTGGCGTCGGCGTCCGGGTCCTGGTCGGCGGTGGGCCAGACGGAGGCCATCAGCTCGTGCGTCACCCGGCCGGAGACGAAACCACCCATCCGGGCGAGCACCCGGTTGAAGTGGGTGTGCACCTCGTCGTCGACGAGGTTCCAGCCGAGGTCGTGGTTCGGGCCCTCGAAGTAGCCGTCGACCGACACGGAGACGAAGAGAACGATCCTGCGACGCATGGCACCCCACGGGGAGGACGGTCCGCCGCCCTCCCGCCGGAGCGGGCAGGGCGGCGGACGGGGATCAGATCAGGGTGCTCCAGTAGTACCAGAACCGGTTGAGGACCAGCAGCGCGATCACCGCGTACCAGAGCGCCGGGACGACCCAGTGGTAGCGGACCGCCTCCCGGACGGCCACCCGCAGCCGCGGGCCCACCGGGATCACACCCGAACGCAGGTTGTGCAGCGTGGTGTACCAGAACAGCGGGATCACCGCGGCCCACACCACCATGCAGTACGGGCAGAGCGCGCCGATCCGGTACAGCGCCTGGTACATCAGCCAGGTCACGAAGCCGACCCCGAACACCGTCCCGGCCTGCAGGCCCAGCCAGAACCAGCGCCGGAACGCCGCGCCCGAGAGCAGCCCGGCACCGATCGCGACGACCACCCCGAAGGCGACCAGCCCGATCAGCGAGTTGGGGAAGCCGAAGGCCTCCGCCTGCTCGCTGCGCATGATCGAGCCGCAGCTGATGATCGGGTTGATGTTGCAGTTGGGGACGTACGACGGGTCCTCCAGCAGCCGGATCTTGTCCAGCGTGAGGACCGTCGAGGCGAACAGGCCGACCGCGCCGCCGATCAGCAGCAGCCAGGCGAACGGGCGGCTCGCGCCGTACGCGGGCCGTACGGCGGGGGAGTCGGCCGTCATCCGGTCACCTGCTTGACCATCGCGGTGAACTGCTCGGGGGAGACGGCCTTGCCGTTGCTGAGGACGTCCAGCTTCCTGCCGTCCAGCTTGACGGTCGGGGTGCCGGTCACGTCGCTCTTGTTGAACTCCTCGTTGACCTTGGCCGCCCACGGGGCGTAGGTCCGGTCGGTGACCGCCTTCACGAAGGCGTCGGTCTTCAGGCCGGGCACCTGCCCGGCCAGGTCCAGGATGTGGTTGACGTCGCCGAAGGCGTCGCTGCGCTCGTCCGGCTGGTTGGCGTACAGCACGTCGTGGAAGGCCTTGAACTTGTCCACGCCCTCGTTCAGCGCGGCGCCGGCGGCGGCCAGCGCGGTGCGCGAGCCCTTGCCGCCGAGGTTGTTGTCCAGGAACGTCGCCAGGTGGTACTCGACCTTGTAGGTGCCCTCGTCGGCGAGCTGCTGGATCGCCTTGCCGGTGGTCGTCTCCAGCTGCTCGCAGAACGGGCAGCGGAAGTCCTCGTAGACCTCCAGGGTGTGCGGGGCGTCGGCCTTGCCGTAGGTGATCACGGTGCCGCCGGAGCCGCCCGCGTTGGCCGGCACGACCAGCGGGCCGTTCGCGGCGCCCGAGCCGGAGCCGGAGGAGCCGCCGACGGCGAAGGCCACGCCCGCCGCCAGGGCGAGCACGGCGGCGGAGGCGCCGCCGACCACCACCCGGCGGCGGATCCGGTCGGAGCGCTCGGCCTGGGCCCGGGCGGCGCGCATGCGGTCGGTGGCGGAGGCCTTCTTGTCGGCCTTGCGGGTGTTGCTCATGGGGTGTCGTCCTGTGCTCTCGGGCGTACGGGGAGGCACGCGGTCGGTCGGGGACCGCGTGGAGGGGCCGGTCGGGGACCGTGGGGAGGGTCGGGGACCGTGGGGAGGGGAGAGAACAGCCGGTCGAGCGGGCGGGAGCGCCGTCGCTCAGGCGGCCAGGGCGAACACCGGCGGACCGCGCCGGACGGCCGGACGGACGACGACGTCCTCGGCGGGGACCAGCGTGCGGCTGGCCCGGGGAAACGGCACCCGCGCCGGCGGACGGGCCGGCAGCGGGGCGAACAGCAGCCGCAGCCAGCGGGCGGCGGCGGGCAGGTGGCGGTGCAGGAACTCGCCCAGCATCCGGACGGCACCGGCCAGGCAGCACAGCGCGGCGTCCGCGCGGCGCAGCCAGTAGGCGCCGGCCAGCGCGATCACCGTGTGCAGCACGAGCAGGAGCAGCAGTACGCCGGTCTGCGCGGAGGCGCCGTGGCCGAGCAGGAACCCGCCGAGCGAGCCGCCGCCGCACAGCAGCGGCCGCAGGCCGTGCCCGGCACCGGGCGGCAGCGAGGGACAGGTGCTCTGCGCGAGGTCGAACAGCGCGCCGGTGCCCAGCTGCAGCGGCAGGAACACCGCCGCGATCGCCGGGTAGCCGCGCTCGCGGCCGGCCAGCGCGAAGGCCACCGCGAAGACGCCGGCGAAGGCCGGCAGCATCGGGCCGACCGGCAGCGCACGGCCGGTCACCAGCACCTGGCCGAGCCCGGCGAGCAGCACGACCAGCGCGGCGAAGACCGCCGCGCGGAGCGTCCTGGTGACCGGGCCGATGTCCATGGGACCCGAGTCTGCCACAGGTTGAAACTGGAACGGTCTGCCGGGTGGTGAGCTGTGAACAGCCTCACCACCCGTCCTGAGCTGGGCTTATGCAGCGCTTACGGGCGGTGGTGGCCGGGGGCTGGGGCGGGGGTTGGGGCGGGGGTGTCCGACGGTTCCGGGTGGGCCTCGGCGGCGTTCACCCGTGCCTCGACCAGCTCCCGGAAGTGGTCCAGATCCTCGCGCACCGCCCGCTCGATCGCCCCGGCCTGGGCGAAGCCGCGCGGCCCGCCGAACTCCCGGTGCAACGCCTCCGGGTCGTACTCCACCCGGATCTGCAACCGGGTGTGCCCGGCGTCGAGCGGCAGCAGCGCGAAGGCGCCGCGCAGCCGGGGGGCGTCCGTGGTCCGCCAGGACATCACCCGGCCCCGGCCGCGGTCGGTGATCTCGGCGTCGACCGAGCGCTCGTCGCCGTCGATCTCCACCCCGAGGTGCGCGAGGTTCCGGCCGTGCGGGTGGGCGCTGCGGACGCCGTCGACGAACCGGGGGTACTCGTGCACCCGGTGCAGCTGCTCCCAGGCGGCGAGGACGGGGGCGGCGATGTCGATCTGTTCCTCAAGGGTGCTCATGGGGCGGTGCACCTCCCTGTGTTCCAGCCTGCGCCCTGGGGGTGGGGTGGGCAATGGGGGGTGCTGGGGGTGGACGGGGGCGGGGGCGCGTCCCTCTCGCTGGGGTGGGAGGGGTGGGTGGGTCGTTGCTATGGGTGGGGTCTGGGGCTTTGTGGCGCGCGGGTGGGGGCGGGGTGGGGGAGACTGGGCGCATGCCGGAGCTGCCTGAGGTCGAGGCGCTGAGTGCCTTTCTGTCCGAGCGGTTGACCGGGCGGGTGATCGCTCGGGTGCAGCCGGTGGCGATCAGTGCGTTGAAGACGTACGACCCGCCGGTGACGGGGTTGGAGGGGCGGACGGTCGGCGGGGTGAGCAGGCGGGGCAAGTTCCTGGACATCGAGGTGGAGGGGCTGCACCTGGTGGTGCACCTGGCTCGGGCCGGGTGGTTGCGGTGGAAGGACAGGCTGCCCGCCGAGCCGCCGCGGCCGGGGCCGCGCAATCCGCTGGCGTTGCGGGTACGGCTGGCGGGGGAGGCCGGGGACGGTTTCGAGCTCACCGAGGCCGGGACGAAGAAGGGGCTGGCGGTGTACGTGGTGCGCGATCCGGCCGAGGTGCCGGGGGTGGCCGGGCTCGGGCCGGACCCGCTGGACCCGGGGTTCGGCCTGGCGGACCTCGCCGGGCTGTTGCGCGGCGAGCGGCGGCGGCTCAAGGGGGTGCTGCGGGACCAGAGGGTGCTGGCCGGGGTGGGCAACGCGTACTCGGACGAGGTGTTGCACGCGGCGCGGATGTCGCCGTACAAGATCGCCGGGAGCCTGACGGAGGACGAGGTGGCCCGGCTGTACGAGGCGCTCGGCGGGACGCTGCGCGAGGCGGTGGAGCGTTCGCGGGGGCTGGCGGCGGGGGAGCTGAAGGCGGAGAAGAAGCTCGGACTGCGGGTGCACGGCAGGGCCGGCTTGCCGTGCCCGGTGTGCGGGGACACCATCCGCGAGGTGTCGTTCGCGGACTCCTCGCTGCAGTACTGCCCGACCTGCCAGACCGGGGGCAAACCGTTGGCGGACCGGCGGCTGTCGCGGCTGCTGAAGTGACGCCTCCGTCCGACGGGGCCCGTCGGACGGAGGCGTGCCGGTGGCGTCAGCGCTTGATCGCGACGCCGCCCCAGTAGTACGCGGCCTTCGGGTCCGCCGGGGGCTCGCCGTCCGGGCGCCAGGCCAGTACCGGGGCGACGCCCGGCTCGACCAGCTCCCAGCCGTCGAAGAAGCGGACCACGTCGTCGTAGCCGCGCGGCACCAGGGTCATGCCGCCGGCCCGGGCGGCCTCGGCGACCTTGCCGACGGCCTCCGGGTCGAAGTCCGGGGTGGGGGTGGTCAGCGCGATGCAGCTGCCGACCGGCAGGGCGTCGCGCAGCGCGGCGACCCGGCCCCACGGGTCGTCCTCGTCCGCGATCAGCATCAGCACGGCGATCATCAGCAGGCCGACCGGCTGGGTGAGGTCGAGGGTGGAGGTGAGCGCCGGGTCGGCGAACAGCTCCTCGGGCTTGCGCAGGTCGGCGTGGATGTAGGTGGTGCGGCTGGCCGGACTGGAGACCATCAGCGCGCGGGCGTGGGTGAGCACGATCGGATCGTTGTCGACGTAGACCACCCGGGTCCCCGGGCTGACCGCCTCGGCGATCTCGTGGGTGTTCGGCGAGGTCGGGATGCCGGTGCCGAGGTCGAGGAACTGGCGGATGCCGTGCTCCTGGGCGAGGTGGCGCACGGCCCGGCCCTGGAACGCCCGGTTGGCCTTGGCCATCGCCTTGACGCTCGGTACGGCCTGCTCGATGGCCTGTCCCATGGCGCGGTCCGGCGGGAAGTTGGTCTTTCCTCCCAGCCAGTAGTCGTAGACGCGCGCAGAGTGCGGGGCGGTGGTGTCGACACCGAAACGTTCCCACTGGCTGAGCTCGGTCGCGTGGTCGTCCTGCTGGCCCTGGTGGGGGAAGTCCTGACTTGTCGTCATGGCCACGTCCTCTGATGGCAGATCATCACACTGGGGAAGGCACAGCGTAGCGGGCCCAGGAGGAGGCGGGGCGTCCGGTCGGGGAAGATCCGTGGAAGAACCCGGGGAACGGGGTGTGCGGCCGGTGCCCCTGGGCCGTCGGAGTGGTGATCGGGTCCGTCTGAGTTGCCTCCGGGGAGCGGCGGTGGCGGCCGGGGGAAGCATCCACAATGCTGTCAGATCGTCACATTACTTCGCGTAGATTGCTGCTGGTCGCGGCCGGAATGTCCCTCCTGGGGACGGCTGCCGGATGTCGGAGCACCTGGGGTGAGGGGGAGGGCGGCGCCACGGCGGGGGCGACCGACGCCGCCGCCCCGTCCGCTCCGGCGGGGCCCGAGGGGGCGGGGGGCGAACCCTCCGCCGCGCTGTCGGCGGCCACCCCGGGGAGCGGGCCGTCCACGGTGACCTCGCCGCTGCCGCCGTCCGGGTCCCCGTCGGCCAGCGTGCCCAGTGCGCTGCCCCTGCGCCGGGCGCTCAGCGAGGAGGAGGGCAAGCCGGTGTACGACCTGGACCCGGATCGGCGGGTGGTGGCGCTCACCATCGACGACGGCCCGGATCCCCGCCACACCCCGACCGTGCTGACGCTGTTCGAGCAGTACGGGGTCAGGGCGACCTTCTTCCTGATCGGCGAGAACGCCGTCGAGCACCCCGCCCTGGTCCGGGAGATCGCGGACCGCGGCCACCACATCGCCAACCACACCTGGACCCACCCGGACCTGCGGCACCTCCCGGAGGGCAAGGTGCGGGACGAGCTGGAGCGCACCTCGGACCTGTTGCAACGGACCACCGGTCGGCAGCCCACCTGGTTCCGCGCACCCGGCGGGGACTGGTCCCCGACCGCGCTCAAGGTGGCCGCCGACCTCGGGATGCGGAACATGGCCTGGTCCGTGGACCCACGGGACTGGGCGCGGCCCGGGACCTCGGCGATCATCGACCGGGTGCTCAAGAACGTCCGGCCCGGGGCGATCGTGCTCAACCACGACGGCGGCGGGGACCGGTCACAGACGGTGGCGGCGCTGAAGGCGTACCTGCCGGTGCTCGTCGACTCCGGGTACTACTTCACGGCCCCGCCGAACTGAGTGGGATTGCCGGTGGCTTTCGAATGAAGGCAGGTAGCGGTTTCAACCTCTGAATCACTCGAATAGGTGGATTGGAAGAAGCGTTTCTGCGGATTTTGGGCCTCTAGGGTGATCTCGCATCACTAACCGGGTACCGCCGAGTACCACCTGAAAGGCCCTCACCCATGCGTCTCCGCAACGCCGTGCTCGCCGCCGCCAGCGCCATCGCCCTCGTCCTCGCCGTTCCGTTCTCCGCCAATGCCGCGGAGGGCGACTTCCTCTACAAGGTCGGCCCGGGAGTCGTCACCGGCCTGGCCGACCCGAAGAGCGGTACGTGCATCGACCTGCCGTGGACGACCGAGGACGACCCGGGCTTCGCGCCGGAGAACCTCACCCGCTCCACGGCCACGGTCTACCTGGCCGCCGACTGCGCGGGTGACGTGTTCTACGTCATGAACCCCGGAAAGAAGCTCGGCGACCGGCTGAAGCTGCGCTCCGTCGTCTTCTCCTGAGCGAAGGGCGAAGGGGGAGGGGGCGGGCGCGGGGGCGAGGTCAAGGGGGCGCGGGGTGGCCCGGGTCGGACGGACGGCGTAGGTTCGAACTGTCCGGCCCGGTCGCCGGCGCCCCGCCGTGCCCGTACGTCCTGCCGTCGTCGCGCGGCCCGCTGAGCCCGTGGTCGGGCGCTGCAGCCTGGGCGGAGCGAAGGAGGGCCTGGGATGACCGGCAACGGCTACGCGCACCCCGAGGCGTTGGTCCACACCGAATGGCTGGCCCACCACCTGGACGACGGGACGATCCGGGTCGTCGACGTGGACGAGGACACCGAGGCCTACGACCGGGACCACATCCCCGGGGCGGTCGGCTGGAACTGGACCACCGATCTGCACAGCCAGGTCGGCCGGGACTACATCGACCGCGACGGCGTCCAGCACCTGCTGCGGGCGGCCGGGGTCGAGGACGACACCACGGTGGTGCTCTACGGCGGCAACAACAACTGGTTCGCCACCTACGCCTACTGGCTACTGCGGCTGCGCGGCTACGGGCCGGTGCGGCTGCTGGACGGCGGGCGCAAGAAGTGGGAGCTGGAGGGGCGGGAGCTCACCCACGAGGTGATGGACTACCAGCACAGCGGCTACCGGCTCGACGGGCCCGAGCGGCCGGAGCTGAGGGCACTGCGGGACGAGGTCCTGGCGAAGGCCGAGGTGTTCGCCAAGCCCGGCGCGGACGCGGTGCTGGTGGACGTCCGCTCGCCCGCCGAGTTCCGGGGCGAGCTGATCGCGCCCCCGCACCTGCCGCAGGAGCAGGCGCAGGTGCCCGGGCACATCCCGGGCGCGGTCAACATCCCGTGGTCGCAGGCGGCCAACGACGACGGGTCGTTCCGCTCGGCGGAGGAGCTGCGGGCGCTGTACGGGGGGAAGGGCGTGGAGCCGGAGCGCGAGGTGATCGCGTACTGCCGGATCGGCGAGCGGTCCGCGCACACCTGGTTCGCGCTCACCGAGCTGCTCGGCTACCCGCACGTCAAGAACTACGACGGCTCGTGGACGGAGTACGGCTCGCTGGTGCGGGCGCCGGTGGTGCTCGGGGCGTGAGGGGCGGGCGGGGGTGAGACGGAGTGACGGCTTCGCGGCAGTGCTGCGAAGCCGTCATGTCGGTGCGTTTCTTTTCATGAACATCTCACGAGTGGGGAGTGAGAGCAGGGCCTCCGGGACAAGGATCGATCCGACCCAATCGTTCCGGTGATCCCCTGGAGGACCACGTGCGCAAGAGACTGATCGTCTCCGCTGCCAGTGCCCTGAGCCTGTTCCTGGCCGTCCCCGCCTCGGCTACCGACTTCCAGCCCGGCGCGGCCGGGGTCGGCGACCCGTACTACCCCACCTACGGCAACGGCGGGTACCGCGTCTCGCACTACGACATCCGGCTGAAGTACCAGCCCGCCACGGACGAGCTGGAAGGCACCACGACCATCCTCGCCACGGCGACCCAGAACCTCTCCCGGTTCAACCTCGACTTCGCGCTGGACGTCTCCGAGGTCCGGGTCAACGGCCGGCCGGCGACCTTCGCCACCAGCGGGGAGCAGGAGCTGGAGATCACTCCCGCCCGGCCGCTCGCCAAGGGCAGCCAAGCCACCGTTGTGGTGCGCTACAAGGGGGTGCCGTCCACCGTGAAGAAGTACGGGTTCACCAGCTGGCACCGCACCCCGGACGGCGGGATCGCGGCCAACGAGCCCGAGGCGGCCTGGTGGTGGTTCCCCAGCAACGACCACCCGAGCGACAAGGCCACCTACGACGTCTCCGTGCTGGTACCGGACGGCACCCAGGCGATCAGCAACGGCCTGCTGACCGGCACCACCTCCCAGGCGGGCTGGACCCGGTACAGCTGGCGCGAGAACAAGCCGCAGGCGACGTACCTGGCCACGCTGGCGATCGGCAAGTTCGACGTCACCCGGGACACCACACCGAGCGGCCTGCCGGTCTACAACGCGTACAGCAAGGACCTGGGCGAGAACGCGGATGCCGCCCGGGCCAGCGTGGAGCGCACCGGCGAGCTGGTCGACTGGCTGAGCGGCTACTTCGGCGAGTACCCGTTCAGCTCGGTCGGCGGCTACGTCCCCAACGTCCCGACCGGCTACGCCCTGGAGACCCAGACCCGGATCTTCTACAGCCCCCGACAGTTCGCGAAGGGGTCCAACACCTCGGTGGTCGTGCACGAGTTGGCCCACCAGTGGTACGGCGACAGCGTCTCGCTCTCGCGCTGGAGCGACATCTGGTTGAACGAGGGCTTCGCCCGCTACGCCCAGTTCCTCTGGTCGGAGCACGAGAACGAGGGCACCGCACAGGAGTTGGCCGACTACGTCTACGCCTCGCACCCGGCCGACGACCCGTTCTGGACCGTCAAGCCGGGCGACCCGGGCCCGGACGACCAGTTCGCGAGCGCCGTGTACGATCGCGGCGCGGTGGCCGTCCAGGCGCTGCGCAACGCCGTCGGGGACGAGAAGTTCTTCCGGATCCTGAAGGGCTGGCCCACCGAGCGCCGTTACGGCAACGCCACCATCCCGGAGTTCCAGGCGTACGCGGAGAAGGTGTCGGGCCGGAAGCTCGGCGACGTGCTGAACACCTGGCTGTTCACGGCCGGCAAGCCGGCCGTCGGGCCGGTGCCGCCGGGCGCCGCGGCCGTCGCCTCGCCGGCGCCGGGTGCGGAGACGGGCGCGGCCAAGGCGCAGGCGCAGCTGCCGGTGGAGCCGAAGTCCTGGAAGAAGATCCAGGAGACCAACTCGGTCCATGAGGTCCACAACTGACGACGGATCGGCTCCGAGTGGTGTGACGGCTTCGCGGCAGTGCCGCGAAGCCGTCATTTCGGCGTGTTTCTTTTCATGAAGGTCTCACGATCGGGGAGTGGGAGCGGAGCCTCCGGGACAAGGATCGGTTCAACCCCATCGTTCCGGTGATTCCTGGAGGACCATGTGCGCAAGAGGTTGATCGTCTCCGCTGCCAGTGCGCTGAGCCTGTTCCTGGCCGTCCCCGCCTCGGCTGCCGACTACCAGCCCGGCGCGGACGGCGTCGGGGACCCGTACTACCCGACCCTCGGCAACGGCGGGTACGACGTCTCGCACTACGACATCCGGCTGAAGTACCAGCCCGCGACCGACGAGCTGGAGGGCACCACGACCATCCTCGCCACGGCGACCCAGGACCTCTCCCGGTTCAACCTCGACTTCGCGCTGGACGTCTCCGAGGTCCGGGTCAACGGCCGACCGGCGACCTTCGCCACCAGCGGCGATCAGGAGTTGGAGATCACTCCCGCCCGGCCGCTCGCCAAGGGCAGCCAGGCCACCGTGGTGGTGCGCTACAAGGACGTGCCGTCCACCGTGAAGAAGTACGGCGGCTACACCGCCTGGCGCCGTACCCCGGACGGTGCGGTCGCGTCCGGCGAGCCGGTGTCGGCCGGGTGGTGGTTCCCGAGCAACGACCACCCGAGCGACAAGGCGACCTTCGACGTCTCGGTGCAGGTGCCGAGCGGCACCCAGGTGATCAGCAACGGCGTGCTGGCCGGCACCACCTCCCAGGCGGGCTGGACCCGGTACAGCTGGCGGGAGAACAAGCCGCAGGCGACGTACCTGGCGACACTCGCGATCGGCAAGTTCGACATCACCCAGGACACCACGGCCGGCGGGCTGCCGGTCTACAACGCCTACAGCAAGGACCTGGGCGACAACGCCGCCGCGGCCCGGGCGAGCGTGGAGCGCACCGGCGAGCTGGTGGACTGGCTGAGCGGCTACTTCGGCGAGTACCCGTTCAGCTCGGTCGGCGGCTACGTCGCCAACATCCAGTCCAGCGGCGCCCTGGAGACCCAGACCCGGGTCTCCTACGGCCCCGGGCTGTTCGCCAAGGGGTCCAACACCTCCGTGGTCGTGCACGAGCTGGCCCACCAGTGGTACGGCGACAGCGTCTCGCTCTCCCGTTGGAGCGACATCTGGTTGAACGAGGGCTTCGCCGAGTACTCGCAGTTCCTCTGGTCCGAGCACGAGAACGAGGGCACCGCACAGGAACTGGCCGACTACATCTACGCCTCACGCCCCGCCGACGACCCGTTCTGGACCGTCAAGCCGGGCGACCCGGGTGAGGAGAACCAGTTCTCCGGCGCGGTGTACTACCGCGGCGCGGTGGCCATCCAGGCGCTGCGCAACGCCGTCGGGGACGAGAAGTTCTTCCGGATCCTGAAGGGCTGGCCCACCGAGCGC
Organism: Kitasatospora sp. NPDC001132; assembly: GCF_053598415.1. NCBI lineage: Bacteria > Bacillati > Actinomycetota > Actinomycetes > Kitasatosporales > Streptomycetaceae > Kitasatospora > Kitasatospora sp. NPDC001132. The sequence goes on along the minus strand of NZ_JBSFKF010000002.1, from coordinate 461,624 downwards.
CGTTACGGCAACGCCACCATCCCGGAGTTCCAGGCGTACGCGGAGAAGGTGTCGGGCCAGAAGCTCGGCGATCTGCTGAACACCTGGCTGTTCACCCCGAGCAAGCCGGCCGTCGGGCCGGTGCCGCCGGGCGCCGCGGCCGTCGCCTCGCCGGCGCCGGAGACGGGCGCGAGCCGGGCAGCGCAGGCGCAGCTGCCGGTGGAGCCGAAGTCCTGGAAGAAGATCCAGGACGCCGCCTCGGTGCACCAGGACCGTCACTGACGGCAGGCGGGAAGGAGTCGGCGGTTCCGCGCTTACGGCGGGATCGCTGGCCCGGCCTATGCCGCTCCGGGGCCGTCCGCCGCCAGCAGCTCGGTCAGGCGGCGGACGGCGAAGGGTATGAGGTCGCGGACCGGGATCAGTCGGCAGGGAGCGTCGCCGACCAGCACCTCCCGGATTCCCGCCCGCTCCTCGAACTCACGCCCCACGACCGGGAAGTGGGTGCCGTTGTCGTCCGCGACGTCCGGCGCCTCGATCCAGACCCGCTCGCCCTGGATCGCCATCGGGAAGCGGCGGAGCTTGAGCCGGCGGTTGGGGGCGAAGGTCTCGGCGTAGTGCAGGAAGGTGTTGCGGTTGTGGCCGACGCCGACCAGCAGCACGTAGCCGCCGAGATCGTGCAGCGCACCGAACGGCGACTCCCGACCGACGGCGAAGCCGAGCGAGCGCCGGGCGGTGACCTCCTTGGCGTGCGCGCCGACGGCGGCGACCGAGACCTGCGGGTGGCTGCTGCGGAGGCTCTCCGGCAGGGCGCGCAGCGCCTCCGCCACCGCACCCGTGGTGGCGGGCAACCCCGGGTGGAAGAGCGGGACGGCGGCGCGGAGCTCGGCGACCCCGGGGCCGGGCGGGCCGCTGTGCCCGGGGGCCGGGTCACGGACGGTGTCCGAGGTGAAGGTGGGCGCGGCGACGGTGCCGCCGGGCCCGACCGCCTCGCGCAGGCTGGCCACCACGGCCGCCGCGCCGCCCTCGACCCGGCCGAGGCTGGAGAGCGAGGAGTGCACGATCAGCGCCATGCCCGCACGGACGCCCACCCGGTGCCAGCCCTCCACGAGGTCGGCGGTGGTGAGCGGGCCGGTGCCCGGTGTGGTCATGGTGCCCCCTGGTGACGGTGGTGCTGTTCGTGCTGGGATCGTTCGAGGCCGACCATAGCGTGTGGCACTGACAGGCGGTCAGGACGGCCTCGGGGTCAGGCGTGGGCGGCGGGCCCTGCGGCGGGTGCAGCTGCTGCAGCGCCGTGAGCAGGACGAGCACGGGCCGCCCCGGGTCCAGCGGTGCCGCGGTGGCGATTTCGTAGCGCGGCGCGTCGGTCGGCGGCAGCTGTCGTACGGCGTCCCAGGTGGCCCGTTGGCCCCAGGTGGCCGGTCCGGACCCGGTCCTTCCGGACGAGAACGCGATCTGAAGCAGTTGGCGCGCGCCTCGGCGGCGGGCCCGTCGGGTACCTGTCGCAGCACCGGTGGCGCTCGGCCCTGTGAGGGTCGGGCGCCATCGGCGTTCCCGGGGGTTCCGTAAGTCTCTTGACATGAAGTATCTTGATGTCGAGATTGATTCCGGGATGGATTGTCGAGTGCGACGGGGGACCGCCATGCGGGGGAACGGACTGATAGCGCAGCTGCGGCGGCCGCCGGGCGGCCGGGACGCGCGGATCATGCTGCTGGCGCAGTGCGTCGACCGGACCGGCACGGGGGTGTGGGCGGCGGCCTCGGTGCTCTACTTCACCTACGTCTGCGGGATGGACGCGCGGCAGCTGGGCCTCCTGCTCGGGGTGGGCGCGGTGGCGGGGATCGCCGGGTCCCCGCTGGCCGGGCGGGCGGCCGAGCGGGCGCCGGTGCGCCTGCTGCTGATCGGCTGCCACCTGCTGCGGCTGGGCGCGATGGCGCTGCTGCTGGTGGTCGACGACTTCGCCGCGCTGCTGCCCGTGGTGGCCCTGATCTGCCTGGCCGAGCGGGCCGCCAAGATGCTGGAGATGCTGTTCGCGACCCGGGTCGCGGGCGAGCGGCGGGCCACCTACCAGGCGCTGTTCCGCAGCGTGGCCAACGCGGGGTACGCGCTCGGGGCGGGCGTCGCGGCGATCGGGCTGGCCGTGGGGACCACGTCCGCCTACCGGGTGCTGATCCTGGCCAACGGGCTCTCCTACGTGCTGGCCGCCCTGCTGGTCTGGCGCACCCGGGAGCCGTCCGGGCGCGGCCTGGTCGCGGCGAAGACCGGGGACGAGCCCGGCGGGGCGCCGGCCGCCCCGCCGAACCCCTGGCGCGACCGCGGCTACCTGCGGTTCGTCCTGCTGGACATGCCGCTGAGCCTGGACGACTCGATCCTCAACGTCGGGCTGCCGCTCTGGCTGGTGCACCACACCGGCGCGCCGCACGTCGTCGTCCCGATCTTCCTGGTGCTCAACACGGTTCTCGTGGTGCTGCTGCAACTGCGGGTCTCGGCCTGGGCGGAGGGGCCGCTCGGGGCGGCCGCGGCGGTGCGCTGGTACGGGGTGACGGTGCTGGGCGGCTGCCTGCTGATCGTGCTCGCCACCGGCGCCGGGCCGGTCCTGGCCTCGGTCGCGCTGCTGGCCGCGGCGATCCTGGTCACCCTGGCGGAACTGCTGCGCTCGGTCAGCTCCTGGGAACTGGCGGTCGTGCTGGCCCCGCCGGGCGCCCGGGCCTCGTACCTGGGGGTCGCCGGAATGTCCCAGTCGGTGCAGAAGTCGGTCGGTCCGCTGCTGCTCACCGGTGTGGTGATGGCCGCCGGGCCGATCGGCTGGCTCGGACTCGGTGCGGCGACCGTCGGTCTCGGCGCGCTCCAACGCCGGGCCAGCCTGCGGCGGTTGGCGACGCTGGCCGAGGCGGACGGTGGCACGGGTGCCGGTGGGGCGGGTGCCGGTGGGGCGGAGGCCGAGCCGGTGCGGTCGTCCAAGGCCTCGGTGGGCTGAGCCGGCCCTCGGGCCGTTCAGCGGGCGGCGCGCCCGCGGTTCGTCGTCGACGTGCTCGACGAGGACGGTCTGGGGCCGACCGGCGCGGACCCTGATGATCCACAACCGCATCGTCCGACGGAGAAGCGGTGCGGACAGGGAGCATCCCTGACCCGAGACGTACACGGATAGTCCGGGGGGCCGAGACCGGGTCGTCCCGAGGGGCGATGACCGGCGGCGCCCGCGCCGCCAGTTTGGGGCCATGATGAACGACAAGAAAATGAGTGGACATCAGTTTCGCTCACGCGCACGGCGTTTCGCCTCCGGTGCGCTCGCACTCGGGGTGACGTCCGCGCTGCTGACGGCACTGGTGCCCGGCGCGGCACAGGCGGCGGACACGGAGACCGACCGCGGCGGCTGGACCGCCAGGATCAGCCGGACCGAGTACGGCGTCCCGCACGTCCTGGCCCACGACTTCGGCGGCCTCGGCTACGGCTACGGATACGCCTTCGCCCAGGACAACCTGTGCCAGCTCGCCGACCAGGTGGTCACCACGCGCGGCGAACGCTCGCGCCACTTCGGCCCCGACGGCCAGTCCGTCGACCGGGTCAGCAACCTGGTGAGCGACACCTACCAGCAGGGCGTGCTGCGCACCGGGACGGTCAAGCGCCTGCTGGCCACCCCCGCGCCGCTCGGCCCGACCGACGAGGCGCGGCAACTGGTGGACGGCTACGTCGCCGGATACAACCGCTACCTGCGCGACACCGGTGCCGACCACCTGCCGGACCCGTCCTGCCGGGGGAAGGACTGGGTCGGGCCGATCACCGCGGACGACCTGTGGAACATCCTCTACGAGGTCAACACCATGTCGGGCAGCGCCGCCGCCAAGAAGCAGATCGCCACGGCCGTCCCGGGCGCCGGGACCGAGCCTGCCGCCGCGGCCGCGCCCACCGCCGGGGTCGGGCCCACCGCCGGGGTCGGGCCCGCCGCCGGGGTCGGGCCCGCCGGCGAGGCGTCCGAGCAGGCGGCGGCCGTACCCCTGATCGGCGTTCCCGGCCGATCCGCCGACAACCCCGAACTCGGCAGCAACGCCTGGGCGATCGGGCGCGACGCCAGCCGCAACGGCAACGGTCTGCTGCTCGCCAACCCCCACCTCCACTGGGCCGGCCCGGAGCGCTTCTACCAGGCCCAGCTGACCATCCCCGGCGTCCTGGACATCGCCGGCGCGGGAATCTACGGCATCCCGTTCCTCCAGATCGGCCACACCCGCGGCCTCGCCTGGAGCCACACCACCAGCTACGCGGACCACTACGCCCTCCACCGGCTCACCCTGGTGCCCGGCGACCCGACCGCCTACCTGGTGGACGGCAAGGTCGAACGGATGGTGCAGGAGAAGGTCCAGGTCGCCGTCCGGGCCGCCGACGGGACGCCCACCACCGTCGACCGGACCGTCTACCGCTCCCGCCTCGGCTACGTCCTCGCCGACGGCTGGACCGGGCAGTACGCCTACACCTTCGGCGACGCCAACGCCGAGAACCTCCGCTCGCTGAACCAGTGGCTGGCGATCGGCCGCGCCCAGAACCTCGACCAACTGCGCCAAGCCCAGCGCACCTACCAGGGCCTCCCCTGGGTGTACACCACGGCCGTCGACTCCACCGGCACCACCTGGTTCACCGACGCCTCCGCCGTCCCCCACCTCCCCGACGAGCAACTCGGCCGCTGCCTCGCCGCGGCCACCCCCCTCGGGCCGGTCCTGGACGGCTCGACCACCGCCTGCGACCCGGGCAGCGACCCGGACGCGCTCGTGCCCGGGGTCTTCGGCCCCGCCAACCAGCCGGGCCTGACCCGCACCGACTACGTCGCCAACGCCAACAACGGCCCGTACCTGACCAACGCGGACGCCCCGATCACCGGCCTGCCCACCGTCTACAAGGGCGCCTCCGAACGGATGCTGCGCTCGCAGCTGAGCCTGCGCATGATCGCCGACCGCAGGGCCGGCACCGACGGCCTCGGCGCCCCCGGCTTCACCCTCGGCACACTCCAGGCGACGATGTTCGGCAACCGGGTGCAGAGCGCCGAACTCGACCGCGACGACGCCGTGACCCTCTGCCGCGCCCACCCGGTGATCGCCGGCTCCGACGGCAACCCGGTCGACGTCCGCCCGGCCTGCGACGTACTCGCGGCCTGGAACACCCGGGCCGACGCCGACAGCCACGGCACCGTGCTCTGGCAGGCCTACCGGGACGCGCTCGCACGCACCGGCACGACGGCCTGGCAGACCGTCCCCGCCGACCCCGCCCAGCCGCTGACCACCCCGCGCGGCATCGACGCCGCCAACCCCGACGCCCAACGCGCCCTGGCCGACGCGGTCAAGGACCTGGCCACCCGCGGCCTCCCTGTGGACGCCCCGATCGGCAGCGTCCAGCGCTGGGCGGGCATCCCGCTGCACGGCTGCTCCCACCAACTGGGCTGCTTCAACGTGGTCATGACGGCCGGGCCGGACTCCGGCACCGGAGGCGGCACCTACCCGACCAACCTCCGCACCGTCCCGCACGGCGCCAGCTTCGTGATGGCGACCGAACTCACCGACCACGGCCCGCGCACCCGCACCCTGCTCACCTACGGCGAGTCCGCCAACCCGACCTCACCCCACTACACCGACCAGACCCGCGCCTACGCGCGCAAGCAGTGGATGACCGAGCGCTTCACCGAAGCGGAGATCCGCACCGCCCCGGGCCTCACCGTCACCACCCTGCGGCGCTGACCCGCCCCGCCACCGACCGCACGTCGGGCGGCCGCCGTTCCGGCAACGGCGGTCGCCCGCGCGTGGACCGGGCAGTGCGCCTTCGACAACAGACAGGCGCCCGCCTGTTTGGCAACGGCGGGGACCACACCACCGAGAGACCGCTGGAGAGCATGCAGCAGCTCGTGCAGGCCTGCCCCGGAGGCCGGCACCACCCGCGAGCCGCCGAGGAGGTTCTCGTCGACCCAGGCGGGAGCAATCCCCGCGAGCGCGGGGCCGACGCCAGCAGGCCGCGCTGAGGCGTTCCGTCCGGGGAGCAATCCCCGCGAGCGCGGGGCCGACGCCAGCAGGCCGCGCTGAGGCGTTCCGTCCGGGGAGCAATCCCCGCGAGCGCGGGGCCGACACTTTCCGACCTGCAGTGATGCTCGTCAGAGGGTGCCGATTGATTCACTTCGCTTCGGTAAGCGATCCGCAGCCGCAGTCATGTGGTGTCGTCATCTCTTTTACTGCCAAGCCAATTATCGGTGCTGCTTCTAGGCTTCCGGAGCCTACTCGCACACGAAGGTCGGGGCGAGGGCTTGCGCCCGGCCGGCCGTGGTACCCATCCCAGGTCAAAGGTCGGCCGGGCGGGCCGGGGCCTGCCAACCTGCTGCTGTCGCACGTGCTGGCACCGCGGCGGTGGACGCGGCCGCAGTCTCATCGCCCCCTCGACGGTTGCGAGGGCAGGGGAGCACAGGTCTCCCCTGCCGAGCTTCGGCCCCGCACACGCATGCGGGGGTGGCTCAAGTGATGATCCGTCGGCGCCGATGAGGCGGTCGGCGGCCGGGGGCGCGAGCAGGCCCGATCCCGGTGTCAGATGCGGGTCGCGGTGACGATGTGGTAGTCGAGGAGGTTGTCGCGCCAGGCGGTGAGGAAGTGGCGGGACCAGTGGGCGGCGGGGACGGTGTCGGTGAGGTAGCGGTCGAGGCCCGGCCAGACGTGGGTGCCGATGGACTCGGTGGTGATGTCGGTGAAGCCGTGGCGGGTGAGGTCGGCGGTGAAGCCGTGGAGGGGGTGGGGGATGTCGAGGCCGTCGGCGAAGCTGGCGAGCATGATCTTGAGGCGTTCGGCGGCGTCGGGGCCGGGGGCGGTGAAGAAGGTGGTGACCACGAGCCGGCCGCCCGACCGCAGGACGCGGGCGGATTCGCGGGCGAAGCCGTTGAGTTCGCGGAAGTGCTGGGCGGCTTCGACGGAGTAGACGCCGTTCAGGTGGCCGTCGGAGAACGGGAGTTCGTCCGCGGCGCCGAGGGTGTATGCCAGCCGATCGGGGTACGTGGCCAGGGCTCTCGCGTTGACGGCGCGGGCGCGCTCGATCTGGTCGGGGTGGATGTCCACCCCGGTCACCGCCGCGAAGCGGAACTCCCGCAGGGCGAGGGCGCTTCCGAGGCCGCGGCCGCAACCCACTTCCGCGAGCCGCAGCCGCTCCCGCGGCTCGGGGAACTCCCGCAACACCCGCCGGTACAGCTGTTCCTGGCTGCGCACCCGGTCCTCGGGGGTCGGGGCGGCGAGGTCGATGCCCTCCCAGTAGCCGAAGTTGATGAATCCGCCGGCGAAGCTGGCCGCCTGGGCCAGATCGTCGGTGCCGTAGGTCCGGCGCACGGTCGGGGGGATGCGGTTGTGGTCCATGGGCCGCTGGGTCTCCTGCTCGGTGGGTGCCCGGCCGTCGGGCGCGCCGAGGTACGTACCCAAACCTGTGGTGGTCCGAACACGGTACGTGATGGCGGGGGTTCCGGGGGACGGTGGGGGCGCGGTGGTGTCCCGAGGGGCTCGGGGCCCCACCGCGCGACCGGGGTGGCTAGCGGGTGAGGTCGGCCGGGGTGTCGAGCCTGGTCAACTTCTGCGGGTTGCGCACGACGTAGACGCGGGTGATCAGGCCGTTCTCCACCGTGAGGCTGACCACCGAGGGTTCGCCGCCGATGTCGATCCGGCCGCCCGGCGCGCCGTTGAGCCACACCGTGGCGGTGTCCGGCGCGACCGGCAGCCGCCCGATGCGCGCGAGCAGGGCCGCAACCGCCTCGGCACCGTGGACCGGGGCCGGCGCGGCCGCCGCGATCCCGCCGCCGTCGGCGATCAGGACGACGTCCGGCGCCAGCGCCTCCATCAGGTCCTGCAACCGCCCGGTGCGCAGGGTCTCCAGGAACCGCTCCACCACCCGCTGCTGCTCGGTGCGGCTCACCCGCACCCGGGGCCGGCGGGCCGCCACGTGTCCGCGGGCCCGCCGGGCGACCTGCCGTACGGCGGCCGAGGTCTTGCCGAGGGCTTCGGCGATCTCCTCGTACGGCAGCTCGAAGACCTCGCGGAGCACGAACACCGCCCGTTCGGTAGGCCCGAGCGTCTCCAGTACGGTCAGCATCGCGAACGAGACGCTCTCCGCGAGTTCGACGTCCTCGGCGACGTCCGGGGTGGTGAGCAGTGGCTCCGGCAGCCACTCGCCGACATACTGCTCGCGCCGGCGGGACAGTGTCCGCAGCCGGTTGAGGCCCTGGCGGGTGACGATCCGGATGAGGTACGAGCGCGGGTCGTGCACCTGCCCGCGGTCGACCTCGGCCCACCGCAGCCAGGACTCCTGCAGCACGTCCTCGGCGTCGGCGGCGGAGCCGAGCAGCTCGTAGGCGACGGTGAAGAGCAGGCCGCGATGGGTGACGAAGGCATCCTCGGTCATGCCGGCGACGCTCCGGCCGGGGCGTCGCCGGCGTTGCCGGTGGCGGCGGTGCGCCGGGCCAGCGGGATGTCGCAGGAGTCGGAGAAGCCCTGGGAACGGACGCCGTTGGCGGTGTTGTTCCTGGTGGCCATGTTGACGAAGGCGACGTAGGCGGTGAGTTCGACCATGGCCGCCGCGCCGAGCTGGTCCAGCAGGCTGTCGTACAGCTCGTCGGTGACGGCCGGCGGGGTCACCGTCATGGCCTCGGCGTACTCCAGCACCTCGCGCTCCAGCGGCGTGAACACCTCCGCCGCCCGCCAGTTCGGCACCTGGCTGGCCTTGGCCAGGTCCAGGCCCTGGTTCTGCGCGTGGAAGTAGCCGATGTCCAGGCACCAGCCGCAGCCGACCTGCGCGGCCACCGCCATGTGCGCGAAGGACTTGAGTCCCTCGTCGAGCGCGTCCCACTCGGCGATCCGGCGGGAGAAGTCCAGGTTCGCGGTGGCGACGGCGGGGTTGTGCCAGATCGCCTCGACGGGTTCGAGGGTGGTCCCGAAACCCTTGATCATGTTCTCGCTCAGTTCGGCGGGCAGCTGGGCCTTCGGCAGTCGCAGTGCCATGGTGTCGTCCTCCCGGTTCGGTGGGCTGTCTGGGTTGCCGGACATGAAGACACCGGAGGGCACGCGGATGTGACAGGTGACTGAGGAAGCCGGAGGGAAAATGACCTCCGGAGGGGGAGGACGGTTCGCTACAGTCCGCGGGGACTTCCCGACCACCGCGAGGAGAACGACACCGTGAACGCCCCCGACGGCCGCCCCGCCCCGCCGCTGACCGGCGGTGAGCGCGAGATGCTGCGCGGCTTCCTCGACTTCCACCGGGCGACGCTGGCCCTGAAGTGCGAGGGCCTGACCGACGAGCAGCTGCGCCTGCGTTCCAGCCCGCCCTCGACGCTCAGCCTGCTCGGGCTGGTCCGGCACATGGCGGAGGTCGAGCGCACCTGGTTCCGCCGGGTGATCGCCGGCGAGGACGTGCCGCTGGTCTGGTCGGAGGACGGCGACTACCAGGCCGCGTACGACCCGGCCGGCACCACCCGGGCCGAGGCCTTCACCGCCTGGCAGGCCGAGGTCGAGCACTCCCGCCGGATCGAGCGCGCCGCCCGGTCCCTCGACGTCACCGGCTACCAGGCCCGCTGGGACGCCGAGGTGTCGCTGCGGCTGGTGATGCTCCACCTGATCCACGAGTACGCCCGGCACAACGGGCATGCGGACTTCCTGCGGGAGGCGATCGACGGGGTGGTGGGGGCCTGAGGGAGGCGGGGCCTGAGGGGGGAGGAGGAGGGGCCCTACCAGCCGAGGAGGTGGGTGCGGTGGGTGAGGGCGGCGAGGACGGAGTCGGCGGTCGCCTCGGGGGTGAGGTCGGTGGTGTCGAGGGTGTGGGTGGCGTCCTCGGGGGCCGGGCCGGCCTGGAGGACGACGTAGTGGAGGGCGGCGCCGGTGGTGCGGCTCTCGCGCCGGAAGGTGTCGAGGGCGGCGGGCACCGCAGGGGATTCCACCACGACCTGGTAGCCGCGGGTGGCGTAGGCGAAGGCGGCCTGGGCGGCCGCGGCCAGGGCGGTGGCGTTCTGGCGCTGGGCCTCGGGCAGGTGGGGCGGGAGCTGGCCGCTGCGGATGACCCGCAGGAAGTCGTCGGTCCGCAGGTGGACGCTCGGGTTCAGCTCCCGGGCGAGCAGCTCCGCGACCTGGCTGTTCCCGGCCCCGGCCGGGTCGACGAGGACGAGGACGCCCCCGGCGCCCCGGCCGCCCCCGAGCTCCGGCCCACCTACGGTCGTACGGTTCACAGCTGCTGATCCCTTCGCGGGCCGGGGACGGTCGGGTAGCCGGGGCGGGGCGGTCGGAGTGCGAAGGGGCTGGTCGGCCCATATCCGGACAACCGACCGCCTCGTCCCTACGACTGATGCGTTTCGGGGATCAACCTAGTCCAAACGGGTGGTCCGAGTCGTCCCCCACCCGGTTCCTGGGCGGGTCGGCGAGATGACCGGGGGCCCGCCGACGGCCCCTACCGGTCGCCGGTGCGCAGCACGATCGGGTTGGTGAGCGCCGCCATCGGCCCCCAGGGCAGGTCCGGGCCCATCGAGTTGCCCCGGCCCGGGGTGCCGTCCGCCTTCGGGTGGCGCACCTCGGCCCGGACGTAGGCGGCGAGCGAGGCGGTGGTGCGCCAGATCACCGTCCCGGCGCCGTCGGCGGGCAGCGACTCCTGGTGCATCTGCCCCTCGTCGGTGAGCAGGCGGACCGTCCCGCCGGGCACGCCGGAGACGGTGAGCCGGACGTCCAGCGGGGCGTCGGCCGGGACGGTCAGCTCCTCGCCGATGCCCGCCCGGCGGCCGTGTCCGGTGACGGTGAGGTCCAGCGTGACGGCGGAGGACTCGGCCAGCCAGCTGCGCCCGGCGCGCAGCCCGTCGAGGATCGCGTCCCGGGTGAGGTCCTCGGCGAGCACCACGGTGTGGGGGGAGCCGATGACCTGCGGTTCGCTGTGCGCGTCGCTGTTGCCCAGGGCGGGCAGCCAGGAGCGGCCCTCGCGCAGGGCGACGGCGAGCCGGCCGTCCCAGGTGTCCACCGCCGACTCGTCGTCATAGGTCCAGGGGCCGTTCCACACCTCGACGGCGTCGGCCTCCTCGTAGCCGAACTTCCACTGGCAGGCGACGTAGGGGCAGTACGGGTGTGCGGGCACCACCAGGCCGCCGGACCGGTGGACCTGGCGGACGAAGCGCGGGTACTCCTCGTCGCGCGAGCGGTAGCGCCAGTCGACGAACTGGCCGGGCTTCAGGCCGAGGGCCAGCCAGTGGCCGTTGCGGGTGGTGATCTCCTCGCCCGGCAGGATCAGCAGGTCGGGGCCGGCCAGCGGGCCCCAGGCGGCGTGCGAGGAGCTGGTGTTGTGGTCGGTCGAGACGATGAAGTCCAGGCCGGCCGCGCGTGCTCCGGCGGCCACCTCCTCGGGCTCGCGCCGCCCGTCGGAGTGGACGGTGTGCAGGTGGCAGTCGCCCCGGTACCAGGCCCGGCCGCGGCCGCGGGCGCGCTCGGCGGGGTACTGCGGGGTGGACCGCGGCTCGGGCGGGCCGAACCGGAGGGTGACCTCGACGTGGTAGTCCAGGCCCTGCGGGGCGACCTGGTAGGGGCCGAGGACGACGTGCCAGGTGCCGGGGTTGATCGGGCCGGGGAGGTAGCCGGGGGTCGCGGCGCCGCGGGAGAGGCTGAATCCGGTGCGGAAGCCGCCGGACCAGCCGCGGAAGCCGGAGCCGCCGAGGTCGGTGCCGCGTTCGTCGAAGATGCCGATGTCGCAGGAGTTGCCGGGGGTGCCGGCCGGGACCGGCGGCTTGTCGTAGCCGTAGGAGACGGCTATCTCGCGGACGCCCTCGGGCACCTCGACCGGGAGGTACACGAAGTCGGGGGCGCCGGTGGGCAGGTGGCCGGTGAGGGTGAGGGTGCGGTCGGCGGGCGTGGCGCCGGGGGCGTCGGCGGAGGTGGCGTTCGCCTGGCCGGTGGTGGCGGCCAGGCCCAGGGCGGTGGCGGCGCCGGTGGCGAGGCCGGTGCGGAGCAGGTCGCGGCGGGCGGGCCGGGCCGGCCGCGCCGCGGGCTGCTCGGCTGGTTCGGCGGCCGGCTGGTGGGTCGGTTGGTGGGTCGGCTGGTCGGGGCGCGGGCTGCTGGGTTCGGTCGGCATCGAGGCCTCCGGATCGGGGCGGGTGGGTCCCTCGCGTGACTACCCCGGCGAGTGAACCGGGGGTGAGTCGGGGCCCACGGCGGTGGGGCGGACCGGTGAAGAGGGGCCGGGCGGGGCCGGGGCGAGTTGCGGTGAGTGACGAATGGTCGGTTCATAGTCATGTCATCAGTTGATGTGAGGAACAGCCTGAACGGGAGACGACCGTGTCGGTGAGTCGGCGGACGCTGCTCATGGTGGTGGCCGGAGGGGCGCTGGCGGGCTGCGGGGGCAGGGCGGCGGGCACCGGTTCGGCCGCGCCGTCGGCCTCTGCCCCGGCCGCCCCGACGGCTTCGGCGGCTTCGGCGGCTTCGGCGACACCGTCCGGCGGGCCCGCGGAGGCCGCCGGGCCCACGTCCGCGCCGGAGTCGACTCCCCATCCCACGCCCGAGCCCGCGGGACAGGCCCCGCACGTGCCGACCCGGGCCGAGACGGTGGAGCGGTACGGCGCGCTGGCGCCGAGCGAGTGGGGGCTGGACGTCTCCGGGGTGGTCACCGCGCTGCCGGACGGTGTGAGCGCCATGGCGCTCACCTTCGACGCCTGCGGCGGCCCCGGCGGCAACGGCTACGACGCCGACCTGATCGACTTCCTGCGGGCGCACGACGTGCCGGCCACCCTCTTCCTGAACGCCCGCTGGATCGACGCCAATCCGGACGAGTTCGAGCGGCTCGCCGCCGACCCGCTGTTCGAGATCGGCAACCACGGCACCGCCCACCGCCCGCTCTCGGTCACCGGCCGCTCCGCCTACGGCATCGCCGGGACGGGCGGCGTCGGCGAGGTGTACGACGAGGTGGCGGGCAACGCGCGGAAGCTCACCGGGCTGCTCGGGCACCCGCCGCGGTTCTTCCGCTCCGGCACCGCGCACTACGACGACGTCGCCACCCGGGTGGTCGCCGACCTGGGCCAGGGTGTGGCCGGCTTCACCGTGAACGGGGACGAGGGGGCGACGTACAGCGCGGCCGAGGTGCGGCGCCAGGTCTCCTCGGCCCCACCGGGTGCGATCGTGATCGGTCACATGAACCACCCGGGCGGTGGCACGGCTCCCGGGGTGGCCGGCGCGGTGCCGGGGCTGCTGGCGGCGGGGCGGAGCTTCGTGCGGCTCTCGGACGTGCTGTAGCCGGGAGACCCGTGGCGGGGCCCGCCGCGAGGCGCGCCCCGGGGGTGCGCGAGGCGCGCCCCGGGGGTGCCTCCCGGCCGAAGACCGGAGGAGCGTCGCGGCCCCGGCAAGGGTCCGGGAGACGGGCCCTACGCCAGGCGCAGACCGCCCGGGTGCTCCTCCTCGATGATCCGGACCAGCCAGTCGAAGACCGTCGGCCCCCGGCCCTCCCGGGCGGCCGTCAGCTCGGCGGTGATGTGCGCCCGGTTGGTCGGGTGGGCGCGGTCCAACCGCCGTTCCAGCTGACGGACCGTCTCCGGGTAGCCGAGGTTGCGGCGGGAGACCTCGTGGTGGCGCCACTCGATGACCCAGTCACCGTCGTCCGGCGTGCCGTATCCCCCGCGCAGACAATCGGCGAAGGCGTCGAGGTTGCGGCCGAAGTAGCCGTCCGCCCCGATGGTCCGCCCGGCCGCCTCCCAGAAGTCCTCCAGGGTCTTGATCCCGTCGCCGTCGATCACATAGGTCACCGTCACGGGGACGAGGATATGCGGCGCCGACGGCGGGTCGGGGGCGGAACGGGGGCCGGTCAGGGGGAGACCGCGATCGCGGTGGCGAGCAGTCCGTTCCGGACCGCCCAGCGGCCGTCGAAGCCGTCGATCCGGCGGCCGTCGACCACCGGGCCGGGCACGAGCAGCCGGGCGGTGAAGGTGCCGTCGGGGGAGAGGTCCAGCTCGGCCTCGCTGAAGTCCAGGAAGAGCAGGGTCAACGGGAACCAGGCCTTGTAGACCGACTCCTTGGCGCTGAACAGGATGCGGTCCCACGGGACGCCCGGGTGCTCGGCGGTCAGCTTGGCGAGCCGCTGCTGCTCGACCGGCAGCGCGATGGCCTCCTGGACGCCCTCCGGCAGCGGCAGCGCGGGCTCGGCGTCGATGCCGACGGAGGCGAGGGTGCCGGCCCGGGCCACGGCCGCCGCGCGGAAGCCGTCGCAGTGGGTGAGGCTGCCGACCACGCCGTCCGGCCAGCTCGGCGCGCCGCGCAGGCCGGGGACGAGCGGCTGGTACGGGACGCCGAGTCGGGTGAGTGCGGCCCGGGCGCAGTGCCGGACGGTGGTGAACTCGCGGCGCCGCTTGTCGACGGCGCGGGCGATGATCGCTTCCTCCTCGGGCTCCAGCTTGGCCTCCGGCGGGTCGAGGTAGGCCACCTCGGTCACCACGACGTCCGGCAGCAGGTCCCCGATCATCCGTTCCCCCCTCGGTCGGCTGCGCGGGTGGTCGCCGCGCGGGACGAGGGTAACCCGGACGGAGGGATCTTGGTGGGCTGATCGGAGACCGCGGCCGGGGCGCCCGGCTGCTCGGAGGCGGCTGCCGCCTCGCGCAGGGCTTGTTACTCGGTGAGCAGGCGGGCGAAGTCCAGTCCGAGGCTGCCGAGGACGGGCAGCGCGCCGAGGTCGGTGACGCCGGCGACCGGAATGCTGTAGCCCTGGTTCACCTCGCGGGGTGCCGCACCGGCGGTGACGGGTGCGGTGGCCGGGAGCAGGACGGTGCCGAGCAGCAGGGCGACGAGCGAGGTGCGCATCTGAGGGGGCCTCCGGAGGGGGACGGGTGACGGCCTGTCAACACCCTGCGTGCCGGGGCGGTCACGCATCTTCGTCCCTTCGGGCGCATTGGTAAAGATGCCTGCCTTGTGTTCATGCCAACACCGTGGAGGTCTGGACCACAATGCGCTCGAACGCATACGTTCCCTCCACGGGGGCGGGCGTTCGATCGATGAACTGCTGTGCGGTTCGCCGGACTTATCGCCTGTCATGCCCATGACCTGCACTGCAACCGGAGGGAACGAACCCATGCGCGCCATCGGCAAGAACCTCAGGATCCTCGCGGGCGCCCCGCTCGCCGCAGCCGCCCTCATCGCCCTCTCGGCCGGCTCCGCCAGCGCCGCGATACCGATCAACCAGCCCATGTCCGGCAAGGCCACCTACTACAACGACGCCGGCTACGGTGCCTGTGGCACCCAGATCAATGCCGCGACCCAGATGCTGGTCGCCGTCTCGCACACCTGGTGGACCACCGCCAACCCGAACAACGACCCGGTCTGCAAGGGCATTTCGGTCAAGGTCACCTACCAGGGCAAGACCATCACCGTCCCGGTGAAGGACCAGTGTCCGTCCTGTGACTCCACCCACATCGACCTCAGTCAGCCGGCGTTCGCCAAGCTGGCCCCGCTGGACAAGGGCGTCATCACCGGCCTGAGCTGGCAGTTCGTCAAGACCGCGCTGAACGGCAAGACGGTCGAGCTGTCCGCCCCGATCACCGGCTCCACCATCGGCTGAGCCGGCCCCCGAACGGCCGTGCCCGCCCCCGCGGCATGACGGGGGCGGGCACGGCTGCCGTCGGAGGGCCGGTGGCTGCTCGGCAGGGCACGGGCGAGAACCGGCCGTTCGGGATCACGGCCGGCCGCCGCCGAGCGGCGGGGCCATCGCGAGCAGCAGCTGGACGGCCGGGGGCGCGGTCCGCGGATTGTGGGCGAGCCCCAGGGTGACGGTCGGCACCGGGGCGGTGAGGCGGCGCAGGCAGACGCCGGGGATCCGGAACACCCGGGCCCGCCCCTCGGGGATGGGCGCGATGCCGTAACCCGCCGCCACCGCCAGCAACAGCTGCTCGTCGTCCGGCTCCTCCCGGACGATCCGCGGCGAACCGCCGGGCCACAGCTGCCCCGTGATCAGCGCGTGCATCCCGGGCCCGTTCTCACGCGGCCACAGCACCACCGGCTCGTCCACGATCCGGTGCCGGCCGATCCGGGCCCGGCCGCGGGCGAGCGGATGGCCGGCCGGCACGGCGAGCAGCAACTCCTCCTCGGCGATGATCCGGCAGGCGAGCTCGGGGACGTCCAGCGGCGGCCGGACGAACGCCGCGTCCAGCCGCCCGGCGAGCAACTCGCCGACGCTGTGCGAGGTCCAGGCGGTCTGAAGTGCGACGTCCAGCCGCGGGTACCGGTTGCGGAACTCCGTCACCAGGGCGTCGCAGACCCCGCCGCGGGCGGAGCGGGTGTACGCCACGCGCAGCCTCCCCTCCCGCCCCCGCACCACCGCTGCGACCCGCTCCTCGGCCGCCGCCACCTCCCGCAGCACCCGCCGGACCTCCTCCGCGACGGCCCGCCCGACCGGGGTCAGCGCGCAGCCCTTGCTGGTCCGCTCCACCAGCTCTGCGCCCAGCTGCCGCTCCAGCGCCTTGATCTGCTGGCTGAGCGCCGGCTGCGCCACGTGCAGCCGCCGGGCGGCCCGGGTGAAGTTCAACTCCTCGGCCAGCACGGAGAAGTAGCGCATCCGGCGCAGATCCAGACGCAGGTCCATCCGGCGATGATAAGCGCGGGTTATCGCACCCGGACAGAACCGGTCTTGGACGGCCTCCGGCGCGACCGGCTTTCCTGGAGACGGCCGCCGGCACCCCGGCGGGCAGGCCTTCGAGGGAGGAGTTCACGATGGACGTCGTCGTGGTCGGAAGCGGAGTCATCGGGCTCACCACAGCGATCCGACTGCAGGAGAAGGGACTTCGGGTCGTCGTGGTGACGGCGGACGGCCTGCTGTCGACGACCTCGGCCGTCGCCGCGGCCGTCTGGTTCCCGGTCGCCACCGGCACCGACCGCCGGGTGGCGGACTGGTCCGCCACCGCCTTCGCCGAATTCGTCCGCCAGACCGAGCAGGGCGTCCCCGGCGTCTCGATGCGCAGGACCCGGATGCTGGAGCACGAGCGGCAGCCGGAGGGCCTGCCCTGGTGGGGCGAGGCCGTCCCCGACCTGCGCCGGCTGACCGCCGCCGAACACGGACCGGACTGCGCGGACGGCTGGTCCTTCACCGCCCCCGCCATCGAGATGCCGCTCTACCTGCCCTGGCTGCTCGGCCGGTTCGTCGACAACGGCGGCGAGGTCGTCCAGCGCCGCCTCGACGCCCTCGACCAGGCCCTCGCCTGGGCGCCCGTCGTCGTCAACGCCACCGGAATCGGCGCCCGGCAGCTCTGCGACGACCGGGCCGTGCACCCGGTGCGCGGCCAGCTCGTCCTCGTCCGCAACCCCGGACTGCCCAGCTCGACCCGCATCCAGGACGACCCGGCCGGCTACACCTACATCCACCCCCGCAGCGCCGACGTCGTCCTCGGCGGCACCTTCGAACCGGACGACTGGAACACCACCCCCGACCCGGCCACCGCCGAGGCGATCCTCGCCCGCTGCACGGCCCGCATCCCCGAACTCCGCCACGCCCGCGTCATCGGCCACGCCGTCGGCCTGCGCCCCGCCCGCCACGGCGGCCCCCGCCTCGAAGCGGAACCGGGCGGCCGGATCGTCCACAACTACGGCCACGGCGGCGCCGGCGTCACCCTCAGCTGGGGCTGCGCCGACGCCGCGGCCGCGCTGGTGGGGTGACCGGGCGGCCCGCCCGAGACCGTCACCCCCGCCGGACGGGGGCAGCCACCCGTGCTCCGGTCCGTCCAGGTCCTCGACGGCCCCCCATCAGAGACCGCTCACCGTCTGCGCCACCACCTCCCGCTGCTCCCCGCCCTCCATCGTCCCGCCCGTACGGATCCGCACCTGAGGCCCACGGGGCGGGGGCGCGGGGGTGCGGCGGGGGAGCGGTTCGGGAAGGTGGTGCCTGCCGACCCGGTGGTGGGGCGGCGGTGACCAGAGGGGATTGCCGGGACGGCCGAGAAGCCGGTGCTGTACGTCGTGGTCTGTGCGGCGGGGGCCGCGGGCGGGATCGGGGAGTCCGGGTGGCGCATCCGGCGTACGAGGAGAGCCTGGCGAAGCTGCGGCGGACGGGGGTGCGGATCGCGGACTTCGTGCCCGGCTCGTACAGCTGGACACGGGCGCTGGAGCCGTTGCGCGACTGACAGGGTGGCTGGTCGGGGCCGGCGATCCTTGCACTGTGAGGGGTGGCCCGCATCGACCCGCCGGAGGTAGCGTCCGGGCAGGTCAGCGAGGGTGTGGGAGGTTCCGGTGGCGGCGGTCAACGGCGAGGTGTCGTTCTGGTACGCGGCGGACGGGGTGCCCGAGGCGGGTCCCGCCCTGCCGGGGAGCCGGGACGTCGACGTGTGCATCGTCGGCGGCGGGTACACCGGTCTCTGGACGGCCTACTACCTGAAGAAGGCCGACCCCTCCCTGCGGGTCGCCGTCCTCGAACAGCGCTTCTGCGGCTACGGCGCCTCCGGGCGCAACGGCGGCTGGCTGTACAACGGCTTCGCGGGGCGCGGCGCGTTCGCCAAGCGGTACGGGCGGCAGCGTGCGGCGGCGATGCAGCGGATGATGGACGCGGCGGTCGGGGAGGTTGTCGACGTCGCCGCGGCCGAGGGGATCGAGGCGGACATCGTCCGCGGCGGCGTCCTCGAAGTAGCCCGCAGCAAGCCGCAGTTGGAGCGCCTGCGCGAGCACGTCGAGGGCGAGCGGGCCTACGGCGAAGGCCGGGTCGAGCTGCTCGGGGAGAAGGAGGCACGAGACCGGATCGACGTCGCCGGCACCATCGGCGGCTGCTGGACCCGGTACGGCGCCCGCATCCAGCCCGCGAAGCTCGCCCGCGGACTCGCCCGCACGGTACGCGAGTCGGGCGTCGATGTGTACGAGGGGACGACCGTCACCGCGATCCTGCCCGGCGGCGGCCACCGCAAGCCCCGCGCCGTCACGCCGTACGGCACCGTCACCGCCGACCAGGTGCTGCGCGCCACCGAGGGGTTCACGGCCGGGCTGCGCGGCGAGAAGCGCACCTGGCTGCCGATGAACTCCGCGATGGTGGCCACCGAGCCGCTGCCCGCCGAGTTCTGGGCGGAGACCGGCTGGCAGGGCCGCGAGGTGCTGGGCGACTTCGCCCACGCCTACATGTACGCCCAGCGCACCGCCGACGACCGGATCGCGCTCGGCGGGCGGGGCGTGCCGTACCGGTTCGGCTCGCGCACGGACTCGGACGGCAGCACCCAGGTGGAGACGGTGCGCCAGCTCCGCCGGATCCTCGACCGCTTCTTCCCGGCCGCCGCGCACGCGCGGATCGACCATGCCTGGGCGGGCGTGCTCGGCGTCCCCAGGGACTGGTGCGCCACCGTCGAGCTGGACCGGGTGAGCGGGCTCGGCTGGGCGGGCGGGTACGTCGGCAGCGGGGTGACCACCACCAACCTGGCCGGCCGCACCCTGCGGGACCTGGTGCTCGGCCGGGACACCGAGCTGACCCGGCTGCCCTGGGTCGGCCACACCGTGCGGCGCTGGGAGCCGGAGCCGCTGCGCTGGCTCGGCGTGCACGCGATGTACGCCGCGTACCACGCCGCCGACCAGCAGGAGGCGGCCGGCCGGGCCACCACCTCGCCGATCGCCCGGGTCGCGGACGTCGTCGCCGGGCGCTGAGCCTTCGGGTGTGCTGAGCCTTCGGGTGTGCTGAGCCTTCGGCTGCCCTGCGCCTCCGGACGCCGAACGGGCGGCGCCGGAACGCAGGGTTGACGTCCCGACGTGTCCGTACCGCGTTGCGTCGACCGCCGGTGGGACCGTCCCGCCACGATGTGCGGATGACAGTGAACGAGGTGGATCCGCCGACGGCTCCGCACGATCCACCACCGCGCATCGATGGTCCGTTCGGACGTGCCGCCGAGCGGATTCGCCACGCAGCAACGACGGTGAAGGCGTGCTGAGGAGAACACCGCCGGCCCTCGCGGTCGCCCTGCTGCTCTGCGCGCCGACGGCCGGCGCGTGGGCCGGTTCGCCGGGTCGGCAGGTCGCGGTGGTGGACCAGGCCTCGCGCAGCGTGCTGGTGTTGCAGAGCGCCGAGGAGCTGATGGCCTATCGCGGGCCGGACCGGCTGCCGGTGGTCTGGGGCTGGAGCGCCGACCGGGCACCGGAGTTGGCGGATCTGACGCCCGCACGCAGCTGGACCAACCCGGACGAGGCGAAGTCCCGCGTCCGGCACGGGCGGCGCTACCTGCTGACGACCGCCTCCGGAGGGCTCGCCGCCGTCGTGGAGACCACCACCGGCCGGGCCCACTGGGCGGCGGACCTGGGGACGGCCGTCAACCCGCACAGCATCGAGCTGCTGCCGGACGGCAACGTGGCCGTGGCCGCGAGTTCGGGCGCCTGGGTGCGGCTGTACGCGGCCTCACAGGGCCCGCGGGCCGCGACGTACGCGCAGTTCCCGCTGCCGGGTGCGCACGGGGTGCACTGGGACGGCCGGACCGGCCTGCTCTGGGCGCTCGGGGACTCGGCACTGACCGCGCTGCGGGTCGGCGGCACCCCGGCCGCGCCGACGCTCGACGCCGTGCGGACGAGCCCCCTGCCGGGGAGCGGGGGGCACGACCTGGCCGCCGTCCTGGCGGCTCCCGGGGGGTTCTGGGTGACCACCTCGGACGGCCTGTGGCGCTACGACCCGGCCACCGGCCGCTTCACCGCCGTGCACCTGGCCGATCCGGCCGCCGAGCGGGACCTCAAGAGCGTCGGCGACGAGCCGGGCACGGGCCGGCTGCTCACCGTGGCGCCCGAACACGAGGCTCCGTGCGACTGGTGCACCTCGGTGATCACCCTGCACCGGCCGGAGGGTTCGCGGTCGCTGCGCGGCGCGCACCTGTACAAGGCGAGGTGGTGGAGTGGCTGCTAGCAGACTTCGGCGTGCGGGGAGCCCATCCTGGGGCGCGCGTCGGAAATTCCACCCGAATTGCGGACGGCATTCGACTGATGGGGCATATTGTGTACACCGACAAACTACTCCGATGGTGGTCAGTTTCCCGTCGCGGTCCGCAAACCATCAGTCGACCCCGGTCGGCTGGGATAGCGTCGTGGGGTCGGGGGGTCGACACCGATCCGGTGTAATCGAACGCTAGCTACCGGGCCGTAACGGCCGAATGAGTCATGGAGAAAATCATGCGGAATTTCCCTGCGGAAAACCGGCCGGACGGAGTTGACGACCTTCAGCTCGCGATGGAATCACTGGCAGCCTTCCCGTCCCGTAACGCGGGGAGCGGGGCGGACGTGACCGAGCGGCTCGCGGCCGTTCACGACCTCTGCCGCGCGGTCGACGGGGTGCTGGACAGCCTGGTCGTCCAGGCGGCGGCCGAGGCGGCCGAGGAGGGGTGGACCGCGGCCCGGATGGCGGCCGAACACTCCGGCTACTACGCCAGGTTGCAGCGCGCGCTGCTCCCCGCCGGTGCCGGGCTGACCCGGCAGTGAACGCGGTGCAACCGGGCGTGCACGTGCTGTCCTGCCCCACCCGGTGGAGCGACGTCGACGAGAACGGGCACATCAACAACGCGCGTCTGGTCGGCTACGTCCAGGAGGGGATTTACGACCTGTTCAGCCACCACGAAACGGCAGTACGGGAATCGCTGTTCCCGTCCGGATTCATTATCGCCAGGCACGAGATCGACTACCTGGAGCAGTTGCACCACCGGCCCGAGCCGTTGTCGGTGCGGCTCACCGTGGAACGGCTCGGACGGAGTTCCGCGCAGGTCGAGGTGAATGTCTGCCGGGACCGGATCACCTTTATGCGGGCACGGACGGTGGTGGTCGCCCGGGACCGCGAGTCCGGCCGCTCACGGGCGCTGAGCCCGGCCGAGCGGAGCTTTCTCTCGGCGTTCATGGCGGACGCGGCCCGCGCCCAGGCGGCCCTGGCGGCCACCACGGTGACCGCGGCCACGGCGGTGAGCACGGCCGGGGTGGCCGCGACGCCGCCGGCGCAGCGGGTTCCGGCCGGTGCGGCCGCCGCCGCGGTGCCGTCGCGCCGACCGCGCAGGCGGTGCCACGCCTCGGTGCGATGAACCGCCGCCCGGGTCCGGTGGCGTGGCCGGCGGCGGCGATCCCGCCCGGTCGGCCCCCCGGTCTCGGGGGCGTCCGTACGGTTCCTTGACGGCCGGCCGCTTCCGCGGGCGCCGGGGCGAGTTACGCTGAGCAGCACGGGCACCGGTACGTTCCACGGTGGTCACGGGCTGCGACCTCCCTGCTGGTCCAGGGCGAGCGGGCCGCCGTCGGGCCGGCCGGCGCCGCCGACCGGAAGGAGGACGCGATGACCATCTCCTGGGAGGACTTCCTCGCCCGCGTGGTGGAGCGCGGCGAGTACCGGGGCCAGGCCGAGGCGGATCACGCCGCCCGGGTCGTGCTGGCCCTGCTCGGCGAGCACCTGGTGGGGTCCGAGCGGGTCGAACTCGCCGACGCGCTGCCCGTCACCTACGCCCCGCTGCTGCGCGACGCCGCGCCCGCGTCCGAGCCGCTGACCGCCGAACGCTTCGTGCAGGCCGTGGTGGGGTGGATCGACGGCGCAACCCCGGCGACGGCGCAGTGGGACATCGGGGCCGTGCTGAGCACCGTCGCCGACCTGGTCCCCGGGGAGCTGCTGGACCGGGTGATCCAGCAACTCCCGGACGGCTACGACCTGCTGTTCGGCCACCCGGCACGGGCCTGAGCGCAGGGCAGGCCCGCCCCGGTAGCTACCCCGTGGTGGCCCGGAACAGCTCCGCGCCCGGGCCGGTCAGCTCGACCGGCCCGGCGCCCGGGCGGAGGTAGGCCGACGCGCCCGCCGGGAGCGGGAGTTCGGCGCCGCCGGGTGCCCGCAGGCGGGCCCACCCGGAGACGCAGAGCAGGATCTGCGGGGTGGCGAGTTCGACGCGGACGGCGACGGCGCCGGGGCGCAGCCGGGAGAGCCCGAACTCCTCGGCGGGTGAGGCGAAAGCCTCCTCGCCGTCGCGCCCCGTCGGGCGCGGTACGAGCACCTCGGGTTCCCCGGTGCGGAAGGACGTGACCGCCAGCAGGCCGTCCGGGTCGACGTGCTTGGCGGTGAGCCCGCAGCGCAGCACGTTGTCCGACTCGGCCATCAACTCCACGCCCACGCCCCGCAGATAGGCGTGCGGCACCCCGGCGTCCAGGTACAGGGCCTGCCCGGCGCCGAGTCGGACGTGGTTGAGCGGCAGCGCGGCGAGCAGCCCGCGGTCACCGGGGTACTCCTCGGCGAGGCGGACGTACGCGGCGCAGCTCGCGCCGTACGGTCCGCCGGCCGCCGCGGCGCTCCGCAAGGCCCCGGTGACGGCGGCCAGTTCGGCGGCGTCGGCGTTCAGCCCGGCGCGCAGCAGCTCGGGCAGCACGGCCTCGGCGGGCCGGGTACGCAGGGCGGCGGCCCAGGACGGGAGCACGCCGAGGGCGTCCAGCAGCCGGGCGGTGGCGGCGGCCGGCCGGAAGCCGCACAGCGCCTCGAAGTCGCCGAGGGCGCAGATGAGTTCGGGCTTGTGCCCGCGGTCCTTGAACACCCGCTCCGGCGCGTCCGGCGGGATGCCCCTGGCCTGCTCCGCGGCGTAGCCGGCCTCGGCCTGGGCGCGGGTGGGGTGGACCTGGAGGGAGAGGGCCCGGTCGGCGGCCAGCACCTTGAACAGGAACGGCAGCGCCGGGCCGAACCGCCGTACGGTGTCCGGTCCGAGCAGGCCGTCCGGGTCGGCGTCGATCAGCTCGTTCAGCGGCTGCGGGACATCGCCGTCGCCGTCGCCGTTGGTGCCGTCGCCGGTGACGAGCAGCGACGGCGCCGACGGGTGGGCGCCCAGCCAGAGTTCGGCTTGCGGGGTGCCGTCGGGCGCGGTGCCGGTGAGCGCGGGGATGGCGGTGGGCGAACCCCAGGCGTACCGGCGGACGGGGTTGCGCAGGAGGGCGAAGGGCGGCAGCGGGGACGGCGGCATGCGGGCGGCTCCGGGCGGGCTCAGCGGCAGAGCGCGGCGGCGCCGATCAGCCCGGCGTCGGTGCCGAGTTCGGCGCGGCGCACGTCCAGGCCGCGGACGTACGAGAGGGCGGCGTAGCGGTCCAGGTGTCGGGCGAGCGGGGTGAACAGCACGTCCCCGGCGGCGGCCACCCCGCCGCCGACGACGACCCGGGAGAGGTCCACCAGGGCGGCCGTGGCGGCGATCCCGGCGGCCAGCGCCTGGGCGGCGCGGTCGAAGGAGGCCAGCGCGACACGGTCACCCGCGGCGGCGGAGGCGGCGACGGCGCGGGCCGTCCGGTCGCCGTCCGCGGGCCGCCAGCCCTCGGCGAGGGCCCGGCGGGCGATCGCGGTGCCGCTGGCCAGGCCCTCCAGGCAGCCGCGGGAGCCGCACGGGCAGGGCTCGCCGTCCAGGTCGACGGCGATGTGGCCGAGGTGGCCGGCGTTGCCGCTGGGGCCGGGGCGCACCGCGCCGTCGAGTACCAGTCCGGCGCCGACGCCGGTGGACACCACCAGGCAGAGCGCGTTGTCGGCGCCCCGGGCCGCGCCCTGCCAGTGCTCGGCGGCGGCCATCGCCACGCCGTCCCCGGCCAGCCGGACGGGCAGGGGGGCGCGGGCGGCCGCCGCCGGGTGCGCGGCGACCGCCGGGTGCGCGGCGACCGCGTCGACCAGCGGGAAGCCGCGCCAGCCGGGGATGTTGACCGGGCTGACGGTGCCGCCGGCGAGGTCGACCGGGCCGGCGCTGCCGATCCCGACGGCCGTCACGGCGGCCCAGTCGGCCGTCCCGGCGAGCCGTTCCAGCACCTGGTGCACCACGGCGAGCACGGCCGCGCCCGGCTCGGTGGCAGGGGTGGGCAGCTGGAGCCGGTGCCGCAGCCCTCCGTCGGCGTCGACCAGCGCCCCGGCGATCTTGGTGCCGCCGATGTCGAGGGCGGCGAACAGCGGGGTGACGGGCACGGCGGGCTCCAGATCGGTCGAGGGGCGGCGCTCCGGCCACGGGGCCGAGGCGCCGAACAGCGTAAGAGGGCCGAACATCGTAAGGGCGCCGAACAGCGTACGGCCTAGGCGGAGACCCGCAGGCGCAGGGTCACCAGCTCGAACGGGCGCAGCTCGAGCCGCACCGCGCCGTCCTCGAACGCGACCTCGCCGCGGGTGCCGTCCCAGGGCCGTTCCAGCAGATCGCAGGGCACGGCGCCGGCCAGTGGGAAGGAGGTGGTCAGCCGGCCCCGGGCGCGGCCGCCGCCCGCCTCGTAGACCCGGACGACCAGGTCCCCGCTGCGGTCGTCGGCGAGCTTGACGGCGCTCACCACCAGGGCGTCGTTGTCCAGCTCCACCAGCGGTGCGACGCGCTCCGTACTGCCGGTGACCGTCCGCTCGGGCAGGCCGATCCGGTAGCCCTCGCGGACGGCGTCGCCGATCGCCGCGCCCGGCACCAGGGCGTGCCGGAAGCGGTGCAGGCCCTGGTCGGTCTTCGGGTCGGGAAAGCGCGGGGCGCGCAGCAGCGAGAAGCGGACCGTGGTGGTGGTCCCGCCGTCCTCGGCGCGCACCGTGCGGGTGACGTCGTGGCCGTAGGTGGAGGCGGTGACCAGGGCGACGCCCCAGCCGGGCTCCTCGAAGTGGACGAAGCGGTGGTTGCAGGCCTCGAACTTGGCGGCGTCCCAGCTGGTGTTGGTATGGGTGGGCCGGTGGAGGTGGCCGAACTGGGTCTCGGCGGCGTAGCGCTCGGTGTGGACGTCCAGCGGGAACGCGGCCTTGAGGAACTTCTCGGTCTCGTGCCAGTCGACCTCGGTGTCGATGTCCAGCCGCTGCTCGCCGGCCGGCAGGGTGAGGGTCTGGACGACGGTGGAGGAGCCGAAGGAACGGGCGATCCGCACCGAGGCCCCGGCGGGGGACGCGGAGGCGGTGAGCGAGTCGGTGCCGGTGAGGTCGGTGACGGTGTTGCGGTAGAACTGGTCCACGTCCCAGGCGTCCCACATGTTGGGGAAGTCGGGGTGCAGTTGGAGCAGGTTGGCCCGGCTGCCGGGGGCGACGGTCTCCCGGCCGGTCGCGAGCTCGACCACCGAGGCGATCAGGCCGTCCGCGTCCACGACGACCTCCAGCAGCCCGTTGCGCAGCGTGAAGCCGCCCCTGGAGCGCTCGACCGCCTCGCAGGCGCCGCCCGGCACGGCGACGGCGGCGGCCCCTCCGGCCGGCACCGCCGAGCGGGTGTGCGGCGCCGCGTTGAACACCAGCTCGCGCCCGCCGGCGGCCGGCCCGGCCAGCGCCCGCTGGGCCGCGCCGATCAGGCCCTCCAGCTCCCCGGCCAGCGCCGCGTACGTCGCCTCGGCCTCGCGGTGCACCCAGGCGATGGACGAGCCCGGCAGGATGTCGTGGAACTGGTGCAGCAGGACGGTCTTCCAGATCCGGTCCAGCTGCTCGTACGGGTACGCCGCGCCGGTGCGCAACGCGGCGGTGGCGCACCAGAGTTCGGCCTCGCGCAGCAAGTTCTCGCTGCGCCGGTTGCCCTGCTTGGTCCTCGCCTGGCTGGTCAGGGTGGCGCGGTGCAGTTCCAGGTAGAGCTCGCCGACCCAGACCGGCGGGTTCGGGTACTCGGCCTCGGCCTTGGCGAAGAACTCGGCGGGGTTCTCCCAGCGGACGGCGGCCGAGCCCTCCAGGTCCTTCAGTCGGGCCGCCTTGGCGACCATCTCGCGCGTGGTGCCGCCGCCGCCGTCGCCCCAGCCGGTCGGGGCGAGCGAGTGCCGGGCGACGCCCTTGTCCTTGAAGTTCCTCGCCGCGTGGGCGATCTCGCTGCCCTTCATCGAGCAGTTGTAGGTGTCCACCGGCGGGAAGTGGGTGAAGATCCGGGTGCCGTCGATGCCCTCCCAGAGGAAGGTGTGGTGCGGGAACCGGTTCACCTGGCTCCACGAGATCTTCTGGGTCAGCAGCCACTTGGAGCCCGCGTTGCGGATGATCTGCGGCAGGCCGCCGGTGAAGCCGAAGGTGTCCGGCAGCCAGGCCTCGTGGTTCTCCACCCCGAACTCGTCCAGGAAGAACCGCTTGCCGTGCACGAACTGCCGGGCCATCGCCTCCGAGCTCGGCATGTTGGTGTCGGACTCGACCCACATGCCGCCGGCCGGGACGAACCGGCCCTCGGCCACCGCCTTCCGGACCCGGGCGTACACCTCGGGGCGGTGCTCCTTGATCCAGGCGAACTGCTGCGCCTGGGACATGGTGTAGCGGAACTCCGGCTCGTCCTCCAGCAGCGCGGTCATGTTGGCGGTGGTGCGGGCCACCTTGCGGACGGTCTCGCGCAGCGGCCAGAGCCAGGCCGAGTCGATGTGGGCGTGACCGATCGCGCTGATCCGGTGCGCGGACGGCACGGCGGGCGCGGCCAGTACCCCTTCGAGCTGCGACCGGGCGGCGGCAGCGGTGGAGTTGACGTCCTGGAGGTCGATCGCGTCGAGACAGCGCTCGACCGCACGCAGGATCTCCCAGCGGCGGGGGCCCTCCACCGGCAGTTCGGCCATCAGCTCGCCGAGCACCTCCAGGTCCATCACCAGCTGCCAGACCGTCTCGTCGAAGACGGCGAGGTCCATCCGGGCCAGCTTGTACTGCGGCCGGTCGCCGGCCGTCTCCCGGTCGCCCAACTCGGTGGGAAGGAAGGGGTGGTAGTCCAGGATGACCGGGTTGGAGGCGGCCTCGACGTGCAGCAGCACCTGCTCGCCGCCGGCTGCCGGCGCGGCGATCCGCACCCACTGGTTCTGCGGGTTGAGGCCCTTCACCGGGGAGCCGTCGGGGCGGTAGACCAGGCCCTCGCACTGGAAGCCGGGCATGTTGGCGTCGAAGCCGAGGTCGATCAGCGCCTCGACGGTGTGTCCGGCCCAGGCCTCGGGGACGGTTCCGGTCACGGTGATCCAGCTGGTGCCCCAGGGCGCGCCCCAGGCGTCGCCCACCGCGATCGGGGTGCGCGGGGCGGCCAGGCCCTCGGCGACCGGGACGGGCTCGCCGGGTGCCGTCCAGATGCCGACCTCCAGCGGGACGGACTCGGGGTACACGGCCGGACGGATGCGCTCGTCCAGGACGCGCTTGAGGCGGGACTCGACCAGGGTGCGGTCATCGTGCATGTCAGCGGGCTCCGTTGCGTGGCTGCGGGTGCGTGGCAGGGGACGGGGTGGCGGGGGTCGCGTGGCGGAGGGGGGAACGGGCTAGAGCGAACGTACGTCGGCGGGGTGCACCACCTCGGTGATGCCACGCGCCGCGAGGTGGGCGTGGTCCTCGGCGCGTTCGGCGAGCACCGCGGTCGGGCGGGCGCCGTCCTCGGCGAGGCGCATGAACGCCTCGTACACCGGGCCGCCGGGGCCGCAGACCGAGCGGTAGGGCGAGGTGACCTCGTCGCCGGTGGCGACCACCACGGCGGTGCTGCGCGGCTTCGGTGCCTGCCAGGACCGGCGGGCCTCGGCGGCGGCCTCGGCGAGCCGGGCGCCGGCCGGCTTGACCGTCCGGTCGGTGGTCAACAGGCCGAGGCTGTACTCCAGTTCGGGGAAGTCGGCGAGCGATCGGTCCACGTCGTGCGAGCACCACCAGGTGACGCCCCACAGGTCCGGGCAGTCCAGCGCGGCCGCCACGGTGGCACCGGTGAAGCGCGCCGCGTCCTCGGCCGTGATGTGCGGGGCGGGTGCGCCGACCTCCTGCAGCCAGACCGGGCGGGCCGGGTCGTCCGCCCAGGCCTTGGACAGCTCGACCAGGTACGCGGCGTGCTGGGTGGTGGCGGTCGAGTGGGCGCCGTAGCGCTGGGCGGTGCCGTTGAACACCCAGGAGTGCACGGCGGTGGCGGCGCCGATCCGGGCCGAGTGCCAGGGGGTGAAGGGGTGCTCGTCCAGGTACCAGGCCGCGTCGTAGGAGGCGTGCAGGTGCAGCCGGCCGGGGGCGCCCCGCTCGCAGGCGTCGAGCATCCGGCGCAGCCAGGCCTCCGCCTCGGCGGGGGTGGCCCGGTCCGGGTCGGGGTGCGGGGCGCCGGAGAACTGGTTGATCTCGTTGCCGAGCGTCATCCCGAGGAAGTTGGGCCGCTCGCGCAGCGCCCCGGACAGGGCGCGCAGGTAGGCGGCCTGGCCGTCGAGCACCTGCGGGTCGGTGAAGAGGTTGCGCCGGTGCCAGGTGCGGGTCCAGGAGGGGAGGAAGTCGAAGCTGGACAGGTGGCCCTGCAGGCCGTCCACCGCGACGTCCAGCCCGCGCTCGCCGGCCGCGTCCACCAGGGCCGTCAGCTGCTCGACGGCGCGCGGGCGGATCAGCGTGCGGTTGGGCTGGAAGACCGGCCAGAGCGGGAACACCCGGACGTGGTCCAGGCCGAGGGCGGCGATGGAGTCGAGGTCGGCGCGCACGGCGTCGAGGTCGAAGTCGAGCCAGTGGTGGAACCAGCCGGCGCTGGGGGTGTAGTTGACACCGAAGCGGGGAGCGGTGGTCATCGGATGGCTTCCTCAACGAGTTTGGGGCGTACGGACGGTGGACTGTCCCCGGACGGGCTCTATCCCTTGACGGCCCCCTCCTCGACGCCCTTGAAGAAGAAGCGCTGGCAGACGCCGAACACCACGACGATCGGCAGGAAGGCGATCATGGTGCCGGCCGCGATCAGCCGCGGATTGGCGGAGAAGGTGCCGTTGAGGTACTGCAGCCCGACGGTGAGGGTGTACTTCTGCGGGTCGTTGAGCACGATCAGCGGCCACAGGAAGTCGTCCCAGGCGCCGATGAAGGTGAAGATCACGATCACGCTGAGCATGCCGCGCACGTTCGGCAGACCGATGTGCCACAGCCGCTGCCAGACGTCGGCGCCGTCCACCAGCGCGGCCTGGTCCAGCTCGGCCGGGACGGCGGCGAACGCGGTGCGCATCAGCAGCACGTTGAGCATCGCGATCGAGCCTGGCAGGGCGACGCCGAGCAGGCTGTCGGCCAGGCCGAGGCTGCGCACCAGCACGTACTGGGAGACGATGGTGACCTCGCCGGGCAGGATCAGGGTGGCGAGGAAGAGGCCGAGGACGAGCTTGGCGCCGCGGAAGCGCAGCCGGGCGAGCGCGTAGCCGGCCAGCGTGCAGCCGACCACGTTGCCGGCGATGCAGACCGCGGCGACGATCACCGAGTTGAGCGCGTAGGTCCACACCGGGACGACCTCGGCGACCTTGCCGTAGTTGCCCAGGGTGGGCTGGTCGGGCAGGAAGCTCGGGGTGCGGGTGTAGACGTCCTCGGCGGGGCCCTTGAGGGACGTGGACAGCTGCCACAGGAAGGGGCCGATGACCAGCAGCAGGACCAGGGCCAGGAGCAGGTAGCGGGCGGCGGTCACGGCGCTGGAGGGGGTGTTGAAGCCCCGGGCGGGCTTGGCGTTCCCGGCGTTGTCGGCGTTCCCGGCGGTCCCCGAGGGCTTCGCGGGGGTCTCGTTCGACGTGCGGACGGTGGTCACGGGTCAGGCCGCCTTCCGGTTCAGCCGCATCAGGAACAGCATCGGGCCGAGGGTGACGACGAACAGCAGCAGGCTGAGCGCCGAGGCGTAGCCCAGGTGGCCGTTGAAGCCTCGGCTGTACATCTGGATCAGCATCACCACCGACATGTCCCGCCCGCCGGGCCCGCCCTGGCCGTTGGAGAGCACGTACAGCTCGGAGAACACGCGCAGCGAGCTCACCGAGATCAGCGCGGAGACCAGGACCATGGTCGGGCGCACCCCGGGCAGGGTGACGTGCCAGAACCGGTGCAGCGGGCCCGCGCCGTCCACGGCCGCCGCCTCGTGCAGCTCACGCGGGACGTTGGCGAGGGCGGAGAGGTAGATGACCATGTAGTAGCCGAGACCCTTCCAGACGGTGAGGGCGATCGCGCTGAACAGCAGCAGCCAGCGGTCGGTCAGGAACGGGACCGGGGAGTCGGCGAGCCCGGTCTGCCGCAGCAGGCCGTTGACCAGGCCGCGGTCGTCCAGCACCCAGCCCCAGATCAGGGCGACCACGACGGCGGAGGCGATCACCGGGGTGTAGAAGGCGGTGCGGAAGAAGGTGATCCCGGGGATCCTGCGCTGCACGAGCAGGGCGAGCAGCAGCGGCAGGACGGTCAGCAGGGGCAGGCAGACCAGCATGAACACGATGCTGTTCAGCAGGGCGTCGGCGAGCTGCTCGTCGTCCAGCAGCCGGCCGTAGTTCTCCAGGCCGGTGAACTGCCCGCCGCCGATGGGCTTGGCGTCGGTGAAGGAGAGGATCACCGTGTTGACGGCCGGCCAGAGGTTGAAGACGGCCAGCCAGACCATCGCGGGCCCGGCGAGCAGCCAGGGGGTGAACCAACGCCGGTGGGTCATGCCGTCGCCTTCCTGGGGCCTGGGGGTGCTGCGGGTGCCCGCCGGGGAGTTCTGGGGTGGGGAGCGGCGGGTGTGGGGGAGGCCCGCCGCTTGTCGCCGGTTCGGGGGTTGGGGCGCGCCCGGTTCGGGGTGGGGCGCGGCCCGGTAGGGGTTGGGGCGCGGTGAGGTTTCGGTGGTGCTCGGTGGTGCCCGGGGTGGCCGTCCGGTGGGATCAGCCCTTGAGCAGCTTGTTGCACTGCTCGACGGCGGTGTCCAGCGCCTGCTTGGAGCTGGTGTCGCCGCTGATGGCCAGGGCGAACTGCTGCTTGATGACGGTGCCCATCGCGTCGTCCACCTCGACCGGCTGGATCAGCTGGGCCTTGGCGAGCGAGGTGAAGGCGATCACCTTGGCGTCGCCCGCGTTGGTGCCGTCGCTCCTACTGAAGAACGGGTCGTTCGCGGAGGCCTTGGTGGACGGGAAGACGCTGGTCAGGTGGGCGAAGGCGGCCTGGTTCTCGGGGCTGGTGACCCAGCGGGCGAGGGCCACCGCGGCGGCCGGGTTCCTGGTGTTCTTCGGGATGGACAGACCCTGGACGTACAGCGGCGGGGTGGCCATCGCGGGGGAGGGGACGACCTTCGGGGCGAGGGTCGGGTTGTCGGTGGCGAGGCTGGTGATGAAGTTGCCGCCGCCGGTGGTCCAGGCCGCGGTGCCGGAACTGAAGAGCTTGGAGTTGCCGGCGTAGGTGTCGGTGAGCACCCCGTTCGGCATCAGGCCCTCCTTGAAGGCGTCGCGGTACTTGTCGAGCAGCGCGGCGGCCTCGGGGGTGTTGAAGGTGAAGCTCCTGCCGTCGTCGGACATGATCTTCACACCGATGTTGTACAGGTCGCCGATGCCCGGCTTGCGGCTCATCAGATAGGTCTGGCCGCCGGACTTCTCCTTCATCGTCCGGGCCTGGGCGATCAGCTCGTCCAGGTTGGCCGGGGGCTTCTGCGGGTCCAGGCCGTACTTCGTCAGGAGTTCCGAATTCCAGTAGTTCACATCGGTGTTGAGGTACCAGGGGTAGCCGAAGGTGCCCTGGTGGCCGTTGAACCGGTAGGCGTCCACGCCGCCGGGGACGTACTCCTCGGCGAGCTTCGGATCGGCCTTGGCGACGTCCAGCAGGACGTCCTTCTTCGCCAGTGGGAAGGCGAAGTCCGGCGGGAGGTTGACCACGTCGGGCAGGGTGCCGGCGGCGGCCTGGCTGAGCACCTTGTCGGAGTAGCCCTCGCCGGGCTGGTCGAGCCACTCGACCTCGACGCCGGGGTACTTCTTCTTGAAGCCGTCGATCACGCCCTGCATGTAGTCGGTGAACTTCGGCTTGAGCGCCCAGGTCTGGAGCGAGACCTTGCCCTTGACCTCGCCGGTGGCGGCCGCGCTCGCCACCGTGTCGCCGTCCTTGGTGTCGCCGGAGCCGAGTCCGCAGCCGGTGAGGGCGGCGGTGGCGAGCGCGGTCGTGGTCAGTGCCGCCCAGATTCTTCGCATGAGGGTCTCCCGGTCCTGGGGTGGGTGGGGGATCGTGCTGAGCTCGGGGGGTGGTGCCGGTTCTTGCGGGACGTGCCGGATCTCGGCGGTGCCGGAACACGGGGTGCCGGCTCGGGGAGGGGATTCCGCAATCTGACTAACTAAACCGGTCTAGCGATGCCTGGGACTATGCTCCCGCCTAAACTTGGCTGTCAAGAGAGGAGTCGGGTTCTGTGGGCAGACCGACGATCGCCGACATCGCCCGCCAGGCCGGTGTCTCCAAGGGCGCGGTGTCCTTCGCGCTCAACGGCCGCCCGGGCGTCAGCGAGGCGACCAGGGCCCGGATCCTGCGGGTCGCCGAGGAGATGAACTGGCGGCCGCACAGCGCCGCGCGGGCCCTCGGCGGAGCCAGGGCCGACGCCGTCGGCCTGGTGATCGCCCGGCCCGCCCGCACCATCGGCGTCGAGCCGTTCTTCAGCCAACTGCTGTCCGGGCTCCAGGCGGTGCTCTCGGCCGGCTCGGTCGCACTGCACCTGATGGTGGTCGAGGACACCGCCGCCGAGACGGAGGTCTACCGGCGCTGGGCGTCCGAGCACCGGGTGGACGGTTTCATCGTGGTCGACCTCCAGGTCAAGGACCCGCGGCTGCCGGTGCTGGACGAACTCGGGCTGCCCGCCGTGGTGCTGGGCGGGCCCGGCAAGGGCGGGAACCAGCTGCGGATCTGGGCCGACGACCGGGAGGCGATGCTCTCGATCGTCGACTACCTGGCCGCCATCGGGCACCGCCGGATCGCCCACCTCGCCGGGCTGCCGCACTTCCAGCACACCCAGCGGCGGATCCGCGCGCTGCGCGACGCCTCGCGCCGGCTCGGACTGGAGGAGGCGGTGTCGGTGCCCACCGACTTCAGCGACGCCGAGGGCGCGGCCGCCACCCGGACCCTGCTGTCCCGGGCCAGGCGGCCCACCGCGATCGTCTACGACAGCGACGTGATGGCCGTCGCCGGACTCGGCGTGGCGGGGGAGATGGGCGTCGCGGTGCCCGGCGAGCTGTCCATCGTCTCCTTCGACGACTCGGTGCTCGCCCGGATCGTCCACCCTCCGCTGACCGCGCTCAGCCGGGACACCTTCGCGCTCGGCGAGCAGGTCGCACGCAGCCTGCTGGCGGAGCTGGACGAGGCCGGTCCTGGGCGGGACCTGCAGATGCCCACGCCCCGGCTGACCGTACGGGAGTCCACCTCGCCGCCGGGGGGCGCGCCGGCCGGATTCCCGGTGGCTTCCCCTGCGGCTTCCCCCGTGGGCGTGGTCGCTGCGCACATCGTTGACAGCGGTTCTGAACCGGTTTAGCCTCGCAGCGCCGAGCGGGCGCCGCTCGGCGCGCTCCACCCGCGCGCCCACCGCGCTCCGTCCGGCTCCCGCTGCCTGTCTCGCTCCGCGTCCGCTCCCTTCCGCTCCCTTCCGTTTCCGCGCGCCCGGGGAGCCAGCCAGCGGTGCGACTCCGACTCGGTCCCGACCCCGTTCCCAACCGGTCCCCGCTCGGCCCCCACTCCGACCCCACTCGATCCAGCACCGGCCCGCCCGCATGCAGCCGGGCCCCCGTTCGCGACGGCGGGCCCGCCCATCCCCCCTCCGCTCGATCGGAGCCCCCGCATGTCACGACGCCTCCCCCTGCTGCTCGGCGCCGCCCTCGCGGCGGCCACGCTCACCGCGACCCCCGCGGCCTGGGCCGACCCGACACCGGCCGCCGCGCCCGCCGCCACCGCCACGTCGGGCACCCAGCCGTTCGCCTCGTACTGGTACCCCAACAGCATCCTGAACTGGGACCCGGCCACCGACCCGGACGCCCGCTTCAACCGCTCCCGCGTCCCGCTCCAGCCGCGCACCAGCGACCCGGCGCTGCGCGCCAACCCCAACGCCCGCACCGGCGAGGGCCGGATCGCCTCGCTGGTCTCCTTCGGCCCCACCTCCGGCAATCCCTCCCAGGGCTCCGCCGACCCGAACTACTACGCCTTCGGCTACTGGCAGTACGTCGACAAGCTGGTGTTCTGGGGAGGCTCGGCCGGCGAGGGCCTGATCCTCGCCCCCAACCCGACCGTGATCGACGCCGCCCACCGCAACGGCGTCAAGGTGTACGGCACCGTCTTCTTCCCGCCCGGCGCGTACGGCGGCCAACTCCAGTGGGTGCGCGACTTCGTCCAGAAGTTCGGCAGCCGGTACCCCGTCGCCGACAAGCTCGTCCAGGCCGCGCAGTACTACGGCTTCGACGGCTGGTTCATCAACCAGGAGACGGGCGGCGGGGATTCGGCCCTGGCGGGCGAGGTGCGCAACCTGATGCAGTACACCAAGGCCCAGAGCGGCACCGAGTTCATGTGGTACGACGCGATGACCACCTCCGGGTCGGTCAACTGGCAGAACGCCCTCACGTCGGCCAACTCGCCCTTCCTCCAGGAGGGTTCGAAGCGCACCTCGGACTCGATGTTCCTGAACTTCGGCTGGTCGTCGAGCGGCCTGAACTCCTCCCGGGCGCTGGCCCGCCAGCTCGGCCGCAGCGAGTACGAGCTCTACTCCGGCATCGACACCGAGGCCAACGGCTACAACACCGGGGTGAACTGGGCCTCCCTCTTCCCGTCCGGGCAGCCGCACACCACCTCGCTCGGACTCTACCGCCCGGAGTGGACCTGGAAGTCCGCCACCGACCGCGCCGACTTCTACGCCAAGGACGCCCGGTACTGGGTCGGCGCCGCCAACGACCCGTCCAGGATCGACCTCTCGTCGAGCTGGCCCGGCCTGGCCGGCTACGTCGCCGAGTCCTCGCCGATCACCACCAAGCCCTTCGTCACCACCTTCGACACCGGGCAGGGCGACTTCTACAACGCGGCCGGCACCCGGGTCGCCACCGGCGGCTGGAACAACCTCTCGCTCCAGGACGTCCCGCCCACCTACCGCTGGGTGGTCGAGTCGAGCGGTGCCGGACTCACCCCGTCCGTCGACTTCACCGACGCCTACCAGGGCGGATCCGCACTGCGGTTGAGCGGAAAGCTTGACGCCGCCAACACCGTGCGGCTGTACCAGACCAGGCTGCCGGTAGCCGCGGACACCAGGCTCGACCTGGTGGTCAAGACGCCGGTCGCCGGGCCCACCAAGCTCAAGGCGGCCCTCTCCTTCACCGACGCGCCCGGCACCTTCACCATGATCGACGTCGGCGCCGACTCCGGTACCGGCTGGGAGCGGCACACCCTCGACCTCTCCCCGTACGCGGGCCGCACCGTCGCCCAGATCGCCCTGCGGGTCGAGGGCAGCGACCCGGCGTACGACCTCAGGGTCGGCCAAATCGCCCTCTACGACGGCTCGGTGGAGAAACCGGCGGCACCGTCCGGCCTCACCGTCCTCGGCGCGAGCGACGTGACGCCCGGCGCCGTCCAGTCCCTGCGGCTGTCCTGGACGGCGGCGCCCGGCGGCAACGTGCACCACTACGAGGTCTACCGGCGGAACGCGGACGGCAGCCGCACCTTCCTCGGCGCCACACCCAACGACGCGTACTTCGTCGGCCGGCTGGACCGAGCCGGGGGCGAGAACGCCACCACGCTGGACGTCGAGGCGGTCTCCACCACCTACGGACGCTCGGCCGCCACCTCCACCACGGTGAGCTGGAACG
Source organism: Kitasatospora sp. NPDC001132 (assembly GCF_053598415.1). NCBI lineage: Bacteria > Bacillati > Actinomycetota > Actinomycetes > Kitasatosporales > Streptomycetaceae > Kitasatospora > Kitasatospora sp. NPDC001132. The sequence goes on along the minus strand of NZ_JBSFKF010000002.1, from coordinate 425,307 downwards.
GCACCCCGCCGGCCGCCACCAACCTGGCGCTGAACCGCCCGGCCACCGCCTCCGGCCAGTGCAACGCCAACGAGGGCCCGGCCAAGGCCGTCAACGGCAGCGTCGGCGGCGGAACCGGCGACAAGTGGTGCACCCTGACCTCCGCCAAGTGGCTGGAGGTGGACCTCGGTTCGGCGAGGAAGCTGTCGACGTTCGTGGTCAGGCACGCGGCGGCGGGCGGCGAGAGCGCCTCGTACAACACCCGTGACTTCACCATCCAGGTCCGGTCGGGCACGAGCGACCCCTGGACGACCGTCGCCGACGTCACCGGCAACACGGCCGGCACGACGAGCCACCCGGTGAACACCACCGCCCGCTACGTCCGGCTGGTGGTCACCACGCCCACCCAGACCACCGACCCGGCCGCCCGCATCTACGAGTTCGAGGCCTGGGGCGCGTAGCCCCGTTCCGAGGAGGAGGCACCCCGTGCCGGTCACCATCACCGCCGTCGAGAGCACCGACCTGTTCGTCGGCCCCGAGGACGCCCCGCGCCAAGTGCTGCGGGTGAGGCTGGAGGGCCCGGCCGCCCGGATCGACGTCAGCGGCCAGGGCGTCCGCGGCGAGGCGACCGGCACGGGGCTGGTCGACGTCCCGCTGGAGATCGGCGGGGCCTCGCCCGGCGACCGGCTCGCCGTCACCGTCAGCGTCGAGGGTTCGTCCGTCGAGGCCGTGGTGGACGTCGCCGAGCCCGGCTGGACCATGTTCCTGGTCTCGCACTTCCACTACGACCCGGTCTGGTGGAACACCCAGGCCGCCTACACCTCCCCCTGGGAACTGCTCTCCGCCGACGCCACCACCCGGCCGCTGTGGGAACGCAACGGCTTCGCCCTCGTCGACGCCCACCTGGACCTCGCCCTGCGGGACCCGGTGTACAAGTTCGTCCTCGCCGAAGTCGACTACCTGAAGCCGTACTTCGACCAGCACCCAGAACGCCGCGACACCCTGCGGCAGCTGCTGGAACGCGGTCAGGTCGAACTCGTCGGCGGCACCTACAACGAGCCGAACACCAACCTCACCGGCGCCGAGACCACCATCCGCAACCTCGTCCTCGGCATCGGCTACCAGCGCGACATCCTCGGCGGCGACCCGCGAACCGCCTGGCAGCTCGACGTGTTCGGCCACGACCCGCAGTTCCCCGGCCACCTCGCCGCGGCCGGCCTCACCGGCAGCGCCTGGGCGCGCGGCCCGTTCCACCAGTGGGGCCCGATCCAGAAGAACTTCCGCGCGGCCAAGGACGACGCCCGGGTGATGCAGTTCCCCAGCGAGTTCGAGTGGATCGCCCCCGGCGGCGAGGGCGTGCTCACCCACTACATGCCGCACCACTACTCGGCCGGCTGGTGGATGGACTCCTCGCCCGACCTGGCCACCGCCGAACAGGCCGTCTACGAGCTGTACCGCAAGCTCAAGCCGGTCGGGGCGACGAAGAACCTGCTGCTGCCGGTCGGGACGGACTACACTCCGCCGAACAAGTGGGTCACCGAGATCCACCGCTCCTGGGCCGCCAAGTACCTCTGGCCGCGCTTCGTTTGCGCCATCCCGCGAGACTTCCTCGATGCCGTCCGCGCCGAACTCGCCGCCACCGGACGGCGACCCAGCCCGCAGACCCGCGACATGAACCCGGTGTACACCGGCAAGGACGTCTCGTACATCGACACCAAGCAGGCCCAACGCGCCGGCGAGGTCGCGGCCGTGGACGCGGAGAAGCTCGCCGCGCTCGCGTCCGTCCACGGCCTCGGCCGCTACCCGGACGCCGCGCTGGACAAGGTCTGGCGCCAACTCGCCTACGGGGCGCACCACGACGCGATCACCGGCTCCGAGTCCGACCAGGTGTACCTGGACCTGCTCGGCGGCTGGCGGGAGGCGTACGACCTGGCGTCCGGCGTACGGGACGCGGCACTGGACGCGCTCACGGCGCGGATCTCCACGGTGGGCGTCGGCTCCGCCGGGGGCGCAGGTTCCGCCGGGGGCGTCGGTTCCGCCGTGGTGGTGACCAACACGCTCTCCTTCGACCGGACCGACCTCGTGACGGTCGAACTGCCCGACGACGTACGGTCGGTGCGGGTGCTGGACGACAGGGGTGAGCCGGTGCCCAGCGCCGTCGACCGGGGGACGCTGCGCTTCCTGGCCACCGACGTGCCCGCACTCGGCTGGCGCACCTGGCGGCTGGTGGAGGGCGTCGCGGAGCAGCCGTGGACGGCGGCCGCAGGCGTGACCATCGGGAACGACCGGTACCGCGCCACCGCCGACCCGGCGCGCGGCGGCGGCCTCACGTCGGTCCATGACCTCCTGCACCAGCGGGAGTTGATCCAGGACGGCCGGATCGGCAACGAGCTGCGGGTGTACGAGGAGTACCCGCAGCACCCCGACTTCGGCGAGGGCCCCTGGCACCTGGTGCCCAGCGGACCGGTGGTCGGCTCCGGGGAAGCACGGGCGTCGGTGCGCCGGGAGACCGGGCCGCTCGGCGAGCGCCTGGTGATCGAGGGCACGGTCGACTCCGTGCGGTACGAGCAGACCGTCACGCTCTGGCGCGGCCTCGACCGGGTCGACTGCCGCACCCGGGTGGTCGACCACTCCGGCGCCGACCGGCTGCTGCGACTGCGCTTCCCGGTGGACGTCCCCGGCGGGCTGCCCGTCAGCGAGGTCGCCGGCGCCGTCGTCGGGCGCGGCTTCGCGATGCCGGACGTGGACTCGGCGGAGGCGCCCTGGACGCTGGACAACCCGGCCAACACCTGGTTCGGGCTCGGCGCCACCGCGCGCGTGGACCTGATCGACGCGACGGGCGCGGCGGCCGGCTCGCGCGCCCTCGGGGTGGCGGAGGTCGTCGTCCCCACCCTGGACGACGCGGCCGACGCCCGTCCGCTGGTGGTCGCGCTCGCCCGGGTCGGGGTCACCGCCACCACCTCGGCGGCGGACTGGGCGCGCTACGGTTGGCTGGACGTGGACTCCAACCTGCCGGACTTCCGGATCGTGGTCGGCCCGCCTGAAGTCAACCCGTTGGCGCGGGAGTTGCTTTCGCTGGCGGGAGAGGAGTGCGCCGCCGCCCTGAAGGCGCACGGCGCGGTGTGGGTGCCGGCCCTCAGGCCGCTCGCCGAGGTCTGGGGCCCGGACGCCGACCTGCGCGACCTGCGGGCGCTGCCGGCACTCGTCGTCTCCGACGCCGCGGCGCTGGCGGAGGACCTGGCCGACGCCCGGATCACCGCCGTCTGCCCGTCGAGGGTTCCCGTCTCGGAGCAACTCGCGGACCACACCGTGGCGTTGCTGAGCTTCGGCCTGCCCGGCTTCGCGGTCGACACCACCGGAGCGCTGCACCTGTCGCTGATGCGCTCCTGCACCGGCTGGCCCTCCGGCGTCTGGATCGACCCGCCCCGGCGCACCCTGCCCGACGGTGCCTCCTTCCAACTCCAGCACTGGACACATGAGTTCAGCTACGCACTGGTGGGGGGAGGCGGCGACTGGCGGGACCAGGTGCTGCCCGCCCAGGGCCAGGAGTTCAACCACCCGCTGTACGCCCGGATCGTCCCGGCGCAGGAGGGGCCGCTGCCGGCCACCCTGTCCTGGCTGCGGGTCGAGCCGCAGCGGGAGGTGCTGCTGGGGGCGCTCAAGCCTTCGGGCAACCCGATCGCGCAGGGTTCGGCGGCCGAGGTCGGTCCAGACCTCACCGTCCGCCTGGTCGAGTCGACCGGCCTCGGACGGTCGGCGCGACTCGGCGGCGCGCTCGGGCTGGGCGACGTCCGGGCCGCCGACCTGCTGGAACGGCCGCTGCCCAGCGGTGGCCCCGCCCTCGACCTCGCCGGATCGCAGATCGCCACCCTGCTCGCGACCCCGGCCGTCGCCGCTCCGGCGGGTGAAGCGGACCTCGGCCCGGTGGCGGAGGCCGCCCAACCCGTACACGCCCGCTACTGGCTCCACAACCGGGGCCCGGCGCCGCTCGGCTACCTACCGGTGTCCGTCGGCGCCTCGCCCGGACTGCTGCGGACGGCGGGGGAGCCGGTGACGCTGTCGGTCGTCCTCTCCTCCCAGCTGCGGGACGCGGCGGTCGAGGGTACGGCCGCGGTGCTGCCCCCCGAAGGCTGGACGACCAGCCTCGGCAGCCGCCCGTACCGGCTCGAACCCGGAGGGCACCTGCGCTTCCCGGTCACCCTCACCCCGCCCGCCGGGGCCGAACCGGGGCCGTACTTCGCGGCCGTCCGGATCGAGCACGACGGCCAGCAGATCGAGGACGTGGTGACGATCGCGGTCGGCGACCTTCCCGATCTTCTCCCTGCCCCCGGCGAAACCCCCGAGGACTGGACGATCGCCCAGGGCACCAAGGCCACCACCGGCCGCGCCACCGGCCTGGACGTCGCGGTGTCGCACGAAACCCTGCGGGTCGTCCCCGGAGGCCGGGCCGTCCTCGCTCTGACCCTCACCAACCGCGCCCGCGGCGAGATCCGGGGCGAGCTGCAACTCGTCTCCCCGTGGGGTACGTGGCACACCATCGCCGAGCCCGTCCGCGGCTTCACCGTCGCAGCCGGCTCGACCACGACCGTCGAGTTCGATGTCACCGTCCCCGAATCCACCGACCACGGCTCGTACTGGGCGCTCGCCAAGGTCATGTGGTTCGGCCGCTGCCAGTACTCCCCGACGGTCGCCCTGGTGGTGGAGGCATGACCACGCTCGGCCTCCTCGACGGACGTCCCCTTTCCCGGGCGGCCCTCGATCACCGCCTCGCCGCCCTCCGAAGCGGCCCACGAGCCACCGCCCTGCCGCAGCCCGGCAGTTCGGAGGATCGCCAACTCACCCGCTGGGTCGCCCAGGTGCTCCTGACCGAGGCCCTCTGCGAGGCGGTGGCCGCCGAACGCAACCTGCCCGTCGTCTCCGACGGCCCTGACCACCTCGACCACCAAGCCGCCGTCGAACTCGGCTCCATCACAGCGGCCGCCTACGAGGGCAATGCAGCCGTCCGCGCCGTCTACGAGGCGGTGACCGCCGACGTCGAGCCCTCACCCACCGACAACACCCACTACCGCACCATGACCATCCGCCCAGCGGCCGAGCACTGGCACCTCGCCCTCCCCGACGGCGAGCTGGAGGCCGCTCGACGCGTCCACGGTCCCGACCAGCGGTGCGCGGACAAACGGTGGTGGACGTACGAAGCTGGTGGGACCGGCGGGTGCGCGTGGCGCCCCGCCTCGCCCCCGTACAGAAGGGTCTCCAGCATGGCTGCCTCCTCGCACTCCTCGTCCCCTTCCTCGCCGTCCTCCTCCTCGCCCTCCTCCTCCGGTTCCGACGGCCCGCGGCGCGCCGTGCGGGTCGCCGCCCCGGGCGCGGTGCCCGAGCTGTCCGAGGTGCCGGTCCGCGAGCCGGGGCCAGGGGCGGTGCGGATCGCCGTCGAGGCCTGCGGCGTCTGCCACTCCGACCTCCTGATCGCCGGTGGCGCCCTGCCCGGCACGACCTTCCCGGTCACCCCCGGCCACGAGATCGCCGGCCGCATCGAGGCGCTCGGGGAAGGGGTGGAGGGCTGGAAGGTCGGCGACCGGGTGGCCGTCGGCTGGTACGGCGGCAGCTGTGGACACTGCGAGGCCTGTCGCTCGGGCGACGGCATCCACTGCCCCGAGCTGCAGGTCCCCGGCGCGGCCTACCCCGGCGGCTACGCCGACAGCGTCATCGCCCCGGCCATGGCGCTGGCCGCGATCCCCGACGAGCTGAGCGCGGCCGAGGCCGCCCCGCTGGCCTGCGCGGGGGTCACCGTCTTCAACGCCCTGCGCCGCTCCGGCGCCCGGGCCGGCGACACCGTCGCCGTGCTGGGCCTGGGCGGACTGGGCCATCTGGGTGTCCAGTTCGCCCGAGCGATGGGCTTCCGCACCGTGGCCATCGCCCGCGGCGCGGAGAAGGAGCCGCTGGCCCACCAGCTCGGCGCCGAGCACTACATCGACAGCACCGTCGGTGACGTCGCCCTGGCGCTGCGGGCACTCGGCGGTGCGAAGGTGGTCCTGTCCACCGTCACCAACGCCGACGCCGTGTCCGCCGCCGTCGACGGGCTCGGCCGGCGCGGCGAGCTCATCGTCGTGGGCGTCTCGACCGACGGCATCTCGGTCAGCCCGCTGCAACTGATCACCGGCGACCGCAAGGTCTACGGCCACTCCTCGGGCACCGCCGTCGACACCGAGGACACACTGCGCTTCGCGGCCCTCAGCGGCGTGCGGGCGTGGATCGAGGAAGTGCCGCTGGAGGAGGCCGCCGCCGCGGTGGACAAGATGACCAGCGGACGGGCCCGCTTCCGCATGGTCCTCACCACCGGGCGCTGAGCGTTGGGCCCGGGTGAGGCTGGTTCGGCTCTCCAGCGCCGCCCCCGCCCTCGGCCTGTGGCTCAGCGAACGCGGCGGCCGCGCCCGGGGCCGCTGCGCCGCCCCGGGCTGCGAGCGCTTCTTCATCGCCACCGGCCGCCGCACCCCGCGAACTCGGGACCGGAACCCGCGCACCCGGGCGATCATCCGCGTACGGCACGAAGGAGCCCCGCCAGATCTCCTGGCGGGGCTCCTCGGTCAGCCGTTCACGAATTGCATCAGTTCACCGGCGAGATCTCCGACCACAGCGGCGCCAGGCCGAGGGCCGCCATGTAGTCGTCGAAGCTCCCGAAGTGCTCCTTGGTGACCTGTTCTCCGGCTCGCCAGAGGGCTTCGCACTCCTCGCAGAGCCGGATGACTTCGCTCTGCCCACGGGCCACGTATTCCCGTACCCAGCCCTGGTCGCACCTGGGGCACCAGTCAGCCATTCCTGAACTCCTTACGGCCATGGATATGCGGTGATGATTTCTGATGTCCCAGGTTTCACGATGAGCCTGACCTTCTTCTCACCGGCGGTCCCGACGACCTCTCCCATGTCGACCACAAAGGCGCCGGGGTCGCCCGGTTCGGGAGCGCCGCGCTTGAGCCACGCCTTGTCGATGACCCCGAGGACCCCGTCCTTCCCGGACGCGAAGACCGAGTGCGTCGTCTTGCTCGGGTCCGGCACCCCGTGCTCCAGGACGTGGTCGACCCGGTGCCCGTGCTTGGACCCGGGCCCGTAGACGACGCCGGCCGGCGACTTGAACTTGCCGCCGCCCAGGTCCACGAACCCGATCGGGCAGCTGGTGTTGTGCACCAGCACCGGTGTGCTTCCCGCCACCACGTAGTACGTGTGGACGGAATCGACCGTGAGATTGTACGCGGGCTGGAGGGTCTTCCAGCGCTTGGTGCCGGTGATCCGGGCGGTCCCGCCGTCGGGCGTACGCAGGGCGTCGTCGGGCCTGAGGTCGGCCGCGTTGCGCCAGCTGTGCCGGTTCTCCGCCCAGAACGGGTGCTCGTCGGTGGAGGTGATCGTGCCGCCGCGACCGTCGTCCGAGGCGATGGTGACGTCTGTGAAGTCGCGGTCGTCGGGCGTGTGGATGACGTTCTCGACGCGACGGGAGGTCGTCTCGCCGGTCTCCGGGTCGGTCGCCCGCACCTGGTCGCCGATGCGGACCCGCTCGATCGGCAGGGTCCTTCCGTCGGCCATCAGGACGGGGGTGCCCGCCACGAAGCTGTTCGGCCTCAGGCACGACGCGACCAGCCGGTTGAGCCGCGACGCCGCGGCCGTCTCCTCGACGGACCAGGCCGTCGCCGCGATCTTCTTGAGCCTGAGCACCTTACCCGCGGGGAAGAAGGTGATCGCGAGTTCGGCGCAGGCGCCGACGCTCTTCTCCTTGATGCACTGCTCGGCGGTGTCCACGCCCAGGACGACCTTGAAGAGCTGCGTGACGGCCCGTACATCGTCTTCGATGTAGACGCCCATCTTCCGGAGCGTCTCCAGCGACTCGACCGGGAACCCCGGCGGGCGCATGGCGCACTCCTGGCGGATGTACATGGGCGCGTTGAGCAGCTTGAACGGGTTGCAGCTGCCGTACTCCCGCCGGTCCCGCTCCTCCTGGAGGGCGTCCTGGATCTGCTTCTCGATCTCCTTCTTGAACTCCTCCTCAAGTCCCTGGGCTTCGGTCTGGAGGTCCGGGTTCTCGGCGGCCAGCGCGGCCACGCGTTCCTGGAACTCCTTCTCCGCGACGATTTCCCAGGCTTCGTCGGCGGCCTGCTGGGCGGCTCCGGCGTCCTTGCCCGCCGCGACCGCGGAGGCATGGGCCTGGGCCGCGGCGCTTCGAGCCTGCGCGGCGGAGCCGCGTGCGTTCTCGGCGGACGCGCGGGCGCGGGCCGCGGAGTACATCGCCTTGCCCGCGTCCTTCGCCGCGGCCTGGGACGCCTTGCGGGCGGTCGCGGAGGCGGCGGCCGCGCGCGTGGCGGAGGCTTCGGCTTCCTGCGCGGACTGGCCGGCGGCGGTGGCGAAGCCGGCCGCCTGGTCGGCCGAGGTGCGGGCCTGCCGGCGGGCTTCGTCGGCGGCGGCGGACGCGTCGTTGGCCACGGCCGCGGCCTCGGTGGCCTCCCAGGCGTTCTGCTGGGCCTTGGCCGCGGTCTGGGAGGCCCCGGCGATCAGGTTGCGCATCTGCGCGGCGTGGGTGGCGGCGAGCTGGTCCTTGCGGTCGGCCATGTACTGACCGGACAGCAGGAACTCGTGGACGAGCGCGGGCGTGCCGGCCAGCGCGGTCTTGGCCTGGGCCTGGACCTCCGGGCCCCCGGACGCGAGCAGCTGCCCGGCCTGGACGCGTTCGTCGATCTGACGCGCGGTGTGCTGGCCGGTCTGCAGGAACGCGGCGACGGCCGTGGTCGAACCCGCCCGCAGTGCCTTCGTGGCGGCTTCCTGCACGCTCGGGCCGCCGGTGCTCATCACCTGTGCGGCGCGGACGCGGTCGTCGGTCGCCGCGGCCTCGTGCCGACCGGTGGTGAGGAACGCCCTGATCTGCTCCGCGTCACCCTTGAGGGCCTGGGCGGCGGCCGTACGGACGGCCTCGTCGGGGCTGTCCTGGGCGAGCTCCTGGACGCTCTGGCGCAGATCGTCCTGCTCGGCCTTGCTCCGGCCGGTGCGCACCCAGGCCAGGACGGTCCCGTCGGTGCCGGACAGGGCGTCGGCGGCGGCTTCCTGAGCCCACGGGCCGCCGCCCCTCATGGTCTGGAGCGCGACCTTGCGGGCCTTGACGGCGACCGCCTTCAGGTCTGCACCGGGGCGGGCCGCCTCGGCGGCGAGGCCGGTGGCGTCCGTCTCCAGCGCCTGCCACTCGGCCAGGATGGTGCCGACGTCGGCGGTGGCCTCGTCCTCGGCCAACTTCACGTCGCGGGCGACCTCGACGGCGGCGGCGGTGCGGGTGGCGAGGTCCTCGGCCTCGGTCCTGCGGGCGAGCTCGTAGACGTCGTTCGCGGTCTTCACCGCTCCGGTCGCCACGTTCGCGGCGTTCCTCGCCTCCTCGGCCTGCCGGGAGGATTCGGCGGCCGCGTCGGAGGACTGTCCGGCGTGTTCGGCGGCGTTGTCCGCGGCGGCGGCGGCGTTGTTGGCGTGCGTGGCGGCGCTGCGGGCGGCGTCGCGGGACTGGAAGGCGGCCTGGGCCGACTGGCCGGCCAGCGTCGCGGCGGCGTTCGCCGCCCGGTCGGCCTCGTTGGCATGCCTGCGGGCCTGCTGGGCCGCGGCCTGCGCGCGGTTGGAACTGGCCCCGGCCGCGTTCGCCTGACGGTTGGCCTTCTCCGCGGAGTCGGCGGCGGCCATGGCGTTGCCGCTGGCGCTCTTGGCCGCGGTGGACGCTTCGGCGGCCGCCTGCGAGGAGACACCGGCGTGGTCCGCGGCCTCCGCGGCGCGTTCGGCGTCCCTGGCCGCGTTGCGGGCCTCCTCGGCCCGCTGGCGGGCTTCGGCAGCCTTCCCTGCGTCGGAGGCAGCGGCGCCCGCCGCCCTGCGGGCGTTGGTCGCGGCGGAGGCGGCGGCGCCGGCCGCACTGGCGGCCTGGGCGGCAGCCCTGGACGCGACGCGGGAGGCCTGGTTGGCGGCGCCGGCGGCCGAGACCGCCTGCTGGGCGGCGACGGCCGCCCCCTCGGCCGCGGCGGCCGCTCGCCCTGCGGCTTCCGAGGCGCGGGCCAGGTCCTTGCCCGCCTCCTCGGTCTCCCTGGCGGCGTCCTGGGCGTCCTGCTTCGCCTGCTGGGACAGGTCGACCGCACGCTTGGACGCGGCCTTGGCGGCCTCGGTGGCGGCCTGCGCCCGGGTGCCCGCCTGCTCGGCCTGGTCGGCCAGCTGCGAGATGGTGGCGCGTTCCTGGTCCCGGGCCTGGGCGACGAACTGGCCCACTTCCAGGAACTCGGCCACGTCGGCCGGCGTGCCGCGCAGGGCGACCTTGGCGGCCTCCTTGGTGGCAGGGCCTCCGGCGGCCATGAGCTGCGCGGTGAGTACGCGGTTGTCGACCGCTCGGGCGTCGTACTGGCCCTGGTCGAGGAACTTCTTCACGTCCTCGGGGGTGCCCTTGAGAGCGGCGGTGGCCTGCTCCCTGACGTTCACTCCGCCGGTGGCGATGAGCTGCGCTGCCTGGACCCGCCGGTCCTGCTCCAGCGGGGACTTCCAGCCGTCCTTGATGAAGGCGCGCAGGTCGTCCTCGGAGCCCCTCAGCGCCTTGGTGGCGGCCTCGCGCACGCCGTTGCCGCCGAGGCTGAGGATCTGGGCCGCCGACACGCGGTCGTCGTGGTACTCCGCCAGGCTCTTCTCGACGCTGAGGAAACGTTCGACGTCCTCATCCGAGCCGGTCAACGCGGCCTCGGCCGCTGCCTTGACCCCCGGCCCGCCGATCGTCCACAGCGTGAAGACCTGGCCGCGGTCCACCGGCGCCTGGCTGGAGGCGCCGGCCTCCGGCCCGGCGGCGAACGCGGGCGCCGGACCGAGCAGTCCGGCGGCGAGGGCAGCGGGCAGGAGAATCGCACACGCGCCGCGCAATGCCGATATTCGGCGCCAGGGCCGCCGTGCTCTCCCGCTACTGCCCGGCGCTCCCGAGGAGCGCAAAGGGTGTTTCACGATCCATTCCTCTCGGGTGGTGTGCGTCGTCGCGCGTTCCGGATCGCCGGGGATCCCGCTGTCGCACGCGGAGCGCGAGGGGATCTCCCGGTCGTCTTGTCCGGCCGCGGGAATGTCTCCGTCCCCGGCCTCACGTCGGAGGGCCCTGTGCGAACAAGCAATTGGGCGACGGAGGCATGCCATTGCTGTTATCTTACGCATGCTTTACTAGGCCCTCATGCGAGCCGGCGTGCAGACCAATCGCCTGGCTCCTCATCAGAACAGAAGGAACCACGCCATGCTGATACCCCGTTCGCGCAACGCCGTCCTGCTCGGCACCGTCGGCGTCCTGACCGCGGCGGGCATCGGATTCGCTTCCATCGCGACGGCTCAGTCCGCCGATCCCGCTCCGGTGGACCCCGCCATGCCCGTCGCCGTGGAGGACTTCCAGCACCCCGGGGCCGACCGCATCCTGATGGAGCGTCAGATCAAGCTGATGCAGGGCGACGGACACATCCAGCTCAAGGAAGGGCCGGGGAACACGGTGCCGACCGACTGCTCGGCGTCGAACGAGATCTTCGTCGAGTCCCGCCTCGACAAGCGCGGGTACTGCTTCACCGTCAGCGGCAAGAGCGGTTACCTCGCGCTGGAAGTTCCGGACGTCTACATGATCTGGACCGAGGAACGCGCGGTCAGCGCCAAGCTCACCGCCGCCGGCCAGGAGAAGCAGGTCGACGTGGCCCCGAACTCGGTGGCGCCCGTCGGCGAGAGCCTGCCCGGTGGGAAGCGCTCCGTCCTCGTTGAGCTCCGCGTGACCGGCTGACGGTCCGTTCCGGAATGTCGCAGACCGCCACTCGTACCTTCCCCAGGACTGAACCCATGTCTGGCACCTCCCCTCGCACCACCTGGAATGCAGCACTGCTCACCGCCGCGCTGGCAGCCGGCGCCCTCACCTCGCTCTCTGCCCCCTCGGCCCACGCCGTGGTGGGCGACGCGGCCGGCGACGGTGCCTACGCCTTCACCGCGCGCCTGGTGATCGGTGACAACGCGCGGGCCTGCACGGGTGCGCTGGTGGACCGCAGTTGGGTGCTGACCGCGGCGTCGTGCTTCTCCGACGACCCGGCACAGCCGCAGGCGCTCGCGGCGGGTGCGCCGAAGTGGAAGACGACCGTCACGGTGGGTGCCACGTCGGTCCAGGTGGCCGAGTTGGCGCCGCGTCAGGACCGTGACCTGGTGATGGCCCGCCTGGCCACTCCCGTCGAGGGTGTCGTGCCGCTGGCGCTGGCGACCACGGCTCCGACGGCCGGGCAGACGCTGCGGGTGCCCGGTTTCGGCCGGACCAAGGACGAGTGGGTGCCGAGCAAGCTCCACACCGGCGTGTTCTCGCTCGACACCGCGAGTGCGACGGCTGTCGGCATCACCGGCACCGGTGGTGCGGCGGTCTGCAAGGGCGACACCGGTGCTCCGGCGATTCGTGAGGTGAACGGCAAGGCCGAGCTGGTCGCCGTCGCGTCCCGCTCGTGGCAGGGTGGCTGCCTGGGCACCCCTGCCACCGAGACCCGTACCGGTGCCTCCAGCTCCCGTGTCGACGACCTCGGTGACTGGGTGCGGTACCAGCGCTCCCTCACGGCGGAGGTCCGGTCAGGCCTGCACGTGCAGGTCGTCGGCGCGGACAGCAAGCTGTGGGAGACCGTGGCCGACTACCGCGCCGGCAGCTGGCTCGGTGGCTGGCGGCCCCTGCCGAGTGGCGACCTCACCGCCGTGGACTCGGTGGCCATCGGTGACACCGTGCACGTCTACGTCATCGGTTCCGACGGTCACGTGTACACGTGTGACGGCAAGGTCGGCGGCAGCTGGACCCCGTGGGGCGAGGTCCCGGGCGGTGCCGCCGGGGTCAAGGGCATCACCGCCGCCGCCCGCGGCAACGTCGTCGACGTGCAGATCATCGGCTCGGACGGCTCTCTGTACAGCACCCGCGCCGACTATGCCGCGGGCCGGTGGGACCCGACCTGGACGAAGATCGGCAATGACCGGCTGAAGGCCATCAGCAGCAGTGCCGAGGGCAATGTCGTGCACGTCGTGGCCATCAACGAGGACGACAAGGTCTACAACCGCGACGCCGACTACAACGCCGGCAGGTGGACCGCGTGGGGCGAGATTCCGGGCGGTGCCGCCGGGGTCAAGGGGATCACCGCGGCCGCCCGCGGCAACGGCCTGGACGTGCAGATCATCGGCTCGGACGGCTCTCTGTACAGCACCCGCGCCGACTATGCCGCGGGCCGGTGGGACCCGACCTGGACGAAGGTCAGCAATGACCGGCTGAAGGCCATCAGCAGCAGTGCCGAGGGCAATGTCGTGCACGTCGTGGCCATCAACGAGGACGACAAGGTCTACAACCGCGACGCCGACTACAACGCCGGCAGGTGGACCGCGTGGGGCGAGGTCCCGGGCGGTGCCGCCGGGGTCAAGGCCATCACCGCCACCACCACGGGCTGACACCGGCCCGTTCCCCGTCCCGCCGGACCGGTCGTCACCCGGTAGCCGGTCCGGCGGGACGTCACCGTCACGTACAATCCCAGGGGGGGAATCCTGATGTCCGACAAGTCCCGTTCCCGGCGGACGGGCGCGTTGGTGGCCGCCGCGGCCTCCGGCGTGCTGGCCACCCTTTCGATTCCCTCGGCCCACGCCGTGGTGGGCGACGCGGCCGGCGACGGTGCCTACGCCTTCACCGCGCGCCTGGTGATCGGTGACAACGCGCGGGCCTGCACGGGTGCGCTGGTGGACCGCAGTTGGGTGCTGACCGCGGCGTCGTGCTTCTCCGACGACCCGGCACAGCCGCAGGCGCTCGCGGCGGGTGCGCCGAAGTGGAAGACGACCGTCACGGTGGGTGCCACGTCGGTCCAGGTGGCCGAGTTGGCGCCGCGTCAGGACCGTGACCTGGTGATGGCCCGCCTGGCCACTCCCGTCGAGGGTGTCGTGCCGCTGTCGCTGGCGACCACGGCTCCGACGGCCGGGCAGACGCTGCGGGTGCCCGGTTTCGGCCGGACCAAGGACGAGTGGGTGCCGAACAAGCTGCACACCGGCGTGTTCAGCCTCGACTCGGTGAGCGCGACCGGCATCGCCACCACCGGTACCGGTGGTGCGGCGATCTGCAAGGGCGACACCGGTGCTCCGGCGATTCGTGAGGTGAACGGCAAGGCCGAGCTGGTCGCCGTCGCGTCCCGCTCGTGGCAGGGCGGTTGCCTGGGCACCCCTGCCACCGAGACCCGTACCGGTGCCTCCAGCTCCCGTGTCGACGACCTCGGTGACTGGGTGCAGCAGATGAAGGCGTCGCGTCCGGGCAGCCGGCTGTTCGCGGTCGGCGGCGACAACCAGGTCTGGACGAACGACGGCTCGTACACCACGAACGTGTGGGGCACCTTCGAGGCCGTTCCCGCGAGCGGCGGCATCCGTCAGGCCAGTGTCGTCACGATGGGCGACAAGGTCCGGCTGTTCGCGGCCGACACCGACGGGCGGATCCGCACCGCGGCCAGGGACGCCGCCACCGGCGTCTGGACCCCGTTCGGTCTCGTGCCCAACACCAGCGGCGTCAAGCAGGTGACCGCCGTCGCCATGGGCGACAAGGTCCGCCTGTTCGCGATCGGCGGCGACGACAAGATCTGGACCGCGACCGGCGACTACACCGCCGGAACCTGGACCCCGTTCGTGGAGATGCCCAGCACCGGCATCAAGCAGGTGACGGCCGTCGCCGTCGGCAACACGGTGCGCCTGTTCGCGATCGGCGGCGACAACCAGATCTGGACCACCACCGGCGACTACACCGCCGGAACCTGGACCCCGTTCGTGGAGATGCCCAGCACCGGCATCAAGCACATCGCCGCCACCACCATCGGCAACACCGTGCGCGTGTTCGCAGTCGGCGGCGACAACCAGATCTGGACCACCGACAGCACCGCCGGCGGCCCCTGGACCACCTTCGACCCGGTCCCCGGCGTCCGCGGCGCCAAGCAGGTGGCCACCACCACCATCGGCGACACCGTCCGCCTGTTCGCCATCGGCACCGACGACCAGATCTGGACCGCCGACAAGAAGGCCGACGGCAGCTGGACCACCTTCTACGCCGTCACCAGCAAGGGCATCCAGTCCATCACCGCCACCACCAGCTGATCCCGGGCCCGACCCACCGTTCCCCGCGGGGGCGTGCCGGCACGATGCCGGCCGCTCCCGCGGGCTGCTCCTTACTGACTCGAAGAGGAATCCTCATGTCCCGCAAGACCCAGCCCCGTTCCTGGCGGGCCGGTGTGCTGGTCGCTGCCGCGACCGCCGGCACGCTGAGCACCTTCTCCCCGGCCGGTGCCGTGGTCGGCGGTGCGGCCGCCGACGGCTCCTACGCCTTCACCGCGCGCCTGGTGATCGGTGACAACGCGCGGGCCTGCACGGGTGCGCTGGTGGACCGCTCGTGGGTGCTCACCGCCGCGTCCTGCTTCGCCGACGACCCGGCGCAGCCGCAGGCGCTGGCGGCGGGTGCGCCGAAGTGGAAGACGACCGTGACCGTCGGCGGCAAGTCGGCGGAGGTCTCCGCGCTGGTTCCGCGTGCCGACCGTGACCTGGTGATGGCCCGTCTGGCGACGCCCGTCGACGGCGTCGCCACGCTGCCGGTCGCCACCGCCGCGCCCGTCGCCGGGCAGACGCTGCGGGTGCCCGCCTACGGGCGGACCAAGGACGAGTGGGTGCCGAACAAGCTGCACACCGGCGCGTTCAGCCTCGACTCGGTGAGCGCGACCACCGTCGCCACCACCGGCACCGGCGGTGCGGCGATCTGCAAGGGCGACACCGGCGCGCCGGTGGTCCGTGAGGTGAACGGCAAGGCCGAGCTGGTGGCCGTCGCCTCCCGCTCCTGGCAGGGCGGCTGCCTGGGCGTGCCCGCCACCGAGACCCGCACCGGCGCCGTCAACTCCCGCACCGACGACGTCGCCGGCTGGGTGCAGCAGGTCCGCGCGACGGCGGTGGGCTGGAAGACCCAGGCCCTGGTGCGCAGCGACGCGAACCTGTTCTTCGCGTCCCGGCTGTACGACGGTTCGTGGACCCCGTTCGAGGACGTCCAGGCCGTGGCCGGGAACATCGGTGGTGTGCGGGCCGCGTCCTCGGTCGGTATCAACGGTGACACCTATGTGGTCGCGCTCGGTGGTGACGGGCACCTGCACTACGCCGTGCACAACCTCGACGGCGGCTGGGGGCAGAAGTTCGTGGACCTGAACACGACGGTGTCCGACCTGGGCAACATCACCCAGGTGACCATCGCCTCGGTCGGTGGTGACCTGCACGTGGTCGTCGTCGCGGACGGCTACCTGTTCCACAACGTCCGCTCCGCGAACGGGCAGTGGACGTCGTTCAAGCTGGTCACCGACGCGACCGGTCCGCTCACCGGGATCACGTCCATCTCCGCCGCCGGCGCTGCCGGCGGGGAGCTGCACATCGCCGCCGTGTCGGGCGGGAAGGTCTACCACACGGCCCGTTTCGCCTCCGGAAGCTGGTCCCGCTGGGGCTCGGTCGCCGAGGCCGCCGGTGCCACCGCGCCGGTCAGCGCCGTCGCCGTCACCCGGCAGAACGACGACCTCAACCTCGCCCTGATCGCGAGCGACGGCCAGTACCACACCATGCGCTACGCCAGCGGCAGCTGGCAGCCGGTCAGGTCGCTCGGCAGCGTCGTCGGGAACGTCACCGGTACCGGCATCAGCGCCGCCACCGTCGACACCGACGCCGTGTTCGCCGTCACCACCAACGACAACAAGGTCCTGCTCACCGCCCGCCACGCCGACGGCGGATGGAGCGCCTCCGAGGACCTCAACCTCACCGCGATCCCCGGCAACCACACCGGAACCGTGATCACCAGCTCCCTCTAGCGAGAGCAGCAGGCGGCGCTCCGGGCGCCCCTGCCGCCGGAGAAACCGAGCGGCGCCCCGCGTACTCGCGGGGCGCCGTCAGTTCCGAAAGTTTCAGGAGAACCCCCTCATGTCCCGCAAGTCCCAGCCCCGTTCCTGGCGGGCCGGTGTGCTGGTCGCTGCCGCGACCGCCGGCACGCTGAGCACCTTCTCCCCGGCCGGCGCCGTGGTCGGCGACGCGGCCGCCGACGGCTCCTACGCCTTCACCGCGCGCCTGGTGATCGGTGACAACGCGCGGGCCTGCACGGGTGCGCTGGTGGACCGCTACTGGGTGCTCACCGCCGCCTCCTGCTTCGCCGACGACCCCGCGCAGCCGCAGGCGCTGGCGGCCGGCGTGCCGAAGTGGAAGACCACCGCCACCGTCGGCGACAGGTCGGTGGAGATCGCCGAGCTGGCGCCGCGTCAGGACCGCGACCTGGTGCTGGCCCGCCTTGCCGCGCCCGTCAACGGCGTCGCCCCGGTCGCGGTCGCCACCACCGCCCCCAGTGCCGGGGAGACGCTGCGGGTGCCCGGCTTCGGGCGGACCAAGGACGAGTGGGTCCCGGCCAAGCTGCACGCCGGCTCCTTCAGCCTCGACACCGTGAGCCCGACCGGCGTCGGCACCACCGGCACGGGTGGCGCGGCGATCTGCAAGGGCGACACCGGCGCCCCGGCGATCCGCGAGGTCAACGGCAAGGCCGAGCTGGTCGCCGTCGCGTCCCGCTCCTGGCAGGGCGGCTGCCTGGGCGTGCCCGCCACCGAGACCCGCACCGGCGCGTACGACACGCGCGTCGACGACCTCGGCGGGTGGATCCAGCAGGTCCGCGACGGCTGGTGGGAGAGCGTCACCGCCAACCCGCCGGCCCGCAGCTCGGTCTACGACCCGGTCCGGAAGATCACGACGGTCTTCGCCGTCGACGGCAACCGCCACGTGGTGTCCTCCTCCAGCGCGGACGGCACGACCTGGAGCGGTTGGGAGCAGGTCGCCGACAACTGGGAGTTCGCGAGCGTCCCCGCCGCGCTGTACAACCCCGCCACCGGCGGCACCGAGCTGTTCGCCGTCGGCACCGACGGCGTGCTCAGCCAGACGTACTGGATGCCGGACGGCAAGGGCTGGCGCGGGTGGTATGCCCAGGACCTCAAGCCCACCCCCGACCGGAAGTTCACCGGCAGCCCCACCGCCGTCTACAACCCGGCGACGAAGACCGCGGAGGTCTTCGCCACCAGGGCCAACGGGGTGGTCGCGCACTCGTACTACAAGCCGGGCATGACGGCGTGGAGCGGCTGGTACGACATCAACGACTGGCAGTTCGCGAGCAGCCCGACCGCCGTCTACAACCCCGCCACCGGCGGCATCGAGCTGTTCGTGATCGGCGGCAACGGCGTGCTGTCCCAGACCTACTGGCTGCCCGACGGCAAGCCCTGGCGCGGCTGGAGCACGCTGCACTCCGAGGTGAAGTTCACCGGCAGCCCGACCGCCGCCTACAACCCGGTGACCAGGACCGCGGAGGTCTTCGCCACCAAGGACAACGGGGTGGTCGCGCACTCCTACTTCACGCCGGGCATGGGCGAGTGGAGCGGCTGGTACGAGATCCCGGGCAAGCAGTTCGCCGGCTCGCCGACCGCCGTCTTCGACCCCGCGACCGGCGGCTTCGAGCTGTTCGCGGTCGACGGCGGCGGCATCCTCGCCCGCACGGAGTGGGTGCCCGACGGCAAGCCGTGGCGGCCCTGGACCTCCATGGGGGACTGGAAGTTCACCGCCGGCCGGTTCCCGGCCGCGACGTTCAACGCCACGGCCGGAGTCATGAACCTCTTCGCCACCGGCCGGGACGACGGCGCCCTGAACTACGCGTCGTACAAGGCCGGCCCGGGCCAGACCTGGGGCGGCTGGAAGACGATCGGCGGCAAGACCATGATCACCGGCTGACGAGGCCGTGCACGGACCGGGCCCGGCCGCTCCTCCGATCCGTCGGGAGCAGCCGGGCCCGTGCCGTCGTGCGTGCCGTCGTGTGTCGCCGTCGCGCCGTCAGAGCCGCTCGGGCACCGGGTTGCCGACGGCCTCGATGGCGCGGCGGACCGGCACCTTGAGCAGCACGGCGAAACCGATGACGAAGAAGACCAGCAGGGAGATGATCGCCGAGCGGTAGCTGCCGGTGAGCTGGTAGGCGAGGCCGAAGACGAGCGGCCCCATCCAGCTGGTGCCGCGGTCGCTGACCTTGTAGAAGCTGAAGTACTCGGCTTCCCGGCCGGGCGGGATGAGGTGGGAGAAGAGGGAGCGGGAGAGGGCCTGGCTGCCGCCGAGGACCAGGCCGATCATGCAGGCCAGGACGTAGAACCAGGCGGGCTGGTGGGCGGGCATGAAGTAGCCGAGGGCGAGGGTGACGACCCAGCCGACCAGGGAGCCGAGGATGGTCCGCTTGGCGCCGTAGCGGTGGGCTATCCGGCCGAGCAGCAGGGCGCCGCCGATCGCCACGACCTGGACCAGGAGCACGGCGGTGACCAGCGAGGTCTGCTCCATGCCGAGTTCCTCGCTGCCGTAGAGCGAGGCCTGGGAGACGACGGTCTGGATGCCGTCGTTGTAGCAGAGGAAGGCGGCGAGGTAGAGCAGGGTGAGCGGGTGCTCGCGCATGCCGCGCAGGGTGCGGGCGAGTTCGCGCAGGCTGCCGGCGGTGGGCTTGCCGTCCTCGGTCGCCGTCGCCGTGGCCACGACCGGGGCGACGCCGGCGCGGGAGGGCAGCCGGAGCAGGGGGACGACGGTGAACAGCGCCCACCACAGGCCGGCCGAGGCGAGGCAGATCCGGACGGCGGTGCCGGAGTCCAGGCCGAACGCGTCGTGGCCCTGGAACAGCGCCAGGTTGGCGATCAGCAGCAGTCCGCCGCCCGCGTAGCCGTAGGCCCAGCCCTTGGAGGAGACCTTGTCCCGCTCGTCGGGGGAGGCCAGGCCGGGCAGGTAGGCGTAGGAGAGCGCGACCGAGACCGCGTACGAGATGTTGGCGACGACGAGCAGCGCGCCGCCGAGGAGGTAGCGGTCGCCCTGGAGGAAGAACATCCCCATCGTGGCGAGCGAGCCGAGGTACGCGAAGCCGCACATCAGCTCCTTGTGCCGCCCGGTGCGGTCGGCGAGGGTGCCGGTCAGCAGCATCACGGCGACCGAGAGCAGCACGGAGAACGAGACCGTGTACGGGAAGAACGATCCTGCGCGGATCGTCAGGCCGAGCGGGTGCACATTGCCGGCCGCGTCGGCGGCGTCCTTGGCGACGGAGGTCAGGTACGGGCCGAGGAACACCGTCAGGACGGTGGCCGAGAAGGCGGCGTTGGCCCAGTCGTTGACGTACCAGCCGAACTGCATCCGGCGCAGGGACCGTCCGTCGTCGGTGGCAGTGGTGGTGGCAGCGGTGGCAGTGCTGGCAGCGGCAGCCGTGGCCGGGGCGGTCGGTGGGTCGTCCGGCAGGGGCGTCGCCGAGTTCGTGGTGCTCATGGGGTTCCCATCACCGTGCTGGAGCCGGTACTGCCGTCCGTCCAGCAGCCGCGCTCGCCGAGGACGTCCCGCAGGACGTCGATGCGATCGGCCATGATGCCATCCACACCCAGGTCGAGGAGAGCCCTGATCCGTGTGGGATCGTCCACAGTCCAGACGTGCACCTGGAGGCCGAGCCGGTGGGCGGTGCGGACGAAGGCCCGGTCGACGACCCGCACGCCCCGGTGTCGCTCCGGCACCTGGGCGCACAGCCCGGCGAACGTCGCTCCGGGGCGTTGGGACAGGAACGGCTGCAGGAACGATTCCGCCAGCGAGCGCAGCCGCAGCCGGGCCACCTCGCGCGGGCCGAGCGAGGTGGCCAGCCGGGGGCCGGCGGCGGCGCGGACGGCGGCCAGCCGGGTGTCGGAGAAGCCGCCGACGCAGACCCGGTCCCAGGCGTCGGTCCGGCGGATCGCCTCGACCAGCGGGCCGACGGCCGGCGCCGCCTTGACGTCGATGTTGAACCGGGCCTCCGGGAACGCGCCGAGCAGGTCCTCCAGCAGCGGCACCGGCTCGGTCCCGCCGATCCGGGCCCGCCTGACGTCCTCCCAGGGCAGCTCCGCCACCGTTCCGGTGCGGTCGGTGACCCGGTCGAGCCGCGAGTCGTGGAAGGCCACCAGCACACCGTCGGCCGTCGCGTGCACGTCCGTCTCCAGGTAGCGGTACCCGAGCGCGACGGCGGCTTCGAAGGCGGCGAGCGAGTTCTCGGGGCGCCCGAGGTCACCGCCCCGGTGAGCGAAGGCGAGCGGCCCGGGGTGGTCGAGGAAGGGGTGCATGTGGTGCTCCGAGCTGCGGGGAGAGGGATCCGGGGCGGCCCGCGGGCCGGGATCCGGGGGCGTACCGGTGCCAGCGCGTTACAGTATTACGCACCCTGTCAAGCAGTAACGATCACCTCGCCCGGCCCGTACGGGGAACCGCCCCCGCTCGACGGGTCGGGCATCGATGCGCTCGGCAAGTGCATGCGGCCCGCCGCCGGTCTCGTCGGCTGGGGCATCGAGCGCGCCACCTGCGACGGCAGCGACAACCAGAAGTGGCAGGACGGGGCAGACGGTGCCCTCGTGCACAGCGCCTCCTCGCTCTGCCTGGACATCCCGGGGTGGAACGGCAACCTCGGCGCCCAGTTGGCGCTGTACTACTGCAACGGCGCCAACGCGGCCAACCAGCACTGGTCCTCCAGCGCGAACGCGCCCAGCGGCCCGCCCTACATCAGCACCCTGACCCCGCAGTACGACGCGCAGGGGAACACCACCAGCCGCACCACGGTCGGCACCACCACCCTTCCCACTTCGATGTTTGCTGGGACTGTCCGCTGCCGGACGGTCCGATGACCTGATCCGCACTCAGGCCGCTGCCCGCCGCTTCGGCGGCGGGCAGCGGCCGCCGTAGCACCCCTTCCGCACAAGGAGAAAGCATGCCCAGGGACATCGCCACGGTCTGCCTGGACGGGACGGCCGCCGACGAGGTGAGGGCCGCCCTCACCGAGGCCCTCGCCCCCTTCGCGCACGACGCCCAGCCGGTGGACGGCCGCTGGCAGGGCGAATGGGACTGGTGGCACATCTACGGGGGAGACGGTGAGCACGGCCTGGCCGTCCGCTCCGGTCATGAGAGCGACCCGCGACTGATCCGCAGCCCCGTCTGGCTGGACGGCTCCACGCGCCCGGCGCCGCCGGCGCACCGGTGCGACGGCGGACCTCGAGGCCTCCTCGACCTCGACACCGAGCGCACGGCCGCAGCCGTCGCCGCTGCCCGGGAGTGGGACGACTGGTCGGCGTTCGCCGCGCGGTTCCCGCCCGCGCGCTCCCTTCGGGCGATGTCCGAACGCGGCCCGTCGGCTCCCCCCGCCGACGGCTCGCCCTATCAGGCGTTCAGGGAACAACCGCTCATGCGCGCTCTTGTCGCCTGGCGGCAGTCCGACCCGAACGCCCCGACATGGACCAGGGACTCGGATCCCGTCTGGCGCTTCGGCGAGAGCCGCGAGCAGTACGCACATCGAGCCGCCGTACGGGTCCGGACCACGAACGTCCTGGTCACCCTCGACGGCCGGTGGACCGACTGCTTCGAGTACGCCCCCACGCCGCAGCAGCCGATCGCCGCCGACGCGTACTTCGACTTCGCGGACCGGTACCTCCGCGAACTGCCGGACGACGCCCTCATCGTCCGCGTCCGATTCCATTCGTGACACCGAGCACCACCGGAGCGGGGCCGCCACCACCACGGTGGCGGCCCCGCTGTCCTGTCAGCGCGCCGACGGTCGTGCCCCGGACCCTACCGGGCGGCCGCCGGGGAGAGCTCCGCGGCGAGCCGGCGCAGCTCGGGCCCGTACTCGGGGTTGGCCAGCGCGGCGGCGAACTGGGCGCGCAGGTAAGCGGCGGGGTTGCCGGTGTCGTACCAGGTGCCGGCGATGACCTGCCCGTACACCGCCCGCCGGGCCGCGTAGGCGTTGATGGCGTCGGTCAGGTAGACCTCGTCCTCGGGCTTCTCGTGCCACCGGAGGGTGAGTTCGCGCAGTTCGTCGACGATGCCGGGGGTGATCACGTAGCCGCCGATCGCCGCGTACGAGGAGGGCGCGTCGGCCGGCTTCGGCTTCTCGACCAGGCCGGTGATCCGCAGTGAGCCGCCGCCCAGGTCCTCCTTCACCACCGGCACGCCGTAGCGGTAGGAGTCCTCGGGAGCCATCGGCATCAGCGCGAGCACCGGCGCGTTGGTCTGCTCGTACGCCCGGATCAGCTGCTGTGCGCGGGGGACCTCCGCCACGAAGACGTCGTCGGGCCAGAGCACCAGGCAGGGCTCGTCGCCGAAGTGGCGGGCGGCGTTCAGCACCGGGGTGCCGTTGCCGTAAGGACCGTGCTGGTAGAGGTAGCTGATGTGGCCCTTGCGGGACAGCTCGCCGACCTCCTCGACCGCCGCGGCGAAGGCCGCCTTGCCGTCCCGGCGCAGCTGCTCGACCAGGACGGGGTTGGGGCGGAAGTGCTCCTGGATCAGGCCCTTGTCGCCGTTCACGACGATGGTGATGTCGGTGATGCCGCTCTCGACCAGCTCGCGCACGGTGTGCTCGATCACCGGCTTGTCGCCGACCGGCAGCATCTCCTTCGGCGTGGCCTTGGTCAGCGGCAGGAGGCGGGAGCCGAGTCCTGCGGCGGGGATGACGGCTCGGCGGATCGTCCTGGGGGCCATGTGACGCCCTCTCGTTCGGCGGTGGAGCTGCGCCGGGGTGACGCGGCGGCACCGCCGACGCTACCAAGAGCCGACGTGGTGTCGAGTGGACCGTCGGTGTACGGGAGTTGGCCCCGCGGCGGCCTTGGGGCGTCGCGCCGCACCGGAGTGCCGCCCTCCGCGTTGCGCTGCCCCTGCCCCAGGGTGTAAACACCCGTTACTTTGTAACGAACCATCAGGGGAGCCGGAGGGGAAGTTGACGCTGGATCTGCGGCGACAGGGGTCGGTCGAGGAGGACATGGTCTTCTTCGCGATGCCGTACGAGGACAAGGAGTTGCCGAACGGCAGGACGGAGAACTTCGACGACCTGTACGAGGGACACTTCGAGGACTGGATCAGGAACTGGGACCTGCGCGCCGAGCGCGCTGACAAGGTCCCCGGCACCACCGAGAGCGCGATGGACGTCGCCTGGGCCGGGATCGACCGGGCCGGGATCGTGGTCGCCGACCTCTCCGTCCCGTCGACGTCCGTGGCCATGGAGCTGGCCTGGGCGCTGTGCCTGCGCAAGCGGCTGGTGGTGATCGCGCACAAGGGCGCCCAGGTGCCCAGCAACGCCCTGGGACAGTTCCGGGTGGTGTGGTACGAGTGGAGCGTGCGGGGCCTGTTCGAGCTGCGCAGGAGCCTGCAGGCGGAGATCGAGGCCCTGCGCCGGCAGCCCCGCGCGCCGGAGATGGACCTGCGGCCGTACACGCCGGAGGATCGCCAGCGCGCCAGAGCCAGGGTGGAGGAGGTCAGCGAGGACCACATCCGGGTCCGTGACCTCCGCAACCCGCGCCGGATCGCCGAGATGCACAAGCGCGACATCGGCTACCACGAGACCATCCCGGACCACATGTCGCAGCGCTTCCACGTCGGTCGGGACTACCCCGGCTTCTTCGTGTACCGGGACAACGTGCTGGTCTTCACCCAGCAGGAGGGCGAGGACCCCTGGGACGGCTGGGAGCGGACCTACCAGCGCGGCGCCGTGTTCACCGCGCGGGTCTACCAGGTGAACAACGCGGGCGTCTGGGTCGAGCTGCCCGGGGGCGGCCGCTCCCGGATGCGGGCGCACGAGGCGGCGGGGCTGAAGGAGAACGACGAGGTGCAGGTGGTGATCCGGTGGATCGACCGGGTGCGCCAGCGGATCGAGATCGGTGCCGCGAACCCGCCGGCCGGAACCTCCGCCGCCTTCCCGGCCGTTCCGTTGCAGGCCCTGTCGCTGGAGGACTACCCGCGGCCGGGGGAGCGGCAGGGGGCCACCGTCACCGTCGTCAACGAGTCCTTCGTCCTGGTGAGGTTGGACGACCACCCCGAGCTGCCCACGCCGGCGCTGCTGCACGCGCGGCGCATGCTGCCCGCGCTCCGCGAGGAGCTGGAGGCGGGCAGGCTGGCGGAGGGCCGGCGGGTCCTGGTCGACGTCGAGGAGGTCGGCCCCTCGCGGACCAAGCCGGGCCGGGTCGACATCCGGGTGCGCGAGGTCGAGGGCGAACTGCCGCCGCAGGACGGGTCGGTGGCGGAGGTGCCCGCGTGGTGAGCCCCGGCCAGGCACCGTCCGTCCCGCCGTCCGTCGCACCGTCCGTCCCGCCGTCCGTCCCGCAGGCCGTCGCGCCGCCCACCCAGTCGGCCTCGCCGCCCGCCCCGCCGAACCCACCGACCCCGCTCGACGCGAGGCTGTGGAACGGCCTGGTCGGCGCGCGGGAGTACGAGGCGGGCGAGAAGTACCAGGCGGCCGTCCTGGAGCAGTACAAGCTGTACGTGGAGATGGCGGACCGGGTCAGCGCCCGCCGCAGCCTGACCAACACCTTCTTCCTGACCGTCAACGCCGCCCTGCTGGCCGGGGTCGGCGCGGTCCGGGGCGGCGCGCTGGAGGGGCTGCCGACCTGGGGGCTGGTGGTGGCCGGACTGGTGGCGGTGGGGCAGTGCGCGGCCTGGTTCCTGCTGATCGCGTCCTACCGGCAGCTCAACCGGGCCAAGTACCGGGTGATCAACGCACTGGAGCAGCGGCTTCCAGCGCGCGCGTACGATGCCGAGTGGGTGGAGCTCGGGGACGGCAAGACGATCCGGCGGTACCTCCCGCTCACGCTGGTGGAGCTGTGGATCCCGGTGCTGTTCCTGCTCTTCTACCTCACCGCCGGTGCCGTGGCGGTGAGCCTGGCCTGACGGTGAAACAGGGGCCGGGCAGCGCCGCGACATGTCCGGCCCCGACATCGGTGCCGCCCCGACGCCGGGTCAGACCCGGGGTCGGTAGGATACGACGCATTCGAACGTGCGATCGTCGGGGCCTGGGAAGAGCGGGAAGATGAACACGCTGACGCGACGCGACCGACTCCGTCTCCAGATGTCGGAGGACGTGCGGGCCGTCGCACGGGACATCATCGCGGCGCGCGGGGTGGAGGCCCTGAGTCTCGCCGAGATCGCCCGGCGGGTGCAGGTGACCCCCGCGGCGCTCTACCGGCACTTCGAGAACCTGGCGGACATCGTCCGGCACGCCGCCCGAGACATCGTCGCCGACCTCGCGCTGGAACTCCAGGCTGCGGTCGACGCGCAGGCCGAGACCGACTTCGCGGCCCGGCTGATCGCCCCCACCCGGATCTTCCGCCAGTGGGCGCTCGCCCACCGCGAGGAGTTCAACCTGCTGTTCGGCACGCCGACGGCCACGGCGGCGGGCGCCCAGACGGACATGAGCAGCGACTGGGTCCGCCGGCTCTCCGAGGTCTGGGGCCCGGTGTTCGTGCAGCTCTGGAACGCCCGCCCCTACCCGGTGCCGGCCGACGACGAACTGGAGCCGCTGCTGCGGCAGCAGATGGCGGCGTACCGTGCGGCGACCGGAGTGGAGATGCCGCTCGGCGCGGTGGTCGTGATGCTCTCCAGCTGGCGTTCGATCTACGGCCAGGTGGCGCTGGAGGTGTTCGCGCACTTCGCGCCCCTGATCGTCGACCAGGAGCCGATGTTCGAGATGCTGATGCGGGACCTGATGGACCGGATGGGCCTGGGGGCGGACTACCGGCCGCCGACCCCCGCCGGAGCGTAGGTCGGCGGCCGGCCGGACCGCCTGGGAAGGCGGCCGCGGGCCGTCAGCCCTTGTTGCCCGCCTTCAGCACCTGCGCCGCCGCCACTCCCGCCGCGCTGAAGCCGTGCCCGCCGCCCTCGACCTCGGCCGCGACGGCGAGGTCGCCGCGGTAGGCGATGAACCAGCTGTTGTTCGCCTGGCCGCCGGCCTCGACGGTGCCGGTCTTGGCGCCGATCTGCCCGGACAGCCCGGCCATCGGGGTGCGGGCGGTGCCCTGGGTGGCGGTCTTGGCCATCATGGCGCGCAGGTCCCGGACGACGTCGGCGGGGAGCTTGCCGGGCGCCGTCACCCGCTTCACGTCCTCGCGCAGCACGGGCTGGCGGAACGTTCCGCTCTGCACGGTGGCGGCGACCGAGGCCATCGCCAGTGAGTTGGCCTGGATCCGGCCCTGGCCGATGTACGCGGCCGCGGCCTCGTCCTTGTTCCCCGGCGGCGGGATGGTGACGTCCCGGCTCGGGACGCCGATGTGCCACTCCAGACCGAGGCCGAACTGCTCGCGGGCCACCGAGGCCAGCGTGCCGGGCTGGAGCTTCTCCAGGCCCTTGTCGATGAAGCCGGTGTTGCAGGAGTGGGAGAAGTCGTCGGCGAGCGTGTAGGACGGGAAGTCGCCGGGCTCGTCGTTGTGCCAGGCGCGCGGGGAGTTGGTGGTGGCCTTGCACGGCACCACGGTGTCCGGGCTCACCCCGGCCTCCAGCAGGGCGGCCGAGGTGATCACCTTCATCGTCGAGCCGGGCGCCTGGCCGCCGGCGAGCGCGCGGTTGAAGCCGCCCTGCGGGGCGTACGCCATCGCCAGGATGAAGCCGGTGCTCGGCTCGATGGCCACCAGTGAGGCCGGATTGCCGTTCGCCGACTGCTGCTTGACCGCCTCCTCGGCCGCCTGCTGGAGGTCGGCGTCCAGGGTGAGCCTGACCTTCGGGGCGGTCGGCGGGGTCAGCACGAACAGCTGCTCCGCCTCCGCGCCGCTGCCCGCGCCCGAGAGCACCACGGCCTGGCCGGGCGCGGTGGTGCTGCCCTCCGGCGGGGTGATCTGGGGGAGGACGGCGCGCAGCGAGGGGAAGGCGTCGAGCGGCCGGCCCTTGCGGTCGGTGGGCTTGGACACGGCGTTGGGCAGCGCCTTCACCGCGATGGTCCGGCCCGGGGCGAGCTGGGGGTGGATCACCGAGGGCTTCCAGCGCACCACGGGCCGCCCGTCCTGGGATCGGACGAAGCTCAGCACGCTGTCGTACTCCCAGGCGTCCGGGATGCCCTCGAACTCCGCCTTCACCCGGAAGCCGAGGGCCGGCTCGCTCGGGGTGTCGGCCGGCGCGCGGCCCGTCCTGGTCAGCGCGAGCGAGCGGGCGCCCACCTGCTCGTGGAACGTGGCCAGCGCGGCGCGGGCGCTCTCCGGGTGGTCCGTCAGGCCGGCCGCGGCGGCGATGTCGCCGCGGCTCCAGGCCGCCAGGAACTCCTTGGCCGCCGCCTCGGCCTGCTCGGCGGTCGGCGGGTCCTGCGGGGCCTTCGCCACGGTGGCGGAGCCCTGGTGGCCGCCGACGGAGGGGTCGTTGTCCGTCACGGCGTTCAGCACGTTGTAGACGCCGTAGCCGCCGACCGCCAGCAGGGCGGCGAACACCCCGCCTGCCGTCACCATCACGACCCGGCGCGCGGTCGAGCCGCGCCGGCCCCCACCGCCACCGTCCTCGTCGCGGTCCGGGCCGTCGAGGTCGTAGTCGACGTCGTCATCGGCGAGTTGGTCGTACTCCTGATGACCTTCGTGCCTGTTGTCCCGGTGTTCCTCGAACACGCTTCCGTCCCCCCTGCGATCCTTCGTCTGCCGCGGGCCTGTCCCATTCGGCGGATCGGCCCGCGGGCCCGAGGCCGGACGAGAGTCCGTTCGGGCGCGGATCAGCCTATGCCGAGACGGATGGTCGGTCGACAGCCGGGCCGGTCCACCCGATCAATGCGGCGCGGGCCCGGAAGGTTGCACACGTCTTCGGGCCCGCCTCAGCCCAGCACCGCCGGCGTCGGCCCGTCCGGCCGCACCGTGATGCTGTACGCCGCCCCCGCCGGCCGCGAGCGGAATGCCAGGGGCCCCATCGGCAGCAGGAGTTCCAGCAGCGCCGTGGTCTCGCGCAGCGCGAACTGGGTGCCCAGGCAGGCGCGGGCGCCGAGGCCGAACGGGAAGTACGCGCCGAGCTGCCCGGGGCGGTCCGCGCCGGGGGCGAAGCGGTCCGGGTCGAAGCGCTCCGGGTCGGGCCACAGCGCCGGGTCGCGGTGGGTGAGGTACGGGCAGACCAGCACGTCCGTCCCGGCGGCGACGCGGTGCCCGGCGATGACGTCGTCCTCGACGGCGTGCCGGGGGAGCAGCCAGGCGGAGGGGTAGAGCCGCAGGGTCTCGCTCACCAGCGCCTGCGGATCGGCCGTCCGGGCCCCGGGGTGGCGGTCGAGCAGCAGGAAGAGCCAGGTGAGCGTGGTGGCCGTGGTCTCGTGGCCGGCGACGAGCAGGGTGACCAGCTCGTCGCGGATCAGCCGGTCGGTGTACTCGGGGTACCGCTCGCCCGCCTCGACCAGCACCCGGAGCACTCCGGGCTCGTCGGTCGGGCCGGCCGAGCGTGCCGCGTCGATCGCCGCGTGGGCCACCGCGTCGATCCGGGCGAGGTCCCCGGCGACGGCGTCCCGGGCGTCCGCCGCGTCGGTCGGCAGTTTCGGCATCGCGGCCACCACCCGCTCCACCGACCGGAGTTCGTGGTCCGTCCGGTCGTCCAGCGGCAGCCCGGTGAGCGCCCGCCAGACGGTGTCCAGGGCGAAGCGGCGCATCTCCTCGCCGAGGTCGAAGGTCTCCCCGGTGCGCCGGTACCCCGCCCAGCGCTCGGCGGTGCGCTGTGCCGCCGCGGCGATCCGTTGCTCGTAGCGGCGCATCCCGGTGCCGGTGAACTGCGACTGCAGCAGCCGCCGTTGACGCTTCCAGGCGTCCCCGGCGGCGGACAGCACGCCGTCCCCGACCAGCATCCGGGCGCGGTGCGAGCGCTTGACGTACCGGTCCGGATGGCGGCCCAGGACGTGCTGCACGGCGGCCGGGTCCGTGACCAGGACGGTCGGCGTCGGGCCGAGCCGGAAGGCGGCGACGCCACCGACGCCGCGCTGGGTGCGGGCCAGCAGGTCGACGAGCTCGGCCTCCTCGGCCCGCCACTGCTCGACGACCTCGGCGGCCAGTTCCGGTACCGGGCGGGTGTCCGTGCTCACGGGGTGTTTCCTTCCGGTCTGCTGACGGTTCGTCCGTGCCGACCGACTCTATGCCAGGGCGCCCCCGGCCCGGGTTGCGCCGACCGGGCGGCGGGCGGCGGCCCGGGCAGCGCGGCACCCCGCCGCACGGCACCCGTCCGAGTACCGTGCGGCGGGGCCGAACGGCCCTGATCGCTGCGCGGATGGGAGAACGCATGCCCGGGAACCGGCACTTCGGAGGCGGCCCGACCGGCCGAGCGGCCCGGTGGCTGGTGGCCGCCCTGCTCGTACCGGCCCTGGCGGCCTGTGGCGGCGGCTCCGGTCAGAACGGCAACGGCCAGAACGGCAACGGGCAGACCTCCAGCCCCCAGCCCGACGACCAGCGGACCAAGGCCCGCGAGACCGAGGCGAGCTTCCAGGACGCCGGCGCGGTGTCCGCCAGTGCGCGGGGTTCCGGCAAGAGGGCCGTCGTCACGTTGAGGAGCTCCTCGCCCAAACCGGTCCAGGCCCTCGTCAGTGACGTCACCGACTGCACGCACAACGCCGAGCACGCCACCCCGAGTCAGGCCGCGGTGACCGTGACCGACCACGGCAGCGAACCGCTGGAGTTCACCCTCCCGACGTCGAGCGGAGCGAGTCGACCGATCTGCTACACGGTGGCCATCGGAGGGGAGAGCCGGGAGCTCAAGGCCGTGGGGGAGATCACCGGTACGGCGTCTCCCAGCCCGGGCGTGCCCACCACCGGCAAGACCGGTCCGACCGGCGGATCGACGAGCCCCGGCGGGAGCGGAACCCCGTACCAGGGCAACGGGGGGACCGGGACCGGGACCGGGAGCACCCCCTGAGCCCTGCCGGGGAGGACCGGCCCGCCGATGCCGAGGACCGGCCCGCTGAAGCGGAGGACCGGCCCGCCGACGCCGAGGAGCGGCCGGCCGAAGCCGAGGAGCGGCCGGCCGCGAGCCCGTGGCGCGGCTGGATCAGCACGCTCGCGGGCTGGATCGCCCCGACCACCTTCGTCACCGCACTGCTCTTCTTCTTCGGCTACGCCTACACCGACGCGCTCTACGGCTACTTCGGCATCGACGCCGAGACGATCGGCTTCTCCACCCAGGAACTGCTCCTGCGCAGTTCCCCGGCGCTCTACATGCCCGTCGGGGTCGCGCTCAGCGGGGTGCTGGTGGCGGCCCTGGCGTTCCCGCTGGTGTCCGGCGCCGCCCGCCGCGGTGCGGGCGCTTCCCGGGTGCTGCGCCGGGTGTGCGTCGCCGCCGTCCTGCCGGTGGTCGCGCTGCTGGCGCTCGGCCTGGCGGCGGGGTTCGAGGTCATCGACGCCGGCCCGATGGGCACCCCACTGCTGATCGGCGGCGGGCTGCTGTTCGCCCTCCTGGCGCGGCTGCTGTACGTGCGGGGCACCGGCGCGCCGTTCTCCGCGGCGGGCGAGCGGGTGGCGCTGGGCGTCACGGTGGCGATCCTCGCGCTGTGCGCGTACTGGGCGGTCGGCAGCTACGCCCAGCAGAAGGGGGCGGCCGACGCCGAAGCGCTCTCCCACAACCTCCAGGTGCGGCCGGCCGTCCTGCTCGACACCTCGGAGCCGCTCGCGCTGGACTGGCCCGGGGTGCGGGAGACGCCACTGCCGGACGCGGGGGCCGGGTCGCACTTCCACTACCGCTACGAGGGCCTGCGGCTGCTGGCGCAGTCCGACAACCGGATGTTCCTGATCCCGCGGCGATGGCTCTGGGAGACCGGCAACGTGCTGGTCCTCCCGGTCGATGCCGGTGTCCGGGTGGCCTTCCACGCCGGCTGAGTGCCCGCCCCGACCCAACACGGCTGCGCCGCGGCCCGTCCCCTCGACGGACCGCGGCGCAGCGGCTTCACCGGGTGTCAGAACACCTTGATCACACCTGCTGCCAGAGCGCGGGCACGATCGGCGGCTCCCAGCCGACCTGGGCGGTGTGGCCCTGGAGGCAGCGGTAGCCGACCCCGTCGTAGGTCACCACGTCACCCGCCTGGTAGGTGGTGCCGGGGGTCCAGGTACCGCCCGGGTCGGTCGGGCCGTTGCCCACCACCAGGGAGAAGCTGGTGCTGTGGGTGGCCGAGCCGGTCCCGGTCAGGGTGATGCTGTAGGTGCCGGCGGCGGTCGAGGCGGAGGTGGCGACGGTGAGCGTCGCCGAGCCGCCGGACTGCACCGAGGACGGGTTGAAGGCGACCGTCACGCCGGCCGGGGCGCCCGAGGCGGTCAGGTTGACCGTCTGGGCCGTGCCGGAGGTGGTCGAGGTGGCGACCGTCGCGGTGGCGGTCTCACCGGGCTTGACGGTGGCGGTGGTCGGGTTCACCGAGACGGAGAAGTCGTTGGTGGGCGTGCTGCCGCCGACCGAGGTCTTCCAGATGGTGTACGCCACGCCGTCGGCGTTGCGGTTGAGCACCGTCGCGTCGACGTTGCCGGTGGTGTCGCAGGACGAGTGGTAGCAGGAGTCGTAGGAACGGCCCGCGGTGCCGCCCCACTTGGCCGCCTGCGCAGAGGTCTTGGTGTCGCTGGCGCCGGCCGCGTAGCCCGAGGTCGGGATGCCGGCCTGCTGGAAGGAGTAGTCGTCCGAGCGGCCCTGGCCCTCGACGTTCTCCTCCGGCTTGAGGTTCAGCGAGTCCCAGTAGGCCTTCATCGGCGCGGCGGCGGTGGAGTCGAGGTTGTTGATGAAGTAGCCGGCGTTGGTCGAGCCGATCATGTCGAAGTTGTAGTACGCCTTGATCGCGGAGCGCTGGGCGGAGCTCAGCCGGCCGACGTAGGACTGCGAGCCCTGCATGCCCTGCTCCTCGCCGGTCCACCAGGCGAACCGGACGTGCCGGGTCAGGCTGGGGTTCTGCTGGGCGAGCACGAGCGCGTTCTCCAGCAGGGTCGCCGAGCCGGAGCCGTTGTCGTTGATGCCGGGCCCGGCCGAGACGCTGTCCAGGTGGGCGCCGAACATGGTGACCTGGTCGGACGGGCCGCCGGGCCAGTCGGCGATCAGGTTGTCGGACTGGTACGTGCAGGAGGTGCAGGTCTGCTCGGTGACGCTGTAGCCGGCGGCCTGGAGCTTGCCCTTGATGTACGCCAGCGACTGGCTGTGTCCGGCGCTGCCCGCCCGGCGGTGGCCGCCGTTCTGGTTGGCGATGGTGTTCAGCTGGGACAGGTGGGCCTGGATCCTGGCGACGTCGATGTCGGGCGCGGGCCCGCCGGGGTTGCCCCCGCCGCCGACGGTCAGGCCGTACTGGGCGGTGTGGGTGGTGGCGCCTGCGGTGCCGGTGACGGTGATCTGGTACGTCCCGGCCACGGCCGCCGCAGAGGCGGACAGGGTCAGCGTCGAGGACGAACCGGCCTGCACCGAGGAGGGGTTGAAGCTCGCGGTGACGCCCGAGGGCAGGCCGGAGGCGGTCAGGCCGACGGTCTGGGCGGTGCCGGAGGTGACGGCGGTGCTCACGGTCGACGAGGTCGAGGTGCCGGGCTGGACGGAGCCGGAGGCCGGGCCGAGCGAGAGCGAGAAGTCGTTGGTGCCGGACGGCGTGCAGGACGGGTCGCCGCTCTGCGCGGGGACGCTGACGGCGTCCCAGGCGGCCTTGGCCCGGTTGAAGAAGGTGCAGCTCGCGTCCAGGCTCTTCGCCGCCGTCAGGGTGGCGGTGCGGTAGCGCTTGTAGGTCATGCCGCTGGTCTTGAGCAGCATGCCGCCGTAGAAGACCCGGCCGGCGTCCTTGATCCCGATGCCGGTGACGGAGGAGTTGTTGCAGGTGGGGCTGGTGGGCTTGCCGCCGCCGGGGTTGGAGCCCTCGGCGAGCAGGTAGAACCAGTGGTTCAGCGGGCCGGCCGCCGCGTGCTCCTCGGTCTGCGGGATCGACGCCGAGTAGCAGTTGGGGTTGTTGCTCACCAGGGAGGGGTTGTACATGTTGCGGATCGGGCCGTTTCCGACCAGGTTGATCATCTCGCCGACGGTGTAGTCCGGGGAGTCGTAGGGGGCGGGCTCGTTGGCGTAGGCCTCGGTGAGCGCGCCCATGATGTCGCCGGTGGCCTCGCCCAGGCCGGACTCGTTGTTGGCGCCGCCGGGGGTGTACTGGTCGATGCCGTGGCCGAACTCGTGGCCGACGACGTCGATGGCGGCGATCCACTTGTTGGCCTGGCTGTGGCCGATGGATATCGTCGAGCCGTCCCAGTAGGCGTTGACGTCGCTGAGGCCGACCTTGACCGGCCAGCTGCCGCCGTTGCCGTTGTGCCCGTTGCGCCCCAGCCAGTCGCGGAGCATGTCCCATTCCTTCTGGGCCGCGAACATGGCGTCCCCGCAGCCGGTCTCCTTGCTGGAGGCGCTGCCGGTGCCCCAGGAGTCGCCCGACTTGGAGAACACCTGACCGGTGCCGTAGTCGGAGCAGGAAAGGCCGGGCCGGTTGGGGTCGCGCAGCGAGTACGAGCCGCCGGAGCCGGTGGTGCTGATGGTGACCGGGGAGGGGCCGTTCCACTCGCTGTTGACGGTGCCCGCGCGCACGTCGTCGTAGCGGTCGACGACCTCGCCGGTCGCCGCGTCGACGAAGACGTGCAGGCGGCTGGGTGCGCTGCCCCGGTGGCCGGTGAGGACGGTCTCCCAGGCGAGGCGGCTGCTGCCGTCCTTGACCCGGACGACCAGGCGACGGGACTCCACCGAGTCCACGGCGGGCAACTCGGTGCGGGCGGTCCGCTCCGCCTGGTCGGCGCCGACCTGCGGGGTGACCGAGCCGCCGACGGGGCCGGGGGCGGCCGACTGCAGGGCACGGACCTTGCCCTGCCCGTCGGCCAGGACCACCGCGTCACCGCCGACCACCGGCAGGCCGCGGTAGCTGCGCTCGTACGCCACCGAGTACAGACCGCCCACCCACGGGGTGACGGCCTTGCGTTCGTAGGTCTCGTCGGGGCCCTTGGCCAGGGCGTCCAGGCCGGCCGCGGCCGCGGCGTCGGCCGCGTTCACCGCGGCGGCCAGGGCGCTGGGCGGTGTCGGGGAGGGGGCGGGTGCGGCGCCGGCCGGGCCCGCGGTGGCGGCGATCATGCCGGCCAGTACGGTCAGGGTGGTCGCCGTGGTCAGCAGCCGGCGTGCGGAAACTCTGCGTTGCATCGAGGCTCCTCGCGTGTGGGGGTCCTCGACCGCGGACGACCAGGACTGGTGGCGCACCGCAGGGCCGCGTCCGGGGGACGGCCGTGCGGGCCGTCCGCGCTCGGGTGCCCGAACCCTCACACGACGTCATGCTCAGGTCAATGCCTGGTGCGCTCGAGGCAAGGACTTGGCGAATTCCGTCAAGGCGGCAGGCCCTTCTTTGCGTCAAGCTGGGGTTTTTCTCAGGTGGTTGAGACCACGTCATGTACGGCGCGGGTGTCGATCGAGTACCGTCCTCGTCATCGGAGTCGTCGGAACCACTGGAATCGTCGGCGGCCGTGCGAGCGGCCGGGGACGACGCGCCCGGGGAGGCAGCCGTGCAGCGCAACCGTGTGGCCCCCGCGGCGGCGGTGCCGGCACCGCCGACCGGCCGGGGCCAGGAGGCCTGGCGGGAGTTCGGCGCCCGGCTGCGGCACTGGCGGCGCCGGGCCGGCCTCACCCAGGCGCAGCTCGGCGCCGGGATCGGTTACGACCACACCGCGGTCAGCAAGATCGAGCACGGTGCCCGCCGGGTCACCCCCAGGACCGCCGACCGGATCGACGACCTCCTCGGTGCCGCCGGTGAGTTGAGCGCCGCCTGCCAGCGCGCCGAGAGCGCCGAACTCTGCCACGTCAACGCCTTCTCGCCCGCCCTGCTCCGGCCCCCGCTGCCGGGCGGGGCCCCGTCCGGCCCGCCCGCCCCGCTGCCGGCCCCCGCTCCGCTGCGGCTGCCCGACTACGGCCTGCTCTGCCCGCTGCACGGCGCCGAGGGCTGTCCCGTCCCGGAACCCGGGGAACTCGGCGATCTGCACGCCGAGTTCTGCGCCCCCGAGACGCTCGGCGGCCGGGCCGCCGCCCGCCCGCTGGACGCCGTCACCGCGCACGCCCTGACCGGGCTGCTCGCCGCCCACCTGCGCTCCGGTGAGACCGGCGACAGGCCGGTCCTGGCCGCCGCCGTCGAGCGCACCCTGCGCGCCGTGCTCGCCCGGCTCGCCACCGCCCCCGCCGCGCAGCGCGGCCCGCTGGTCCGGCTGGCCGCCGAGCACGCCCACGCGGCCGGCGCGCTGCGGATGCAGGACGGCCGCAACGCCACCGCGATGGCCAGCTACGACCGCGCCCTCACCTGGGCCGGACTGGCCGCGGACCAGGCCACCCAGGTCGGCACGCTCAGCGACATGAGCATCCTGGCCCGGCTGGACGGGGACCCGGTCGCCGCCCTCGGCTACGCCCGCGAGATGGAGCAGATCGCGCCGGGCCGGCACTGGGCCGGGGCGATGGGACGGATCAGCCGGGCCCGGGCGTACGCGCTCACCGGCGACGTACGGGCGACCGTCCGGCAGATCGGCCTGGCCCGGGCGCACCTGGACCACATCGGCGCGCAGGACGAGGTCGACGTGCCCTGGCTCTCCATCGCCTCGATGCGGATGCGGGTCGAGTCCGCCGCGGCCGCCGCGCTGCGCGACGTCGCCGCGGCCACCGACGACCCCCGGCTGGCCCGCCGGGCACTGGACGCCACCGAGACCGCCCTCGGCCTGCTCGGTCCTGACCAACTTCCCTCCAGTCGCCTCCTCTTCACCGTCCGGGCGGCGGACTGCCACGTCTGCGCGCACGACCCGGCGGCGGCCGTCGACCTGCTCGGCCCGGCCCTGGAGGCGACCGGCGCGACGGCCCTGCCCGCGCTGGTCGAGTACGAACTGCGCGGTCTGCGCGATCGTCTCGCGGCGCACGCGCCCCGTGCCGCACGCCGGTTGGCGGAGCCGGCCCGCTCCTGACCCGGCGGCGCTCCGTGACCCTCCGGCGGCGACCGTCGTCCGATGTGGCCGGATCGGGCGCCGTGCGCGGCGGCGCGAGAGGGGGCGCGCCAGCGCCCGGCACCCCGCACAGCGGTCCTGTCACACCGTCAACTCCCGCCGTTCTCGAAAATGCGCCCCTTTCGCGCCGTACAAACGTCAACTTCGTGAGCGTATAGTCCGCCGATCGGGTCATTCATGGAGTTAACACGTCGAATGACTGTCACGGCGCGTGTCTGCCGCTAGAGTCTCTGACGTTTCCAGTTGTTAGTCCGCGAAGAACGGGGGGCGCGTGCTGTCAGCCATTGCCCGCCGGCTCGCCCATCCGCTACTGCTCCTGGGTGTGCTGTGCACGGCCGTCGCAACCCTGCACTTCCACTGGGCGCCGGACCGGGTCTCCCCGCTCTTCCTGGTCGCCGTCCTCGGATATCTGGCGGTCCTGGAACGGGTGATCCCGTACCGGACCGACTGGCACCCGAGTCGACGTGAACTCGGCTGGTACAGCGTCTACTTCGTGCTGAGCATGGTCGGCGGGGCACTGGCCCAGGGGCTGGTGGCGGCGCTGGTGGAGATGCTCGGCCCGGCCCATCCGGCGCTGCCGTTCGAGATGGAGATCCCACTCGCGCTGCTGGTCGGCTCGCTCGGCGACTACCTCGTGCACCGCTGGTCCCACCGCAACCGGTGGCTCTGGCGGCTGCACGGGGTGCACCACGTCCCGGACAAGGTGAACGTCGCGAACAACGGCGTGAATCATTTCCTGGACGTGTTCGTCGCGCAGTCCGTGGTCCAACTGTCGCTGGCGCTGATCGGATTCTCGCCGGATTCAGTGTTCGTGGTCGGAATATTCGTCCTGGCTCAGGGGTATTTCGTCCACGCCAACATCGAAGTCCGCATCGGCCCGCTCGGCCACGTCCTGGCCGGGCCGGAACTCCACCGCCTGCACCACAGCACCGACCTCGCCGAAGCCGGCCACTACGCCTCCGACCTCTCGCTCTGGGACCACGTGTTCGGGAGCTTCACCTGGCGGCCCGGCAGAGTGCCGAAGGCCGTCGGCCTCACCGACCCGGCCGCGTTCCCCACCACCGGTGAACTCGGCGCCACCCTGCTGCACCCCTGGCGCCGGGCGAAGACCACCGAGCAGTCCGTCTGAACCCGGCCCCCGAGAGGCCGCTCCCACTTGCCCGTGTCCCCGGCGCCACGCCGTCACCCCCGGATTGGATCATGACCTCCTCGCCCTTCGCCGCGCCCCGCGAACGCATCGCGATCACCGGTATCGGCTGCCGCCTGCCGGGACACGCCAACGACCACCGCTCCTACTGGCGCAACCTGATCGAGGGCCGGGACTGTCTCACCGAGACGCCCGCCGACCGCTACGACACCGGAACACTGGGCAGTCGGGACCGGGCCAAGCCGGGACGGCTGATCGGCGGCCGGGGCGGCTACATCGACGGCTTCGACACCTTCGACCCCGACTTCTTCGGGATCAGCCCGCGTGAGGCCGAACACATGGACCCGCAGCAGCGCAAGCTCCTGGAGGTCAGCTGGGAGGCCCTGGAGGACGGCGGGCTGCGCCCCGGCGAGCTGGCCGGCCGGGAAGTCGGCATCTACATGGGCGCCTTCACCCTCGACTGGAAGATCCTCCAGTTCGCCGACCTCGACTTCGCCACCATCGCGGCGCACACCGCCACCGGCACCATGATGACGATGGTGTCCAACCGGATCTCGCACTGCTTCGACTTCCGCGGGCCCAGCGTCTCGATCGACACCGCCTGCAGCTCCTCGCTGGTCGCGGTCCACCTCGCCTGCCAGAGCCTGCTCCGCGGCGAGACCGAACTCGCCCTGGCCGGTGGGGCGTTGCTGCACATGGCGCCGCAGTACACGATTGCCGAGACCAAGGGCGGCTTCCTGTCCGCGGACGGCCGCTCACGCGCCTTCGACGCCTCCGCCGACGGCTACGTCCGGGCCGAGGGCGTCGGCGTGGTCGTGCTCAAGCGGCTCTCCGACGCGCTGCGCGACGGGGACCCGGTGCACGCCGTCATCCTCGGCACCGGCGTCAACCAGGACGGCCGCACCAACGGCATCACCGTCCCCAGCGCGGACGCCCAGGTCACCCTGATCGAGCGGGTCTGCGCCGAGGCCGGGGTGGAGCCCGGCAGCCTCCAGTACGTCGAGGCCCACGGCACCTCCACCCCGGTCGGCGACCCGATCGAGGCCGCCGCCCTAGGCCGGGTGCTCGGCATCGGCCGGCGCGCCGGGGACCGCTGCTACGTCGGCTCGGTCAAGACCAACATCGGGCACACCGAGGCGGCGGCCGGCGTCGCCGGGCTGATCAAGACCGCGCTCGCGATCAAGCACCGCCGCATCCCGCCGCACCTCAACCTGGAGCGGCCCAACCCCGGCATCGACCTGGACGCGCTGCCGTTCGAGATCCCGACCGCCCCGACGGACTGGCCCGAGCACCGGGGCCCGGCCCGCGCCGGCGTCAACTCCTTCGGCTTCGGCGGCACCAACGCCCACGTCCTGCTGGAGGAGCCGCCGCGGCCCGCCCCCGCCGCGCCGGCGGCCCAGCCGGCCCGCACGGTCCTGCCGCTGAGCACCAAGGACGCCGCCGGACTGCCCGAACTGGCCGCAGCCGTACGGCAGGAGCTCGCCGACGGGGCGTCCCTGGCCGACCTCGGCCACACCCTGGCGCACCGTCGCCAGCACCTCCCCGAGCGGCTCGGGGTGGTCTACTCCACCCGGGAGGACCTGGACGAGGCACTGGCCGCGTACGGGCGCGGCGAGGAGCACCCCCGGGTGGTCCAGGGCCGGGCCCGGGAGCGCGGGCAGCGCCGACTGGCCTGGGTGTTCACCGGCATGGGCCCGCAGTGGTGGGGGATGGGCCGGGGGCTGTACGAGCACGAGCCGGTCTACCGGGAGGCCGTGCAGGCCGTCGACCGGGAGATCCGGGCGCAGGCCGACTGGTCGCTGCTGACCGAGCTGGGCCGTGACGAGGCGGACTCCCGGATGGCCGAGACCTGGCTGGCCCAGCCCGCCAACTTCGCCGTCCAGGTGGGACTTTCGGCGCTCTGGCGGAGCCACGGCCTGCGTCCCGACGCGGTCGTCGGGCACAGCACCGGCGAGGTCGCCGCGTTCCACGAGGCCGGGGTGTACGACCTGGCCGACGCCGTGCGGGTGGTGCTCGCCCGCAGCCGGCTCCAGCAGCGCCTGGCCGGCACCGGCACCATGCTCGCGGTCGGCCTGCCGGAGGCCGAGGTGGAGCGCCGGATCCGCCCGTACCGCTCCGAGGTCTCGCTCGGAGCGGTCAACAGCCCCTCCGCGGTGACCCTGGCCGGGGACGCCGAGGCGCTGGGCGCGCTGGCCGAGGAACTGCGGCAGCAGGGCGTCTTCGCCCGCCTGCTGGACGTCGAAGTCCCTTACCACAGCGTGCGGATGGACCCGATCCGGGACGAGCTGGTGGCCGCGCTCGCCGCCATCAAGCCGCAGGAGGCGCGGCTACCGCTCTACCTGACCGCCCGCGAGGGGCTCGCCCGCGGGCCGGAGCTGGACGGCGAGTACTGGTGGCAGAACGTCCGCAACCCGGTCCGCTTCCGGGCCGCCGTCGAGCGGATGGCCGAGGACGGCCACCGGCTGTTCCTGGAGCTCGGCCCGCACCCGGTGCTCGGCCACGCGATCCGCGAGTGCGCGGAGCAGGCGCACACCGTGCCGTCGATCCGCCGGCAGCAGGACGAGCCCGAGCGCCTCGCCCGCAGCCTCGCCGAACTGCACACCCTCGGCGTCGAGTTGAGCTGGTACGCGCTTCACCCGGCCGGCCGCCCGGTGCCGCTGCCGACCTACCCGTGGCGGCGCGACCGCTACTGGGTGGAGCCCAAGCCGGTCGAGCAGGTCCGGCTCGGGCAGCTCGACCACCCGCTGCTCGGCCGCCGCACCGCGAGCGCCCAGCCCGGCTGGACCAGCGCGCTCGACCCCGAGCGGCTGCCCTACCTGACCGACCACCGGATCGAGGGCCAGGTGGTCTTCCCGGCCGCCGGATACCTGGAGATGGCCGCCCAGGCCGTCCGCACCCTGACCGGCGGCACCGAGGTGACGCTGGCCGAGGTCGAGCTGAACCGGGCCCTGTTCCTCTCCGAGAGCGAGCCCGTCCCCGTCCAGCTCGGCTACGCACCGGAGGACGCCCGCTTCACCGTCGCCTCCACCCCGGCCGGCGGCGAGCCGAGCGTGCACGCGAGCGGCCGGGTCCGCACCGGCCAGCGCCGCTCCTACGGGCCCGCGCTGGACGTGGACGCCCTGCGCACCCGGGGTCGGCACCTCGACGGCCCGGACTGCTACCGGCGGCTGGCCGGGCGCGGCTACGACTACGGGCCCGCGTTCCAGGCCATCGCCGAGGTGTGGACGGGCCCCGGCGAGGCGCTGGCCCGGGTCAGGCCTCCGGCGCAGCTCGGTGCGGACGCGGCCGACCACCACCTGCACCCGGTGCTGCTGGACGGCTGCTTCCAGACCCTGCTGGCCACCCGGCTGGAGACGCCCGAGGACGGCAGCGTCCGGCTCCCGGTCTCGATCGACGAGGTCCGGCTCGACGAGATCGGCGACCGCCCGCTCTGGGTGCACGCCACCGTCACCCGGGACAGCGGCGAGGAACTCGTCGGCGACCTCGCGCTGTACACCGAGGACGGCACCCCGGTCGGCAGGGTCACCGGCTTCCGGGTGGCCGACGTCGCCCAGGCCCCGGCCTCCGTCGGGCTCGCCACCATCGACGGCTGGCTCACCGAGGTCGGCTGGGTCGAAGCCGCCCGGCCGGCCGCCGACGAGGCCCCCGGAGACCTGCTGCTCTTCGCCGACGAGGACGGCCTCGGCGATCGGCTCGCCGCACTGGCCGCCGCTCGCGGCGCCCGCTGCCACCTGGTCCGGCCCGGCGACGAATACCGGCACGGGGAGGGACGTTCGACCGTCCGGCCCGACTCCGCCGAGGACGTCCGGAAGCTGTTCGCCGACCTCGACCCAGGCTTCGGCACCGTCGTCCACCTCTGGAACCTCGACCAGCCCGCCCTGGCCACCGCCGGCGCCGACCGGCTCGGCCCGCTCGCCACCCTCGGCGCCTACTCCCTGATCACCCTCGCCCAGGCCCTGCCCGCCGCCCGCCCCGAGGGCCGGCTGCACATCGTCACCCGGGGCACCCAGGCCGCCGCCCCCGGCGACCGGGTCGAGCCGCTCGGCGCCCCCGCCTGGGGCATCGGCCGGGTGCTGTGGCAGCAGGAACTGGTCGCCCAGCGCGGCACCCTGATCGACCTCGACCCGGCCGTCGACGCCGCCGACCAGGCCGAGGCGCTGCTCACCGAACTCGCCGCCCGGGACGAGCAGGAGATCGCCCTGCGGGCCGGCACCCGGCTCACCAGCAGGCTGCGGCAGGCCGAGGGCCTCACCCGCCCGCTGCCGCCGGTCCTGCGCCCCGACGGCAGCTACCTGGTCACCGGCGCCTTCGGTGCCCTCGGCCGACTGCTCTGCCGCACCCTCGTCCGGCGCGGTGCCCGGCGGCTGATCCTGGTCGGCCGCACCGCCCTGCCCGAGCGCTCCGCGTGGGCGCACACCGACCCGGACACCCCCGCCGGCGAGCGGATCGCCTTCCTGCGTGAACTCCAGGCGCTCGGCGCCGAACCCCTGCTCGCCCAGGTCGACGTCACCGACGAGACCGCTCTCGCGGACTGGCTCGCCGACTACCGGCAGCGCCAACTCCCGCCCATCCGAGGCGTGTTCCACCTCGCCGGGCAGGTCAAGGACACCCTGCTCGCCCAGATGGACCGTACGGCCTTCGACGCCGGCTACGCCCCCAAGGTGATCGGCGGCCACCTGCTGCACCGGCTGCTGCGCGACGAACCGCTCGACCACTTCGTGCTGTTCGCCTCCGTCGCCTCGCTGCTCACCACCGCGGGGCAGACCAACTACGCGGCCGGCAACGCCTTCCTGGACGCCCTGGCCCACCACCGCAGGGCCGAGGGGCTGCCGGGGCTCAGTCTGGACTGGGGCCCGTGGGCCACCG
The DNA here is from genome assembly GCF_053598415.1 of Kitasatospora sp. NPDC001132. Taxonomy (NCBI): domain Bacteria; kingdom Bacillati; phylum Actinomycetota; class Actinomycetes; order Kitasatosporales; family Streptomycetaceae; genus Kitasatospora; species Kitasatospora sp. NPDC001132. Next base: position 382,527 of record NZ_JBSFKF010000002.1, on the reverse strand, counting down.
GCATGATCGAGGAACTGGGCCTGGTCGCCCACTACCGCGACGCCCGCGGCATGAGCTCCCTGCCGCCGGACGCCGGAACGGCCGTCCTGGAGCGCGTCCTCGGCCAGGACCGCGCCCAACTGCTGGTCGCCACCGTGGTCGACTGGCCGACCTTCCTCGCCTGGTACCCGGCGCCGCCGCCGCTGGTCGCCGACCTGGCGGCGAGCGCCGCCGAGCAGGCCCCGGCCGAGACCGGCGGCTTCCTCGACGCCTACCGCGCGGCCGGCCCCCAGGCCCGCCGGGAACTGGTCACCGAACGGTTCACCGCCGCCGCCGCGGCCGTGCTGCGGATCGGCGCCGAGCGGATCGAAGAGGAGACCAGGCTCGGCGCGCACGGCCTGGACTCGCTGCTCGCGATGGAGCTGCGCGCCCGGGTGCACGGCGAACTGGGCGTCGCCCTGCCGGTGGTGGCCCTGCTCAGCAACGGCACCGTCGGCGACCTGGTGGACCTGCTCGCCGAAGGGCTGGCCGAGCGGCTCGCCGCCGACGGCGGCCCGGCCGAGGCCGAGGTGGAGCTGTACACCGACGAGTCCCGCTTCCCGCTCACCCACAACCAGCAGGCGCTCTGGTTCCTGCGGCTGCTGCACCCGGACGGCTTCGCGTACAACATCGGCGGCGCCGTCGAGGTCCGCGCCGAACTCGACCCGGAGCTGATGTTCGAGGCCTTCCGCCACCTCGTGGCCCGGCACCCCGAGCTGCGCGCGGCCTTCACCGCTGAGCAGGGCCGGCCGGTCCAGCGCATCCGGGCGGAGGTCGAGGCCGACACCGGGCTGTTCGACGTCGAGGGCCGGCCGTGGGAGGAGATCCACGACCTGATCGTCCGCGAGTACCGGCGGCCGTACGACCTCGCCGAGGACCCGCTGGTGCGGCTGCGGCTGTTCCGGCGCGGCCCGGACCGCTGGGTGCTGATGAAGGCCGTCCACCACATCGTCTCGGACGCGATCTCCACCTTCACCTTCATCGAGGAGCTGTTCGAGGTCTACGAGGCGCTGCGGCAGGGGCGCACCCCGGACCTGCCCCCGGTGCCCGCCCGCTACCTGGACTTCCTCAACCGCCAGAACCGCTTCCTGGCCGGCCCCGAGGCCCGGCGGATGCTCGACTACTGGCGCGGCCACCTGCCGGCCGAGATGCCGGTGCTGGCACTGCCCACCGACCGGCCGCGCCCGCCCGTCCAGACCCACAACGGCGCCTCCGAGTTCTTCCGACTGGACGTCGAACTGACGGCCCGGGTCCACGAGGTGGCCCGCGCCAACGGCGCCACCCCGTTCATGGTGCTGCTCGGTGCCTACTACCTGCTGCTGAACCGGTGGTCCGGGCAGCAGGACATCGTGGTCGGCAGCCCGGTCACCGGCCGCACCCAGGAGGAGTTCGCCTCCGTCTACGGCTACTTCGTCAACCCGCTGCCGCTGCATGTGAGCCTGGCCGGGGAGCCGACCGTGGCCGAGCTGCTGGCCCGGGTGCGGGAGAGCGTGCTCGGCGGGCTGGACAACCAGGAGTACCCCTTCCCGCTGCTGGTCGAGCAGCTGGGCCTCCAGCACGACCCGAGCCGTTCCGCGGTGTTCCAGGCGATGTTCATCCTGCTCACCCACAAGGTCGCCGTGGAGCGCTTCGGCTACCGCCTGGACTACATCGAACTCCCCGAGGAAGAGGGCCAGTTCGACCTCACGCTGTCCGCCTACGAGGACCGCGCGGACGGCTGCTTCCACTGCGTCTTCAAGTACAACTCCGACCTCTTCGACCCCGCCACCGTCCAGCGGCTGGCCGAGCACTACCGCAACCTGCTGGACGCCATGACCCGCGCAGCCGAGAGCGAGCCGGTCGGTCGGCTGCGGATGCTGGGGCAGGCGGAACGGCGGCGGATCCTCACCGCCTTCAGCGGCGCCGAGCGCCGGATCGAGCACGGCACCCCGGTTCCGGAGCTGATCGCCAAGGCCGCCGCCGAGCGGCCGGGGGCCGTCGCGGTGGTCGCGCCCGGCCGGGACGGCGTCCGCAGGCTGACCTACGCCGAACTGGAACGGCAGGCCCAGCGCACCGCCGTACGGCTGCGCGAACTCGGCGTCGGCGAGGGCTCGGTGGTCGCGGTCTGCCTGGACAAGTCACCCGAGCTGATCACCACCCTGCTGGGGATCTGGCGGGCGGGCGCCGCCTACCTCCCGCTCGACCCCGGACACCCGGCCGACCGGCTCGCCTATCAGGTGGCGGACGCCGGAGCAGCGCTGGTGGTGGTCGACCAGCGGCGCCCGCTCGCGGCCGAACTGCCAGCCGAACTGGTCACCCTGGAGGCCCTGGACCGGCCCGTGCTGGGGGGCGCCGTGCCGCTGCCCGCCGCCGACCCGGACCGGGCCGCCTACCTGATCCACACCTCGGGCTCCACCGGCCGCCCGAAGGGGGTCCGGGTCGACCACCGCAACCTGGCCGCCGTCACCGCCGGCTGGCGCGCCGAGTACCGGCTCGACACCGACGTGCGGGTGCACCTCCAGATGGCCGGCACCGCCTTCGACGTCTTCTCCGGCGACCTCGCCCGGGCGCTCAGCACCGGCGGCACCCTAGTCCTGGTCGACCGCGAGCTGCTCTTCGACACCGCCCGGCTCTACCGGGTGATGCGCGAGGAGGCCGTGGACGGCGGCGAGTTCGTGCCCGCCGTGGCCCGCGCGCTGCTGGCCCACTGCGAGCGCGAGGGCCTGACGCTGGACTTCCTGCGGCTGCTGATCGTCGGCTCCGACTCCTGGAAGGCCGCCGAGCACCAGCGGGTGCGCGCCCTGTGCGGTCCGCACACCAGGCTGGTCAACTCCTACGGGCTGACCGAGGCCAGCGTCGACAGCACCTACTACGAGGGTGCGACCGACGGGCTGGAACCCGGCCGGATGGTGCCGATCGGCCGGCCGTTCCCGAACAGCGCGGTGTACGTCCTGGACCCGTACGGCGAGCCCGTCCCGGTGGGCGTGCCCGGCGAGCTGTGGATCGGCGGCGCGGGCGTCGCGGCCGGCTACCCCAACGACCCGGAGCAGACCGCCCGGCGCTTCCGCACCCTGGACCTCGACGGAACGCCCCTACGGCTCTACCGCACCGGCGACCTCGGCCACTGGGACACCGCCGGCACCGTGCACCTGCTCGGCCGGATCGACAACCAGGTCAAGGTCCGCGGCCACCGGATCGAGCTGGGCGAGATCGAGGCCCACCTCACCGCCCGCCCGGAGCTCGCCCAGGCCTGCGTGGCGGTCCGCCAGGACGCCAGGGGCGAGGCCGTCCTCGCCGCCTACGTGGTGCCCGCCGAGGGCACCGTGCTGGACCGCCGCGAACTGCGCCGCCACCTGGCCGAGCACCTGCCCACCGTGATGATCCCCTCCTACCTCACCGAGCTGCCCGCCCTGCCGCTCACCCCGAACGGCAAGGTGGACCTCGCTGCCCTGCCCGAGCCGAAGGCCGACACCGCGGCCGCCCAGCACGAACCGCCCGTCACGCTCTACGAGACGAGGGTCGCCGAACACTGGCAGAACCTGCTCGGACTGGACGAGGTCGGCCTCCAGCACGACTTCTTCGAACTCGGCGGCAGCTCGATCCGGCTCATCGAGCTGATCCACCACCTCCAGAGCGAGTTCAACATCAGCATCCCGGTGGGCCAGCTGTTCAAGGTCACCACCCTGCACGGAATGGCCCGCACCGTGGAGCAGATCATCACCGGCGAGCTGGCCGGCGGCGAGGCCTACCTCTGGTTCAACGCCGGGGCGCCCGAGGACCGTACGGTCTTCTGCTTCCCGCCGGCCGGCGGCCACGGGCTGGTCTACCGGCAGCTCGCCGCGCACCTGCCGGAGCACCGGATCGCCTCCTTCAACTACCTGACCGGCGACGACAAGACCGCCCGCTACGCGGACCTGGTCGAGCAACTGCACGCCGATGGGCCGTACGTCCTGCTCGGCTACTCGCTCGGCGGCAACCTCGCCTTCGAGGTCGCCAAGGAGCTGGAGCGGCGCGGACGCACCGTGGCCTCGGTTCTGCTGCTGGACGCCTACCGGGTCACCGAGGCCTTCGACCTCGGCGAGGAGCACCTGGCCGTCTTCGAACGCGAACTCCACGAGCACTTGCACCGGCACACCGGCTCCCGGATCGTCGCCCAGGAGACCCTCGAACAGGCCAGGGAATACCTGGAGTTCAGCAGTCGAACCCCCAACGCCGGGACGGTGAAGGCCCAGTTGGACGTGGTCTGCGAGCAGGAACGGCTCTCCGTGCACCTGGGTGGCGAACCGGGCTCCTGGCACGGCGCCTCCACCACGGGCACCGCGGTGTACGTCGGGCACGGCGCCCACGCCGAGATGCTCGACGGGGAGTTCGCCGTCCGCAACGCCGAACTGGCGGGCGCCATCCTGACCGGAGGCACCGCCGATGTCCTCGGCTGACCGCGGACCGGACTGGTCCGACCGGGAGCGGGCCGACGCCGGCCCGCCCAGGGTCATCGTGATCGGGGCCGGCCTGGCCGGCCTCGCCGCCGGCTGCTACGCGCAGATGAGCGGCCTGGAGACCCGGATCTTCGAGAAACACGTGCTGCCCGGTGGCTGCTGCACCGCGTGGTCCCGGCACGGCTACCTGTTCGACTACTGCATCGACTGGCTGATCGGCACCGCCGAGGGCAGTGGAGCCCACCAGGTCTGGAGCGAACTCGGCGCCCTGGACGGCAAGTCGGTGACCCTCTTCGACACCTTCAACCGCGTCGTCGACGAACACGGCCGGGCCGTCACCTTCTACGGTGACCCGGACCGGCTGGAGGCCCACCTGCTGGCTCTCGCGCCCGGCGACGCCAAGCCGATCCGGGAGTTCTGCCGGGACCTGCGCCGCTACGTCGCGATCGAGCTGCCATGGGACCTCACCCCGCCGCCGCTGCGCACCACGGCGGAACGGCTGCGCACCCTGCGCACCGTACTGCCCGCCTTCCGGCTGTTCTGGCGCACCGCGACCACCCCGATGAGCGGCTTCGCGGAGCGCTTCCAGGACCCGCTGCTGCGGCGGGCCTTCCCCAACATGTTCCTCCAGGAGCCCGCCGGCTTCCCGCTGCTGCCGTACCTCTACACCCTGGCGGCCGCCCACAACGGCAACGCCGGCTTCCCGCAGGGCGGTTCGCTCGGCCTGGCCCGATCGGTGGAGGAGCGCTACACCTCGCTCGGCGGGGTGATCGGCTACCGCCGTCGGGTGGAGCGCGTCCTGGTCGAGGACGGGCGCGCGATCGGGGTGGAACTCAAGGACGGATCACGGCACTTCGCCGACCATGTGGTGGCTGCCTGCGACGGCCCGACGGTGCTCGACCGGCTGCTCGAGGGCCGTTACTCCAGCCCCGCCACCGAGAAGCTGTACGGCGAACTGCTGGACAAGCCGGGCAACCTGTACCCGTCCGTGGTCTCCGCCTTCGTCGGCATCGACGGCCCGCTGCCCGAGGGCGAGCCGCACAGCACCACCTACCTGCTGACGCCCGAGGACGGCGAGCGGCTGCCCGGCTCGCTCCAGCGCAGCCTGGTGGTGCAACTGCGCTCCTCCTACGCGGACGGCTTCGCGCCGCCGGGCAAGTCGGTGCTGCACTGCACCTACTTCAGCGACTACCGCTCCTGGAAGGACCTGCGGACCAGTGACCGCCGGGCCTACCGGGCGCGCAAGCAGGAAGTCGCCGCGTTCGTCCGGGAGTTCCTGGAGCGGACGTACCCCGAGCTCGGCCGGCGGATCGAACTCGTGGACGTGGCGTCGCCGGTGACCACCGAGCGGTTCACCGGGAACACCTACGGCAGCATCCTCGCCTGGCAGGCGTTCTCCGAGGCCGAGGACGCCGCCAACCGGCTGGTCAACCGGGACCGGATGCGGCTGCCCGGACTGAGCGGCTTCTCCATGGCGGGCCAGTGGACCTCGCTCGGGGGGCTGATCCGGGCGGCCACCAGCGGGCGGTTCGCCGCGCAGTACCTGTGCGAGGAGCTCGGCCGGCCGTTCCGGGCCTGGCCGAGCGACAACCGGGAACCCTGGCACCCGGGCAAGTGGGGCCGCCTGCCGCAACTCGGCCGGGCCACCGTCGGACTGCCGGGCCGGGGAGCGGCGGACGAGGGAGTGGCGGGCGCCGAAGTGGCGGAAGTGGGAGTTGCGGAGTGAGCGGGACGACGACCGACGGCCGGCGGAGCATGGTCATCATCGGCGGAGGACTCGGCGGCCTGTCCACCGGCTGCTACGCGCAGATGAACGGCTACCGCACCCGGATCCTGGAGATGCACGAGATCCCCGGCGGCTGCTGCACCGGCTGGGACCGCGGCGAGTTCACCTTCGACTGCTGCGTCAGCTGGCTGCTGGGCAGCGGCCCGGGCAACGAGATGCACCAGATCTGGCTCGAACTCGGCGCACTGCAGGGCAAGCGGATGCGCAACTTCGACGTCTTCAACGTGGTGCGCACCCGGGACGGCCGGGCGGTCTACTTCTACTCCGACCCGGACCGGCTGGAGGCCCACCTGCTGGACCTCGCCCCCGAGGACGCCCGGCAGATCCGGCAGTTCTGCGCCGGGCTGCGCAAGTTCCGCCTGGCCCTGGCCCGTTACCCCTTCCTCAAGCCGGTCGGGCTGATGGGCCGGTGGGAGCGGATGCGGATGCTGGCCTCCTTCCTGCCGTACTTCAACGTGATCCGGCGCTCGATCACGGTGCTGATGAGCGACTACTCGGCGCGGTTCAGGAGCCCGCTGCTGCGGGAGGCGTTCAACTTCATCCTGTACGAGAAGCACCCCAACTTCCCGGTGCTGCCCAACTACTTCCAACTCGCCTGCCATGCCGGGCAGTCGGCCGGGGTACCGGAGGGCGGCTCGCTGGGGCTGGCAAACTCGATCGAGCAGCGCTACCGGCGGCTGGGCGGCGAGATCACGTACAACACCAAGGTGACGGAGGTCCTGATCGAGGACGACCGCGCGGTGGGGGTGCGGCTGAGCGACGGCCGGGAGGTGCGGGCGGACATCGTGGTGGCCGCCTGCGACGGCCGGACCACCATGATGGACCTGCTCAAGGGCCGCTACCTGAGCGACACCTACCGCCGGCTGTACACCCAGACCATCACCGAACCGGGCATGGTCTTCCCCGGCTACGTGACCGTCTTCCTCGGCCTGCGCAGACCCTTCCCGGCGGGGGACCCGTGCACCACCTACCTGCTGGAGGACGAGGTCGCCGAGCGGCTCACCGGCATCCGGCACCCGAGCATCAACGTCCAGTTCCGCAGCCGCCACTACCCGGAGCTGTCGCCGACCGACACCACCGTGGTGTACGCCAGCTACTTCTGCGACATCGAGCCCTGGCGCGAGCTGAGCACCGGTCCGGAGCAGGAGCCCCGGGTGCGGCGCGGCGAGGAACTGCACACCCTGCCGGTCGGCCGGGGACGGGAGTACCAGCGGGAGAAGCGCCGGGTGCGCGACGCCATCGTGGAGTTCCTGGACGGCCACCACCCCGGGCTCCGGCAGGCGGTGGCCGTCAAGGACGTCTCCACCCCGCTCACCCAGGTCCGCTACACCGGCAACTACAACGGCACGGTGCTTGGTTGGCAGCCCTTCGTGGAGAGCGGCGAGACCCTGGAGGAGGAGATCAAGCGCAACGGCCCGGGGCTGCCCGGCCTGGCCAACTTCTACCTCTCCGGGGTCTGGGCGACCACCGGCGGGCTGATCAGGGCGGCGGCGGCCGGCCGGCACGTCGTCCAGTTCATCTGCCGCGACGACGACAGGCCCTTCACCGCCGAGGTGGACGACAGCGCCCCGCTTCCCACTCTGCTCATCGAACCGGTCGGCCCCGCCGACCGGCAGTTTGGAGTCACCTCGTGAGATTCGAGAAGTGGGTCGTCCAGGAGCACGAGGACGGCGTGCCGGACGTCGAGCGGGTCTACCGGAAGGTCGTGGAGGAGGTGGACGTCCGGCTCGCCGCGGACGAGATGCTGCTGCGCACCCGGTACGTGTCGGTCGACCCGTACCTCCAGGGCATCGCGCTGGACACGCCGATCGGCGACCACATGGGCGCGGACTCGATCATGGAGGTGCTGGAGGCCGGGCCGGCCGCGCGCTTCGCGGTCGGCGACCTGGTGCAGGGCTTCGGCGGCTGGCGCAGCCACCTGATCAGCGACGGGGAGCCCCGGCTCTGGCAGACCGGGACCTTCCCGATGGTCTTCCCGGCGTTCCGCCGACTGGACCCGGCCGACTACGACGAGGCCCTGCCGCTGTCCACCGCGCTCGGCGTGCTGGGCGGGCCGGGGATGACGGCCTGGGGGACGGTCGAGAAGTTCCTCGACGTGCGGCCCGGGTCCACGGTGCTGGTCAGCGGGGCGTCCGGGGCGGTCGGTTCACTGGTCGGGCAGCTGGCCAAGCACCGGGGCGCGCGGGTGATCGGTACCACGGCGACGCCGGAGAAGGTCGAGTGGCTGTGGCAGCTGGGCTTCGACGGGGTGCTGCTGTACCACGACGGTGACGCGCCGGAGCAGGTGGAGAAGGAGCTGGCGGCGTTCGCGCCGGACGGCATCGACCGCTACTTCGACAGCCTCGGCGGGACGCTGACCGACGTGGTCTTCGGCATGCTCGCGGTGGAGAGCAGGGTCGCCGTCTGCTGGCAGTGGGGGAGCCAGGTCGGCGGGAACTGGTCGGGACCCCGGCTGCTGCCGATGATCATGTTCCCGCGTGCCACGATCCGCGGCATCTTCTCGCTGGAGTGGTTCACCGAGGAGAACTGGGCCGCGCTGCGGCGGGACCTCGGGCCGCTGGTCCGCAGCGGCCAGCTGACGTACCGGCAGACCGTGCACCAGGGGTTCGACAGCATCCCGGGGGCCTACCGCGGCCTCTACCTCGACCGTTCGGCCAACCGGGGGAAGGTGCTGGTCGAGCTCTGAACGGAGCGGACGCGCGTTCGGGCCCTTCGGCGGATCCGCCGAAGGGCCCTGGCGCGTGGTCAGTTCAGGGTGAACCAGGTGCTGCGGGACTTCTTCCACTCGGGGTGGGTGAGGTCCTTGGCGGCGGTGGCGTCGCCGTAGAGGTCGGCGGAGCCGTCGTCGGTGATCAGCTGGGCACGGGCGCCCGGGGCGTCCAGGTCCGGCACGTCCGCGACCGCCTCCCAGGCGCCGTAGTCGCTGGTCGGCAGGTCGATCACCTTGGTCGGCTGCGAGCCCGGCTGCCCGTTCCAGCGGTAGAGCGCGTACGGGGCGGAGTTGTCCTCGGCGGCCCAGGAGCCGGCCACGATCAGGTACTGGCCGAGGTCGTTGCGGCGGAGGTCGCGGACGGACAGCCCGCCGAGGTCCAGCTCGATCGCGTCGCCGAAGGTCGCGTGCGCGGCCGAACCGTTCAGCAGGGACGGGAGGTTGGTGACCGGGACGAGCAGCGCCCGGCCGCCGGTGACGGCCGGGGTGAGCGGCGCGCGGAAGCCGACGTAGGCGGTGCTGGTGCTGCCGGGGGCGAACTCCAGGCCCTCGACGTTGAACCCGTCGATCTGCTTGGGCGCCTGGCCGTCGGCGGCGCCGGCCGCGAAGCCGTAGCGCTTGCCGTGGGCGTTGTCCCAGGTGATCAGGTCGTCGCGCAGGCCGTGGTACGAGCCGGCCAGGGAGAGCTGGGTGTCGGCGCCGGAGCCGGTGATGGTGGTGGCGAAGACGGTGTGCCGGTCGGGCTTGACCACGCCGTCCTTGTTGTTGCCGAGCGAGCCCGTCCAGTAGATGGTGTCGCCGACCCGGGTGGCGGCCTCGATGTCGATCTCCTTGGAGACGCCGAGGGCCGAGCTGAAGTCCCAGGTGCGGACCGGCGCACCGGAGTTGTCGCGGTCGTACAGGCGCAGGGTGTTGGACTCGTCGTCGCCGACCACGAGGTAGCCGCCGCCCGCGTCCACGGCGGCCGAGGCGTCGCTGGAGCCGGTCAGGTAGCGGCTGGTGGCGGAGAACTGGACGGAGGGGGAGGCGGCGTAGTGCAGGGTGCGGGTGGCGCTCTTGCCGCCGAGGCCGGTGACCTTGATGGTGAGGTCGGCGTAGCCGACGCCCTGGGCGGCCACTGCCAGGGTGCGGGTGCCGCCGGTGCCGCTCACGGTGACGTCTCCGGTGCGGGCCACGGCGCTGCGGGTGGTGGCGGAGGCGGCGACGGTCAGTGCCGAGGCGGAGGCGCCGGACTGGGCGACCGTCACCGTCACGGTCGGGTCGCCGGTGGCGCCGACCGCGCCGGACAGGTACCCGGCCGAGAAGGTGATCGTCGGGGTGCCGTACGTGACCGCGCCGGCCGGGAGGGCGGGCAGGGCGAGCACGGGCACCGCCGCGACGGCGACGGCGAGCGGCAGCAGGCGGCGGAGGGAACGCGACACGGTGGCTACCCTTCGACAGGCGGGGGGAGTTGACGGAGGGTGCAAGCCTGGTGGCGTTCGGCGAACACCGATCCTACGGCAACCCTACGAGTGTGGGCGGGCGGGCGAACAGCAGGCCTCGCGGCGGTGGAGGACCCGGGCCTCAGTCGGTGAGGCCGGCCGCGCGCAGACGGCGGCCGACCGCGTCCCAGTCGGGGGCGACCGGCTCGGTGCGGTGGGTGCCGACGCCCAGGTCCTTGAAGCCGCTGGAGGTCGACACGCAGACCACCGGGCCCTCGGAGAGGTCCGGCGCGCCGAGGCTGCGCAGCCCGGCCAGGCCGGCGGCCGAGGACAGCTCGGTCCACAGCCCCGCTCTGGCCAACTCCCGCTGTGCAGCGGTGAGTTGCGTGTCGTCGAGGGTCAGGGCCCGGCCGCCGCTCGCCCGGACGGCGAGCGCGCCCCGGTAGCCGCTGACCGGGGAGGTGATCGAGTACGCGGCGCTCGGGCCGACCGTCACACGGGCGGCCGGAAGACCCTCGGCGATCGCCCGGGCCAGCGGCCCGGAGGCTGCGGTCTCGCAGGAGTGGACGCGCGGCACCCGGTCGGTCAGGCCCAGCCGCCGCAGCTCGGCGAAGCCCTTCCAGACGCCGAACAGCAGCTCGCCGTAGCCGGTCGGGACGAACACCGCGCTCGGCACGCCGACGTCCTGGAAGATCTCGTAGGCCACCGTCTTGTAGCCCTCGGGCCCGTACGCGTGGCCGGTGTGGGTGGTGGTCAGGTTGCTGACCGGGTGCAGACCCAGCCGCTCGACCGTCTGGCGCAGCAGCGGCCAGCGGGCCTCCCACGGCACCGGGAGCACCACCGCGCCGTACGCGTTGAGGAAGGCGTCGACGTTCGGCGGCAGGTCCGGGCCGGTGAACACCACGCAGGGCAGTCCGGCGCGGGCGGCGTAGGCGGCTGCCGAGGCACCGTGGTTGCCGGAGGAGGCGACCGCGATACCCGGCGCGCCGACGCCCACGGCGGCGCTGGTGGTGCAGCGGTTCAGCCGGTCCTTGTGGCTCCAGGTGGGGTTGCGGGACTCGTCCTTGACGTACACCCCCGGCTCGAGCTCCACCAGCGGGGTGGAGCCCTCGCCCAGGCCCGGGGCGAGCAGCGGCGGCAGCAGCGGGGCCCAGCGCTCCAGGCCGCGGCGCGCCGGGGTGCCGTTGGCCGGGGCGGGGTTCGCCGGGGCGGTGTCGAACAGGGCGGCGGGGTCGGCCTTCTCGTAGGCGTAGTCGACCTCGACGGGGTAGGAGACGTCCTCAGTGCCGGTGCGCGGGCAGCCGGCGGTGAGCGGGGGCCAGAGCGGGTAGTCGAGGGCGGGGTCGCCGAGGGAACGCTGGCCGGTCGCGAGGGAGTCATCTGTCGGCATGCCAGGAGACTAGCCGGGCGGTTGCGGTGCGGTCCGGTGGTTCCGCGGTTCGGTTGTCGCGCGGTTCGGTGGTCGCGCGGTTCGGTGGTTGCGCGGTGCGGTGGTTCAGGTGCCCTGGCGGATCGCCGAGATGTCGAACTCCAGGACGACCTTCTCGCCGACCAGGACGCCGCCGCCCTCCAGGGCCGCGTTCCAGGTGACGCCGTAGTCCTTGCGGTTGATGGTGACCGAGCCCTCCAGGCCCACCCGGAGGTTGCCGTACGGGTCGACGGCGTTGCCGGTGTACTCGAAGTCGATGGTGACCGGGCGGGTGGTGTCCTTGATGGTGAGGTCGCCGGTGACCCGGTAGTCGCTGTCGGAGCGGGCCTCGACCGCGGTGGAGCGGAAGGTGATGTCGGGGTAGGTCGGCGCGTCCAGGAAGTCGTTGGTGCGCAGGTGCTGGTCGCGCTGCTCCACGCCGGTGTCGATGCTGGCGGCCTTGATCACCACCTGGACGGAGGAGCGGGACGGCTCCTTCCCGTCGAGGTGGGCCGTGCCCTCGAACTGGTGGAACGCGCCGCGGACCTTGGTCACCATGGCGTGCCGGGCGACGAAGCCGATCCGGGTGTGCGTGGGGTCGAGGACGTAGTCGCCGGTGAGCTCGGAGAGGGGGATGGTCATGGTCGGCATGCCTCCTGGTGCGGGGCCCGGGTCTCGGCCCGGGGGTGGTCGGGGCTCCGGACCACGCTAGGGGCAGTTCCGGCGGTCCGCGCGCCGGGCTGGGCCTAAGCGGGAGACGGGGTGGGAAGGCTCGCGGGGAACGTCGGAGGACGGAAGGGCGAGGGGGCCTGGATGGACAGCGGGATACGGGCGATCGTCGATGCGGTCGAGGAGGCGCGGCGGCAGCTGAGGGAGAACGCGCTGCCGAAGGCGCAGGACAGCGGTCGGGAGAAGGTGCCGGAGAAGGAGGAGGCGGCGCTGATGGGGGCGATGGCCGGGCTGATGGAGGCCTTCGTCGATCTGACCCGGGCCGCCTCGGACCGGATGACCACGGGCGACAGTCGCGAGGCGTACATCAAGGTGGTCCGGCGGCTGCGGGACCAGCCCCGGTACTTGCGGGAGGGCGCGGCGGTCATCGCGAAGCGGGTGGGCGGACCGGAGTGACCGACGGCCGGTGCCCCGGAGCGGGGCGCCGGCCGCGGCGGTTCAGCGGTGGCTGGGGAACTGCACCACCTGCTGGTAGGTGGGGCGGTTCTGCCAGGTGGTCTTGGCGTCCGTCACGCCGCCCAGCGGGCGCTGGATGATCGTGTCGGCGCACCACTGGTCGCCGGCCGCGCAGTCCGCGTCGCCCGGGTAGACCTGGGCGGCGGTCTGGGCGGCGGCCTGCTTCAGGGTGTTCAGCAGGACGGTCCGGCAGGCCGCGAGGTCGCCCCCGCCGCAGAACGGGCGGGCGAGCGGGCCGGACACCCGGTCGCCGAGGACGGCGCGCAGGTCCTTGTCCAGGTAGCTCCACCAGCCGTACTGGAAGGCCGAACCCTTGTGCGGGATGGCCTCGTTGGCGCTCACCGGGCCGCTGGCGGCGCCGGTCTGGCCGCCGGAGGGGGACTCGTTGATCTGGAGGGCGCCGGTCAGTGCGCCGAACAGCGGGTCGCCGAGGCCCGGTCGCATGACGCCGTCGGCGACCAGCGGCCACCAGGCGTCCATCACCCGGATCGCGGTGGCGTCCGCATAGCTGTGACTGCCCGGTGAAGTCTCCTTCCGCTGGGCGCCGTTGGCGAGCCAGGCCTCCAGCTGCTGCAGGGCCGTGAGGGCGGCCTGGTCGGTGACGGGCGCGCCGCGCAGCACGCGGATCAGGTCGGGCAGCACGTCCTCGGCCCGGAGGTCGGCCAGGGCGGCGCTCTCCATGGCCTGGGTGAGCGAGACCCGGCTCGCCTTGCCGCCGTTGCCGAGCAGGGACTTGACCCGGTCGTCCAGCAGGTTGCCGCGGTGCACCGAGCCGTTGCCGAAGCCGGCCGAGGTGTAGCCGTTCGCCTGCTTGTTGTTCCAGGAGATGTAGTAGTCCTGGTTGACTGACTGCGGGTGCTCGGCCGCCGGGGTGTACCGGGCGGTGTTGGCGGCGGGGTCGAAGTCGGCCCACTCGTAGGCCGGTTGGGCCTGGACGGGGAGTCCCGGGTCCACTCCGGGAGCGCGGACCGGGTTGCTGCCGGAGTTGTAGTAGGCGATGTCCCGCGAGTCGGCGTAGAACCAGTTGAAGGTGTAGTTGATGTCCTGCGCCGCCTGCTGGAATCCCGCGGCGTCGCGCACCGTGGCGGGGTCGTTCAGCTCCTGGAAGCCGATGATGGAGTCGGCCTCGTGCCGGTAGGTGGAGCGCAGCGAGGTGAAGGCGACGGGTGCGCCGCCGACCGTGCCGCGGGCGCTCACCAGGCCGTACCTGGAGCGGTACATCACCAGGGTGTAGGAGCCGGCGGGGGTGGAGTCGGCGGTCGTCGGGTTCCAGGAGTTCTTGCGTTCCAGCCGGTCGAAGGGCAGGCACTGGCCGTGCCAGAGGTAGGAGTTGGCGGCGGTGGTGACCGGCGAGCCGTCGGTGGTGCAGAGCGGGACGGCGTAGGTGTCGGTGATGTCCTGCCCGGCGGAGGTCGCGCTCCAGGCGTAGTCCTGGCCGCGGCCGAGCTGGACGTAGAAGCTCAGGCCTGCGAAGGCGGCGCCACGGGCGCTGATCCCGGGGCCCTGGATCTCCTCCAGCATCAGCAGCTGCGGGGCGAAGTAACCGGTCTGCGGGCCGAACACGGCCACCGGGTGGCCGTCGTCGGTGTGGGCGCCGGAGACCAGCAGGGCGTTGGACATGCCGTGCTTGGCGGTCAGCAGGTTCCCGGGCAGGACGCCGTTCGCCCCGGTGGTGAGCGAGTTCGCGGATCCGGTGGCGTCGTAGACCACCCGCTCGGGCACCACCGAGCCGGGGTCGGGCAGCGCCGCGCCCTGCGGCTGGTCGGGGACGGTCGCGTACGGGAAGCTCTGGCCATCGTGCAGGGTCTGGACGGCCTCCGGGTCGTCCGCCTCGCGCAGTGACTTCCAGACCGCGTCCCCGGCGTCCTTGCCGTAGCGGGCCTCGGCGGCCGACTTGACCTGGGCGGAGGCCAGTTCGCCCCCGCCGCCGGAGCCGAACAGCGCGCCGACCACGGAGGCGAGGGCGACCAGGTCGGTCAGCTTGAAGGGCTCGATCGAACCGGCGTTGGTGATCGGGTCGATGTGCCCGGTGAGGTCGTACTCGCCCGGGAAGGTGCGGGCGTTGTAGGACTCCTTGGCGTACTGGTTGATGCCGTCGAGGTAGGCGTTGGCATCGGCGAGCGCCTGGGTGGCCCGGCCGCCGCGGGCGGCGATGGCGTCGATCTGCTGCTGGAGCTCCGCCTCGGTGTACGGCGCGGCCTGCCAGAAGGTCTGCTCCAGTTGGCGGTTGGCGGCGGCGCCGCCCGCGAAGCCGGACAGCTGGCCGCGGCCGACGTGCCGGAAGAGGTCCATCACCCAGAGCCGGTCCTGGGCGGCGGCGTAGCCCGCGCCGAACTCGGTGCCGTAGCGGGTGGTGCCGGTGACGTGCGGGACGCCGGTGGCCTTGTCACGCACGATGGTGACGTCCGGGCGCGGGCTGGTGGAACTGGCCACCTGGTCGGCGGGGACGCCGAAGGAGGCGTCGTTGAAGAAGTCGCGCAGCTTGGCCTCGGTCAGGCCGGGGTAGCCGGAGGCCAGGGCGGCGTACGGACCGAGCTGGTCGTCGGTGTGCGCGGGGCGGGTGCCGAAGGCCCGGTTGAGCAGGATGTCGGCGAGGGTGGCGTTGCCGTTCTCGCCGGGCGGCAGGATGTCGGAGCAGTGGCCGCCGCAGTAGTCGTTGGCGGCGGCCGTCGTCGCGGAGGTGGGTGCGGCGGTGGCGGTGGGGGTGGTGGTCAGGGCGGCGGTGACGAGCAGGGCCGAGGCGAGGGCGGCGGCCGGGAGTCGGAGGGAGCGGGTGTGGGGGCGTTGGCGTTGGCGTGAACGCAAGGCGGACTCCTCCGTCGAAGTCTCACGGAAGAGTCGACGGTAGGGGCGCTACTGGCCGGTTGGCTAGTGGCGTGCATGCCATTTTCGGCGCGAGGCAGGGAAGTTGAGGGGGTGGTGGTCCGCGGGGCGGCGGCCGCGATTCGGTCGTCGAGGCGGCGACCGAGGCGGTGCGCCCGGCGCTGCGGGTCACGGAGGTGCGGTAGCCGCGGGAAGAAGGCGGCGCCGCACCTGCCGGGCTCAGTCCGGAGGTGCGGCGCCGGGTCGGTGGTGCGCCGAGGTCAGGGTTCGCGCCGAGGTCAGGGCTTGAGCACCAGGCGGATCGGGTTGCCCTCCTTGTGCTCCAGCGCCTCGACCGCGCGGGCGGCCTCGGCCAGCGGGAAGGTGCCGCTCACCGAGCGGGAGAACTCCAGCCGGCCGCCGCGGACCAGGTTGACCAGGTCGACGACGTCCTGGCCGTCCGAGCCGTAGTGGCCGCGGATCTGCTGGCGCAGGTAGCTGACCAGGGTGCCGTTGGTGACGGTCAGCGGCTTGTCGGTGAGGCCGACCAGCACCAGGCGGCCGTGCTCGCCGAGGGAGGCCATGGCCTGCTCGCGCACCGGGGCGACCCCGGCGAAGTCGAAGGCGGCGGACAGCGGGCGGCCGCCGGTGGCCTCGCGGAGCAGTCCGGCGAAACCGGGGTCGGCCGGGTCGAGGGCGGCGTCGGCGCCGAAGGCCAGGGCGCGTTCGCGGGCGGCCGGCAGCGGGTCGACGGCGACGATCGGGAAGGCGCCGATGGACCGCAGCAGCTGCACGCCATGGGCACCCAGCCCGCCGACGCCCCAGACGCCGACTGCCTCGGCCGGGCGCACGGCGCCGGTGGTGGTGATGGCGGCCCAGGGGGTGGAGACCGCGTCGGGGATGAAGCAGGCCTGCTCGAAGGGGAGCTCGTCCGGGATCGGCACCAGGGTGGTGGCGGTGGCGAGCGCGTACTCGGCCCAGCCGCCGTCGTAGTCCACGCCGCGGGTGTGCACGGCGCCGTCGCGGGTCTCGCCGGCCTGCAGCAGCACCCGGTCGCCGACGGCCGCGGTCGTCACGCCCTCGCCGAGGGCGTGCACGGTGCCCGCGACCTCGTGGCCGAGGGTGACCTTGTCGCCCCTGAGGTAGAGCGGCTTGAGCATGCCCTCGATCAGGTGGACGTCCGAGAGGCAGACGCCGGCGGCCTCCACCTTGATCAGCACCTCGCCCGGACCGGGTACCGGGACGGGGACCTCCTCCACGGCGAAGGCGCCCTTCGCGACGTCGAGCCGGCCGGCCAGCATCGTGGCGGTCATCGGGACTTCCCTTCTCGCGGGGGCGGCGGGTCGGGGGAGTGCCCGCCACTCCGGAAGTTACTTGTTATCTGACAAGCAAGTTCACACTAGCATGGTGTCATGTCTACGCACGATGAGGACGGAAGCGGCCGGACCGGGACGCTTCGGGAGGCGCCGGCCCGCCGCACCCAGGCCGAACGGCGGGCCCGGGCCGAGTCCGCTCTGATCGCCGCCGCCGCCCGGCTGATCGCCGAGCACGGCAGCACCGGGGTCACGCTCGCCAGGGTGGGGGAGGAGGCGGGCTTCAGTCGTGGGCTGGCCACCCACTACTTCGGCTCCAAGGCCGCACTGCTCGCCCGGCTCCAGGAGGCGGCGCTGGCCGAGGCGGTGGCGGCGGCCGCGCCGGAGCGCAGCGGGGCGGGGGCGGTGGACGAGCTGTGCGGGTTCGCGCGCGGCTGCCTGGAGGGCGTGCGCAATCCGACCGACCTGGGCCGGGCGTTCGTGGTGCTGGGGGCCGAGGCGCTCGCCGGGGCCTCGGAGCTGACCGCCGCGGTGGCGGAGCTGGACGCCAGGACCCGGGCGTGGACGGCCGAGGTGGTCGGACAGGGGCAGCGGGACGGGGAGCTGGGCCCCGGGGTGGACCCGGGGGCCTTCGCACTGGTCTTCGTCGGGCTGCTGAAGGGGCTCGTGGTGCAGGCCGCGGCCGCCCCGGAGGCCTTCGACGTGGGGGTGGCGGTCGCGGAGTCCGAGCGGTGGATCCGGCTCGCGCTCACGGCGGGCTGACCTCGCGCCCACGACGGGCTGACGGAGTGTCGTCGGGTCGTGGGCCGTGCGCCGTCGGGCGGCGGGCTGCGGACCTGGGGCCCGCGGCCGGCCGGGGTGACGTCAGGCCCGCCGGGCGGTCGAACTCCGGCGCGCGGGAGGCGATATGCGCACCCGCTCGGTGGCGGGCGCCTGCTCGAGGTCGTCCAGCTGGGCGAGGACGGTGGCGCGCAGGTCGTCGTCGTCCTCGAAGTGGTGGTCGTTGAAGAGGGTGTAGCCGGACCACATCAGATTGGCGCAGACCCGGGGCGGCACCTTGCCGGTCTGCGCGCCCATGCCGACCAGGGCGACGGAGCGGATGGAGCCAGGCTGCAGCCGGTTCTGCCGGTGGACGGCCTGGAAGGCGGCGGCGCAGGCCAGGGCCACGTTCAACGTCTCGCTGACGTTCTGCGAGGAGGTCTGCATCGTCGGGGCCGAGATCAGGAACCCGGGGTTGACGGCGCCGGACGGGACGCAGACCGCGCTGCCGACCGGGAGGTGGCCGGCGTGCCGCTCGCGGATCGCCTTCTGGACCCGCAGCTGGATGCCTGCGCCGAGGTGGCGCTTGATCGCCGCGTCCGTGCCGCCGTCCATCCGGCCGTGGGAGTTGGTGGGGCTGACCCAGGCGTCGACCTTCGCGGTGAGGATGGAGGCGTGCCGGATCTCGATCCCGGGGACGTCGGCGAAGGCCGCCCGCCAGGACTCCACGACCGACGCGTTGAGGTCCGTCAGCACCACCTTGAGGGGCGACTGGGTGCGGTCGGTGGCCATGCGGGGCTCCTGTCGGTCGGGTGTGGCCTGCGGGCCGGTTCCTTGGTGACGCCGACGACGCTAGCGCCCGGGACTGACAATCCGTCCGGTCCCGTCCGCGCCGGTCGGGGGCCGGTCGGTGGGCCGGTCGGGGCGGCCGGGATTGTCAGACCCCGCTGGTAGGACTGTGCTGTCCGCCAGGAAAGCTGACGGTCCATCACCTGCCGTTCGCCTGTCATTCGCACGGTCCCGACCAGCCGGAGTCGCACCACCATGAGCGCCGTCGACACCCCCGCCACCCAGCCCGACCCGCACGACCCGCTCGCCCTCGCGGAGCTCTTCACCGGCGGCGGCGAGCCGTGGCTGCCGCTGCTGAAGCCGGTCATCGAGGCGCAGCCGGGCGCGGTCTCGTTCATCGGCCCCGGTCGCGGTCCGGAGGTCGTCCCGGTCCGCGAGCTGACCTTCCAGGCGCTCAAGCCGCACGCGCCGCACAAGTGGAAGGTCGTCGTCTTCGGCCAGAACCCGTACCCGAGGCCGGAGAGCGCCACCGGCATCGCGATGTTCGACAACACCTTCCACGACTGGAAGGACAGCCAGTTCGGCCGGGTGATCAGCATCCGCTGCCTCATCAAGGCCGCGGCGATGTGGAAGTACGGCATTCCCAAGAAGACGCCGATCGCCGACATACGGGCGCTGCTGAAGAAGCAGGAGACGGTCCAGCCGCCGGAGTGGTTCCAGGCCATGCTCACCCAGGGCGTGTTGCTGCTGAACGCGGCGCTCACCGCGAGTAGTGACGGCGCGATGGGGCCGGACCAGCACACCGCGTTCTGGCGGCCGGTCGCCGAGCGGATCGTGGAGGAGATCCTCCGTGCCAAGCAGCAGGCCGCCGAGGAGGACCGCTACGTGGTCTTCGCCTGGTGGGGCGCGCACGCGCGCAGCCTGAAGAACGTCGTGCTGCGGCTGCAGAAGAAGTACCCCGAGGTCGAGGTCCGGCACATCGACCACGCCAACCCGGCGGCCCAGGGCGACATCTTCTGCGACGGCGAGCACTTCGCCACGGTGAACGCCGCGCTCGCCTCGCTCGGCGCCGACGAGGTCGACTGGCTGCCCAGCACCGGGTGGAACGCCGCGTCGGCGCAGGGCGGCGGGGCGGGCGACGGGGTCGCCGAGCGGATGGGCGCCTTCATCGCCTCCACCATGGAGCTGCACCAGCTCTACTTGGACCGGCTCGCCGGAGTGAAGGACGAGGGCCTCGTCCTGCCCGCCATCACCGGGGTGTTCGACGCCCCGCCGACGGGCTTCCGGGAGGCGGTGTCGCCGGTCGCCGAGCTGCTGCGCGGCCTGGACCGGCACGTCTCGCTGTCGCACGACTTCGGCAAGCGGCGGGCGGACGAGGGGGCCACGGGCCTGTCCGCCGACGAGATCGCCGCGCTCTACCTCTACACCTGCGAGTCCGCGTTCTACCGGGAGATCAACGCGGTGCTGCGCTCGCCGGACCGCAGCCGGCTGGTGCCGTACCTGCCGTACCTGCGGCTGCTGTTCGCGGCGGTGTCGCGGCTGCCCGTCCGGACGGCGCCGCTGTGGCGAGGGGTGTCGCTGGACCTGCGGCGGCAGTACCCGCTCGGCAGGACGGTGACGTGGTGGGGCGTGTCCTCCTGCACCTCCAAGCTCGGGGTGGCGCAGTCCTTCCTGGGGAGCCGGGGCAAGCGGACGCTCTTCGAGGTGCGCCCGGTGCGGGCCGCCGGCATCCAGAACTTCTCGGCGTTCACCGGTGAGGAGGAGTTCATCCTGCTGCCCGGCACGCAGCTGGAGGTCACGGACGTCCGGGTCGAGCGCGGCGGTCTGTGCACGGTGACGCTGACCGAGCTGGAGGAGGCGCCCCTGGTGTCCTGAGGTGTCAGGGCCGGACCCGCTCCCACTCGTTAACCAAGTCAGTATTTTTATTTGGTTAAGTTATGCTGGACGTCGAGCGGCGGATGGGCCCCGTGGTGCAGGAAGGGACGCGAACGATGACCTCGGAAGCCGGGAACCTCGGCGGCGAACTGGAGCGGGAGCGGGCCTGCGTCGAGGTCTGCCGGGCGGCGATGGCCCGGCAGGTCGAGGACGCGGACCTCCAGGTCGTCGCCGCGGAGGACGTCTCCGGCGACGGCGCCAGCGCGGAGGCGCTCGGCCGGTACCTGCGCACCCGCGCCAAGCGGATGAAGGAGCTGCCGGAGAGCCCGTCGTTCTTCGGCCGCCTGGACTTCGCCGACACCGCGGAGGCCGGGGACCACCGGCGGCAGCGCTACTACGTCGGCCGCCGGAGGATCTCCGAGGACCCGACGGTGCCGCCACTGGTGGTCGACTGGCGGGCCCCGGTGTCCCGGGTGTTCTACCAGGCGAGCGCCCACGCCCCGCTCGGGCTGGCGCGCCGCCGCCGGTTCGGCTGGGCGCCCTGGAGCCTGGGCGCACCGGAGGAGCTGACCGGGCTGGAGGACGAACCCCTCGGTGGGCCCGGTGGGCCCGGCGGGTCGGGCGGAGTCGGCTCGGCGGACGGCGGCGCGCCGGGGATCCGGGAGGGCGGTGCGGACGGCATCCTGGCCACCGAGATCGAACGGCCCCGGACCGGCCCGATGCGGGACATCGTCGCCACCATCCAGCCCGAGCAGGACGCGCTGGTGCGGGGCGGGCTGGGCGAGTCGGTGTGCGTACAGGGCGCGCCCGGCAGTGGCAAGACCGCCGTCGGGCTGCACCGCGCCGCGTACCTGCTCTACACCTTCCCGCAGCGGATCCAGCGCGGCGGCCTGCTGGTCATCGGCCCCAACCGGACCTTCCTGCGCTACATCGCCGAGGTGCTCCCCGCGCTCGGCGAGATCGACGTGGGCCAGTGCACCGTGGAGGACCTGGTCGCCACCCGGCCGGTCACCTCGGTGGACGACGAGCGGGCCGCCGCCGTCAAACAGGACGGGCGGATGGCGACGGTGCTGCGCCGGGCGCTGTACGGCCGGATCCGGGCGGCGGCCGCGGAGCCGCTGGTCGTGCCGGACGGCTCCTACCGGTGGCGGGTGTCCCCGGAGCGGCTCGACCGGGTCGTCGCCGAACTGCGCGAGCAGGCGCCGCCGTACGCCGTCGGCCGGGAGAGCCTGCGCACCCGGGTGGTGGCGATGCTCCAGGACCAGGCTGAGCGCCGGACGGGCGTGCGGTCCGGCGCCTGGACGCGGAAGGTCGGCCGCTGCAAGCCGGTCGCGGCCTTCCTGGAGGCCGCCTGGCCCCGGCTGCGGCCGGAGACCGTGGTCGCCGCCCTGCTGGGCGACCCCGCGGTGCTGGCCGAGGCCGCCGACGGGGTGCTCCACCCCGGGGAGCAGGCGGCGATCCTGTGGCGCCGGCCGCCGCGCTCGGAGCGGAGCGCCGCGTGGTCCGAGCACGACCTGATGCTCCTGGACGAGGTGGCCGGTCTGATCGAGCGCCCGGCCGGCTTCGGCCACGTCGTGGTGGACGAGGCCCAGGACCTCTCCCCGATGCAGTGCCGGGCGATCGCCCGCAGGAGCGCCTTCGGCTCCCTGACCGTCCTCGGCGACCTCGCCCAGGCGACCGCCCCGTGGGCCGCCCGCAGCTGGTCCGAGCAGCTCGCCCACCTGGGCAAGCCGCAGGCCGCGGTGGTGCCGCTGACCACCGGCTTCCGCGTCCCGGCCGCCGTGACGGAGCTCGCCAACACCCTGCTGGGCGCGCTGGACGTGGACGTGCCGCCGGCCGTGTCGCTGCGCCGGGACGGTGAGCTGACGGTGCGGCGGGTGGCCGACGGCGGCCTGGACGCGGCGGCCGTCGCGGCGGTGCGGGCCGCGCTGGAGCGCGAGGGCTCGATCGCGGTGATCGCGGCCGACGGCGCGGCGGCGCGGACCGCCGAGGCGCTGCTCGCCGCGGGCATCCCGACCGGGGCGGCCGAACAGGTCGGCACCACGGCGCGGGTGACGGTGCTGCCGGCCTCCCTGGTGAAGGGGCTGGAGTACGACCACGTGGTGGTGCTGGAGCCGGCCGCCATCGTGGAGGCCGAGCCGCGCGGTCTGCACCGGCTGTACGTGGTGGTGACCAGGGCGGTCTCCCGGCTGGACGTCCTGCACGCCCGGCCGCTGCCCGCGCCGTTGGGAGGGTGACGGCAGGGCGAGTGACGGCAGGGCGAGTGACGGCAGGGCCGGTGACGGAAAGGGCCGGGAGCGCGGGTGGGTGCGGGATCGCGCCAAATGCGCTGCCGCTCCGGGCAATTCGGGAAAGCGGCCGCCGAACTGCCGGGCGCCCGGGAGGATTTCCGTATGCCTACGATCATCAGACTGGCGGGAGCCGGTTTTGCCGCAGCCCTGTCCCTGACCGCCGCCGCGACTCCGGCGGGGGCGACCGACCTGCCCGGCGAAGCGCGCACCGCCACCGTCATCACCCAGCGGGTGGTCCTCACCCAGGCCGGGAACTACCCCACCGAGCAGAACCGGTACGGCGTCTTCTCGGTGTCCTGGCACGCGTTCGGCACCGAGGACCTCGCCGGGCCGACCCACTTCACCGTCGACCTGCCGCCGGGCGTGACCACCGGCGGCGCGATGTTCTACTCCACGCCGAACGACTACACCTTCACCGAGACCGTCTCGCCCGACGGCCGCCACCTGGAGGCCGTCCTGTACGGCAACCGCCGCTCCGGGACGGAGGAGTTCATGAAGATCCCGGTCGTCGCGGAGGGGACCGGACCGGTCACCGGCGCGATCACCGCGCGGGTGGCCAACGCCAACGACACGATCCCGACCGGGCACGTCTCCACCTACCTGCTCGGCATCGGCCTGCTGCCGCCGCTGATCGGCTCGCAGCCGCGGATCGACGATGTCAGCGCCACCAGGGGACCGGGCACGGGCGGCACCCCCGTGACCGTCACCGGCGTCGGCCTGGAGGGCGCGATGGTGCTGGTCGGCGGCGTCCCGGCGCCCGGCACCTGCACCGACACCGCCTGCACGGTGACCACGCCCGGCGGCTCGGGCAGCGCCGCCGTCACGGTGGTCGGACCGGGTGGGAAGACCACGGCCCCGGCGGCCTTCGACTACACCGGTGCCCCGCCGCCGCCCCCGCCGGCTCCCTCGCTCTCCGGCCTGAACACGCCCTCGGGCCCGGTCGGCGGCGGCACCGCGGTCATCGTGACCGGCGACGACCTGGCCGGCGGCACGGTCTCCTTCGGCGGCCGGCCCGCCACCCGGCACTCCTGCGGCCCGCGGCTGTGCACCGCCACCGCACCGGCGGCCGACCAGCCGGGGCCGGTGGACGTCACGGTCACCACGGCGGGCGGCACCAGTGGCCCGGTGGTGTTCACCTACGCGCCGTAGCGCGGCTCACCGCCGCCGGGCCGGACCTGGCGGCCGGACCGGCCCCGGAGGCCAGGGCGAGCAGCAGCAGCGCCCGGGCAACCGGGGCCGGCCGTTCCCGTGGCCACCACCGACCGCAGGACGCCACTACTGTCGGAATCCATCACATGCGAAACAAGTGATTTGAAAAATTCTTCAAGTTCATACATGCTGTCGTGCCGTTGAACCGGTGGAAGGCGCGTCCGGGCGCCGTCGGACGCAGGAAGGGGCGGTCGTGACCGCGGCAATCGGCGAACAGTGGCCGCCCGCCCGGCGGTCGGGGGCGGGCGCGGAATGAGCCTCGCCACCGTCGTGGGCGACCGGGTGCGGGCCGTCCTGCCCACCCGGGCGATCCTCGCCACCATGGGCCGCGCCCCGCGCAGGGACCTGCCCGCCGGCCTCACGGTGGCGATCGTGGCACTGCCGCTGGCCCTGGGCTTCGGCATCTCCTCCGGTGCGGGCGCCGAGGCCGGACTGGCCACCGCCGTCGTGGCCGGGGCGCTGGCCGCCGTCTTCGGCGGCTCCGACCTCCAGGTGTCCGGGCCGACCGGCGCCATGACCGTGGTCCTCGTCCCGATCGTCGCCCGCTACGGCACCGACGGCGTGCTGACCGTCGGCCTGCTCGCCGGGGTGCTCCTGGTGGTCCTCGCCCTGGTCCGTGCCGGGCGCTGGATGACGTACGTGCCGGTGCCCGTGGTGGAGGGCTTCACCGTCGGCATCGCCGGGGTCATCGCCCTCCAGCAGGTGCCCGGCGCGCTCGGGGTGCGCAAGCCCGAGGGCGACAACCCGGCCGTGGTCGCGGCCCGGGCGGTGCGCGACTTCGCCGCCGCGCCCCACTGGGCCTCCGTCGGCGTGGCGCTCGCCGTCGCCGCCGTGATGCTGGTCGGCGTACGACTGCGGCCCGCGCTGCCGTTCTCGCTGATCGCCGTCGTCGCCGCGACCGTCACCGCCGACCTGGCCGGCCTGCCCGTCGCCACCATCGGCCACCTGCCCAGCGGGCTGCCGGCGCCCTCGCTCGGCTTCCTGGACCTCTCCGCCGTCCCCGCGCTGCTGCCCTCCGCGTTCGCCGTCGCCGCGCTGGCCGCGCTGGAGTCCCTGATGTCCGCGACGGCCGCCGACGCGATGAGCGTGTCGGGCCGGCACGACGGCGACCGCGAGCTGTTCGGCCAGGGGCTGGCGAACCTTGCGGCCCCGCTGTTCGGCGGCGTCGCCGCGACCGGCGCGATCGCGCGCACCGCCGTCAACGTACGGTCGGGTGCCGCCTCCCGGCTCGCCGCCCTGGTGCACGCCGGGGTGCTCGCGGTGATCGTCTTCGCCGCCGCGCCGGTGGTCGCGGGGATCCCGTTGGCGGCGCTGGCCGGGGTGCTGATCGCCACCGCCGTCCGGATGGTCGAGGTCGGCTCGCTGCGGGCGCTGGCCCGCACCGGGCGCGGCGAGGCCGCCGTGCTGGCCCTGACGGCCGTCGCCACGCTGGCCTTCGACCTGGTCACCGCCGTGGTGGTCGGTGTGCTGGTCTCCGGCGTCCTGGCGCTCGCCGCCGTCGCCCGGGCGGCCCGGGTGGAACAGGTCCCGCTGCTCGCCGAGGTTCCCGAGGCCTCCGGCCGGGAGGTTCCCGGGCCCCGGCCCGACCGCGGCGACCACGGCGAGGAGGAGCGGGCGCTGCTCGCCGAGCACATCGTCGCCTACCGGATCGACGGGCCGCTGCTGTTCGCGGCCGCCCACCGCTTCCTGCTCGAACTCACCGAGTCCGCCGAGGTCGAGGTCGCGATCCTGCGGATGTCGCGGGTCAGCGCGATCGACGCCAGCGGCGCGACCGTCCTCGGCGACGCCATCTCCGCGCTCCGACGGCGCGGCACCCTGGTGCTGGTCTCCGGCCTGCGGGACGAACACCACCGCCCGCTGGACGCCCTCGGCGTGCTGGACGGGCTGCGCGCCCACGGGCACGTCTTCGCCACGACCCCCGAGGCCATCGCCCACGCCCGCACCCACCTGCGCGAGCGGTCGGCCCCCGCCGACCACGGCCGCACGGCCCCCGCCGACCACGGCCGCACGGCCGCCGGGGCCGGTGCCCACCGGCACCGGCACCCCCGCTGACCTCCTCACCCGTCCCTCAGGCCACCCTCGAACACCCCTGGATAATCTGAACTCATGAGCGATAACCTCCCCCCGTGCCCGCAGTGCTCCAGCGAGTACACCTATGAGATGAACGCCCTCATGGTCTGCCCCGAGTGCGCCCACGAGTGGGTGCCCGGCGGTGGCGACCAGGCCGGAGCGCCGGCCGGCGAGCGTGTGATCAAGGACGCCGTCGGCAACGTGCTGAACGACGGCGACACCGTCACGGTGGTCAAGGCGCTGAAGGTCAAGGGCAGCGTCTCCGGCATCAAGGCCGGCACCAAGGTGCGCAACATCCGGCTGGTGGACGGTGTCGACGGGCACGACATCGACTGCCGGATCGAGGGCTTCGGCGCGATGCAGCTCAAGTCCAGCGTGGTCAAGAAGGCCTGACCCGCGCGCCTGAACGGCCGCGCCCCGCCGAGGAGATCGGCGGGGCGCGGCCGTTTCGTCGTCCGGGGCCTCTCCGGGGGCGGGGGTGGAGCCGTCGCCCGAGTTAGTTATATGCTCACAATGATTACAACAACACAAATAATCATGGAGCGTTCGTCATGCCCGATGCCGCTCGACCGCGGCCCTGGCTCGTGCTCGCCATCTGCTGCATGAGCCTGCTGATCGTCAGCCTCGACAACACCATCCTGAACGTGGCCCTGCCCGCCATCCGGCGCGACCTGGACACCTCGGTGTCCGGACTGCAATGGACGGTCGACGCCTACACCCTGGTACTGGCGAGCCTGCTGATGCTCTCCGGCTCCACCGCCGACCGGATCGGCCGCCGCCGGGTGTTCCGGATCGGGCTGGTGGTGTTCACCGGGGCCTCCCTGCTGTGCAGCCTCGCCCCCGGGCTCGGCTGGCTGATCGCCGCGCGGATGCTGCAGGCGGTCGGCGGCTCGATGCTGAACCCCGTCGCCATGTCGATCATCAGCAACACCTTCACCGACTCCCGGCAGCGCGCCCGCGCGATCGGCGTCTGGAGCGGCGTGGTGGGCATCAGCATGGCCGCCGGGCCGATCATCGGCGGCGCGCTGGTCGAGTCGGCCGGCTGGCGGGCGATCTTCTGGATCAACGTCCCGATCGGCCTGGCCGCACTCTTCCTCACCACCCGCTACGTGCCGGAGTCGCGGGCGGCCCGCACCCGCCGGGTGGACCCGATCGGACAGCTGCTGGTCATCGTGCTGCTCGCCGCCCTCACCTACGCGATCATCGAGTCGCCGGAGCTCGGCTGGACCTCGCCCGTGGTGCTCGGCTGCGCCGCGGCCGCGCCAGCCGCCTTGCTGGGCCTGCTCTGGTACGAACCCCGGCGCACCGACCCGCTGATCGACCTGCGGTTCTTCCGCTCCGCACCGTTCTCCGGTGCCACCGTGATCGCGGTCGCCGCCTTCGCCGGCCTCGGCGGCTTCCTGTTCCTCAGCTCCCTGTACCTCCAGGACGTCCGCGGTCTCGACCCGCTGCACGCCGGGCTGGTCATGCTGCCGATGGCCGTCATGTCGCTGCTCACCGCGCCGCTGTCCGGCCGGATGGTGGCCACTCGGGGGCCGCGCACGCCGCTGCTGCTGGCCGGGACGACGCTCACCGCGAGCGCCGTGCTCCAGGCGGTCGGCTACTCCGAGCACCTGCCGACCGGGCTGCTGGTCGTCGCCTTCCTGCTCTTCGGCACCGGCTTCGGCCTGGTCAACGCGCCCATCACCAACACCGCCGTCTCCGGGATGCCCCGCTCTCAGGCCGGGGTGGCGGCGGCCGTGGCCTCCACCAGCCGGCAGGTCGGCCAGTCCCTGGGCGTCGCGGTGACCGGCGCCCTGATGGCCGGGACCGCCCTGGCGGACCCGGCGGACTTCACCGGGGCCGCGCGGACGGCCTGGTGGATCATCGCCGGCTGCGGGGCGGCCGTGCTGGTCACCGGTACGCTCACTTCCGGCCGCTGGGCCCGGACGACGGCCGAGCGCGTGGCGCGACGGCTCGCCGAGCAGGAGCCGGCCGAGGGAACCGAGGAGACGAAGGAGACGGTGGACGCCTGATGGAGCGCCTTGACACCGGCGGGCACCCCAAGGGGAGCGGGGCCGACGCCGCCACGGCGGCCCGGGTCTGGCAGGGGATGTACGCGCTCGTGCTGGAGCGCGACGACCGCCGCAAGACCGTCGCCGACGCCCTGGGCATGAGCTTCAGCCGGGTCAGGGCGCTGCGCCGGCTCGCCGCCGGCCCGATCACCCTGCGGGAGCTGGCCGAGCGGCTGACCGCCGACCCGCCGTACACCACCGTCATCGTGGACGACCTGGTGCGGCGCGGGCTCGCCGAACGCATCACCAACCCGGCCGACCGGCGCTCCAAGCTGGTCCACCTCACCGAGGAGGGCGAGGCGAAGGCGGCGCTCGCCACCGCGATCCTCACCACGCCGCCGGACGCGCTGCTCGGGCTGCCGCCGGAGGACCTGCGCGCGCTCGACCGGGTACTGGCGAAGCTGCTGGACTGAGGCCGCGGTCGGCTCACCGTCTGACCCGGCCGGCGGAAGCGAGAAGCGGTCAGCCGTGGGCCGTGAGCCGTGAGCCGTGAGCCGCGGGCCGTCAGCAGTGAGCCGTCAGCCGTCCGAGCGCCGGAGCAGGTAGGTGTCCATGATCCAGCCCTTGCGCTCCCGGGCCCGCTCCCGCAGTTCACGGATCCGCGGGGCCGCCTCGGCGAGCGGCCCGGAGTCGAGCACCTCGTCGGGGGTGCCGAGGTAGGCGCCGTAGTGGATCTCCAGCCCCTCGGGGTCGATCTCGGTGAAGGCGGCCCGGCCGTCGAGCATCACCACCACGTCGTCCACCCCCTCGGGGAAGCCCTCGGCCACGCGGCGGCCGGTGGTGATCTGCACCGGGCGGCCGACCCTGGTCAGCGTGGTGCGGTGCCGGGCGGCGAGCGCGGAGACGCTGCTGATGCCCGGGATGACCTGGTACTCGAACGGCGCGCCGCCCCGGGCGGACACGTCGTCCACCACGGCGATGACGCTGTCGTAGAGGGCCGGGTCGCCCCAGACCAGGAACGCACCGCTCTCGCCCGGGCCGAGGTGCTCGGCGAGCAGCTGTTCGACCAGGTCGGCGCGGCGGACGCGCCAGTCGTCCACGGCGGCCGCGTACGCCGGGGTCGTGCGGTCCCGCTCGGCGTCCGGCACCTCGACCACGCGGTGCCCGGGCCGTCCGTGTTCGGCCAGCATCCGGCGGCGCAGCGCGATCAGGTCCTGCCGTTCGTCGCTCTTGTCGAGGATGAAGAAGACGTCGGTACGACCGATCGCCTTGACCGCTTGCAGGGTGAGGTGGTCCGGGTCGCCCGCACCGATGCCGATGACGAAGATGTGCCGCATGGGGGACATTCTGCCGTCCGCCCCGGCGTACGGGCCCGGGGCCGTACGTGGCCGACCGAAGCGGTGGGCGGTGGCTGTGAGCTGCGCGGATGGACGTAAGCTGGCGGGGCAGCTGGTTCGCCCCGCCCGCCGGGCGGGGTGTCGTCACGAGGGAACCCGGCGGGAGTCCGGGACCGCCCGCGGCGGCGAGCGGCAACGACCGCCGTCCTGCGCGCCGGGGCCCGGCAACGGGTCCGGGGAGCGACGACCGGTGGGTGTCCGTCCCGGTTCGGCCGGGAGGGCGCGCCCACGAGTCCGAAGACCTGCCGCTGCCCGCGTGCCGTGTTGGCCCGCGGCCCACCACGACCCCGAGGGCGGGCCGATGGTGCGGGTGGGCCGTGTGCGGACGGCTGCCCGCTCCTCGGCGTGCCCGAGGTCCGCGACCTCACGAAGGAGAGTTCCGTGCAGCGGAACGCCGACCACGATTCCCACGGCGCCATGACGGGCGGGCCGTCGCTGTGACCAGTCCCGCTGTCCTCTCCCGCACCCCGGCCGACTCGGCGGTCACCCTTGCCCACATCATGAGCGACCACGACACCAACCTCTACGGTTCGGTGCACGGTGGCGTGATGATGAAGCTGATCGACGACGCGGCCGCCGCCGCCGCGGGCCGGCACGCCGGTGTTCCCGCGGTCACCGTCTCCGTCCGGGGGATGTCGTTCCTCGCGCCTGTCCGGGCGGGAGACCTCCTCACCGTCCGAGCCCGGGTCGGCAGCGTCGGGCGGACCTCGATGGACGTGTCGGTGGAGGTGACCTCGGAGCGGTGGAACCTCGCCGGGCCGGTGACCCGGGTGGCGACGGCGGAGCTGGTCTTCGTGGCGATCGACTCGCAGGGGCGGCCCCACCCCGTCCCCGAGCTGGTCCCGGAGGACGGTGGCCCCGACGAGCTGCGCGGACCTTCGGCCGAGTAGCCGTACGGCGGCGGCGAGGTCCCACGATACGGACGCCTTTCGAGATTTCCGCCTCGACGGCGACGTTCTGCCCCTAAGCTGGCGACGCAGCTGGTTCGCCCCGTCCGCCAGGCGGGGTGTAGGTGTCCGCCCCGGTTTCGGCCGGGTGGGCGTGCCCACGAGTCCGAAGACCTGCCACTGCCCGTACGCGACCGTTGGCGTGCGGCCATCCGGTGACCTCGTGGGCGGGTCGGCGACCATACCAGGCGGAGCCGTGCACGGTGCGGGTGTCCGTCCGGTTCGTCATCCCTTCGCGTCCTCGTGCCACCGGTGCACTTGAGGATTCAGGCTCGCGAAGGACCTCGCCTCTCGCGCCAACTCCCTGATCACCCACGACCCGGCGGTGCGCGCCCGGGGGGCCGACACCCAGATCCACACCCACATGTGCTACGCCGAGTTCGGCGCGATCATGACCGCGATCGACGACCTCGACGCGGACGTCATCTCGCTGGAGGCCACCCGCTCCCACATGGAGGTGGCCGGTGAACTCGCCGAGGCGGGCTACCCGCGCGAGGTGGGCCCCGGCGTCTGGGACATCCACTCGCCGCGCGTCCCCGGCACCGCGGAGGCGGTCTCCCTGCTGCGCGCGGGCCTGGCAGCGATCCCGGCGGAGCGGCTCTGGGTCAACCCGGACTGCGGGTTGAAGACCCGCGGCTGGCCGGAGACCCGGGCGTCGCTGAAGAGCCTGGTCGGCGCCGCCCGGACGCTGCGCGCGGAACTGGCCGGTTGACGGAGGTCGGCTGACGGGAGCCGGGCGGGCGCGGTGAGGCCGCCGCGCCCGCGCCGGCGGCGGAGCCGGCCGAGTACCGGCCCGGCACGATCGACATCCTGGCCGTGGTGCCGGCGCGGTCACCGACGCGGGCCCGGTCAACCTGCCGGCCACCGCGACCGAGGCCGAGGTCCAGGCCCTGTCGGACGCCGGCCACGACTGTTCGGGCATGCCGTCCGACGCCGTCCGCGTGGCCGTCCGGTCCGCTGCCGACCAGGGCCCCGCCGACCCTTCCGGGGCCCGCGCTCGCTGTGGGGGCACGGTCGGCCCGGGCGGTGTACCGGGCGGCGCGGGCCGGTGCCGAGCTCGACCGCGAGCGGCGCCCCCAGGGACAGCCGGTGCCGCACTCGCGGACGGTGCCCGGCTGCCGCGTCCCGGACGCCCGCGGGGCCCGGCCGGCTACCTTGCCGGCCCTGCGGCTCGGGTGATCACGGGGTGACCCAGTCGGCGGTCAGCGTCTGCACGGCCGAGCCGTCGAGGTCCTTGAGCTTCACCCCGGCGAAGGCCCGGGCGGCGTCGGAGGTGAGCAGCCGGAAGGCGGGGCGCTCGGCCTCGAGCAGGCCGAGGATGCGGGTGGCCACGTCCTCGGCCGCCTGTGCGTTGGCGAAGGCGTTGCGGGTGCGGTCCAGGTAGCCGGCCAGGGCCGGCGCGTACGGCCCGGCCTGCTCGGCGGCGTCGTCCGTGAGGCCCACGTTGCTGACGAACTCGCTGGCCACCGCGCCCGGTTCGACCACGCTGACGGACACCCCGGCGGTGGCCGCGACCGGGGCGAGGGACTCCATGAAGCCCTCCACCGCGAACTTGGCGGCGCAGTACGCCTCGTTGAAGGGCTGGCCGACCACGCCGCCGACACTGGTCACGGTCAGCACCCGGCCCTTGCTCGCCCGCAGCAGGGGCAGCGCGGCCTTGGTGACGTGCAGTACGCCGAAGAAGTTGACCTCCATGACGGCGCGGACGTCGTCGACGCTCTCCTGCTCCAGGGTGCCGACGTGGCCGGCGCCGGCGTTGTTGACCAGGGCGTCCAGCTGGTCGACGCCGGACAGGCAGGCCTCGACCGAGGCCGGGTCGGTGACGTCCAGCGCCCGGACGTCGACGGTGACCCCGGCCTGCCCGGCGGCGGCCAGTAGTGCGCCGGCCTTCGTGGTGTTCCGCATGGTGGCGATCACGTGCCAGCCGCCGCGGGCTGCGGCGACGGCGGTGGCCAGGCCGATGCCGGAGGAGGTGCCGGTGATCAGGACGGTCTTGTTGCTCATCGCGCTGGACTCCATATGTTTATGATTCATAACCAATATGATCCATAACTATGTGGCCCGATATTTCACTTTGTCAAGCACCTCGATACCCTGGTGGTCATGTCCCACCCATCGGATGACCTCACCCCCGAGATCGTCGGACTCTTCGCGGCCGTCAACCGCCGCTACGGCCGGGAGTCCGAGGCGGCCGCGGCGGTCCACGGGCTGACCGCGCTGCAGGCCAAGGCGCTGCTCGCGGCCGAAGCACCGGTCCCGACCCGCCGGATCGCCGAGAAGCTGCACGCGGAGCCGTCCAACGTGACGGTGATCATCGACCGGCTGGAGTCCCGCGGCCTGGTCGAGCGCAGCGTCGACCCCGCCGACCGCCGCGTGAAGCGGGTCGCCGCCACCGCCGCCGGGCGCGAGGTCGCCGCCGACCTGCGGGCCCGGATGCCCTTCGCCGGAGACCCGCTGGCCCGGCTCGGCGCCGAGCAGCGCGAGTCCCTGCGCGAGCTCCTGCGGCTGGTCCTGGAGGCATGACGGCAGCCCCCCGGACGGTTGTCCGGGGGGCTGCGGCCCTTCCCTCGGAACTCCTTCGGAATCCCTTCGGAAGTTCTCGGGGGGGGATAATTCCCTGCCGGGTGGGGCTACTTCGCGCCGAAGGCCTTCTCGATGTCCTCGACGACCTTCTCCGCCGCGATCGGGCCGGAGCTGCTGCTCCACACCTGGCCGTCGACGCCCATGAGCTGGTTGGTGCCCACCGCCTTGAGGCGGGTGAAGGCCTCCTGCTTGCGGGCGGTCTCCAGCGCCTTCTCGCCGTCGGCGTTGAGGGTGGCGACGAACACCCGGTCGGCGTCGGCCTTGTTGAGGTTCTCCAGGGACAGCGGGTCCGAGTGGGGCTGGGCGCCCAGGTCGTCGGCGATCGGCATGGTGCCGGCGCCGGTCTTCTTCAGCAGGTCGCCGGGCATGTTGGTGGTGTTCATCACGATCGGCCCGTTGGGCATCCAGCGCATCACCACGGCGCTGCCGGTCCTGCCCTCGCCGGCCTTGGCGGCGCGCTTGTCCAGGGCGTCCAGCTTGGCCGTCAGGTCGTCCTTGTGGCCGAGCGCGTCGCCGTACACGGCGAGCACCGAGCGCCAGTCGCCGGCCTTGGGGACGATGGTCGGGGCGACCGCGGAGAGCTTCTCGTACTGGGACTTCTCGATGCCCGAGGAGGCCAGGATGAGGTCGGGCGAGGCCTTGAGGATCGCCTCGATGTTGGGCTCCTTGACCGTGGCCACCAGTGGGATGGCGTCGGCCTTCAGGTAGGCGGGGGCGGTGGTGCCGCCGCGGCTGGAGCTGGTGCCGACCGGGGTGACGCCGAGTGAGAGCGCGGTGTCCAGCGAGGTGTCGTTGAGGGCGACGACCCGCTTGGCCCCGGCCGGGACCTCCACGGCGCCGAAGGCGGTGTCGATGCTGCGCTTGCCGTCCTTCGCGGCGGCGGTGGACGAGGAGCCGGAGTCACCCGCGGAGCCGTCGGACCCGGAGGAGCCGCACGCGGTCAGGCCCAGGGAGAGGGCGCCGACGACGGCCGCGCCGAGCACGGTCTTGGTAAAGCGGGTGCCAAGCATGGGTGTTCTCCGAGCAATGGTAGTTTACGGGCGAACCGTTTTTCTGAGGTTAGCCTAACCATACGTAAAGCCCTGATGGGGGAGGCCCGGTGTGACAACCCGATCACTCCTGCTGCGCGGACTGCTGCCCGCCGGCGGTATCCTGCTGCTCGCCGTGCTGGCGAGCCTGCTGCTCGGCGCGGGCGATGTGGGGCCGTCACGGGCGTTCTCCACCCTGCTCGGTGACGGCGACTCCGACTCCTGGTTCACCGTGTTCCACCTGCGCGCCCAGCG
The DNA here is from genome assembly GCF_053598415.1 of Kitasatospora sp. NPDC001132. Classification (NCBI taxonomy): domain Bacteria; kingdom Bacillati; phylum Actinomycetota; class Actinomycetes; order Kitasatosporales; family Streptomycetaceae; genus Kitasatospora; species Kitasatospora sp. NPDC001132. The sequence goes on along the minus strand of NZ_JBSFKF010000002.1, from coordinate 348,272 downwards.
CACCGCCGTGGCCCTCGCGGTCGGCCTCGCGCTCGGCGTGGCCGGCACCGTGCTCCAGGCCGCCGCCCGCAACCCGCTGGCCGAGCCCGGCCTGCTCGGAGTGAGCACCGGCGCCTCCTTCGCCGTGGTGATCGCGATCGTGCTCGGCGCCGGCGCGGCGAGCGTCGGCCCGTACGTCGCCGTGCTGGGCGCCGCCGCCGGCTGCCTGCTGGCGCTCGGTGCCGCCCGGCTGCGCGGCACCGGCGACGACCCCGTCCGGCTGGTGCTGGCCGGAGCGGCGCTGAGCGGACTGATGAACGCCGGCTCCTCCGTACTGCTGCTGTCCGACGCCCGGGCCGCCGACGAGATCCGGTTCTGGACCATCGGCTCGGTCGCCGGCCGCGGCACCGACCAACTGCTGGCCGTGCTGCCGGTGCTGCTGCTCGGCCTGGTCCTGGCGCTGCTCTCCGGGCCGGCGCTGACCGCGCTCAGCCTCGGCGACGACGTCGCCACCGGCCTCGGCCACAAGCCCCGCCGGGCCCGCGCCCTCGCGGTGGCCGCCGTCGCCCTGCTGGTCGGCGCCGCCACCGCGATCGCCGGACCGGTCTCCTTCGTCGGCCTGGTGGTGCCCTTCGCCGCCCGGGCCCTGGTCGGCCCCGACCTGCGCCGACTGCTCGTGGTCTCCGCCCTGCTCGGGCCGGCCGTCGTGCTGCTCGCCGACGTGGCCTCCCGACTGGTCGCCCGCCCGTACGAGATGCCGCTCGGCGTGATGACCGCCCTGTGCGGCGCCCCCGTCCTGGTCGCCGTCGTCCGCTCGCACAGAATGCCCGCGCTGTGACCCCCACCCTGAAAGCCCCGAACCCCGACACCCACTCGGCCGCGCCCCGGCCGTCGACCCCGCCCGGCACCCGGCTGCTCGCCCTCGGCGGCCGCTCGGTGCTCGTCCCGGTCCGGCCGCTGCTCGGCTGCACCGCCCTGCTGCTCGTCGTGGTCGCGGTGACCGCCGTCTGCCTGGCCGTCGGCGAGACGAACCTGAACCCGGTGACCGCCCTGCGCGCCGCCTTCGGCGACGGCACCGCGCGCGACGTGCTTCTGGTGGAGAAGCTGCGGCTGCCCCGCGCCGAGGCGGCCCTGGCCGTCGGCGCCGCCCTCGGGGTCGCGGGCTGCCTGATGCAGACCCTCGCCCAGAACCGGCTGGCCACCCCGGACACCGTCGGTTTCAACGAGGGCGCCACCGCCTTCGCCGTCGCCTCCGTCACCGGCGTCGCCACCCAGCTGCTGCCCTCCGCCGCCGCCCTGGTGGGCGCCGCCACCGCCGCCTCGCTCGCCTTCGCCCTCGGCGGCGGGGCCGGCCGCAACGGCTACCGCTTCCTGGTCGTCGGCCTCGGCATCGGCGCGGTCTTCGGCGCGGTGACCAACCTGATGCTCTCCCGCGCCGCCATCGACGCCGCCAACTCCGCCTACGGCTGGACGGTCGGCACCCTCAACAGCCGGGACGCCGACACCGTCGGCCTCCTCGAACTCGGCCTGCTGGCCTGCCTGCCCGCCGCCGTGCTGCTCGGCCGGCGGCTGTCATTGCTGCGCTTCTCCGACGCCGTCGCCACCGGACTGGGCGTCCGGGTGCGCGGCCTGCGGATCGGCGTCCTGGCGGTCGCCGTGGTCTGCGCGGGCCTGGCGGTGGCCGTCGCAGGACCGCTCGGCATGATCGCGCTCGCCGCGCCCGAGGCCGCCCGCCGGATCGCCGGGCCGCGCTGCGTGCCGGTGCTCACCTCGGCCGCCGCCGGCGCCGCCTTCACCCTGCTCGCCGACCTGATCGGCCGCACCGTCCTGTCGCCGCTGGAGGTGCCGGCAGGCCTGGTCACCGCCGTCGTGGGCGGCCCCTACCTGCTCTGGCTGCTGCTCACCACCCGTCCCCGGAGGACCGCATGACCGCCCGCACCGCGACCGCCGCGACCACCGCCGCCCCGGCCCACCGCCTGGCGACCAGTGCGCTCAGCCTCGGCCACGACCGCACCATCGTGGTCCGCGAGCTCGACCTCGAACTGCCGCGGCAGCAGGTCACCGTCATCGTCGGCCCGAACGGCTGCGGCAAGTCCACCCTGCTCGGCGGCCTCGCCCGGACCATCGCCCCGCGCTCCGGCGCCGTGCTGCTCGACGGCAAGCCGCTGACCTCGCTCTCCACCCGCGCGATCGCGCGGATCGTCGGCCTGCTGCCGCAGTCCGCCACCGCCCCGGACGGGCTGACCGTCCGTGACCTGGTCCGCTACGGCCGCCAGCCGCACCAGGGCCTGCTGCGGCAGTGGTCCGCCGCCGACGCCGAGGCGGTCGAGCACGCGCTCACCGCCGCCGACCTGCACGAGCTGGCCGACCGCCCGCTGGACACCCTCTCCGGCGGCCAGCGCCAGCGCGCCTGGATCGCCATGGCCGTCGCCCAGGACACCGACATCCTGATGCTGGACGAACCCACCTCGGCGCTGGACATGGGCCACGCCCTGGAGGTGCTGGAGATGGTGCGCGGCCTGACCGCGCGCGGCCGCACGGTCGTCCTCGTCCTGCACGACCTCAGTACCGCCTGCCGCTACGCCGACCACATGGTGGCCATGCGGGACGGGAAGGTCGCCGCCCAGGGCGCGCCGCGCGACATCGTCACCCCGGAGCTGGTGCGCGACCTGTACGGGGTGGAGAGCGCGATCCTCACCGACCCGGTCCACGGCACCCCGGTCGTCTGCCCCGTCGGCCTCGCCCCCCGGACCCGCTGACCTCCCGGGCGGCGCACCCGCGACGCCCTCAGCCGTACGGGACGACCGCGACCGGGCAGTGCACGTGGTGGATCGCGGCGTGCGCGACCGGGCCGATGTGGTGGTGGCGCAGCGGCAGGTGCCGGACCCTGCGGCCGACCACCAGCAGCCGGGACGACGCGGCGGCGTCCACCAGGTCCACGGCGGGCTTGCCCCGGATCAGCTCGGTGGTCACCTCGACCTCCGGGTGGTGGGCCCGCCAGGGCGCCAGGGCCCGCGCCAGCCCGCTGTCCTCGGCCGCGGACGTCTCGCGCTCCAGCCCGCCGATCGCCCCGTAGGACATGTACTCGCTGCCGGCCGGCGGGGACCAGACGTGCACCACGCGCAGCGGTGCCGAGCGGAGCGCGGCGGCCTCGAAGGCGAAGGCCAGCACCGGCTCCGCCGGGCGCCCGAGGTCCAGGCCGAGCGTCACCTCGCCCTCCGGCTCGTCCCCGTCGGAGCGGACCAGCACCACCGGGCAGGCCGCCCGCCGCAGCACCTCCTGGCTCACCGAGCCGACCAGGAACCCGCGCAGGGTGCTCAGGCCGCGCGAGCCGAGCACCAGCACGGCGGCGCTCCGCCCGGCGGCCTCCAGCGCCTCCACGGGATCGCCGGCCACGGAGGAGGCGGCGACCTCCACCTCGGGCACGATGGAGCGCAACTCGCCCTCGTGTTCGGCGAGTTGCGCCAGTGCCTGATGGTCGCCGCGTTCGCTGCCGGGAGCGAGGTGCTTCGGGCGGGGCCAGGCCTGGAGGACGTCCAGGCGCAGGCCGCGGCGCTGCGCCTCGCGGGCGGCCCACGCGGCGGCGGCCTGGCTCTCGGGTGAGCCGTCGAATCCGACGACGACGGGTCCGGTCACGGCGTGCTCCTCGGTTCCGGTGCGGCCGGAGGTCTCTGCGTGTGCGCCCAGTATCCGCGCGGGCCCCGACCGGCGCCTCCCGGAGGCCCGGCCCCGGTTCGGCCGTCCGGCTGGTCGACGGGCGGGCGGCGCGGCACAGCCCGGGCCGGGCGGGGGAGCCCGGCTAGGGTCTCCCGGACCGGTCCGTCCCACTCCGGGAGAACGATGCCGAGGGTCCCCCGTCTCCGCTCGCGGTGGGCGAGCGCCGCCGCCGGACTGGCCGTGCTCGCCTCCGCCCTGGTCGGCTGCGGGGGTGGCGGGGGCGGCGGCCCGGTAACCCTGAACTGGTACAACTTCCCGGACGACTCGGGCGCCCTCCAGCAGGCCGCCGACCGCTGCGGGCAGCGGTCCGGCGGTCGCTACACGATCCGCTACAACAAGCTGCCGCGCGGCGCCGACGGCCAGCGCCAGCAGCTGGTGCGCCGGATGGCGGCGCACGACACCGAGGTCGACATCCTCGGCCTGGACGTCACCTGGCCCGCCGAGTTCGCCGAGGCCGGCTGGATCCGCGAGTGGACCGGGGCGATGCGCGAACAGGCCACCGCCGACACCCTCGCCGCGGCGGTGCGCACCGCGACCTGGCGGGACCGGCTGTACGCGGTGCCGTACAACTCCAACACCCAGCTGCTCTGGTACCGCGACGACCTGGTGCCGACCCCGCCCGACACCTGGGCGCAGATGCTCTCCCGGGCGCGGGAGCTGGCCGACGAGGGCAAGCCGCACTTCGTGGAGATCCAGGGCGCCCAGTACGAGGGGCTGACGGTCTGGTTCAACACGCTGGTCACCAGCGCGGGCGGCACCATCCTCACCCCCGACGCACAGGCGCCCTCGCTCGGGGAGCCGGCCGTCACGGCCGCCGGGGTGATGCGCGACCTGGCGACATCGGTGGCCGCCGACCCCTCGCTGCCGAACCAGATGGAGGACCAGAACCGGCTCGCGATGGAGTCCGGCACGGCCGCCTTCGAACTCAACTACCCCTTCGTCTACCCCTCGATGAAGGCCAACCGGCCGGAGCTGTTCCCGCACTTCCGCTGGGCCCCGTACCCCGCGGTGAGCGCCGACCGCCCCGCCACCGTGACCATCGGCGGGATCGACCTCGCGGTGGGCGCCTACAGCCGGCACCCGGACCTCGCCGCCGAGGCCACCCTCTGCCTGCGCGACCGGGACAACCAGCTCACCAACGCGCTGAAGGGCGGCCTGCCGCCCTCGCTGCGCAACCTGTACGAGACGGCCGAACTCACCGCCAGCTACCCGTTCGCCGCCGACGTGCTGGCCGCCCTCGACTCCGCCAGCGTGCGGCCGCAGACCCCGGCCTACCAGAACGTCTCCATCGCCGTCTCGCACATCCTCTCCCCGCCCGCCGGCATCCACCCGGAGAAGGACGTGGCCGACCTCCGCGGGCAGATCCAGGACGCCCTCGGCTCGAAGGGGCTGATCCCGTGACACCGTCCACCGAGGCCGCCGCCGTACCGCGACCGGCCGGGCCCTCGCTCGGCGCCCGCCAGGAGCGCCGGCTGGGCTGGCTGCTGTGCGCACCCGCGGTGATCGTGATGCTCGCCGTCACCGCCTACCCGATCGGCTACGCCGTCTACCTGTCCTTGCAGCGCTACGACCTGCGCTTCCCCGAGCAGGCGCACTGGGTCGGGCTCGCCAACTACGGCGCGGTGCTGGCCTCGCCGTACTGGTGGCACGCGCTCGGCGTCACGGTGCTGATCACCGTGGTGTCGGTGGCCCTGGAGCTGGTGCTCGGCCTGGCGCTCGCGCTGGTGATGCACCGGACGCTCTTCGGGCGCGGTACGGTGCGCACCGCGGTGCTGGTGCCGTACGGGATCGTCACCGTGGTGGCGGCCTACTCCTGGCAGTACGCCTGGACCCCGGGCACCGGCTACCTGGCTGCCCTGCTGCCGGAGGGCAGTGCGCCGCTGACGGAGCAGTGGCCGGCCGTCGGTCTGATCATCCTCGCGGAGGTGTGGAAGACCACCCCGTTCATGGCGCTGCTGCTGCTCGCCGGCCTGGCCCTCGTGCCGGACGAGACGGTCCGGGCGGCGATGGTGGACGGCGCGGGCTTCGGGCAGCGGCTGCGGCTGGTGATCCTGCCGCTGATGAAGCCGGCGATCCTGGTCGCGCTGCTCTTCCGCACCCTGGACGCCTTCCGGATCTTCGACAACATCTACGTGCTGACCGGCGGCTCCAACGGCACCGGCTCGGTGTCCATCCTCGGCTACGACAACCTGTTCACCGCGCTCAACCTGGGCATCGGCTCGGCGATCTCGGTGCTGATCTTCGTCTGCGTGGCGCTGATCGCCGTGGTCTTCGTCAAGCTGTTCGGCACGGCGACGCCGGGCGCGGAACCGGAGCACCGATGAGCGGCCGGCACAACCGGACGCTGACCGGCTGGGGCGTCGCCAACCTGGTGGTCGTGCTCTACGCGCTCTTCCCGGTGTGGTGGATCGTGGCGCTCTCCTTCAAGGACCCGAGCACCCTCTCCGACGGCGCGTTCGTGCCCCGGAAGTGGACCCTCGCCAATTACCGCGGCATCTTCGAGACTTCGGAGTTCACCCGGGCCCTGGTCAACTCGATCGGCATCGCGGTGACCGCCACCACCATCGCCGTCGTGCTGGGCACCATGGCCGCGTACGCGGTGGCCCGGCTGCGCTTCCCCGGCAAGCGGCTGCTGATCGGGGTGTCCCTGCTGATCGCGATGTTCCCGCCGATCTCACTGGTCTCGCCGCTGTTCGACATCGAGCGGGCACTCGGCCTGTTCGACACCTGGGCCGGGCTGATCATCCCCTACATGACCTTCTCGCTGCCGCTGGCGATCTACACGCTCTCGGCGTTCTTCCGGGAGATCCCCTGGGACCTGGAGAAGGCGGCCAAGGTGGACGGCGCCACGCCCTGGCAGGCGTTCCGGCTGGTCATCGCGCCGCTGGCGGCGCCGGGGGTGTTCACCACCGGGATCCTGGTCTTCATCTTCTGCTGGAACGACTTCCTGTTCGCGATCTCGCTGACCTCCACCACCTCGGCCCGGACGGTCCCGGCGGCCATCGCCTTCTTCACCGGGAGCTCCCAGTTCGAGCAGCCGACCGGCTCGATCGCGGCCGCCGCCGTGATCATCACGATCCCGATCGTGGTCTTCGTGCTGCTGTTCCAGCGCCGCATCGTCGCCGGGCTCACCGCCGGCGCAGTCAAAGGCTGAACCCGAGTCGAACCCCGAGTCGGACCCGAGTGGACGGGCCGCCCCACCCGGCGGACCAGGAAGGCGGATCGTGGCCGAGATCGTCCTCGACGGCATCACCAAGCGATACCCCGACGGCGCCCTCGCCGTCCGCGACATCGACCTCACCATCGCCGACGGCGAGTTCGTGATCCTGGTCGGGCCGTCCGGCTGCGGCAAGTCCACCACCCTCAACATGATCGCCGGGCTGGAGGACATCACCGAGGGCACCCTGCGGATCGCCGGGGAGGTGGTCAACGACCGCGCGCCCAAGGACCGCGACATCGCGATGGTCTTCCAGAGCTACGCCCTCTACCCGCACATGAGCGTGCGCGACAACATGGGCTTCGCGCTGCGGCTGGCCAAGGTCGACAGGGCGACCGTCGCCGCCAAGGTCGAGGAGGCCGCCCGCATCCTGGACCTCACCCGGCACCTGGACCGCAAACCCGCCAACCTCTCCGGCGGGCAGCGCCAGCGCGTCGCGATGGGCCGGGCGATCGTCCGCGACCCCAAGGTCTTCCTGATGGACGAGCCGCTGTCCAACCTGGACGCCAAGCTCCGGGTGCAGATGCGCACCCAGATCGCCGCGCTCCAGCGCCGTCTGGGCACCACCACCGTCTACGTCACCCACGACCAGGTCGAGGCGATGACGCTCGGCGACCGGGTGGTGGTGATGCGCGCCGGCGTCGTCCAGCAGGTCGGCTCCCCGCAGCAGTTGTACGACGAGCCGGTGAACCTCTTCGTCGCCGGGTTCATCGGCTCGCCCGGCATGAACTTCCTCGGCGCCGCGTTGCGGCAGGACGCCGGGCGCGCCTCGCTGCGGACGTCGTTGGGCGACCTTCCGCTGGACGACCGCACCCGGCGCGCCCTGGAGCGCGCGGACGCGCCGCGCGACCTGATCGTCGGCATCCGCCCCGAGGACTTCGAGGACGCCGCCCTGGCCGAGGGGCACCCCGGCGGGGTCACCGTCACGGTGACGGTGGAGGTCCGGGAGTCGGTCGGCTCGGACGTCTACGTCCACTTCGCGGAGGAGGGCGGACCGGCGGTGACCGAGGAACTCGCCGAGCTCGCCGCCGACTCGGGCCGGGCGGACACCGGCATGCTGGAGCACCGGGTGGTCGCCCGGCTGAACACCGCCACCCGGGCCGCCGAGGGCAGTCCGCTGGAGCTGTGGGTGGACACCGCGCGCATCCACGTCTTCGACCCCCGCAGCGGGGCCAACCTGACCCATCCGGAGCATGCGTAGCCGGGTACTGCGGAAGGCCCAACCCCTCGGGGGTGAGCGGTGTGCCTGACCGGGGTCCCGCGGAAGCCGACCTAGATTGCCCGGCTATGAGAGAAAATGTCCGAATCAGCCGCCGATCGGCGCTCAAGGCCGTTCCCGCGGCCGCCGTCCTCGCGGTGGCCTCCGACGGGATCCTCGCCCGGCCCGCCGCGGCGGCGAGTTCCTTCCCGCAGCCGGTCGTACGGTGCCCGGCCTCCGGCCCGCAGAGGGTGATCCTCGACCAGACCCTCGACGTACGGTTCACCGCCACCCCCGTCCCGGGCTACGGGACGGTCACCACGCGCACCTACAACGGGACCATTCCGGGGCCGACCCTGCGGGTGCGCGGCGGGGACACGCTCTGGCTGGCCCAGATCAACGGCCTGCCGCCGAACCCGCCCGAGCCGTCGAGCCCGTCACGCCACGGCGGTCACAACCGGCCGCACCGGCCGAACAGCTTCAACCTGCACACCCACGGCCTGCACGTCTCGCCGTCTGGCAACGCCGACAACATCCTGCGCGAGTTCCCGCCGCGCACCGCCGAGGAGGCCGCGGCCGGCGCCGCGGAGCCGCGCTACCTGACCACCGTCGAGATCCCGCGCGACCACCCGGCCGGGACCTACTGGTACCACCCGCACGTGCACGGGGCCACCGCCGAGCAGATCGCCGGAGGGATGGCCGGGGTCATCATCGTCGAGGGCGACGTCGACGAGGTGCCGCAGATCAAGGCCGCCGCCGACCTCGTCGTCTGCGTCAACGAACTCCGGGTCAAGGACGGAAAGGTGCCCGCGTTCACCTCCGGCGACGCCCTGGCCGCCGTCCCACCCACCTTCACCGTCAACGGCGCGGTCAACCCCACCCTCGCGCTGCGCCCCGGCGAGGTGCAGCGCTGGCGCCTGGTCGCGGCCACCGCGTTCACCACCCTCTCGCTCCAGGTCATCGGCAACGAGCGGAAACTGACGATGCATCAGATCGCCATGGACGGGATCACCTTCCCCGCGCCGGTCGCCACCGAGGCGGTGACCCTGGCCGTGGGCAACCGCGCCGACGTGCTGGTCCGGGGCGGGGAACCGGGGACGTACGAACTGCGCGCCAAGGGCGTACCCGTCCCGCTGATGACGATCGAGGTGGCGGGAGCGGCCGTCCGGCCGCCGATGGCGCTGCCCTCCTCGCTGCCGCAGGGCAGACCGTTCCTCGACGAGAAGGACATCGCCAACCCCGCCGGCGACCGCACCGTGGTCTTCCACGTCGACCCCGGGGTCTTCGCCAAGCCCTTCCCCAACGCCTACCGCATCCTCGGCAGCCACCCCACCCCGGCCGCCGACCCCGCGGGCGACCTCACCCGCGACCCCGACTACGGCCTGTTCGACCCCGAGTACGTCAACCACACCCTGGAACTCGGCACCGTCGAGCGGTGGACCCTGCGCACCGACGACAGCTTGCCGGTCATTCACCACCCCTTCCACCTGCACACCAACCACGTCCTCGTCACCCACCGCAACGGCGTCCGGCTCGACCCGCCGGTCTGGCAGGACACCGTCGACCTGGCCGGCGGCAAGCCGGGCGACACCGTCACCCTCCTGGTCAGGTACGAGGACTTCACCGGCCGCACCGTCCTGCACTGCCACCAGCTCCAGCACGAGGACCTCGGCATGATGCAGCTGATCGACTACGTCCAGCCGCAGCGGCCCCGCGGGCCGCGGTGGCAGGGCGGGCGGAAAAGGAAAACGGCCGGAACAGGAGTTCGGACCCGCATCCCGGGGTAGAACCCGTCATGCAGCGGCCGTGACCGTTCCGGCTGCTCCGGCACCGTTGGCGGTGCCACCGGGACCGCGCTTGAAGAAGCCGGGCACAGGTCCTGGGGGAAGAGGCCCGGGCGCACGAGGTGCGGCTCCAGCACACGTCGCCGGGCGTTCACCCCGATGCCCAGGAGCGATCACGTGTCCATCCACCTGGAAACCACCGACAGGGAAACCACCGACAGGGAAGCCGTGCCCGCGGGGCTGCCGCCGGACCTGCCGGGACGGCCGACGGCGGCCGCACTGCGCCGCATGGGGAAGTCCGAGGCCAGGGAGCTGAGCGACGCGCTGTTCGGGCGGCTGGCCGGGCTGGCCCGGGAGAGCCACGCCTACAGCTACGTCCGCGGCACGATCATCGAGCTGAACATGCCGCTGGTGCGTTTCATCGCGGCCCGGTTCCGGCACCGCGCCGAGGACATGGAGGACATCCTCCAGGTCGGCACGATCGGCCTGATCAAGGCCGTCGACGGCTACGACCGGCGGCGCGGCGTCGAGTTCGTCACCTACGCCATCCCCACCATCGCCGGCGAGATCAAGCGGTTCTTCCGCGACACCTCCTGGCCGGTGCGGGTCCCACGCGGCATGCAGGAGCTCTATCTCTCCGTCACCCGCGGCTCCGACCGGCTCGAGCAGGAACTCGGCCGCCTCCCGCAGCCCGGGGAGATCGCCGAGGACCTCCACCTCACCGTCGAACAGGCCACCGAGGGCCTCATGGCGGGCCGGGTCTACCGCCCGAACTCGTTGGACGCGCTGCGTGACGGGGACACCGACGAGACCGGCAGCGCCCTCCTGGACCGCCTCGGCGGCTGCGACCCCGGCATCGAACTCGTCGACTTCCGTATCGCGGTGCGGCCGCTGCTGGCCCGGCTGCCCGAACGCGAGCAGACCGTCCTCAAGCTGCGGTTCTGGGACGGTTGGACACAGTCCCGGATCGCCGAGCGGATCGGGGTCTCCCAGATGCACGTCTCGCGGCTGCTCAGCGCCACGCTGGCCTGGCTGCGGGAGGAGCTGGAGGACCGCGGCGCCCCCGGGTGGGCGGACGAGCCCGCGTGCGGGTGAGGGAGTGGGAGGGCCGGGACAGGGTGGTTAGCCTGGGAGGGGAGCCCGGGCGGGGGCGGAGGCCGGGCCGAGAACGAGGACGGTCCGTGATGAAGGACTTTCCGGTCGCCAACGGCTGGACGGTGGTGCCGCTCAGCGGGGACCTCGACGACTTCTCCGCCCGCGAGGTGCGGCACCTGTTCGACGCGCTCGCGGACACGGGCGCCACCCGGGTGGTCGTTGACCTCACGGCCGTCGGCTTCCTCGACTCCACCGGCCTCAACGTCCTGATCGGCGCCGCCCGACGGGTGCGCGGCGAGCAGGGCACGCTGCGGCTGGCCGGGGCGGTACCGAGGGTGCGGGACCTCGTGGAGCTGAGCGGCGTCGCCACGGTGCTGCCGCTCTACCCGGACGTGGCGGCGGCCTGTGCGTGAGGACCGGACCCCCGCGGAACCCGCCCTGACCGACGAGGCGGCGGTGCTGCGGGAGGCCGTCGACCGGCTGCGCGCCGAGGCCGAGGGCCTGCGGCGCGCGATGCGCACCAGGGGCGTCATCGAGCAGGCCAAGGGCATGCTCGCGGAGCGGCTGGAGTGCACGCCGGAGGAGGCCTTCGGGCACCTCGTCCAGCTCTCGCAGGACACCAACCGCCGGCTCGCGGACATCGCTGCCGGCCTGGTCGGCCTCGCCGCCCCGCTCACGGGGACGGCGGCGCTCACCGGCGCGGACACGGCGGCGGAGCCCGGCTCCGCGTCCGGGCTCCTGGTTCCCGCGTCCGTCCCCGTACTCGCCCCTGTGCCCGGGCCGCCGAAGGCCGCCCCGGCCGCCGCGGCGCCCGGCCTGGCCGCGCGCTACCACCTGGCGGCCTCGGCCCTGGCCAGCGCGGAGACGCCCGAGGAACTGGCCCGACTGCTGCACCAGGTGGCCCTGGCCCCGGTCGGCGTCGTCGCCGTGGTGCTGGGCCGACTGGAGCCGGACGGCGCGCTGCTCCTGGTCGGCAGCCACGGCGTGGCGCCCCGCCGGGTCAGCCAGTGGCAGCGCATCCCGCCGGAGACCGGGGTGCCGCTGGTGGCCGCCGCCCACGGCGGCAGCCTGGTCTGGGAGTTCGAGCGCAGCCACGGCAGCCGGTCGCCGGGCAGCGGACGAATCGTCCCCGGCCGCAGCGCGTGCGCCGTACCGCTGCGCCGCGGCGAGCGGATCGTCGGGGCGATGAGCCTCGGCTGGGACGTGCCGGCCGTGCGGGCCCGCGCGGCGACCAGGTACGTCGACGCGCTGTCCGCGCTCGTCGCGGGGCACCTGCTGCGGTTCGAGGCCACCGGCGAGGACGAGCCGCCGGCGGCGGTGCCCGGCGGCGAGCACTGGTTCCGCGCCGTGCTGGACGCCGTGTTCGACCCCGTCCTGGTGCTCTCGGCCGTCCGCGGGACCACCCCCGGCGGTGCGATCACCGACCTGCGGGTCCGGTACGCCAACGCCGCCGCCGGCCTCGGCGCGGCGGCCGGTCGGCGCCTGAGCGAACTCCACCCCGGACTGGTCACGACCGGGCACTTCGCGCGGATCCTGGAGGCCGCGACGACCGGCGCCGGGTACGAGGGGCGGGCGGAGGACTTCACCGGTGCCGGACCGGACCGGACGCTGGTCCTGCGGGCGGAGCCGTTCCTCGACGGCGTGCTGCTCACCTGGCGCCCCGGGAACGGCGCCGAGCGCGCGGCCCGGCTGCACCGGGCGCAGCGCCTGGCCGGACTGGGCAGCTTCGAGTGGCTGTTCCTGCGCCGGCTGCTGGCCGGGCGGCGGACGGCGGCCCTGGAGTTCGACACCGGGCGGCCCGGCGAGGCGCCGCGCACCCTGCGGGTCACCGCTGAGGCGGCCGGGGACCCGGACACCGGCCGCCCGCGGGTGATCCGGGGCGTGCTGCAGGACGTCAGCCGATGGCACCGCACCGAGCGGGCCCTGGCGGGCGCCCGGGCCCGGCTCGCCGAGCAGCGCCGCCGGGCCGGGGCCGAGCACCGGACCGTCCGGGCCCTGCAGAACGCCCTGGTGGCCGGGCCCAACGAGCCCGAGCCCGACGCCGCCGTCCTCGACCACGCCGCCCGCTACCTGCCCGCCGGGGACCGCCCCAGGGTCGGCGGCGACTGGTACGACCTGGCCGCCCTCGCCGACGGCCGGGTCCTGCTCGCCGTCGGCGACGTCAGCGGCCACGGCCTGGCCGCCGCCGTCGGCATGGCGGAACTCCGGCACGCGCTGCACGGCCTCTGCTACACCGGCCAGGGGCCCGCGGAGATGCTCGGGCGGCTCAACACGATGCTCTGCCACCAGGGCGGCAGCCGGATCGCCAGCGTGCTGTGCGGCCTGCTCGACCCGGAGGCGGGGACGCTCACCTGGACCGCAGCCGGGCACTCGCCGCCGGCCGTGCTGCGGGGGACGACCGCCGTCCTCGCCGAGGGCCCCACCGGGACCGTCCTCGGGGCCCTGCCGGAGACCCGCTGCCGCGACACCGTACTGCCGCTGCGGGCGGCCGAGGACACCGTGCTGTTCTGGACCGACGGCCTGCTGAACCGCCGGGACGACGGCACCATCCGCCCGGACCGGCTGCTGCGCGCGGCCGAGGAGTGCGGCGCCCGCGACCTGGCGGACTGCCTGGACCACATCGCCGCCCGCCTCGGCGGCCCCAACCCGGACGACGAGAGCTGCCTGCTGGCCGTCCGGCTGCGGCGGCGCCCGGGGCGTCAGCGACCGCGCGTCCGGGGGGGGAGCGTGCTGCCGGGACGGTGCGCCGTCGAGCTGTCGTCGGGGTGCCGTCCGGCTGCCGTCCGGCCGTGAACACCTATACTGCGATGATCACGTCGCGGTACGGACGGCGTGGCTCCCCGGACAGCCGACCGCCGTACGACGGCGGCAGGACGACGGAAGAACGAACGGAAGAACGAGGCGCGGAGATGGCCGATCTGACGCGCATCGCGCAGATCGTGGCCGAGGCCGTCAACGGCCCGGGCCTCCCCTCCCTGCCCGAGCGGCTCTGCGTCGCCTGCGTCGAGGCGCTGGCCGCCGACGCCGCGGCGATCACCCTGATGGCCGACCCCGGGCACCGGGCCGGGGTCTGGGCCAGCGACGACCGGGCGCGGCGGATCGAGGAGCGGCAGTTCGGCCTCGGGGAGGGCCCGAGCGTGGACGCCTTCCGCACCCGGAGCCCGGTCGCCGTCGCCGACCTGCTGTCGCCCGAGGAGGTGCGCTGGCCGGTCCTCACCGTCGACCTGGCCGCCGGCCTGGGGACACCGGCCGGCCCCGCCGGCCCGGCGCTGCGCAGCGCCTACGCCTCACCGCTCCACCTCGGCACGTCCGGGATCGGCGTCCTCAGCCTCTACGGCGCGCGGCCGGGCGTCCCGGAACGGACGCGGGCAGCCGACATCCAGGTCGCCGCGACCAGCGTGACCCTCGCGATCGTCGGCTCCTTCCTGGCCCCGTCCGGAGCGCTGCCGGAACAGCCGTGGCTGGACGAGTCGCCGCTCAACGGCGTCGAGGTGGACCAGGCGGTCGGCATGATCATGGTGCAGCTGGGCGTGCCCGCCGCGGAGGCACTCGACCGGCTGCGGGCCCACGCCTTCGCGCGCGGCCGGGAGATCGACGAGGTCGCGCACGACGTGGTGGAGCGGCGACTGCGGTTCACGGAGGAGGACCGATGACGGATGACCGACGCCGGACCTCCGGCGTAGCCTTGCCAGGAGGGGAGATGGAGGCTGCCATGACGCGCGAGGCCCGGGTGACCGAGGCGTTCGCCGGGCTCACCGGCACGCTCGTCGGCCCGGGTTACGACACCGTCGAGTTCCTGCACCGGCTCACCGAGGTCTGCACGGCGCTCAGCGGGACGGCCGGGGCCGGGCTGGTCGTCGCCGACCGGCACGGGGAACTGCGGGACGTCGCGTACTCCAGCGACCTGGTCCGGCGCCTGGAGAGCCTCCAGATCGCCACCGGCGAAGGCCCCTGCCTGGACTCCAGCGGACCGGCGAGCAGGTCGTGGAGCGCGACCTCGACCTTGCCCGGGCACGGTGGCCCAGGTTCGCCCCGAAGGCCGTCGCACTCGGCTTCCGCTCCGTGCGCGCGGTGCCGCTGCGCCTGGACGGCCGGGTCATGGGCACCCTCAACGTGTTCGACGTCCGGACCGGTGCCGGGCCCGACCACGAGGGGCCGGACGTCGTCCAGCCGCTCGCGGACCTGGCGGTCATCGCCCTGCTCCAGCGCCGGTACGGACGGGAACGGACGGCCGCGGAGGAGATCAGCGGGGCGCTCGCGGACTGCACCGCCATCGAGCAGGCGAAGGGCGTGCTCGCGGAAGCCGGCGGATTCGACATGGACGCCGCCTTCGAGGCGCTCCGCTCCCACGCCCGCCGCAGTGGCGGCGGGGTGGCCGACACGGCCCGCGCGCTGGTCGAGGGCCGGTTGGACCCGGCCGGGCTGCTGACGGGCTGACGGCCGTGACCCCGGCGGCCTTGACTCCGGCGGGTGGGCAGGCCGCTCGGGGCCGGCCCGCGCTGGCGCCTCGCCCGGCGACGTGGTTTCGCAGCGTGATCGGCGCATACTTTCCGTAAACAAACGGAGGTGCTCATGCCCATGGTGGATGTCGCTGCCCTCGGCCGACTGGTCGCGGAGTACGAGGCCCTGTCCTCGTCGGGCTCGCCGGAGGCCGGTCAACGACTGCGCGACGTCTGCTACACGATCGGCATCTACACGGGGGAGGCCGACGCTGACCGGGCCGTCACCAGGGCCCGCATCCTGCTGGACCGTCAAGGCCCGGCGGGCCCCGGCGGAGCGGCCGCCGGGGCCCCGGCGACCGAGCGGGCCCGCGCGGCGCTGCTGACCGAACTCGGCGAACTCGCGGCCCGCGAACGGGCGCGGTCCGGGCCCGTCCCGAGCCTGCACGACGTGGTGCAGCTGACCGGCGTCACCGTCCCGGACTGCGTGGGCGCCGCCGTGAGCACCTGGCACGACGACGGCTCGGTCGAGACCTTCGCGGCGACACCGTCGTACCTGCTGGCCCTCGAACGCGCCCAGGGCGGGGCGGAGGCGGGCCCGCTGCCCCGGCTCCGCCGCCAGGGCGAGGGACAGGTCGTGGTCCGGCTGGACCCGGGCCGGCCGGACCGGTTCGCCGACCGGGCCCGGCGCTGCGGCGTACGGGCCGTGGCCGGCGCCCACCTGCGCACCCACCCGCACGGCTGCACCGTGTTCAGCGCCTACCTGCGCACACCCGTCGAGCCCGGCACGCCCGCCCTCGGGCTGGTGGAGGTGCTCGCCCTCCAGGCGTCGGCCGCGCTCGACCGCTTCGCGCTGTCCAGGGCGGTGGCCGACCTGCTGGACCGCCGGCACGCCACCGGCCTGGCCATCGGCATCACCGCCGAGCGGTTCGACGTGACCCCGCACACCGCGCTGAACCTGCTGGTCCGGGCCGCCCAACGGCTCGGCACGGACCTCGAGTCGGTGGCCCGGCACCTCGCCGAGGGCGAGCGGCCGTCGTCCGTGTCCTCCGCGTCGGCCGGGCCGCCGCCGGTGCTTTCGCCGGCGCCGTCGTCGGTGCCGCCCGGCGGGTGGAGCGGCTCGTAGCGGGGCCGGGAGGGCGCCGACCCCACCGTCCGAGGAGGACCTGATGAACAGAGTGAAGGAGTCCGTGGACGTGGCCGTGCCCCTGCACGCCGCCTACCACCAGTGGACGCTGTTCGAGGAGTTCCCGCGTTTCATGGAGGGCGTCGACTCGGTGACCCGGCTGGACGGCCGCCACAACCACTGGCGCACCAGCCTCGGCGGCGTCACCCGCGAGTTCGACACCGAGACCGTCGACCAGGAGCCCGACGAACGGATCGCCTGGCGGACCACCGACGGCGAGGTGGACCAGGAGGACGTGGTGACCTTCCAGCGGCTCGACCCGGGCCACACCCGGGTCGCCATGGCCGTCGACCTCCGGCCCCAGGGCGCGGCGCGGGCGGCCGCCGGCGCCACGGGCACGGTCGGCCACCGGGTGAAGGCGGACCTGAGACGGTTCAAGGAGTTCATCGAGGAACGCGCCCGGGAGGAGGGCGACCGGCGGGGGCGGCCCGACCCGGACTGAGCCCGCCGCCGGCCGGTTCGACCCTCCTCCCGCGACGCCGCGACCTGGCTACCGGCCGTCGGGGGCGGGATCCGGTCAACTCGGCGGCGCGGAGGGTGGAGTTCACCGGGATCGCGGGCGCGTGGGGCGCGGTTGCTCCTAGGCTCGCCCGAACACCGTGGGGTGAGGGGGTGCCATGGCCCGCAGGCCTGTCCGGCGACGCCGGTCGACCGCTGCCCGCCGGGCGCGGCGGATGAAGCGCAACGCTCCGCTGCTGGGTGCGACCGCGGTGGTCGTGCTCGTTCCGGCCACGGCGGTGGTCCGCTGGTCGGCCCAGCACCTCCTCCTGGTCACCGCCCTGCTGATCGCCGCAGCCGCGGTGGGCGTCGCCGTACTGCGCTCGCGGGTGCGCGCCCGACAACGGGAGCTGGAGGCGCGGACCGCCCGACTGCGGCACATCGGGCCGTTCCTGGCGATGACACCGAAGGCCTTCGAACACGCCCTGGCGGACCTGTGCCGCCGGGACGGCTGCACGAAGGTCAGGGTCGTCGGCGGGGCCGGCGACCTCGCGGCGGACGTCCTGGCCACCACCCCCACCGGGCAGCGCATCCTCATCCAGGCCAAGCGCTACGGACCGCGGACCTTCGTCGGCTCGAACGACGTCCAGGTGGTCAACGGCACCTACCGCGACGTGCACCACTGCGATCTGGCCGCCGTGGTGACGACCAGCTCCTTCACCAAGGCCGCCGCCGCCTTCTGCACCCAGGTCGGCATCCGCGCCGTCGACCAGCGGGCGCTCGCCCTGTGGGCGGACGGCCGGGGCAGGCCCCCGTGGGCCTGACCCGGAGGCTATCGCGCGACGTCGCCGGGTCCGCCGCTCCCGTCCTGCGAGGGCTCCCGCGTGAACTCCTCGGGCAGCGGGACCCCGTCCGGCAACGGCATCAGCGGCTGCGCCGGCCCCTTGGCCGGCCCACGCGACCCACGACCCCGCCGGTCGTGCCACCGGCCCTGCCGCTCACGCGGAATCCTGCCGCTCACGGCGTCCTCCTCGCAGCGCCGGGCGAGGCCGGCGCAACTCCCGTCACCAGCTCTTGCGTTCGCGCCGCGCTGCCGTCGGCGGCAGCGCGGCGCTGCTCGCCCAGGGGTGTTCCGTCGTCCACGGCGGCGGCTCCTCTCACTTGACGGCGAATGTGCCGGACAGACTACTGACTCGGCGTCAGGCGCAGGAATCGGAGCCTGTGTGCGACGCCACGAGACCGATCGACGGGGGCAGTTGTGGATCGTGGATGGGAAGCCGATCGGTCCGCTTCGTTCGAGAAGCGCCTGGGGGAGTCCGCGAAGGAGCTCGGAGTGTCCGACGGCAGGGACGAGTGCCCGGACATCTGGCTGCTCTCGAACGGCGATGTCGCCGTGATCGGTCGGGATCTCACCGAGGACCACCGCGGCCGTCTCCCGGAAGGTGTCGACTCCGCGGGCCGGGTCCAGGAGAAGGCCGGGCTGGTCGCCGGGCTGGCCGGCCGGGCCAAGGGGCTGGGCGCCGCGGCGTTCGCCCCGGACGGCGAGGGCATCCGCGACCACCTGATGCGGAGTTACCCCGCGGCCCTGGAGAAGGCCCTGGCCTGAGCTGCGGGCGGGGGGGCGGCCGACCGCGGCCGGTCGGTGATCTTGGACGGATAGGCTGCCGTGATGTCAGGTCCTCGCGGTGAGGACGGAGCTGATGAGGATCGGTGGTGTACGGACATGATGGGACCGGCGCATTCGCTGTCGGGTGCGACCGCATGGCTGGGGGTGGGCGCGGTGGCGGCCGGCATGGGGGAGCCGATGCCCTGGCCGGTCCTGCTCGCGGGGGCGCTGATCTGTGCCGGGGCGGCGCTGGCGCCGGACCTGGACCACAAGGCGGCGACGATATCCAGGGCGTTCGGGCCGGTGTCCCGGGCGCTCTGCGAGGTGATCGACAACCTCTCGTACGCGGTGTACAAGGCCACCCGCGGCAAGGGTGACCCGCGGCGCTCGGGCGGCCACCGGACGCTGACGCACACCTGGCTCTGGGCGGTGCTGTGCGGGGCGGGCGCCGCGGCGGTGGCCGTGTTCGGCGGCCGCTGGGGCGTGCTGGTGGTGCTGTTCGTGCACATGGTGCTGGCGATCGAGGGCCTGCTGTGGCGGCAGGCCCGGGTCTCCAGCGACGTCCTGGTGTGGCTGCTGGGCGCGGCCAGTGCGTGGATGCTCGCGGAGGTCCTCGACAAGCCCGGCAACGGCTCGCAGTGGCTGTTCGAGGAGCCCGGGCAGCAGTACCTGTGGATCGGGCTGCCGATCGCGCTCGGCGCGCTGGTGCACTGCCTGGGCGACGCGTTGACCGTCTCGGGCTGTCCGGTGCTGTGGCCGATCCCGATCGGGCGCCGGCGGTGGTACCCGGTCGGGCCGCCGAAGGGCATGCGGTTCCGGGCCGGCAGCTGGGTGGAGATCAAGGTGCTGACCCCGGTGTTCATGGGGGCCGGCGGGGTCTGCGCGGTGGGGGCGCTCGGCTTCTTCGGCAACGGCTGAGGTCGACCACCGCCGGCGGGGGCGTTCACCGGGGCTCGCCGGTGGCCTCCGGCGCCTTCCCGGTGAGGCCGTGGCGCTCCGCCAGCACGCCCGCCTGGAAGCGGCTGTCGGCGCCCAGCGCGCTGTAGAGGCCGGCGATGTGCCGCCGGCAGTTGCGCAGCGACAGCCCGAGCCGGCGGGCGATGGTCTCGTCCTTCAGCCCGTCGGCGAGCAGCCGCAGGATCGCGGTGCGGAGGTCGTCGGAGACGGCGCGGGCGGCGGCCGGCCCGCTGTGGAAGGCCGCGCCCCGGTGCCAGAGCGTCTCGAAGGAGTCGGCCAGGTGGCCCACCACGGACGGCTGGGTCACCAGCACCAGCCCCTCGGGCCGCCCCCGTTCCGCAAGGAAGGCGCTCTCCCGGTCGATGACCAGCAGCGGACCGTAGCTCTCGTCGGTGGTCCGCACCTCGGCGCCGGCCCGCGTGGCGGCCCGGGCCTGGCGCTGGGCGGGCAGGTGGAAGCGGGCGGGGTGCTGCTGGACTATCCGGGTGCGCGGCGCGGGGCCGCCGCGCGGCTGCTCGGTCGGCGCCAGCTCGGCGAGCACCAGGTCGGCCAGCACCGCCGCGGTCGGGTCGCCGCCGGGGCAGCAGAGGAAGACCTCCCGGCGGGCCCGCCGCAGCCGGTCGCCGACCGTGTCGCGGACGGCGGCCCGCTCCGCCGTGTCGCGGACGGCTCCCCGGTCCGCCGGGGCGGGTGCGGTGAACGCGACCCGGGCGGTTCCACGTTCTTTCATGGCGGCCCTCTTGACAGCAGGTGGCGGTGGACGACGCGTCCGGTGAACGGCAGGTCTCCGGAGCGGTTGTCCGATAGTCGTCACAGGTCACGGCGGCGGCCAAGGGCCGAGGGGGCAGGAAGATGAATGGCCGACTGAGGAGGGGTGGATGAATCCGGTGAACACGGACACGATCCGGTCGTCGGGGCGGGGGGCCCTGCTCGACCACGAGACGCGGCTGGTCTACGAGTGGGCGGTGCGGCACGGGCGGGTCGGGCCGGCCGACCCGGCGCGGATGGCCGGCGCGCTCGGGCTCACCGAGGCGCGGTGCCGCCGGGCCGTCGACCTGCTGGCGGCGCTCTGCCTGCTGGTCCGGCGTCCGGGCGCCGAGCGCGTCTGCTACGTGACGGTCGGTCCGGAGGCGGCCGTGGCGCGGCTCACCGGGCAGGAGGAGGCACGGCTGCGCCTGGAGGAGGCCGAGTTGGGGCGCCGACAGGCGGAGCTGGCCAGGCTGCGCGCGGAGGTGACCTCGCTGGCGCCGGTGTACCGGTCGCAGGGCGGCGGCTCGGACGGCTCGGTCCGGCTGCTGGAGGACGCGTACGTCCTGCGCTCGGCCCTCGACTCGGTGGTGGGCGCCGCGAAGGAGGAGGTGCTGGCGATCCGGCCGGGCGGCGGGCACCCGCAGGCGGCCCTGGCCGAGCTGCTGCCCCGGGACCTGGAGATGCTGGAGCGGGGCGTGCGGCTGCGGAGCGTGTACCAGCACCCGACCCGGTTCGACCCGCCGACCCGCTCCTACGCGGAGCGGGTCATCGCCGAAGGGGCGGAGATCCGCACCCGCGCGGAGGTGCCGGCCAAACTGGTCGTGGTGGACCGGACCACGGCCTTCGTGCCGGCCCGGCGGGCCAGCGGCGGGGCGCTGATGGTCCGGGAACCGGCCCTGGTGGCGCACTTCGTCCGGCTCTTCGAACACGAGTGGGGCCAGGCCGTGCCGTACGACGCCGCGCCGGCCGCGGCCCGTACGGTGTCCCGCGACGTCTCGGACGCGATCGCCCGGCTGCTCGCCGCGGGGGAGAAGGACGACACGATCGCCCGACGGCTGGGCATGTCGACCCGTACCTGCCGGCGCCACGTCGCCGAGCTGCTGGCGCGGCTCGGGGCGCAGAGCCGGTTCCAGGCCGGGGTGCTGGCCGAGCGCGAAGGGCTGACCATCCCGGCGGACCTCCCGGCAGGCGTTCCGGTGGGCGCCCCTGCGGCCGGCGCGGTGCCACGCTGAGGCGGGTCGCCGCGCCGGCCGCAGGGGGCGCAAGGGCGGCTGCCCGTCGGGTGGGCCCGACGGGCAGCCGCGTCGCCGATCGGCGGTTACTTCTCGGACTCGACCGGGCTGTCCACCCACAGGTGGGAATCGGTGCTCAGGAAGCTGCTCACCACGGCCGACGTCGTGGTGTCGCTCTCAAGAGCCTGAAGGGCCAGGATCTTCGACATCAGTGTGTCCTCTCCTCGTTGGTCACCGGCGCCTCGAAGCGCAGGTGGTGGTTGTGCCGCTCCGGTGGCCGGGCGGCGGTTCGACGCCGGGCGGTTACTTCTCGGTCTCGACCGGGCCGAACGGCAGGGTGTGCGACAGGCTGCTGATGGAGCTCATCCTCAGCTCCGCCTGCGCGGTCTCGCTCTCGAGCCCCTGGAGGGCCAGGATCTTCGACATGGTCCGTTCCTTTCCGCTAGGTGCTCCAGGCCACCGGTGGTGGCCGTCGTGTTCCCCCGGCTCAGGGCCGGGGGAAGTCCGTGATGCCGGGCAGCGGCACCGGGCCGAGCACTGCCTCGTGCAGTGCGGCCAGGACGCCGGCCGCGCCGGTGGCGAGGTCCGCCGAGAGCCGCATCGAGCGGCGGCCCGGGAAGGCCAGGTGGCCGCGATGGTCCATCACGTGCCACTCCAGCAGCCGCAGGTGGCGGTCGGCCTCCGCCCGGTGCCCGGTCCCCAGCTGGTGCAGCAGCAGCCCGGCGCGGCCCTCGAACAGGCCGGACGCGGCGATCAGGTCCGGGCGGCAGGCGCGCTCGGCGGCCGTGAGCGCCTCGGTGAACCGGGCGGGCAGCCGGTCGGCGCCGGTGCGCCTGGCCAGTTCGGCGATCACGCGCGCGGTGCCGACGCCGCCCGCGGCCAGGTACGGGAGCTTGCGGCGGTAGCGGTCCTCGACCAGGAAGAGCATTCCGTCGGTGATGTCCGCCTCGTCCAGCTCGCGGCCGAGTGCCGCCTCGGCCGCCGTCAGCCAGCCCGGTTCGCCGGTGTGTCCGTGCAGCCGCAGGAACAGCGCGGCCTGCCCGCTCCAGCCGTCCAGCAGGCCGCGCAGCAGCGGGGCGCGCTCCTCCCGGGCCAGCTCGTGGCCGAGGGCCAGGGCCCGGTCGGCGAGGTGCTCCCGGCCCAGCGCGCCGGCCAGGTCGAGCAGGCCCAGCGCGATGCCGGCCCGTCCGGAACCGAGCCCCGGATCGAGCGGCGGCTCGGCGGCGAGCACCCGGTCGACCAGTGCGCCGGCCGCCTCCGGCGCGCCGAGGCGGGCCAGTGCCCAGGCGATGCCGGTCAGTCCGTCGTACAGCCCGGGCGGCAGGTCCGGTTCCGCGTTCGCCCGGGCCACCAGCCAGTCGGTGTGCTCGGCCGGGGCGGGCCGGTCGCAGGCCCGCAGCGCGTACAGCACGCCGGCCGTACCGTGGGCGAGATCCAGGCCGTTGTGGACCGGGCCGAACTGCTCGACGTCGCCGGGGAAGAGCCGGTCGGTCCGCTCCGGGGTGGCCGTCGCCAGGATGCCCGCGGCCAGCGAGTCCAGCACCGGGCGCCAGGCCTCGGTGTCCGCCGACGGGGCCTGCGGCCAGGCCGGCCGCGAGGGCCGCGGGCCGCCGTCGGCGGGGTCAGGCCGGCGCTCGGTGGCGCCGAGCGGCAGCCGCCCGCCGGCCGCCCGGTGCAGTTCCTCGGCGACCTCGGCCCCGAAACCGGGGGCCACGGGGTAGCGCGCGGAGATCTCCCGGCCGGCCAGTTCGGCCTTGCCGGAGTCCAGCGCGAGCAGGTTGTTCACCGGGAGGAAGAGGTAGAGCCGCAGCGCGGCCAGGGCGTACGTGTCCACGGCCGTGCCGCGCCGGGCCCTGGGGGAGACGAAGCCGGGCGCGCCCAGCGGGGGCGTGGTGGCGTCGTCGGCCGGGAAGGTGATCTCGAAGTCGACCAGTGCGCAGCGCCCGTCCGGCCGGATCAGCACGTTGTTGGGGTGGAGATCGCCGAAGACCAGTCCGCGCTCGTGGAGCGCCGCCAGCATGCCGGTGACCTGGTCGATCACGTCGAGCGCCCAGTCGGTGTACTCGGCCAGCCCGGCCTCGTCCGGTTCGGGGTGGGTGAGCGGGCAGGTGCGGGTGAAGACGTCCTCCAGCCGCTCGCCCTCGATGTACTCCTCGACCAGGTAGTGGTGCTCCCAGACCTGCAGGTGCTCGTACAGCGCGGGCACGAAGTCCAGCCCGGCCAGCGCCTCCAGCACCCGGCGCTCGCTCAGCAGCCGCTGCACCGCGTCCCGGCCGGCGTGGTCGAGGCCGGCGTGCGGGCGGGCCTCGCGCAGCACCACCTCGCGGCCGTCGCGCTGGTCGGTGGCCCGGTAGACGCCGCCGCCGTTGGAGAAGTGCAGTGCCTTGGTGACCTCGAACGGGAAGTCGGTCGCGGTCTCGGCCTCCCGTGCGGTGTCGGCGGCCAGTTGGGCCGTGACGACCTCCGGCACCGGCGCCCAGTCCGGCACGGTGAAGACCGTGCCCCGGACGTCCGGCACCGGCTCGCCGTCCGGCCCGATCATGGCCGGCACCCGCCGGCCCTGCTCGTCGGTGCAGTATCGCTGGACGAACGAGCCGTAGCGCAGGTAGAGCGGCCCCTCCCGGTAGCGCAGGTCGCTCAGCACGTACGGGCCGGGCACGCCCTTGAGCAGGGTCGACAGCTCGTCGAGCACCTGCGCCAGCCGGGTGTCG
The DNA here is from genome assembly GCF_053598415.1 of Kitasatospora sp. NPDC001132. NCBI lineage: Bacteria > Bacillati > Actinomycetota > Actinomycetes > Kitasatosporales > Streptomycetaceae > Kitasatospora > Kitasatospora sp. NPDC001132. Next base: position 323,963 of record NZ_JBSFKF010000002.1, on the reverse strand, counting down.
TCCTCCGGGTAGAGCGTGATCAGCTTGCCGCTGGAGCGGCGGTCGGCGTACTTGCCGTTCGCCGTCAGCACGGTGGCCCGGCCGCGCAGGAACTTCCAGGTCAGCTCGTGTTCCAGGCAGTACGCCAGGACCTGGTCGATCACCCGCTCGGCCTCGTCCGGGGTGGCCGAGACGTGCACCTTCCAGCCCTGTTCGGGCAGTTGCGCGCGGGGCGCCCTGATGTGCACCCAGGGGCCGTGCTCGACCCGCTGCCAGCCCGGCGGCAGCGGGACGGAGGCGGCGGCGAACCGGTCGTCGGGGCGCTCGGCGCGGGCGGGGTCGTCGTAGAACAGCGGGTCGGCGAGGCAGTGGCGCTCGTAGCGGTCGTCCACGGGGCCCGCCTCAGCCCGTGGCCCGCGGCCGGTACGCGTCTGTGTCCGCGCCGGTCCCGGTGGTCGCCCGGCCGTCGGATGTCGTCGTCAAGGGAGTCCCCCGGGTGCAGTGGATCCCGCCGGTTGCGGGCTGCTTCCGACCTTGCCAGCCGGTGTGCGCGGGGTCGACGGTTCGGATCCGCCACCTTCCTGCCAGGGGATCCGGGCCGGCTGCCGGGGGGAGGTCGCCGGTCCGGTCAGTGCCGGGGGTGGGCGGCCGCGGCGGCTACGGGCGCTGGGAGGGGAGCGGCCAACCGGCCCCCGATGGTGGGAGGTTCGACGTCGAGGTCGGGCAACTTCACGGTGTCGGCGGGGAGTTCGGAGGACAGGTAGCGATGGTGGAGCGCGGCGACGATCTCGGCGCTCGCCTGTCCGTCGCCGTACGGCGAGGGGAGCCGTGCCAGCCGGTCGGCGGCGGCCTCGTCGGCGAGCATCTCCCGTAGTGCTCGCGCGAGTTGGTGGCCGGGGCGGGCGAGGCGGGCGAAGCCGGCCCGGACGGCCTCGGGGCGCTCGGTGGAGTTGCGCACCACCACGAGTGGGCGCTTGAGCACCGTGCATTCCTCCTGCACCCCGCCGGAGTCCGACACCAGCAGGCGGCAGTGCCGGGCCAGGGCGAGGAAGCCGGCGTGGTCCAGCGGCTCGGTCCGGCGCAGCCGCGCGGCCGGGCCGCGCAGGCCGAAGGCCTCGACGGCGGCCCCGGTCCGGGGGTGCAGGGGCAGCAGCACCGGCAGCTCCAGGGCGGCGAGTTGGTCGAGGATCTGGGCGAGCCGGGCGGCGTCGTCGGTGTTCTCGGGGCGGTGGATGGTGGCGAGTACGTAGCCGCCGGGGGTGACGCCGTGTTCGGCCACGATGCGGTGGGCCTCGGCCTCGTCGGGCAGGGTCTCCAGGGTCGCCTCGACGACGGTGTTGCCGGTGATCACCACCCGGTCCGGTTCGACGCCCTCGCGCAGCAGGTGCCCCGCGGCGGTCGCGGTGGGCGCGCAGTGCAGGTCGGCGAGCGGGGCGATCAGGCGGCGGTTGGCCTCCTCGGGCATGTCGGGGTCGAAGGAGCGCAGACCGGCCTCGACGTGGACGACGGGTATGCCCGCGCAGTGCGCGGCCAGGGCGCCGGCGGCGGCGGTGTTGGTGTCGCCCTGGACGACGACGGCGGCCGGCGGCCGGGCCGCTAGGTGGTCGCTCAGCGCGCTGACCATCCGGCCGATCTGCCGTCCGCGCGGCTCGCCGCCGACGCCCTGCAGCAGGTGGTGCGGGCGGGGGAGGCCGTACTGGGCGAAGAAGGTGCTGGTGAGGGCCGGGTCCCAGTGCTGGCCGCTCCAGACGATGCGGGCCCGCGGGCCGAGGAGGCGGGCCACTCCGGCGAGTTTGACGATCTCCGGCCGGGTTCCGAGGACCAGGGCGACATCGGTCGAGGACATGGCGCTCCGAAGGGGCGAGGGGATGGGGTGGGGAAGTATCAGCAGACGATAAGAGTGGATTCACAGGAAATATCCATACGCGGGGTTAATGTCACCCACTTGGCCCACTCGGGTCCGTCCGAGCCGTCGGCGTCGTCGATGGTTCCCATGCCGGTGCATCAAGGCCGGTCGCAGTGCGCCGACTTGGCGGCGGCGCCCTCGCCCCCGGATACCGGATCGCCGCCACCTCCGCGCGGCCGACTGCGGCAAACGGGTGATTTCCACCCGAATGGGCGCGGCGCATCTATCCGATCATCCGATCAGCCCAGCAACATACGGCTCCAGATCGCAAAGATCGGGACAACCCGGTCACAACGAGAGGAACCACCATGTACGGACCCATAGGCGGCGGCCTTCCCCCGACGGCGGCCGGCGGCGGCGTGCTGGCCTCGACCGGCTCGCCCGGCCTCGGCCTCGTGGCGGCGGTCGGTACCGCCCTGGTGCTGGTGGGCGTCGCCCTGCTGCGGCGCAGCCGGCTCGCCGCGGACCGGGACGAGCGGACCGGTCGGACCGGTCGGACGCGCGACGGGCGGTAGCCGCACCGCCCATCCGGCAGCCGCCCGGCCGACGAAGGCCGCCCGGCCAGGCCGATCTCCGCCGACTCGACTTTCTCCCAGGGGGTTTCCTCGTGACCGCAGACGTGTTCCCGCAACCCGCCCGGCCACCGGGCCCGGCTCGCCCGACGGCGTCGGGGCCCGGCCGGGCCCCGCTGGCCGGCCGCGTGCTCGCCGGGGTGGCCGGACCGCTGCTGCTCGGCCTGGGCGGGGCCCTGGTCGCCGGTGAACGCGCCTACCGGTTCCACGAGATGGCCGGGGCGCGGTGGTTGGTCTCCCACGCGCTCGGCCTGCGCACCCTGCTGCTCCCGGCCCCCGACGCGCCGGTGCTGTACGCCGGCGACGACGGCGGGTTCGGGCGCGGGATCGCCCTGACCACAGGCTGCAGCAGCGCCCTGCTGATCGCCCCGCTGGCCCTGCTGGCCGGAGTCCTGCTGCTGTTCGGCACCCGCGGCCCGGCCCGGGTCCTGCTGGGCTTCGCCCTGGCGGCCGCCCTGGTCCTCGCCGCCAACCTGGGCCGGTTGACGCTGATCGTCGCCATGCAACACCGGTACGGCGACGAGGGGTTCGGCTGGACGCACGTCCTGTTCGGCTCGGTGCTGATGATGGCCGCCGGCCTGACCGCGCTGCTGCTCTTCCTCTTCCTGATCACCCGAACGTCCACCCGCGACGCGGAGGCCGGTGCGCCGTGACCCTGCTCGACCTGTCCGTCTCCCTCTCCTTCGTGCTGGGGATCGGCTTCCTCGTCTACGTCACGGTGATCGTGCGCAACTTCCTGCGGGCCGGCCCGGACGCCCCGGGCGACCCGAGCCGGTTCGACTGGCACTTCCTCATACCCTGCCGGGACGAGGAGGCCGTGATCGGCACCACCCTGGACTACCTCGCCCGGCACTTCCCCCGCGCACGGGTCTGGGTGGTCGACGACCACTCCGAGGACCGCACCGCCGAGGTGGTACGGGCCAGGGCGGCCGAGGGGCGGCCGGTCCACCTGGTCGGCCGGCGGCTGCCGCGGGCGCGCACCGGCAAGGGGGACGCCCTGAACGCCGCCTACCGGGCGATCGAGGCCTGGCTGCCGCAGGACACCGACGCCGACCGGGTGGTCCTGATCGTCCTGGACGCCGACGGGCGGCCCTCCCCGGGGATGCTGGACACCTTCGCCGGACCGTCCTCCTTCGGCGATCCGGCCGTCGGCGCCGTCCAGGTCGAGGTCCGGATGTCCAACCGCGACGTGGCCGTCCCGCTGCCCCACCGGGGGCGCCTCGCCAACCGGTTCGCCCGGCTGCTGGCCCGGCTCCAGGACATCGAGTTCCGCGGGCCGATCTCCGCCATCCAGATCACCCGCCGGCTCACCCGCACCGTCAACGTCGGCGGCAACGGCCAGGCCAACCGGCTCAGCGCACTGCGCTCGATCGACCGGGCCGGCGGCGAGCCGTGGGGCCGGGCGCTGCTGGAGGACTTCGAGCTCGGGCTGCGGATGATGCTGGCCGGCTGGCGCAACGGCTACACCACGACCGCCTGGGTGGACCAGGAAGCCCTGTGGAACGTACGGCAGTTGATCACCCAGAGGGTCCGCTGGGCGCAGGGCTCGATGCAGTGCGCGTCGTACCTGCGCAGGGTCTGGCGCTCCCGGGAGTTCACCACGCTGGGCTTCCTGGAAGTCCTCTACTTCATGGTCCAGCCCTGGCTGCAGGTCGTCGGCCTGGTGGTCTACACCGTGCCGATCGCCGCCTTCGGCTACAACATCGTCTTCTACCCGGAGTTCGTGCTGGCCTTCCTCCGCGAGGGCGGCGCCGTGCTGATCGCGCTCTACCTCGTCCTGGGGGTCGCCGAGTTCGCCATCTGGGGGCCGCTGTACCGGCGCCGCAGCGAGCCGGGGATCAGCCGCCGGGCCGCGCTCGGCTACGGCCTGGCCCTCGCGGTCTATGCCGCGACCACCTACCTCGTCGCGGTCCGCGCCTTCTGGCGGATCGTGCGACGCAAGGGCGCCTGGCACAAGACGGCCCGTACGGCCGTGCCGCTGCCGGCGTCCACCGCCCGGGAACTCACCGCCCGGGAACTCACCGGCCGGGAACTCACGGCGAGGGAGGTCCCCGCTCGGGAACCCACCGCCGGGCAGATCCTCGCCAAGGAGATCACCGGCCAGGAGATCACCACCGCCTGAAGCACCGAGACTTCTCCCCGACCGGTGAGGCCGTGGCCGATCCGGGCCCCGCGGCCGGTCGGCGGAGTCGACGCACCACCCCCTTTCCTGCCCCGTGCGGCGGACACCTCCGTCCGCCGTGCCCCCGTCCGAAAGGCCCACCCGTGAGAACTCGTACCCGCAACCGTGTCCTCGCCGGAACCGCGCTCGCCGTCGCGGCCCTGTCCGTGGCGTCCCCGGCGTTCGCCGCGCTGCCCGCTCCCGTGGCCGAGGCCTACGTCGTCTCCACGGAGGCACTGGGCGGCATGGTCGCCGTCGCGCCGTCGCCCGAGTCGACCTACCCGTCCGGCGGCACCCAGACCCTGATCGGCCTCGACATCGGGCCGGTCGCCACCAACTCCACGCTCACCGCGACCACCGCCGGCAACCCCGCCGACGGCACCGCGTCCGCCTCCGCGACGGTCGACAAGCTCGGGCTCAACCTGGGCGTCGCGTCCGTCTCCCTGACCGGCGTCAACTCGACCTGCACCGCCACCCCCACCGGGGCCACCGGCAGCGGCCTGATCGCGGGCGGGTCGGTCAGCGTCGCCGGCATCCCGACCAACCTGCAGGCCAATGCCCCCGCCAACACCAGGGTCAGCATCCCGCTGGTCGGCTCGATCGTCCTCAACGAGCAGACCACCGACGCCAACGGCGTGCTGACCGTCAACGCCGTCCACATCACCCTGCTGCCGTCGCTGAACGGCGCCAACCTGGTCATCGGCCACGCCCAGTGCGGCGGGGCCGAGCCCGCGGCCGCCGTTCCGATGATCAACCCGTCGGTCGCGGGGATGAGCGGCGGGGCGGTGCTCGCCGGCGTCCTGGCCACCGTCTACGTCCGCCGCCGCAACGCCCGGAACGCCGTCTCGGGCGTCTGACGGCAGGGAGGGCGGCCGGCCCGGGGCCCGCGACGGTCCCGGGTCGGTCGCCCTCCGCGCACTGTCGTCAACTCGGCTGCAGACGGCTCCTTCTGACGTGTGGTGAGCCGCCCCGGGGTGACGGGGAGTGGGAGACAGGGCCCGTCCCGCAGTCGCCGCGCGCCCGTCCCACCGCCCCGCACCCGCCCCGCGGGGTGCCCGCGCCCGGATCCGTCCCTCCCCGTCCGATCGGTCGCCTACCCTACGAACGGACCGGCCGTACCGGGCCGTCGCCGTTCTAGGAGGAGTCCCGTGCCGTCCTGCGACCCCCAACACGCTCCCGTCGGCGATGTGAGCGCAGCGCTCATGGTGATCGACTCCCGGCTGAAGTCCGTCTACGACGGCAAGTCCGGGACGGACCCCGAGCACCAGCGGATGGTCGACCAGCTCACCGCGTCCTTCGGCCCCGAGGAGGCCGAGGCGCTGGTGGAAGGCGTGTGCACGCTCGTCTACATGTACATGAACTGGCTGCGCTCGGCCTTCGAGAACCACGAGGACGACGTGCTCGAACACGCGGTCCCCAGCCTGGTGGCCACGATGCGGATGATGCCGCGGACCTTCAGCCCGGAGGTGATCCCCACCATGGCCGGCCTGCTCATCGCGGCCGGCACCGGCCTGAGCCCCAACCTGTGGCGCGCCCAGTACGGACCGTGGACGAAGGAGGAGATGAACCCGCTGGAGGCCATGACGGTCCTGCTAGCGGAGTACATCAACCGGATCTCCAACAAAGGCGAGGACTTCGCCACCAAGCTGGTCACCGACGCGCTGTCCCAGCTGGACTAGCCGTCCCGACTGGACCGGCCCTCCGGCCGGACGGGCGCCGGCTCCGGACACCGCGGGTCGGCCCCGCCCGCGGGCAGGGCCGACCGGGCCGGTCAGCCGAACATCACGCCGGTCTCGCGGGCCAGGATGTCCAGGCCGTACCGGGTCACGTGTTCGACGTTGGCCGGGTCGATGGTGCGGACGCCCTCGGCGGCGAGCCGCTCGTTGATCTTGTCCAGGTTCTGCTGGACGAGCTGCTTCTCCGCCTCGGTGGTGCGGCCCTTGTGCGGCCGTCCGGCGTGCTCCAGGCTCGCGTAGTCGACCCGGTCCCGGCCGGCGGCGGTCGCCGCCCGGGACAGGGAGGCCCGGGAGGCAGGCCTGGCGGCGCGCAGCACCTCGGCCATCGGCGCGGCCGAGGCCAGCCGGTCGAACGTGGCCGCCTCCATCACCACGGTCTGCGGCTCCGCCCGGTCCGGGTGGTGCAGCTCGATCGTGACCAGGTCGAGCGCCAGCTCCCGCACCCCGCCCAACTCCCCGGCGAGCGCGTCGATCTCGACCGGACCGTCCGTCAGGTCGGGATGCTGCAGCACCACCACCCGCACCAGGTCCCCGTCGCTCTCCACGTGCTCGCCGGTCAGGTCCGAGAACCGGATGATCTTCTGGCCCATGACTTCCTCTCCTGCCCCTGTGATCAGCCGAGAGCCTACGCCCGAAAACGATCACCGACGCACCCAGACGGCCGGGCCCGGGGGAACATCCCCCGGGCCCGGCCTCACCTGTCCTGCATCCTGTCTTGCGTCAGTGGAACGTCAGTAGGGCGTCAGCGGGTTTCGCACCCGGCTCAGTAGCGCGGGTCCACCCGGTAGGTCGGGTAGTCCGGCACGTACCAGTGGCTGGAGTCCCAGATCCCGAAGGTGAACCGGACCCCGTGGCTGCCCCGCTTGTTGGCGCACTTGATGAACTTCTTGCCGATGCTCTTCATGAGGTACGACAGCGCCCACAGGACCCAGCCGGCGGCCCGGGCGGCGATGTGCGGGAGCTTCTTCAGGATGCTGGAGATGCCCTTGGAGACCTTGCTGGAGACGATCAGCAGGCCGCCGATGGTGTTGCCCTCGGCGCGGCTGAAGTTGGCGACCCACTTCTTCTTCCAGGACATGCCGGTCAGGTCGTCCATGGTGATCGGGTCGACCGGGTAGCCGTAGGCGTTCGGCGAGCCCTCCAGGACCGGGTCGGTCTGGAGGAACCGGCCGGTGGTCGCGTCGTACAGGCGCACGCCCATCAGGGAGAGGCCGGAGACGCTGTCGGTCTCGCGCTGCGCCCCGCCGAGCCAGCCGTAGTCGGTCGAGCCGGTGGCGTCGACGACGTTGCCGTACTCGTCGTAGTGGTAGACGGCGAGGTCCTCGGTGCCGTCGGGGGACATCTGGACGGACACGTCGCCGTGCAGGTTGGTCAGCAGCAGGACGGCGCCGCCGTCGGTGCCGGTGGCGGCCGTGAGCTGGCCGGTCAGGTCCAGGACGTTGCGGGTCAGTCGGCCGGCCGCGTCCTTGGACCAGGTCGGGCTGTCGTTGCCGCCGTCGAAGTGCTTGGTGTCCTGCGCGGTGACGGCCCAGGTGCCGTCGGTGCCCTTGGTCTCCGTGGTGGAGACGGCGAGGCGGCCGGAGGCGTCCAGGTCCCAGGTCCTGCGGGTGTCGCCGAGGGTCTCGGTGCGGACCAGGTCGTTGCTGTAGTAGCCGACCTGGGTGCCCTTCGGCAGGGCGGTGGTGCGGCCGAAGGCGTCGTACACGTAGCCGGTGTCGGTGAGGCGGTCGGCGGTGTCGTAGCCGTGGTTCTCGGCCTGGGTGACGGCGTCGGCGGTGGCCGGGTCGCAGTCGTCGGTGACGCTGGTGCGGTTGGTCCGGTTGCTGCTCTTGTCGAACGCGTACGTCCGGGTGGCGCAGGCCAGGCCGGTGCTGTCGGCGGCCTTGGTGAGGCGGCCGGTGGCGTCGTAGGTGTAGCCGCTGGTGGTGCTGTTGCCGTCGGACTGGGTGCGGCCGGCCTGCTGTCCGTGGACGGTGAAGTCGGCGGTGTCGGCCAGCAGGACGGTGCCCGCCTGGTTGGTGTAGGTCTTGCCGGTCTGGACGCCCTGGCTGTCGTAGGTGCTGGTCAGGGTGTTGCCGCCGGGCATGGTCTGGGTGACCAGCCGGCCCTCGACGTCGTAGGTGGCGGTGAAGGTGCCGGCCACCGAGTCGGTCAGCGAGGTGGGCAGGCCGCGCGGGTCCTTGGCGGTGTCGTAGCCGTAGGTCACGGTGGACGGCACCGAGTCGGACTTCTTCACCGGGCGGTCGAGCTTGTCGTACTCGGTGGTGGTGACGTTGCCGGCGCCGTCGTCGTAGGAGACCGGGCGGCCGAGCTTGTCGTAGCCCTGGGTGATGGTGGCCTTGCCGTTGGTGGTGGTGGTCAGCTCACCGTTGACCGGGTCGTAGCCGAACACCGTGTCGGCGACCGCGGTGCCGGTGCCGCCGCTGGTCGAGATCTTCACCGGGCGGCCGGCCGCGTCGTAGCTGCGGGTGGTGGTACGGGTGACGCCGTTGGCGGTCTCGGTCTGCACCGCGACGTTGCCCCAGCGGTCGTACTGGAAGGTCTTCGTCGGCAGCTGCAGCGGGTTGCTGCCGCCGCCGGCGATCTGCGCGGCCGGGGCGATCGAGCAGACCAGGTCGGCCCACTCGGGGTGGCCGGCGCAGGCGCCGGTCCCGGTGCCGGTGTAGTAGGTGGTCACCGTGGTGGCGGCGTCGGAGCCGGTGGAGTTCGGGCGGCTCTGCGAGGTCACCCGGCCGCTCGCGTCGTAGCCGGTGGTGGTGGTGATCTTCAGGCCGGCCGGGTCCTGGACGGACTTGGTGGCCAGGCCCTGGGCCCAGTCGTAGCCGGTGGCGGTGGTGCGCTGGTCGGCGTCGGCGGCGTAGCCGTCGATCCGGGCGCCGACCGTCACCGAGGTGGCCAGGTCGCTGACCACGGCGCCCGCGGGGCGGCCCTCGTCGTAGCTGCTGACGGTGTGGGAACGGGCCGGGGCCTCGTCGCCGGCCGCGAGGGCCGGGCTGGTGCCGGAGGCGGCCAGCGGGTGCTCCAGGGTGACCAGCTGCAGCGGCGAGAACTGCTCCACCAGGCGCTTGCCGTCGGCCGAGTAGACCGAGGTGGAGGAGAGCACCTGGGCGCGGTCGGCCGTCGCGCGGCCGGCGATGCCGAGGGCGCGCAGCTTGTTCAGGTCGTTGCCGGTGGTGGCCAGGGCGAGGATGCGGTTCTCCGCGGAGAGGGTCCGCACCGGGCTGCCGTAGGCGTTGTACTCGGTGGTGGTGATGCCGCCGCCGGGGGTGGCGGTGTTGACCTCGCGGCCGGAGGCGTTGGTGTACGTCACCGAGGCGCGGTTGTAGCCGGCGGTGCCGAGCGCCTTGCCGTCGTGGGTGGCCGGGACGGCGTCGGGCGGCAGCACGGCGGTGGCGTCGGTCGGGGCGTCGCTCTGGCCCCAGGCCGCGACGTCGGACGGCGCCAGCGGGTACGGCGCGTTGGCGCCGCTCAGCGGGACGTCGTAGACCATCGAGGTGGTGGCGGTGCCGTCGGTGACGTCCTTGCTGCCCTGCTTGAGGGTCGGGCGGGAGGCGGCGAGCAGCATGCCGTCGCCGGCGGTGGCGGCGTTGCCGGCCTTGCCGTACTCCAGGGTCCACGGCAGCTCGCCGGGCTCGGTGACGGTGGTGACCCGGCCGGTAGCGTCGTAGCCGTACGCGGTCTTCAGCGCCGGGCTGATCCGCGGGTCCCAGACCTCGCGCAGCCGGCCCTGCTCGTCGTACGCGTACTGCGAGACGACGACGGCGGTGGCGGTGGCGGCGCCCGGGTCGGTGGACCACAGGCGGATCTGCTTCACCTGGCCGGCCTTGTCGCCCAGGGCGGACGCGGTGGCGGTGGTGGTGTCGGCGTAGACGTACTCCAGCACCCGGCAGCCGGCCGTGGACGGCACGGCCGCGCAGTTGGCGGAGGCGGTCGCCGAGGACGGCGCGACGACGTACTTCGGGCGGGCCAGGGTCTTGCCGCCGGCGACGACCTTCTCGGAGACCACCGAGGTGGTGGAGTTGTCGCTGGGCAGCGAGGAGCCGGAGATCTGCCAGGTGGTGGCGGCCGAGTCGACCTTGGCGAAGGTGACCGTGGTGCCCTCGGTGTCCTTCAGGGTGAAGGCACCGGTGAACGCGCCGGTCAGGGTGAGGTTCTCGGCACCGGGCTCGGGCTTCCAGCCGCCGGCGCCGGTGGCGGTGAAGCCGACCTCGGAGCCGTCCGAGGAGACCACCGAGAGGGAGGTCGCCGAGGTCTGGCGGACGTAGGTGTAGGCGGAGTCGGTGAGCTCGGCGGTGGTGCCGGAGCTCCACTGCGGACCGAAGATCGCGGCCTGGCCCTCCTGGGCCGAGCCGTTGGCGGGCCGGCGGGAGGAGAAGGAGCGCTCGGCGTGCAGGCCGAAGCCCTCGGCGTCGGTGGCGGAGAGGGTGAGGTCACCGGTGAGGGTGTTCACCTCGCCCGGGCCGACCTTGGTCTCCGGCGCGGTGCCCGCGTTGCGGTCCACGGTGACGGTGTTCGACTCGGTGGCGTCGGTGGCGGTGCCGTCGGTGAACACCGCGCGGACGTCGACCGGGCCGTTCTCGGCCAGGGTGTCGGTGATGTTCCAGGTCAGCGCGGCCGGCTTGCCGCCGGGGGCGGCGAACGGCCAGGCGGCCACCGCCTTGCCGTCGGTGGTGGCGACGTTGGCGACCGGGACGTCCTTCCAGGCGTCCGTCTCGCCGCGGCGGTACTGGTAGCGCACGCCGGTGTAGTTGCTGTTGCCCTCGGCCAGCAGCGAGGTGCGGCGGGCCGGGCGCTCGCCCGAGCCGGGCGCGACCAGGGCGGCGCCCTTGCCGGCGTAGAAGGCGTAGGTCTTGTCGGCGGAGACGTTGCCCGCGGCGTCGCGGGTGTGCGCCGTGATGGTGTGGGAGCCCGCCTTGAAGGTGAGCTTGGCGCTGACCGGCGTGCCGGTGGTGGCCGCGGTGACCCAGGCCCCGCCGTCCAGCCTGTACTGGAGGTCCTTCACGTCGCCGGTCGGCGGGGTGAAGGTGAAGGTGCCGCTGTAGTCGCCGTTGGCGTCCGGGGTGCCCGACCACTGGCCGGCCGGGAAGTCCCCGGAGGAGACGGTGGTCGCGCCCGGCGCGGTGGTGTCCACGGTGAAGGTGCGGAAGGCGGACCAGGCGCTGTTGGCGGTGCCGTCCCAGGAGCGCGAGCGCCACTTGTAGGCGCCGGCCGGCAGCGCGGTGCCCGGGGTCCAGGTGAACGTGGAGCCGGAGGCGGCCATGGCGGTGCGGCCGGACTGCAGGGCGGCGGTGCCGTTGGACGTCCAGACCTCGAAGTCCAGGGCGATGTTGCCGCCGTCGGGGTCGGTCGCCTTGGCGGACAGGGTCGGCGTCGCGTCGTTGGTCAGCGCGGCGTTCGCCGGGGAGACCAGAGTGGAGACGGCCGGCGGGGTGTTGTAGGTCACCGACAGGTACGGGGTGTTGGACGTCGCGTTGCCGGAGTTGAACTTCTTCCAGCCGTACGGGTCGCTCTCGTCGGTGGCCCGGATGCCCAGGGTGTTGTTGGCGTTGCCGTTGGCGGCCCAGGCCTTGACCAGGCTGGTGATGTCCTGGTTCACCCAACCGTCGTTGCAGGAACTGGAGTAGCCCTTGGTCGCGGTGGAGGTCGCCCACTTCTTGTTCCAGCCGGGCTGGGCCGTCCAGCGGGTCGCCGTGGTGGCCGTGCCGGTGTCCCACACCTCCCAGCTCTTCGCCGTGCAGGACCAGCTGTGGAAGTTCCACAGGTTGAGCTTGCCGCTGGTGATCTGCTTCCCGCTGATCTTCGCCATCGGGAACTGCAGGAATGAACGCGCCACCTGGCCGGAGCCGTTGTTGCCCAGCTTCAGTTCGGTCTGCGAGGAGACGTCGGTGGCGTAGCCCTCCTGGACGAAGGTGTCGAAGCCGACGCCGATGTTGACCGCGGGGTCGATCGTCACCGGGTACTTGGTCTTCGGGTCGTTCAGGAAGGCGGCGTCCGGGGTGAGCGTCAGGTCGATCGCGTTCCCGTCCTGGGTGACCTTCAGCGCGACCGGCGCGGTGCGGGTGTGGTCGCCGCTGCGCTCGTCGACCTGCGCGTCCCACATCACCGGGGCGGGCAGCTGGCCCTTCTCCTCGCCGGTCTTCGGGTCGAGGAAGGAGACCGAGTTGTCCGGGTTCTGCCGGGCCTGGAGGCCGGCCGCGTCCAGGGTGAGCGTCACGCTGCCGTTGGCGGCCACCGCCGAGCGGTCCTTGAGCTCCAGGAACTGCTCGAAGCCGGTCCGGGTGGACTCGATGACCAGGTCGGTGGCGGTGAGCGCGTTCGCGTAGCGGGCCTTGGCGCCGTCCACGGTGGGCTCGGGCAGGGTGCCGCGCCAGGACAGCGACATGGCGGTGCCCTGGCCGTTGTCCAGCGAGACCAGCGGCGTGGTCGGGGCCTTCGGGTCGCCCGCCGGGGCGCCGGCGGCCTTGAACTTCGACGCGGTGGCGGGTGCGGTGGCGCCGGCCAGGGAGAGGTTGAGCGGGTGGCCCTTGGCCTTGACGCTGCCGTCCGACTGCTTGGCGAGGTCGACGTCGATCGGCTGGAGCTTGCCGGCCTTGTCCTTGTAGCGGACGGGGCCGGTGGCGAGGTCCAGGGTCGTGGTGCCGTCCGGGTTGATCCAGGTGGTCGTCGACTCGGTGCGCTCGTCGACCACCTCGATCCGGCGGTTCTCCAACCGAGCCTTGAGGTGGGCGGTGGGGATGTCCTTGGCCTCGGCGGGGCCCTGCGCCTTGGCGGGCTTCGGGGCCTGCTCCGGGGTGACCGCGACGGCCTGACCGGTCGTCATGATGACGGCGGCGGCCTCGGCGGAGAGCACCACGGCGAGGGCGACGGCGGTGTTGCGCAGCACGCTGTTGCGGCGGCGTGGCGCGGTGGGGGGAGGCGAGCCGGCTTCGGTCCGGTGCCGTGGTGATTCGCCCGTGGGGCGTGACATGGAACTCCTCGACTGTTCTGGTCGGTTGTTCGGTCTGTTCGGTCTGTTGAAAGGAGAGGAAGGGTCGTCGGGGAAGGGGGGCACAGCCGACTTGCCGAGTGCATGTCAGATATGCCGAGGTAAAGCCGGCGCAATGAATCGGCCAATTTTCCGGACCGGTGAGATCGGTCGAAAACCGCCCGGAAGTGCGGAAACCGTTCGGGCGTGACGACGGGTCACCGCCGCCGGGAACCGGCGGTCGGCGCGACTAGCGGAGGCCGGACGGGAGCCGGCCGGTGGCCGTCAGCACCCGGTCCAGCAGGCCCTGCGCCCTCGACCGGGCCGCCGTCCCGTCCGGGGCCCGGACGTAGAGCACCAGGCCCACGCCGCCGGGCACGGTGCGGGCGCGCACGTGCTCCAGGCCGTCACCCGGACCGGCACACGCCCACAGCGCGGCCTGGACCTCCACGGCCGCCGCCTCTCCCGACGGGGAGGCGGCATCGGCCGGCACGGTCAGATGGACCGCGAACACCGCAGGTCAGACCCGCCCGGCGAAGTCGTCGACCGCCGGGGCGTCCCAGCCGATCGACCGGGGGGACGGGGTGTCCCACCCGATCGAGTCGGCGCCGGGGACGTCCCAGCCGATCGACCCGCCCGTGCCCTGGACGGCGGACGGCGCGGCGGCGGAGGCGGTCGAAGCGGCGGCGAGGGCCGGGGCGGTGGCGCCGGCGATGGTGAGGGTCAGGAGAACGGCGGCGAATGGACGGACGGCCACGACGGAGTCCTGTTCTGTGCGGGAACTGCGTTGAGGGAGACCGCAGTTCTGGGTGTCCGGAAATTCGTGCATTGCGCGCACGGCGAATCCTTCCGTTTCGCGGCCCCCCACGGGAAGGGAATCCGGGGGCAGGATCAGGACAGGCAGCATGCTGCAAAACCGCGCGGGGCGGCGGGACGGATTCCACCCCGCCGCGGGACCTGCCGGGGCCCGGACGCCCCTGGAGTGGGGCTTTGACCGGATCATGCCCTTGCGATCGCGTTCCGGCCGGAGGAAAGATCGGCTGCGGGCCGACCGGGCATACGGAATCGTCCACGGGGATCAGGGGTCGTGAAGTGCTGGAACTGCTGGGGCTGGACGCCACTGCGGAAGCCGTCTACCGGGAAATGCTCGCCGACCCAGAGGGAGGGGTCGCGGAACTCTGCGAGCGGCTCGAACTCCCCGAGGCCGACGTGCGCACAGCCCTCGACCGGCTCGCCGACCTCACCCTGCTGCGGAACTCCCGCGAACGGCCCGGCACCCTGCGGCCGGTCAGCCCGGAGCGCGGACTGGAGATCCTGCTGCGCCGCCAGGAAGAGGAACTCGCACGCCGCCAGCAGGAGTTGGCGGCCTCCAAGGCCGCCGTCGCACACGCCCTGGGGGAGTACGCGAAGGTACGGACCGACACCCCGGTGGCCGACCGCGAGCGGCTGCTCGGCCTGGACGCCATCCAGGACAAGCTGGAGGTGCTGAGCGCCCGGCTGACCACCGAGGTCCTGGCGGTGATGCCCGGCGGCGGCCAGTCCGCGGCCAGCCTGGCCGCGTCCCGCCCGCTCGACGAGGACGCCCTGCGACGCGGAGTCAGGCTGCGCACCGTCTACCAGGACAGCATCCACGACGCCCCGGAGACCCTCGACTACGCCCGCTGGATGGCCGATCTCGGCGCCGAGGTGCGCACCGCGTCGGCGCTGCCGCCGCGGATGCTGGTCTTCGACCGGAGCACGGCCGTGGTGCCGATCGACCCGGAGAACACCCGGGCCGGCGCGCTGTGCACCAGGGAGCCCGGCATCGTCGCCTCCCTGGTCGCCCTGTTCGAGCAGACCTGGGAGACCGCGGTCCCGATCTGCGGAGACCGGGACGAGGTGGCGTCGTTGACGCTGAGCGCCGGGGAGCGCGAGCTGCTGCGGCTGCTGTCCACCGGGCTCACGGACGACGCGGCGGCCAAGCGGCTGGGCGTCTCGGTGCGGACCGTACGGCGGCAGATGGCCTCCGTGATGGAACGCCTCGACGCGGCGAGCCGCTTCGAGGCCGGGCTGAAGACGGCGCGGCGCGGTTGGTTGTAGGGGCCCATGCGGGCCTGACCGCCGGACGGGCGGGCGTCGCGGCGGCCGGTTCCGGGATTCACCGGCCGGCCGCCCGGGTACGCCGTACCCTCGGGGCGCAGCCGGTCGGCCGCCGCCCGTGGCCCTGAGGAGGAGGACGGCGTGGACACGGCTGCGGAGGACACGTCCCTGGGCGGGCCCCGGATCGACCCGCTGCTCGCCGACCGCGTCACCGAGGCGCTCCTGCTGGCCGGCCTGCCCGTCGGGTACGGCGGGCACGGGCCCGGCGTCCGACTGCGCCCGGCCCGGCCGTACGACGACTACGACGACTGCGCCGGACTGCTGGCCCTGCACTGGGAACCCGGCCCCCGGCTGGCGGCCGCCGCCGCCATGGAGGAGCCCCGGCAGCCCGCGGCCGCCGCCCGACGGATCGTCACCGCCGGCATGCAGAACGCGCTGGCGGAGTTCCTGCCGGCCTTCGGCATCGAGGTCGTGGCCGGCCGGCTCGACGGCGAGACCAGGGTCGGCGGCGCCGGCGGCCCCGCCCCGGCCGGCCCCGCCCCGGCCGGCTCCGCCCTGGCCGGCTCCCGCCCGCAGGACCTCGGCATCGACGCGGACGTCGTCGACGCGGTGCGCCGCACCGCCGCACTCGCCGGTCTCCCGGTCGCCGACCACCTGCACGCACCCGGCATCACCCTCGCGCCGTGCCGGCCCGTCGACGACGGCGACGACACCACCGGCGTCGCCGACCTCCGCTGGAACCCCTCCCGCCGCCTGGCCGCCGCCCCCGCCGAGCAGGCCGCCCGGGCCCGTACCGCCGTCCAGGACGCCATGCGGCACGCCTTCGGCGCCGTCCTCGGCGCCTGCGGCCTCGACCTGCGGTGGCGCCGCCCGGCCGCCCTCCCGTACCAGTTGCGCGCCTTCGGGCTCGTGGAGCGGCCGCCGGTCCGGCGCTGACGTCCGGCGGTCTCCGGTGCCGGTCGAGGGTTTTGGGACTCCCGGTCCAGGTCAGCGGAGTCGGGTCGATCGCCCCTCAACCGGCGGGCGGAGCGCTGGACTTGGCGAGGCGGCCGGCTGCCGCAGCGGGGCCCGGAGGCGGTGGGCGAGGGCGCTGGCAGCGACGCAGAGGAACAGGGCGGTCCAGAGCAGCGGGGGGTTCTGCAGGCCCAGGCCGATGACGGCCGGGCCGACGGCGTAGGAGACCGTCCAGGTCAGCTGGAACAGGGACATGTACGGGCCCTCGTCGCCCTTGGGGGCCATGGTGACCGCCGCAGCGGCCGCGGTGGGCTTCGAGGCCAGCTCGGCGAGCGCCAGGATCGTCGCGACGAGGACGGCGAGCGGGCCCTGGAGGCGGTGCGGGGCGGTCGGGATGGCGGCGGTCAGGGCGATGGCGGCGGCCACCGCGCCGATCGACAGGCGCAGCACCCGGGACCGGCTCCAGCCGGAGAGCCGGCGGCTGATCCGCATCTGCAGGGTGGTGGCGGTGGCGTAGCGGACGGCGACCACGACGGTCGGCCAGTAGGGCGCCTGGTGGAGGCTCTCCACCAGGTACACCGGGAAGGCGACCGTCGGGATCAGCCAGGCCGCCGACAACAGCGTCTGGGACGCGACCAGGGACAGGAAGCGCCGGTCGCCGAGCGCCGCCCGGGTGTTCGAGCGCGCCGCCGCCCGGGGCCCGGGCCGCTCGGCGGCCGGCACGGTGACCCCCAGCAGCAGGACGGCGGCGACGAGGGAACTCGCGCTGTTCAACGCGAGTGCGACCAACAGGCCGTGGCCGCCGTCGAGTGCCATCAGGGCGGTCGCCCCCAGGGTGCCGACGCCCAGGGAGGTCGTCTTGAGGACGGTGACCGCGGAGAACCACTCGGTGAGTTCCTCCGGTTCGGCGAACCGCGCTACCAGGGTCGGCCAGGCGGCGCCGTAGAGCCGGTCGGCGGCCGTCACCAGGAAGGTGGCGGCCGCCACCGTGGCCAGGTTCCCGGTGGCGAAGAACAGGCCGTACCCGAGTGCGGTCAGGACGTTGCCGACGAGCAGACAGGCCTTGGGCCCCGCGGCCTGGACCAGCCGTCCGCAGAGCGGTACGACGGCGAAGGACGCGAGCGACCCGACCGTGACGGCGGTGCCCGCGGCGGCCGCCGGGAAGTGCTGGACGGTGACGAAGAACAGCAGCGACAGCGGCAGGAAGACGCCGGAGCCGAAGGTGTCGATCGCCACCGAGAGGAACAGCCGCCGCTGTCGACGGAACCGCCCGGCCCCTGTCACCCCGCCCCCGTCCCCGCCCCGCGACTACCGCGTGCTGCGCAGCTTGAGAATGTACGTCGCGGTGAGCGCGACCGCACGGTCCTCGTCCCGGGCGAGCTCGTCGAGGGCTCGGTCCGTGGTGCCGCCCGGGACCTCCGCGAGCGCCTGGGCCAGGCGGCGGCGGGCGTCCGGGCCGACGGCGTCGTGGGCGAGGCGGTCGACCAGCCCGGCGGCGATCCGCTCCGCCAGCGCGGGGTCGCCCGCCAGTGTGCCGAGCGCGTCGGCCGCGTCGGCGTCGTTCACCGCCTCGACGATCATGTCGACGAGCGTCGGGACGGCGTCGGCGACCCCGCGGGCCCCGAGCGCCAGGGCCGCGTACCTGCGGACCACGGCGTCGGGGTGCCCGAGGGCGTCCCGCAGCAGCGCCGTCGCCGCGCCGTCCGGCAGCTCGGCGAGGGACCGGACGGCCCGCTCGCGCACCTCGGCCGCGGGCGAGCGCAGGCCCGCCGCGAGCAGGGCCGCCCCGTCCCCGCCGGCCCGCGCCAGCGCCCAGCGCAGGGCCCCGGCGACGTTCGGGTCGGACTCGCCCAGTACGGCCTCGACCAGTGCCTCCACCGGCACCGCGACGTCCTCGCCCGCGGACCGGGCCGCGTCGCCCGCCGACAGGGCGGCGCGCTGCCGGGCGCCCGGGCTCTTCGACTCCAGCGCCTGGAGCAGCGCGACGACCCCCAGCACCTCCTCCCAGCCGGCGGGCTCCGCGGCGTCGATCCGCCGCAGCCGGGTGAGCAGCTCCGTCTCCGCCGCGATGCGCTCGCGGGTACGGCGGATGAGGTCGTCGACGAGTTCCGCCGGCGCGAAGCCGGGGTCGTCGAGCGCCCGGCCGACGTCGCGCAGCGACAGACCCAGCGACCGCAGGCTCTCGATGTGGAAGATCCGCCGGATGTCCTCGTCGGAGTACCGGCGGTAGCCGGAGCCGGTGCGCCCCGTGGGCCGTACCAGCCCGAGCGACTCGTAGTGCCTGAGCATGCGGGCGCTGACCCCGGACCGCCGCGCGACGTCGCCGATCAACACTGCCTACCGTCCCTCCTGGCGGCCCTGACCGTAGACCGCCGTGCGCTTCGCCTCCTCGATCGCGGACTCGAATCCGGCGTCCGGGTCGTGCCACAGCCGTTCGGTGGCGAGCGCGTGGGCGCGCACCCGGGGGTCGGGGTCCGTCGTCGCGGCCTTCAGTGTGGGCAGCATCGCCTCCCCGAGCGCGACCAGCGCCCGGCTGAGACTCAGCTGCGTCTCGCGTCCGCCGCGTCCGAGTTGAGCCGCCAAGACTACGGCCAGGTCGCGCTGCCCACCGTCGGGTACCAGCACGACCGCGGCCCGCCAGGCGCTGCGGGCCACCTCGTCGTCGGCGTCGGCCAGCAGCGCGGGCGTGATCGCCGGCCAGGCCCGCCGGTCCCCGATCTTGGACAGCGTGTGCAGGGCCTGGCTGCGGGCCTGGGCGCGCTCCGCCCGGACCTCGTCGAGCAGCAGCGGGAGCGTCGCCGCCGCCTCGTGCCGGGTGAGCGCCCAGGTGAGCATCTCGCGCACGGTGAACTCGGGCTCGACCGCGCACCGCTCGACGAGCCCGCCGACGAACCCGGGGTGCGGGCGGCTGCCGACGGCCAGCGCCGCCCGCAGCCGCACCGACGCGTCGTCGTGCTCCAGCCCCCGCAGCAGCGGCGTCGTCTCCGTGTCCTCTTCCGGCCTGATCATCAGGACCACCTCCAGGACCGCAGTGAAGTCCTTGTCACCGTGTCAAGGTCAAGCGGTCGGTCGGTCGGGCGGTCGGTCGGGTCCGGGCCGAGGGGCAAGCCGAGGGGGAGGGGGAGGTGGGACGGCCCCGGGCGGTCGTGCGGCGGCGGGGTTATTCTGCGGCTGATGGGCGGATCGGAGAGTGCGCGGCGACAACCCGGCGTGGTGGGACGACTGCTGAGGACGCTCCGGGCGGATCCCGCGTACATGCCCGAGCGACTGGCGGCCTTCGTGGTCGACTACCTGGGCCCCCAGGCGGCCGAGACGGCCGCGGCGCTGCGCGACCCCGAGCGGGCGTGGGGCGACCCCGAGCGGGCGCCCGAGCGAGCGGAGAACGCCGGGCCGGATCCCGTCGGTCGGATCATCGACCGCGGGGTGCGCCGCACCGTGGTCGAGGGCTCCTTCCTCGGCGGCCCGTTCATCCTCCTGCTCCCGGTCGCCTTCGTCGCCGCGCTGCTCGCCCAGCTGCGCATGGTGCTGGAACTCGCCGCCCTGTCCGGCCGCGACCCCTGCGGTCCCGACGCGGCGGCGGAGGTGCTGGTGGTGCAGGGGGTCCATCCGACACCGGCGCAGGCGCACGAGGCCCTCCGGAAGGCGTCGCGGACCTCGGTCGACGGCCGGGAGAAGGCCTCCTGGCCGGCCGTCGTCCGCCGCCAGGCGTACCTGATCGGCCTGCTGACCCCCGACGACCCGGAGCGCTCGGCAGTGCGCAAGTGGCTCGGCTGGGCCGGGCTGGGCGGGCTGCTGCTCGTCGGAACCGTGATCCCCTTCGTGTGGGTGCCCGCGTGCGGCGTGATGTACCGCCGCGCCACCGGCGAGCTCGCCGACCGGGCCCTGCTCCGGTACGGGCTGGAGGGGCGCGCGGCCGCACGGGCGGGGAGGGCCTCGTCGATCCTGCGCCCGAGCATGCTCCTCGTGGCGCTGCGGACGGCGCTGGCGGTCCTGGCCACCGCGGGCGCGGTGCTGATCGTGCTGTTCACCGGGGCCCGGGTCGTCGGGAACACCTGGCTCGCGATGTTCCTGGTGCTGCTCGGGATGGGTGCCCTGGCCGTCGGATGGCGCTGGCTGCGCGCCCGCCGGTCCCGGCGCGCCTAGCCCGCGGGTAGCGGTGGAGCGGTCCGGGGTCAGAGCAGGTGCAGCGCCCGCGCCCGCCGCACGGCCCGGTTGCGCCCGGTGACGGAGAGCTTCCGGTTGATGCTCTTGAGGTGGGTCTTGACGGTGTTCACGGAGAGGAACAGCTCGGCGGCGATCTCGTCCGTGGAC
This sequence comes from Kitasatospora sp. NPDC001132, assembly GCF_053598415.1. Lineage (NCBI taxonomy): Bacteria > Bacillati > Actinomycetota > Actinomycetes > Kitasatosporales > Streptomycetaceae > Kitasatospora > Kitasatospora sp. NPDC001132. Next base: position 303,301 of record NZ_JBSFKF010000002.1, on the reverse strand, counting down.
AGCATCTGCGCGGCCAGTCTCAGCACGTCCAGTTCGCGGTCGCTCAGCGGCTCGACCGGATCGTCCGCCGCGGCGGTGTCCCCGGCCGCCTCGCCCGTGGGGCCGGGCAGGAGGTCGGGGGGCAGCCAGCCGTGGGAGTCCACCAGCTCGGGCCGGGAGCGCAGCAGCCGCGCCAGCCACGGCCCGGCGTCCCGGAACGGCCGGCGCAGCCGCTCCGGCCGGGCGACCGCGAGGGCGCGGGCGAGCAGGCGCTGGGCCGCGGCCTCGTCGCCGAGGGCGAGGGCCGCCTGGGACCGGGCGAGCAGGACCCGTACGGTGACCGCGGGCCCATGGCCGTCGTGCTCGGGGATCGCGTCCAGGATCCGCAGGGCGTGTCGGCTCTCCCCGGCGGCGAGCCGCGCCAGGGCGGCGGCGACGGCGCAATCCGGTCCGTCCGTACCACTGCGCTCCAGTGCCCGGAGGGCGGCGGCCGGGTCCCCCTCGGCGAGGTGCCCGGCGGAGACGGTCACGGCCACGCCCTCCCGCACCCAGGGCGGCGGCGGTCCGGCGGTGGGGCCGTCGTGCTCCAGCCCGGCGAGGAGGTCGAGGGCCGCACGGGTACGGCCCTCGGCCAGCAGCGTCCTCGCCCGGACGATCGCGATCCCAGCGGCGACGGCCGGGTCGTGGTCGGCCGCGTCCGATCCGGCGGCCCGGTCGATCGCCGCCCGCGCCGCGGGCAGGTCGTCGCGGTCGACGGCGAGCGCGGCCAGCACGAGCCGGCCGGCCCCCGTGCGGGAGTCCGGTGGCAGACCGGCGCGTTCGGCCTCCGCCCCCGCCTTCCGCAGGCGGACCTCCGCTCGCCCCGGCCTGCCCCGGAGCAGGTCGATCAGGGCCAGCCGGGCGAGCGACTCCTGGCGCGGACAGGCCGTGGTGGCGTCGTCGCCGGCCGCGGCGGCGGACAGCGCCGTTTCGGCGGCGTCGAGGCTCCCCTCCCAGAGCAGCGCGGAGCCGAGGTCGGTGAGCCGGAGCGCGGGAAGCTCGGGGTGCTGCCGCAGCAGCCCCGCCGGGAGGTGCTCCTCCCACCGGGCGGCCTGGGCGGCGGCGGCCTGGGCCATGTCGGCCGAGCCGAGCAGCCGGCCCGCCAGCACCCGCAGGTGGGCGAGGCTGAGCAGGGCCGCCGCCGGGACGTCCTCGCCGTCGCGTTCGGCGAGCAGCGCCTCGGCGCGCCGGAGGTGTTCGAGCCCGCGGTCCACGTCGTGGTGGGCGAGGTCGCGCGCGGCCCGGACCAGCTCCGGGGCGGGCCCCCGGGCGTCGGGCGCCATGTCGGCGAACAGCCGGTCGAGCCGGTCCGCGCCGCGGCCGGTGAACAGCCGTCCGATGGTCAGCCGGTCGACGACCTGTGTCGCGGCGAACTCCCAGTCGCCGGCCGCGGCGGCGTGCACCAGCCCGTCCGTCAGGTGCCCGGCGGCGATCAGCCAGCGGGCGGCCCTGCGGTGCAGCGCCCGTTCCAGCCCCGGGCTGCGTGCCGCCAGGTGGACGCGCAGGATCTCGGCGAACAGCGGGTGGCAGCGGTACCAGCCGTGGCCGAGGGCCTCGACGAAGGTGTCGGCGCGCGCGAGGTCGGCGAGGATCCGCGCCCCGTCAGTACGGCCGGTCAGCGCGTCGGCCAGATCGGGGTGGACCCGTTCCAGGACGCTCGTGCGCAGCAGGAGGTCCTGGGCCTCGGCGGGCTGGGTGTCGAGGACCTCGGCGAGCAGGAAGTCCGCGACCGTGCTGCGGCAGGCCTCGAACTCCTTCAGGTACGCCTCGGGATCGGCGGCGCCCTGGGCGGCCAGGGCGGACAGCCGGAGACCGGCGGCCCAGCCGCCCGTCCGCTCGGTCAGCGACCGGATCGTCCCGGCGGAGAGGTCCAGGCCGTGCCGGCGCAGCAGCGCGGCGGTCTCCCGGGGGCGGAAGGCCAGGTCGGCGGCCCGGATCTCGGTGGTGCTGCCGGAGGCACGGTAGCGGTGCAGCGGCAGGCTCGGCTCCGTGCGGCTGATCAGGACGAGCCGCAAACCCGGGCCCGCGTGGCCGAGCAGGAAGTGGAGTCCGGAGGCCACCTCGGCGGACGACACGTGTTCGAACTCGTCGAGGACGAGGACCACGGGATCCTCGCGGCGGCTCAGGTGGGCGGCCAGCCGGGCCAGCAGCGAGTGGTCGACCTCGGAAGCCCGGGCGGGGCAGCCGATGTCGTCCGGCAGTGCGACGCCGTGGTGCCGGACGGCTTCCAGCAGGTAGGCCCAGAAGACGCCCGGCGCGTTGTCCTCCCGCTCCACGGTGAGCCAGACCGCCGAGCCGCGCAGCCGCGTGGTGGCCAGCCAGTCGGCGACGAGCAGGGTCTTTCCTGCTCCCGCCGGGGCGTTCACCAGCAGCAGGGACGTCCCCGGGCCGTCGCCGAGGCGCCCGACCAGTCGCGGTCTGTGCACGAAGGTCACCGGGATCGGAGGGACGGCGAAGCGGGCCGCGAGCACCGGGTCGCCCCCGGGTATGCGGGCCGGCCGCGCGGAGCCGCGTCGAGGTGCGTCCGCCGGGCGGACGGGGGAGCCGGCGGCTGGGCTGAGGGGCATGGTGCTCACCTCAGAGGGGATGGCGCATGGTGAGCGCGGATCGCTGACAACCCCATCCTGTCCGACACCGTTCGGGCTGGCAAAGGCGGCCGAGGCGCCCGGGCGGGTGCCCCACGGGCCGCTGCCGCGGCGGCCTCAGTCCTCGTCCTCCGGGTCCGGCAGCGGAGTTCCCAGCAGCCGGGCCAGTCGTCCCTGGCTCGCCACCACGTACCCGATGCCGATGCAGAGCGTGATGGCCGTGAACACCACGATGAGCCAGCTGAGCAGGGTGAAGACCAGGCCGAGCGGGCCGAACTGGGTGATGCTGCGGTTCAGCGAGTGGGGGACGTAGAGCCGTGACGCCCAGGCGAGCACCGTCAGCGCGGCGGCGGTCAGCACCGCCCCCGGCAGCAGCGGGGGCCACGGGATCCGGCCGCCGAGCAGCAGGTGCTGGGTCCACCACCAGAGCAGGGTGGCCGTGATCAGGTAGAGCACGGCCCCGAGGACCGCGCCCGCCCCGAGCCCGGCCCGGATCTGGCCCTGGAGGATCAGGGCGGTCAGCCACACCAGGAGCCAGGCGAGCCACCGCCACGCCGCCAGGCGGCCCGCCAGGTGGGGCAGGTGCCAGCTCCGCTCGCACAGGCGCTGCAGGACGCGGCTGCACGTCGTGGCCGAGAGCAGGGTCACCACGATGCCGATGCCGCCGAACGTCTCGGTGGTGGACTCCTCACCGGCGGGGTTGAGCGCCGCCGTGATCTCGTTGAGTGAGGCGCCCTGGAGGCCCAGGACGGTGCGCAGCGACTCGGAGACGCTGGTGCGCACCTCCTGGGGCATGAAGGCGGCCAGCACGAACAGCACCGGGATGGCGGTCAGGAACGTCTGCGCGGCGAGGCGGGTGGCGGTGTCCAGGACGTGGACGTGGAGCAGCTGGGCCGCGAGCCGGCGCGGGAACGGGGCGTCGCGCAGGGTGGCCGTCCGCCCCTTCAGCCAGGCGGTCCTGCCGCGGATCCAGTCGGCGCGGCTGGGCTGACCACGCTGCTGCGCCACGCCGCGCTCCCTCCGGTCGATGCCCCCGCTCCGTTCCCGGTCCGCTGCTGCGGATTCCGTCCAAGACTGGGCGACGGGACGCCGTGCGGCACCTCGGGCGGTCCGCCGTTCGGCGCAACGCGGTGACCGCCCTCGACGGGCGTCCCGGCCGCGGGCGCGTACGGGGGTACTGCGCGGCCCAGCTCGGTGGCCTCAAGGTGTCGCTGCCGGCCGCCGCCGCGATCACGCTCGCCTGGTTCGCCTTCACCGGCCACCTGCCGGCCCGGCGCGCGTCCGGTGCGGGCGAGCCGGCGCGCGAGGGCGGCGGGACGGGCCGGGCGTAGGGCCGTCCCGCCGCCGGGGCCGGCTCACACGCCGGGCCGCGCGCTGATCCGGCCGTTGTCGATCGCGGCGGTGAGCGCGGCGTGGTCGGCGTCGGTCCGGTCGGCGTAGGCGATGGCGAAGTCGGCGATGGCGCGGTCGAAGACGTCGCCGGAGCCGAGGTACGCGGTGATGGCGACGCGGTCCCCGGTACGCGCGTGCCCGTGCGCGAGGGCGCTGCCGCACAGCTCGGCGTACCGGTCCAGCAGGTCCACCGGCATGCCGTCGACGACGGCGGAGCCCTTCATGTCGCGCAGTTGGCGCCAGTAGAACTCGTGGCCGCCGGGGCCGGTGGAACCTTCGGGGGCCTCCTTCTGGTTCAGCGGCCTGGGCCGGTTGCGGGGGTGCCCGCCGCGCCGGGCCGGTCGTGCGGCAGGAACAGCGCCGCGCAGAGTCCGGCCAGGCCGCAGAGGGCGAGGACGGCCATGGCCGCCGCGTAGCCGTTGCGAGTGAGCTCCGAGACCAGGATGGTTCCGGCGATCGCGGTGCCCAGCGAGGAGCCGAGGTTGGAGATGCTGCGGGAGAGGCCGGAGATCTCGCCCTGACGGCTGTCGGGGAAGGCGGACTGCACGATGTTGACCGAGGGCGTGAGCATCAGGCCGATGCCCAGCCCGATCAGCAGCAGGCCGGGGGTGAACGCCCAGACGTCGTCGACGGCGCGGACCAGGAGCAGCAGCACGGCGATGCCGACGGTGGTGAGCGCGAAGCCCGCGAGGACCAGGGTGCGCTGGGAGCGGCGCTCGGCCAGGCGCTCGGCGGCGAGCGAGGTGGCGAGCAGGCCGAGGGTGGCGGCGGTGAAGACGCCTCCGGTGGCGATGGCGCTGTAGCCGCGCACGACCTGGAGGTAGGCGCCGACGGTGAACGAGACGCCCATCAGGACGAGCCACTGGGCGTTCTGGGTGATGAGGCCCAGGTTGGAGGTGCGGTTGTGGAACAGGCTGGTGGCCAGCAGCGGTTCGCGTCCGGCGCGTTCCAGCCGGCGGATCCAGCGGAAGAAGCCGGCCAGCACGGCGGCGCCGGCGAGCAGCAGCGCGATCATCAGCCAGGTGTTGTTGTCGGCGGCGAGGATGCCGGTGACCAGCAGGACCAGCCCGGCGGCGGACAGGACGGCGCCGACGGTGTCGAACGGCCGGTCCGGGTCGGCGGGGAGCGGGTCCTCCAGCTTGCGGGTGAGGAAGAGGACCAGGGCCACGATCACGGCCTGGAAGGCGAAGTTGGCCCGCCAGTCGATGGCCGTGGTGAGCAGGCCGCCGAGGAGCGGTCCGGCCGCGGCGCCGATGCCGCCGAGGGCCATGATGGCGCCGAAGGCGCGGGCCCGGGCGGCCGTACCGGTGAACAGCAGGGTGGTCAGGATGTAGACCGGGGGGATCAGCAGGGCGGTGCCCACGCCCTCCAGCACGGAGTTGCCCAGGATGAGGACGCCGAGCCCCGGGGCGGCCGCGCTGAGCACGGCGCCGACGCCGTAGACGGTGAGACCGGCCATCAGGCAGCGCTTGCGGCCCCAGCGGTCGGTGAGTTTGCCGCCGGGGATCATCAGGGCGGCCATCACCAGCAGGAAGACGGTGATGGCGACCTGGACGCCCTGGACGCTGGTGTCCAGGTCCCGGCTGATGTCGTTGATCATCACGTTCATGCTGGAGCCGGCGAAGCTGCAGATGAACTGGGCCAGCGCCAGCGGCACCAGCACCTTGCGTCCGGCCGCGGTGGGGGCGGTGGCGACGGTGGAGGTCATCGCGTGTCCCCTTCAGGAGGTCCCGCGGCGGTCGAGTTCCTCGTCGAGGGCGAGCGCCGCGTCGATCAGTGCGAGGTGGGTGAACGCCTGGGGGAAGTTGCCCAGTTGCTCGCCGGAGGGGCCGATCTCCTCGGCGAACAGGCCGACGTGGTTGGCGTAGGTGAGCATCTTGTCGAACGCGTAGCGGGCCTGGGCGATCCGGCCGGCCCGGGCCAGGGCCTCGACGTAGAGGAACGTGCAGAGGTTGAAGGTGCCCTCGGAGCCCTTCAGGCCGTCGGGGGAGGCAGCGGGGTCGTAGCGGTAGACCAGGCTGTCCTGGACCAGTTCCCGGTCCATCGCGTCGAGGGTGGACAGCCAGGCCGGGTCGGTGGGGGAGAGGAAACCGACCTTGGGCATCAGCAGCAGCGAGGCGTCCAGGACATCGGTGCCGTAGTGCTGGGTGAAGGCCTCGCGTTCGGGGCTCCAGCCGCGTTGCACGATCTGGCGCAGGATGTCGTCGCGCTCCGAGCTCCAGCGGTCGACGTCCGCGGGGCGGGCGAACCGGAGGGCGAGCCGGATGGCGCGGTCGAAGGCGACCCAGCACATCAGGCGGCTGTAGGTGAAGTCCTGGCGTCCGCCGCGCGTCTCCCAGATGCCCTCGTCCGGGCGGTCCCACTGTTCGGTCAGCCAGTCCAGGAGCCCGCGGAACGCGGTCCAGCCGCGCAGCGCCCCCATGTCGCTCTCATCGGCGGCGAACGCGTAGGCGGCCTCGCCGTAGATGTCGAGCTGGAGCTGGTCGGCGGCGGCGTTCCCGGCGCGCACCGGGGAGGAGCGGCGGTAGCCCTCCCACTGGGTGAGGGACTCCTCGGTCAGGTGGGGGTCGCCGTCGACGCGGTACATGATCTGGAGCCGTTCGCCCCCGGAACCGGCGGCCTCGATCCGCTCCCGCACCCAGCGGCGGAAGGCGCGCGCCTCGTCGTTGAAGCCGAGGCTGATGAGGGTGTGCACGGAGAGCGAGGCGTCCCTGATCCAGGTGTAGCGGTAGTCCCAGTTTCGCTCCCCGCCGATCTGCTCCGGCAGCCCCATCGTCGCGGCGGCGATCAGCGCACCGGTCGGGTGGTAGCTGAGCAGCTTGAGCGTGATCGCCGAGCGGTCCACGATCTGGCGCCAACGTCCTTGGTAGGTCGATGACTTGAGCCATCCGTACCAGAACTTCCGGCAGGCCTCGAAGGCGGCGGCGTGCTCCGCCGCGGTGGGCGCGGCGGCAGGGGTGGCGTCCGGCGGCTGGGTCGTGAGCAGTACGGTGGCCGACTCGCCCGCGGCCAGGGTGAACGCCGCGGTCACGTCGGAGCCGTCGGGGCCGAGCGCGACGGGACCGGTGGTCTGCACGCACAGCTCCTGCTCCGGGCCCCGGAGCAGCGCGCAGTGTTCGTCCAGGAGGGTGAGCCCGTGAGGGGCCCGGCCGTAGTCGAAGCGCGGTCGGCACTCCAGCAGGAACGGCACCCGTCCGCGCACCACCCGGGCCGTGCGGACGATCCGGTGCCGGTCGCTCGGGGCCGAGGAGGTGTCGGGGAGCATGAAGTCGACGACCTCCGCCACCCCCTGCGGGGCGAGGAACCGGGTGACCAGAATGGCCGTGTCCGCGAGGTAGAGCTGTTTCACCTGCACGTCGGGCACCGCGTCCCGGTCGACGGCCAGCCTGCAGCGGCCGCCCTGGGCGTGGTCCAGCAGGGAGGCGAACAGGCTCGGGGAGTCGAAGCGGGGGGTGCACCACCAGTCGATGTCACCGCTGGTGGACACGAGCGCGGCGGTCTGCAGGTCGCCGATGATCCCGTGCTCGGCGATCGGAGGGTAGGGGCTCACGCGGACTCCTCGTGGACTCCTCGGTGGACGGCGAGGGGAACGACTTTCGCGGACGGCGGGGGAAACGACCTCCGCGGACGGCGGGGGAAACGACCTTTCCCCACGCTACGAGCGTCGGCCGGACTCCGGATCACCCGGCGTGGGTGACCGCGCCGACGCGCCGGAACCCGGAACGCGGGCGATGATGGCCGCAACGGGCCCATCGGACGCGGGACCCGGTCGTGGGACCCATCGGACGTGTTCGAGGGGATGACGGGAGCAGGCGTCATGACCACCTCGCGCAGTCGTACCCCCGCCCCGGGCGAACCGGCCCCGGCCGGAATCCGGCCCCGGACCGACTACGCCGGCGCGGTGTACGGTTCGATGCTCGCCGCCTCCGTGATCGCGGCCGCCAGCCTCAACGAACCGCACCCCAGGCTGTCGCTCATCCTGCTGCTGGTGATCACCGGGTTGGTGTTCTGGGCCGCCCACGTCTACGCGCGCGTGGCCGGAGAGCGTGAGGCCGGCCGGCAGGTCACCCGGCGCCAGGTGCGCGAGGTGGGCCGGCACGAGTGGCCGCTCGTCGAGGCGTCGGCGCTGCCCGCCCTGGCGGTGCTGGTCAGCCCGTGGCTGGGGGCGGGGGAGAACGCCTGGCTCGCCCTCGGCGTCGCCGTGGCGCAGCAGGTGGCCTGGGCGGCGCTGGGCGCCCGCCGGGCGGGCGCCTCACCCGGCCAGATCGCTGCCGAGGGGGCGGTCAACCTGCTGCTGGGTCTGGTGATCGTGGCGGCCAAGGTCGCGGTGGGGCACTGAACCACCCTCTGCGGGTGACCGCCGGTGTGCCGAGGGCGCTGTGCGCGGACGGTGCTATGCGGCGAGGAGCCGCTGCTTCTGTGCGGTGAACTCCTCCTCGGTGAGGACACCCTGGTCCCGCAGCTGCGCCAACTGCTGCAGCTGGGCGATCTTCTGGTCCATGCCCGCCGGGGCGGGCGCGGCAGGAGCGGCGGGAGCCGGTGGCGGGGGCGGCGCGGGTTCGGCCACCACGTCCTGTTGGGCCCAGCGGCCCGCCTGGCGACGGGACACCCGGTTGGACACGGCGGTCGCCGTGCCGGCGACGACGGCGGTGCGCGCGACACCGCGCAGCAGACCTGGCATGGTTCGTTCTCCTCTCGGCGGTCACCCGGTGGCGGACGTTCCGGAGCCGGAGCCGTCCGACGCGTCCGTCCCGTCGTTCCCGTCGTTTCCTTCGGTACTGTCCAGCGCGTCCAGGGAGCGCAGCAGATCCTGCATCGGCACCCGGCCGCTGGCGACCACCTGGGCGCCGCCGCGGCGCAGGGCCGCGGCGAACGGCGCGGCCCAGGCGTTCTCGTAGATGAGCACGCCGGCCGAGTTGCCGGGCTCGATGACCCCGGCGGCCTCGCTCAGGTCGTCCTCGTCGAGCAGGCCCGATCCGGCGCCCTCGAAGAGGGCCAGGTCCAGTCGGCCGTCCCCGTCGAAGTCGGCGATCTCCATGCCCACGACGGTGCCGTCGGTGTCCTTGCGTACGAACGCGAAGTCCAGGATGCGGATCAGACCCCGGTCCACCAGGTCGATCAGCAGTGGGAGTGCTTCGCCGGTCATCCGGTTGCCGGGGAACTCGACCACCAGGTAGTCGATGGGCCCGGTCTCGGCGAGGGCGTCCTCGGTCATGGTGGTGTTCCCTTCCACGTGGAGTCCCTCGCCCGGCCCGTCGGGTCGGTCCGTTCGGTCTGCCGGGCAGGGCGCTGCTTCCGACGCTAGGGGCCGCCGCCGGGTCCGCGGATCACCTGCCCGGGGTGAGGAACGGCCCGGTGTCGGGTGCGTTCCGGGCCGGCCGGTCCGGAACGCACCTCGTCCGGGCGGCCCAGCCCGGCGTGCCGGGCGGGGGGCGTTGCGGCGTGAATGGTGTCCAGCGGTGCCATGGCCGCGTGGCGAGTGCCGGGAGAGCCGTTGAACGGACCGAGTGAACCCCAGCCGTCCGAGCCCCAGCCGTCCGAGCGTCCGACGGGCGGGCCCCAGCCGTCCGGGCCCCTGCCAGGCGAGCCCCCGGCGTCCGGGCCCCCGCCAGGGGACGGGCCTCCGACAGGCGGCGGCAGCGCCCCCGCGGGGCCCGGGCACCGCCCCCGGGCGGGCCGGATCGTCATGAGCACCGTGTCGGCCGTGCTGATCACGCTGACCTGCATCCTGGTGCCGGTCTCGCTGCTCACCGTCTGGTTGCACGACATCGCGCTGGACACCGACCGGTACGTCAGCACGGTCGCGCCTCTGGCGAGGAACCCCGCGGTCCAGGACGCCGCGGTCCACCGGATCACCGAGGCGGTGGACGTGAGGGTGAACGGCCCGGAGGTCGCCTCCGATCTGGCCGGCTGGCTGCAGTCGCAGGGGCTGCCGCCCCGGGCCGCGTCCGCCGTCAAGTCGCTGGGGCCCAAGATCGACGACGCGGTGGACCAGGTGGTCACCGCGGCGGCGACCAAGGTGGTGCGCAGCGACGCCTTCGACACCGTCTGGACCCAGGCGAACCGTGCCGCCCACGCGGCCGTGGTCCACGCCCTGACCGGACACGGCCGCGGCGCCGTCGAGGTCGGCGATGGCACGGTCACCCTCGACGTCGGCAAGGCCGTGGACCAGCTGAAGCAGGATCTGGTGGCCGCGGGCCTGACCCCGGCCGAGAAGATCCCGGAAGTGAACAAGCAGATGGTGCTGTTCCAGTCCGACGAGCTGGCCGAGGCCCGCGGTGCCGCGCACGCGCTGGACGTGCTGGGCAACTGGCTGCCGGTGATCACCGTGCTGCTCGGCCTGGTCGGCGTCCTGCTGGCGCGGCGCCGGCGCCGCGCCCTGGTGGCCACGGCGCTCGGAGCGGCCGGGGCCAGTCTGCTGGTGGCGATCGCCCTGGTGGTCGCCAGGCACTACTACCTGGACCACCTGCCGCCCGCCGTCCAGTCCCCGGACGCCGCGGCCGCGATCTTCGACACGCTGGTGAGGTTCCTGCGGGTCAGTCTGCGTACCGCGATCGTCCTGGGCGTGGTGGTGGCGCTCGGCGCCTACCTCTCAGGGGCGGGCCGCCTGCCGCGCGCCGTGCGCGGCCGGGCGGACCACGCCGCGGACTCGGTCGCCCGGTGGAGCGGTGCGCACGGCGTGCACACCGGTCGGGCCGGTACCTGGACCGACGCCCACCGCCGCTGGCTCGTCCTCGCGGCGCTGCTGATCGTCGCCCTGGTGTTCGCTCTCTGGAACCACCCGACGGTGCTGACCGTGCTGCTGCTCGCCCTCGTGCTCCTCGCCGTCCTCGCCGTGCTGGCGCTGCTCGCCGCCTCCGGACGGGTCGGGGCCGGGAGTCCGCGGGACGAGGACTGAGGGAACCCCACGTGGTCGTACGGGGCGGCGGGCACGCTCCGCAGCCGCCGCCGGATCCGTGCGAACGACAGGACCGGGATCCGGCTCTACCGTGAACGTAGGACTTCTGTTCCACCCTCCCGCCCACCGCGGCCCGCGAGGCGGTTGCCATCGAAGGAGTCACCATGACCAGCAGCGTCAGTGGAGTCGGCAGTAGCCAGATCCCCCAGCCCCAGCGGCATCCCTATGCGTCCGGATGGACCATCTTCGCCGGGGTCATGCTGATCACCGGCGGTCTCATGGCGGTTTTCGAGGGGATCTCCTCGATCGCCAAGGACGACCTGGTCGTCGTCACCCGCAACTACGTGTACTCGATGAACACCGCGGGGTGGGGGTGGATCCACCTGATCATCGGTGTCCTCATCGTGGTGGCGGGTGTCGCGGTCTTCAGCGGCGCCCTGTGGGCCCGCATCTTCGGTGTGGCCGTCGCCTCGCTGGGAATCATCGCCAACTTCCTGTGGCTGCCGTACTACCCGGCGTGGGCCGCCATTCTGATCGGGATCGACGCCCTGGTCATCTGGGCGCTGTGCGTCGGCGGCCTCAGGCAGGCGGCCGAGTGACCTCCCGGGACGCCTGGCGCTGATCGCGCTACCGGCCCGGATCCCGGCACCCGTCGGGGTCCGGGCCGCCGCGTGTCCGCCGGTCGCACCGGTCGCGTGCCTGCCGGGTGCCGGTCGCGCCCGTCGGGTGACCGGGCCGCCGGCGCCGCGTCGGACGTACCGAAACGGACTGTGAGGCCCGGGTGAAGGTCGTGGGTAGGGCCGGTGATCGGCCGTTGATCGGGCGTAGACGGCGAGCCTGGAGCATCGGGAACCGGAGGGAGCCGGTCGGAGGCCACAGCCTGGACACGGGTCCCGTACGGCCGGACCACGGCCGAACGGGACCCGGCGCTGACGCCGCCACCGGCCCCGACACCAGGAGGAGTCCGGACCACGAAGGGCAGACGAGGCATGGACGGCGGGCAGTCGGTGCAAGCGGTGAGAACGGCGGCGGTCTTCGGCGAGCTGCTGCGGCTACGGCGCGAGCGGATCGGGCTGACCCAGCAGTGCCTGGCCGACCACGCGACCCTGAGCGTGCGGGCGATCCGGGACATGGAGAGCGGCCGGGTGCGCAGGCCCCGCAACGAGACCGTCCGGCTGCTCGCGGACGCCCTGCGGCTGGAGGGCCGCAGCCGGGCCGACTTCGAGGAGGCCGCCCGCCGGCACCCGCTCGCCGACGAGCCGGTGGCCGCGCCGGCCGCCCCGCCGGTGGCGCGCGGGGCGATCGTCGGCCGGGAGATGGAGGCCGAGGTGCTGGCCGACGCCTTCGCCGTGCACGGCGACCGGCTGGTCTCGCTGGTGGGCCTCGGCGGAGTGGGCAAGACCCGGCTCGCCCTGGAGGTCGCCCGCCGGCTGCATCTGGCCGTCCGCTGGTCGGTGCGCTGGGTGGACTGCGGCGGCGGCCCGCACCCCTGGCGCGCGCCGCTGGACGACCTCGTCCGCGACCTCGGCGACCGGCCCGCCCTGCTGGTCCTGGACGGCGCCGACGGCGGGGTGGACGCCGGGCAGCTGGACGGGCTGTTCCACCACTGCCCCGGGCTGCGGGTGCTGATCACCGCCCGGCAGGCCAGGCCGCTGCCCGGCGGCCAGGTCATCCCGCTCGCGCCGCTGCCCGTCCCGGCTCCCGAACTCGACGCCGAGCCGGAGGCGTTGGCGCAGGTCGGAGCCGTCCGGCTGCTGCTCTCGCACCTGTGCCGGCTGCGCCCCGGCTACACCCTGGAGCGCTCCGAGGCACCCGCCGTCGCGGAGCTCTGCCGCCGCCTCGACGGCCTGCCCGGCGCGTTGGAGCGGGCGGCGGGGTGGGCGCTGGTGCAGTCCACCGCCCAGCTGGTGGCCCGGCTGGGGGCGGTCCCGTTCACCCTGGCCGCGCCGCCGGTGGTGTTCGGCGCGCGCGGTGACCTGCGGGACGAGGTGGAGCCCGCGATCCGGTGCCTGACTGACCGTCAGCGCGCTCTGCTGGAGGTATTGGTGGACGAACCGGGGGAGTGGTCGGGGGAGGACGCGGTGGTCCGCAGCGGCTGGGCGCTGCAGACCTGCCTCGCCACGGTGCACGAACTGCTGTCGCGCGGGCTGATCCGCAGCGTGCCCGCCCGGGACGGCGTGCGCTTCACGGTGCTCAACCTGTGCCGGCGCCTCGTCCGGGAGGAGCCCGGGGTCCGGCTCGGGTCGGGAGGGGACGTCCCGCTGCTGGCCGTCGCGGGCTGACCGTCGGGGCCGGCTGTCGCCGGCCGACCGCGACGCGTCGGCAGGCTGCCGACTCCGCCGACTCCGCCGACTCTGCCCACTGCGCCGATTCTGCCGCTTAATGCCGCAGGAGCTGCCGCTTGCCCGGCCCGATCGTTCCTAGCGTTCTCCGTGGGGCCGGACCACCGCGAGGGGCGCGCCGGAACGCCATCGACGATCTCTACCGATGAGGGCTGAGTTGTGGAGCACGGGAACGCCGAACAGAACGGTCTGGCCGTCGTCGTGACGACGACCGCCTCGGATTCGCACACCTGGAACCTGGTGTTCCTCCAGGTCCTGCTGGAGGAGATGGGCCACCGGGTGACGAATCTGGGCGCCTGTGTCCCGGACGCGCTGCTGCTCTCCGAATGCCGCCGGATCGAACCGGACCTGATCGTGATCAGCAGCGTCAACGGGCACGGCCACCAGGAGGGCCTGCGGGTGATCGAGGCCCTCCGTGCCTGCCCGGAGCTGCGGCGCACCCCGACCGTCATCGGCGGCAAGCTCGGCATCGCCGGAGCCGATGACCCGGACCGCGAGGGGGAGTTGCTGGCGGCCGGCTTCGACGCGGTCTTCGAGGAGGGCGCGGCGGTGGCCGGGTTCCGCGAGTTCGTCGCCGGGCTGCACTCCGGGGCCCTGCTGTGACGCGGCCGCTGGCGACCGGCCCTGCTGTGGCGGGGCCGCTGGCGACCGGCCCTGCTGTGACGGGGCCGCGTGCGATCGGCCCTGTCGTGGCGGTCCCGGCCCGGGCGGGCTTCGGCGCCTTCGTGGCACAGGCCGCCGAGGCCGGCGCCCTGGTGGTCCAGCCCCGGATGGGCATGGCGGAGGCGGCCCGGATGCGGGCGGGCCTGCTGGCCACCCGGGACGCGGCCGCCGTCACCGTCGGCACCATCACCCTGGACAGCTACACCCGCACCGGCGACCTCGCGGCCGCGCGACGCGCCCTGGCCGCCGGGGCGGGTCTCAACGGCTACCCGATCGCCACCCACCCGGTCGACGTCACCCGGGAGGTGCTGCGCGGGGTGGCGGACGCGGGCTTCCCGGTGCAGGTCCGGCACGGCTCGGCCGCCCCGGAGCGGATCTTCCGCGCACTGCTGGCGGCCGGCCTGGACGCCACCGAGGGCGGGCCGGTCTCCTACTGTCTGCCGTACGGCCGCACCCCGCTCCACGAGTCGGTCGCCCGCTGGCGAACCAGCTGCGAACTCCTGGCGTCCACCAGGGAGTTCGGCGCCGAGCCGCACCTGGAGACCTTCGGCGGCTGCCTGATGGGCCAGCTCTGCCCGCCCTCGCTGCTGATCGCCGTCAGCGTGCTGGAGGCGCTGTTCTTCCGGGCGCACGGACTGCGCAGCATCTCGCTCAGCTACGCCCAGCAGGCCAACGCCCGCCAGGACGAGGAGGCGCTCGCCGCGCTCGGCCGGATCGCGGGGGAACTGCTCGCGGACGTCGACTGGCACCTCGTGGTGTACGCGTACATGGGCGTGTACCCGCGCTCGCCCGGCGGCGCGCGGCTGCTGCTGGAGGACGCGGCGCGGCTCTCGGTGCGCGGCGGCGCGGCCCGGCTGATCGTCAAGACCACGGCCGAGGCGCACCGGATCCCGACCGTCGCCGAGAACGTCCGGGCGCTGGAGGCGGCCGCCGCGGCTGCCACGGCGGAACGGGCCCGCCCGCGGCCCGCCGCGCCACCGGACACCGGGATCGAGGCCGAGGCCAGGGCGCTGATCGGGGCGGTGCTCGACCTGGACGCCGACGTCGGGCGCGCCCTGGTGCGGGCCTTCGCGGCCGGCTACCTGGACGTGCCGTACTGCCTCCACCCCGACAACGCCGGGCGGACGCGCAGCTCGCTGGGCCCGGACGGGCGGCTGCACTGGTCCGCGGTCGGCTCGATGCCGATCGCGGGACTCGGCGAGCGCGGCCGGACGCCGATCCTCGGCTCGGCCGGGCTGCTGGCCGCCCTCTCCCACGTCCAGCGCGGCTACGACGGCCGGGCCGAGTACGCGGCCGCGGCGGCGTCCGCGTCCGCTGCCCGTGGCCTGCCCGTGGCGCGCTGACCCTCCCGACCGGGCCCGCGCCGCCGCCGCTCCAGGTCGAACTGCCATACGCCCGATACCACTTCACGCCGAACGAGCACGGACACTCCCCGAGAGAAGAGGACCCCCGGCCATGCCCGACGCCACGCCCCTGCCCCCGACCGATCCGGGCCGCCACCTGACCGCACCGGCCACCCGTAGCGCGCTCCGGATCCAGCAGCAACTGCTCACCTCCGCCCGTGAGTTCCTGCGCGGCCGGGGCTTCACCGAGCTGCTGCCGCCGATCATCGGCCCGGTCACCGACCCCGGCGCGCGCGGCTCCAAGCAGGTGGACATCGACTACTACGGCCACCGCTACAAGCTGATGACCAGCGCGATCCTGTACAAGCAGGCCTCGCTGCTCGCCTTCGACAAGATCTTCTGCATCGCCCCGAACGTCCGGCTGGAGCCGCTGGAGACCGCCGGGACGAGCCGGCACCTGGCCGAGTTCCACCAGCTGGACGTGGAGGTCGCCGGCGCGAGCCGGGACGACGTCGTCCAGCTGGCCGAGGACCTGGTGGTGCACATGGTCGACGGCGTGCTGCGCGAGCTGCCCAAGGAGTTCGCCGAACTCGGCCGGGACCCGCAGGCGTTCGCCGAACTCCTGAAGGGCTCCTTCGGCCGGATCCGGCACGCCGAGGCGGTCGCCGAACTGCGCGGCATCGGACACCCGCAGAGCCCGGAGGCCGAACTCGACTGGGAGGGCGAGGCGTTGCTGTCCGCCCGGCGCGACCGGCCGTTCTTCGTCACCGACTATCCGAAGGGCTCGCGCGGCTTCTACGACCGCGAACACCCCCAGGACCCGGGCCTGCTGCGGAACTTCGACCTGCTCGTGCCCGAGGGCTACGGCGAGCTGTGCAGCGGCAGCCAGCGGACCAACGACTACGCGGAGATCATCACCCGGATGCGGGAGACCGGCGAGAACCCGCAGAAGTACCGCTGGTACCTGGACCTGGTGCGCGAGGGCGTGCCGGCCAGCGCGGGCTTCGGCATCGGGGTCGAGCGGCTCACCCGGTACGTCGCCGGGCTGGACGCCGTCTGGCAGGCCAGTGCGTTCCCGAAGCTCGCCGGGGTGGTGTCACCGTGAGGGAGCGCTGGGGGCACCCCCGGCCGGAGGCTGGGGGAGAGCTCACCGCACCCGGGTTCCCGGAGGAGGAGGTCCGGCGTCGGGCCCGCGTCGGGGCGGCCGCCGCGTTCCCGCCTGCCGAGGAGTACGGGCACGTGCTGTTCGGTGCCGGCGGGCCCGGGGAAGCGGCGTCCGCCGACGCCCTGGACGCTCTGCGGATCGTCCCGCCGCTGTTCCTGCCGCAGCGGCTCGCCAAGCTGATCGACCTCGGCCGCGAGCCCGACTACCGGGACGTCGAACTCGCCACCACCATCGGCGCGTTCGCCTCGGCAATGCCGGTGTACGTCTCCGCGACCGGATCCACCCGGGCGGCCGGCGGCGACCTCGGGCTGGCCCTGAGCCGGCAGGCCGGGGCGCTCGGGATCCCGATGGTGATCGGCGAGAACGTGGTGCCGGTCAACGGCTACGGCCGGCTCGGCGAGGCCGCAGACCGTACGCTGCTCGGCCGGCTGCGCGCCTACGCCGAGGAACTGCCGGACGGGCTCGGCGGCGTGGCCGTCCAGCAGAGCACCGAGGACGCCGACGCCGAGGTGTGGAACCTCGTCCACAGCGATCCGGCGGCCCTGCCGCTGCTCGAGTCCGGGCGACTGGCCTTCGAGTTGAAGGTCGGCCAGGGCGCCAAGCCGGGGCTCGGCGGGATGACCGTGCTGGACGCGGACGCCGCCGCCGCGCTCGGCGACCGCTTCGGTCTTGACCCGCTGTTCGGCGACGGCCGGGTGCTGCGCGCCGCCACCCCGGGCACCTTCACCGCGGAGATCCTGCGCCAGCAGATCCGGCTGATGCGCAACAACTACCCGCGGGTGCGGATCTGGGTGAAGCTCTACCCCGGCCGGGACGTGGCCGAGGCCGCCCGGGTGGCGCACGAGGCCGGAGCGGACGCCGTCGTGGTGGACGGCGCGGAGGGCGGCACCGGCTGGGCGCCGGGGGTGTTCCTGCCGCATGTCGGTCTGCCGCTCGCGGAGTGCCTGCGCCGGCTGGCGGGCGCGCCGCCGCCCTCCCTGCTGGTCTCCGGGCGGATCTGGGAAGGCGCCCGGGCGGTCAAGAGCCTGGCGCTGGGGGCCCGCGCGGTGGGCCTCGGCCGGGCGGCGCTGCTCGCCGTCGCCGAGGACCGGGAATCCGGGCTCCGCCGTTTCGTGGAATGCCTGGCGCTGGAGCTCCGGCTGCTGATCAGTTCGCTCGGGAAGTACACTCCCGAGGCCCTGGGCCGGGAAGATGTCTGGTCCCCGGGGAATCCCTTCGCCGTCTCCGGCCGGTAGCCCTGGCCTGCTCGGGAAGCGGCCGGTGAAACTGCCGATTTCCTTCCGCTCGTTCTGCCGATAGGGCCGTCGAATTCCCCCTATCGTCGCTTTCGTCGCCGATTTCTCTCACGATCTGGGGTTGGATGATGTCCTCGCGCGGTTTTCCCGTCGAATTCCCGGCAACTGAATTCCCGGCAACCGAATTCCCGGTGCCCGGACTCGCGCCGTCCGGTTCCGCGCCGTCCGGTTTCGCGCCGTTCGCCGCCGCCGTCGCCCGCTTCCCGGAGCGGCCGGCCGTCCGGGCCGCCGGCCGGAGCATCAGCTACCGGGAGCTGGACGGCCTGACCGCCGCCCTCGCCGCCCGGATCGCCCCCGGGCGGACGGTCGCCGTCACCGGACGCGACCGGCTGGACCACGTGGTCGCGCTGCTGGCGGTGCTGCGGGCGGGGGCCACCTACCTGCCGCTGGACCGGGAGGCCCCCGAGGAGCGCAACCGGTGGATCACCGAGGACGCCGGGGCCTGCCTCGCCCTCGACGGCGAGGAGCTCACCGAGCTCGGCACGGGCCCGGGCGGGAACACGGGCGCCGGCTACGTCATCTACACCTCGGGCACCACCGGCCGCCCCAAGGGCGTGCACGTCCCGCTCGCCGCGCTCACCGGCCACCTGGCCGGCATCGTCGGGGCCTTCGGCCTGACCGAGCGGGACGTGGTGCTGCAGTTCGCCCGCCCGACCGTGGACGTGGCCGTGGAGCAGGTGCTCGGCGCGCTGTCCGCCGGGGCCTGCCTGGTCCTGCCGGAGCGGCGACTCCTCGCCCCGGCCGCGCTGCTGGACCTGCTGGACGACGAGGGCGTCACCGTCGCCAACCTGGCCGCGGGCTACTTCCAGGACGTGGTGGCGGCCCTCGGCGGCCGGGTGCCGCGCACCCTGCGGCTGATGGTCTCCGGCAGCGACAAGCTGGAGCCCGCCACCGCCGCCGCCTGGTGGTCGGCCACCGGAGTGCCGCTGCTGAACGCGTACGGCCCGACCGAGACCGTGGTCACCGCCACCACCCACCGGCTGGACGGCGATCGGGCGGGGCAGGAGCAGCCGGCCGCCCGGGTGCCGATCGGCACCGCGGTCGGCGCGCGCCGGCTCCACGTCCTGGACGAGCGGCTGCGCCCGGTGGAGCCCGGCGGGACCGGTGAACTGTACGTCGGCGGGCCGCTGTTGGCTTCCGGCTACCTCGGCCGCCCCGGCCTCACCGCCGGCCGCTTCGTCGCCGACCCGTTCGCGCCGGCGGACGGCGCCCCCGGCGCCCGGATGTACCGCACCGGAGACCTGGTGCGCCGCACCGTCGAGGACGGCCCGCTGGAGTTCCTCGGCCGCAGCGACCATCAGGTGAAGATCCGCGGCTTCCGGGTCGAGCCCGGCGAGGTCGAGCAGGTGCTGGCCGGCCACCCCGGCGTGACCGGCTGCGTGGTGGTCGCCCACGAGGGCCGGCTGGCCGCGTACGTCACCGGCGCCGCGCCGGGGTACGCCGAGGCCCGGGCCCGGCTGGCCGAGCGGCTGCCCGAGCACATGGTCCCGGCGACGGTCACCGCGCTGGAGGCCTTCCCGCTGACGGCCGGCGGCAAGGTGGACCGCGCGGCGCTGCCCGAGCCGCAGGCCGCGCCGCAGGGCAAGCCGGCCGGCCGCCCGCCGCGCACGCCCGCCGAGCAGCTGATCGCCGCGGTCTGGGCGGACGTGCTCGGGGTGCCGGAGGTCGGCGCCGACGACAACTTCTTCCACCTGGGCGGCGATTCGCTGACCGCCGTCCGGGTGGTGGGCCGGGTCTTCGACGTCTTCGGCATGGTGTCGCCGTACACCATCTTCGACGCGCCGACGCTGGCCGAGTTCGCCGCCGCGGTGACCTCCGCGTCCGGCGGCGAGCGCCCGGCGCTGACCAGGAGCGGCGCCACCGAGGCCCCGCTGTCCAAGTTCCAGCGCGGCCTGTGGTTCCTCGACCAGTGGAACCCGGATGCGCCGACCTACGTGGTGCCCTGGGTGTTCCGCTTCTCCGGCCCGGTCGACCCCGAGCTGCTGCGGCGGGCGCTGGCCGGCGTGGTCGAGCGGCACGAGAGCCTGCGGACGACCTTCGAGCTCGCCGAGGACGGTCCGCGCCAGGTCGTCCACCCGTCCGTGGAGCTGCCGTTCACGCTCACCGAGACCACCGCCGAGCAGGTGGACGCGCTCGTCGCCGAGGCCGCCCTGGAGCCCTTCGACCTGGAGCGGGGGCCGCTGCTGCGGGCCCGGGTGTTCCGGGCCGACGGGGCGACCACGCTGCTGCTGGCCCTCCACCACATCGTCTGGGACGAGGGCTCGCTGGCGGTGCTGGAGACCGAACTCCAGGAACTGTACGCCGCGTTGGCCGAGGGCCGCCCGGCCCGGCTGCCGGAGCTCGCCGTCCAGTACGGCGACTACGCCGCCTGGCAGTACCGGGACGACACCGTCGAGGGGCAACTCGACTACTGGCGCGAGCAGTTGCTCGACGCGCCGACCGCCGACGCGCTGGCGCCGGACCACCCCCGCCCCGAGGAGCAGGCCTTCCGCGGCGCCTTCCACCGCTTCGCGATGCCGGGCCCGGTCGCCGAGGCCGTCCGGGCGCTCGCCCGCAGCGAGGACGCCACCCCGTTCATGGTGCTGCTGGCCGGACTGGCGCTCACCCTGCACCGCCGCTCCGGGCAGCGCGACCTGGTGCTCGGCTCCCCGGTGAACGTCCGCGGCCGGGCCGAACTCGACGGACTGATCGGCTACTTCGTCAACCTGCTGCCGCTGCGGCTGAAGCTGGAGGAGGGCGTCTCCTTCCGCGAGCTGGTCCGGCACGTGCGCGAGGTGTCGATCGGCGGCTACCGGCACCAGGAGGTGCCCTTCGACGACATCGCGAACGCCGTGCTCGACGAGCGCCCCGAGGACCGCAACCCGCTCTGCCAGGTGCTGCTGGAGCTGCACCCGCTGGACCCGAGGCCGTTCACGGTCGGCGGGCACGAGGTCACCCGGGCCCTGCACTCCAACCCGGTCTCCCGCTTCGACCTGTCCGTCTCGGTGGACGACCTCGGCACCGGCTTCACCGGCCGCTTCGAGTACGACAGCGACCTCTTCGAGCCCGCCACCATGGCCGGACTGTGCGAGGAGTGGCTGGGCACCCTGGCCGCCGCCGTCGAGGTGCCGGTGCACGCCCTGTTCGAGGCGAGGGCCGCCCGGAGCCCGGAGGCCGTCGCCCTGATCTCCAACGAACGGACCGTGAGCTACGGCGAGTTGAACGCCGCCGCGAACCGGCTCGCCCGCCACCTGGCGGGCCTCGGCACCGGCCGCGGCGACACCGTCGCGGTGCTGGCCGAGCGCGGTCCCGAGATGGTCGTCGCCCTGCTGGCGGCCCTCAAGACCGGCGCCGCCTACACCCTGCTCGACCCGGACTTCCCGGCCGAGCGGCTGGCCGGCGCCGTCGCCGACACCGGCGCCGCGACGGTGGTCACCCACCGGCGGACCAGCGTGCCCATCCCCGTCGATCGCCTCGTCGACCTGGACGCCTCGGCCGCCGAGCTGGCCCGCCACGCGGCGCACGACCTCGGCCTGCCGGTCGACGGCGGCGACCTCGCCTGCGTGATGTTCACCTCCGGCTCCACCGGCCGCCCCAAGGGCGCCGCCGTCCCGCACCGCGCCCTCACCACCACCTACCTCGGCCAGGACTACGCCCGCTTCGGCCCGGACGAGGTCTGGCTGCAGTGCTCCCCGGTCTCCTGGGACGCCTTCGCCCTGGAGCTGTACGGCGCGCTCTGCTTCGGCGGCGCCTGCGTCCTGCAGCCCGGCCAGCGGCCGGACCCGCAGACCATCGCCGAGCTGACCCGCCGCCACGGTGTCACCCAACTCCAGCTCTCCGCAAGCCTGTTCAACTTCCTACTGGAGGACTTCCCGGAGACCTACGACGGCCTGAAGCTCGCCATCACCGCCGGTGAGCGGGCCTCCGTCACCCACGTCGCCAAGGCCCTGGAGGCCTACCCGGAGCTGGCGGTCGCCAACGGCTACGGCCCGGTCGAGAGCCTCGGCCTGACCACCTGCCACCGGGTCGGCCCCGAGGACGTCACCGGCGGCTCCGTCCCGATCGGCGTCGCCCTCAACGGCAAGGGCGTCCTCGTCCTGGACGAGCGGCTGAGCCCCGTCGAGCCCGGCGTGACCGGCGAGCTGTACGCCACCGGCGCCGGCCTCGCCTACGGGTACCTCGGCCGGCCCGGGCTGACCGCCGAGCGCTTCGTGGCCTCCCCGTACGGCGCCCCCGGCGAGCGCCTCTACCGCACCGGGGACCTCGGCTACGTCAACGCCGAGGGCCTGCTGGAGGTCACCGGCCGGATCGACGACCAGATCAAGATCCGGGGCTTCCGGGTCGAGCCCGGCGAGGTCGAGGACGCGCTCACCCGCCACCCGGCCGTCCGGGAGGCCGCCGTCGCCGTCCACGAGCCCGCCCCGGGCGACCGCCGGCTCGCCGCCTACGTCACCGTCGGCCCGGACGCCCCCGAGCCGGACGCCCTGCTCGACCACCTGGCCGCCCTGCTGCCCGAGCACATGGTGCCCGCGACGCTGGACGTCCTGGCCGCCCTGCCGCTCAACCACAACGGCAAGGTGGACCGCAAGGCGCTGCCCGCCCCCGCCGGACGCCGCGCCACCGCCGCCGCCGACCCGATGACCGAGGCCGAACGGCTGGTCGCCGACGCGATGCGCGAGGTGCTCGACCTCGCCGAGGTCGGCCGCGAGGACAACTTCTTCCGGATCGGCGGCAACTCGCTGGCCGCCGTCCGGGTCGCGATGCGGTTGTCCCGGGAGACCGGCAGCCGCGTCCCCCCGCAACTGGTGTTCCGGGCCCGGACCGTGAGCGCCATCGCCGAACGGCTGGCCGCCCGGTGACGGCCCGCACCGCACAGGAAGGGAACGAGGCCGTGAGCCCGTCCGACCACCCGGCGCGCACCGCGCCCGCCTCGGGGCTGCAGCGCGGCCTCTGGTTCCTCGACCGCCTCGACCCGAGCGCCGTCACCTACTGCACCCCCTGGACCCTCGACGTCACCGGCCCGCTCGACCTCGCGCTCCTCCAGGGCGCGCTGGACGCCGTGACGGCCCGCCACGAGACGCTGCGCACCAGCTTCGCGCTGCACCCCGACGGCCCCCGCCAGCAGGTGCACCACGGCCTCACCGTGCCGCTCGCGGTGACCGACCTGCGCCCGCTGAGCGGCTCCGGCCAGGCGCGGCGCCTGGAGGAGCTGCTCGCCGCCCGCTGCGCCGAGCCCTTCGACCTGGCCGCCGGACCGCTGCTGCGCGCCGAGGCGTTCCGCCTCGCGGACGAGCGCACCACGGTGCTGTTCACCGTCCACCACATCGTCTGGGACGGCTGGTCCGCCGAGGTCTTCGAGCGCGAGCTCGCCGAGCTGTACGGCGCGGCGGTGCGCGGCCGGGAGGCCGAACTGCCGGAGCTGACGGTGCAGTACGCCGACTACGCGCGGGAGCAGCTCGGCACCTCGTACGAGGAGCACCTGACCTACTGGAAGGAGCGGCTGGACGGCGCCCCCGCCCTGCTGGAGCTGCCCGCCGACCGGCCCCGGCCCGCCGAGCGCGGTGCGGCCGGCCGCACCGAGGGGTTCGGCCTCGCCCCCGGCACCGCGGGCCGGGTCCGCGCCCTGGCCGAGGCGCAGGGCGTCACCCCGTTCACCGTCCAGCTGGCCGCCTTCGCCCTGCTGCTGAACCGCTGGACCGGCGCCGAGGACCTCGTCGTCGGCACCCCGGTCACCACCCGCGACCGCCCCGAACTGGAGCACCTGCTCGGCTACTTCGTCAACCTGCTGCCGCTGCGCCTGCGGCTCGCGCCCGCGATGGGCTTCCGGGACCTGCTGGAGCACGTCCAGGACGTCGCCTTCGAGGCGTACGGCTACCTCGACCTGCCCTTCGACCGGATCGTCGACCTGCTCGGCGGCGCCCGCAGCGCCCAGCACCCGCCGCTGGTCCAGGTGGTGTTCGGCGCCCACGGCGAGGACCGCACCCCGCTCGCGCTCGGCCCGGCGGCCACCGCGCAGAGCCGGGTGCGTTCCAACGGCACCAGCAAGTTCGACCTCACCTGGTCGGTCTTCGACGCCGGGGAAGCCGGCGGCGAGCTGCGCGGCGAGGCCGAGTACCGCAGCGACCTGTTCGACGCCGGGACGGTCCGCCGCCTCGCCGCCGAGTACGACACCCTGCTCACCGCCGCCCTGGACGACCCCGACGCCACCGTGCTGCGGCTGACCACCCGGGCGGCCGGCGCCGGCGCCGACGCGACGGCGGCCACCGACACCCCCGGCCACTGCCTGCACCACCTGTTCGAGCGGGCCGCCGACGCCCACCCGGACCGGCCCGCCGTCAGCGACCCCGACCGCACCCTGAGCTACGCCGAACTGGACCGCCGGGCCAACCGCCTCGCCCACGCCCTGCGCGCCCGCGGCGCCGGCCCCGGCGACCGGATCGGCATGCTGCTGGAGCGCACCGCCGACGTCCTGGTCACCGTCCTCGGCGTGCTCAAGACCGGCGCCGCCTACGTGCCCGTCGACCTCGCCGCCCCCGCCGACCGCGCCGCGCTGGTCTTCGGCGACACCGGCGTCACCCTGGTCGTCACCGACCGCCCGGACCGGGTGCCCGAGGGCCCCTGGCGGGCCTACGACCTGACGGCCGAGGCCGCCGACCTGGCCGCCCGCCCCGAGGCCCGCCCGCCGGCCGCCGGACGACCCGGCGACGTCGCCTACGTCATCTTCACCTCGGGCTCCACCGGCCGCCCCAAGGGCGTCGCCGTCGCCCACGAGCACGTCAGCCGGCTGATGGCGGACGGCGAGCGGCACTTCGGCTTCGGCCCGCAGGAGACCTGGACGCTGTTCCACAGCTACGCCTTCGACTGGACGGTCTGGGAGATGTGGGGCGCCCTGCTGCACGGCGCCCGCCTGGTCGTCGTCCCGTACGTGACCAGCCGCTCGCCGCAGGAGTTCGCCCAGCTGCTGGAGGAGGAGGCCGTCTCCTGCCTCTGCCTCACCCCCTCGGCGCTGCGCCAGCTGGAGCCGGTGCTGCGCCGCAGCCCGCGCGCCCTGCCCGCACTGAAGTGGATCATGCTCGGCGGGGAGGCGCTCGACCCGGCCGTCGTCCGGCGCTGGTTCGAACTCGACCCGCCGCCCCCGGCCCGGCTGTGCAACCTGTACGGCATCACCGAGACCACCGTCCACGTCACCACCCACGACCTGGCCGGCAGCGCCGGCTTCGAGCGCAGCCTGATCGGCGCCCCGATGCCGCACCTGAGCGCCCAGGTCCTGGACGACTGGCTGCGGCCGGTGCCGCCCGGCGCGGCCGGCGAGCTGTACATCGGCGGCGGCAGCCTCGCCCACGGCTACTGGGGCCGCCCCGGTCTCACCGCGGGCCGCTTCGTCGCCGACCCGTACGGCCCGCCCGGGGCCCGGCTCTACCGCACCGGCGACGTCGCCCGTCGGCTGCCCGGCGGCGGACTGGAGTACATCGGCCGCGCCGACTTCCAGGTCAAGCTGCGCGGCTTCCGGATCGAGCTCGGCGAGATCGAGAACGCGCTCGCCGCCCACCCGGACGTCGACGCCTGCGTCGTCACCGTGCACGAGGACCGCCTCGCCGCGTACGTCACCGGCCGCGAGCCCGCCGACGTCCGTGCCTTCCTCGGCCGCTCGCTGCCCCCGTACATGGTCCCGGCGAGCTACACCGTGCTGGAGTCGCTGCCGCTCACCGTCAACGGCAAGGTGGACCGCGCCGCCCTGCCCGCCCCCGGCCAGCGCAGCGCCGCCACCGGCGGGCGCCACGTCGAGCCGCGCACCCCGGAGGAGGAGGCCTTCGCCGCCGTCTGGACGGAGGTCCTCGGGGTGGACGGCATCGGCGTCCACGACGACTTCTTCCACCTCGGCGGGGACTCCATCCGGGCCGTCCAGCTGGCCGGCGCGCTGCACGAGCGCGGCTGGGGGCTCAGCCTGCGGGACGTCTTCAACGCCCCCACCGTGGCCGCCCTGCTGCCGCTGGCGAAGCCCGTCACCGAGGACCGGGACGCCCGCGAGCCCTTCGCCCTGATCTCCCCGGAGGACCGCGCCGACCTGCCGCCCGGCCTCGTCGACGCCTACCCGATGGTGTCCATGCAGCTCTCCATGGTCTTCCACATGGAGATCGCCGGGGGCACCGACAGCTACCACAACGTCAACTCCTACCGGATCGCCGGCGACCTCGACGAGCAGGCCTTCCGCCGCTCCGTCGCCGAGGCCATGGACCGCCACGCGGTGCTGCGCACCGGCCTGGACCTGTCCGGCTACGGCGAACCGCTGCAGCTCGTGCACGGCCGGCTGCCCGCCCCCGTCGAGTTCGCCGACCTGCGCGGCACGGCGGAGGCGGACCAGGACTCCGCGATCCGCGAGGTCTTCGACACCCACCGGTGGACGCCCTTCGACCTCACCGCGCCGCCGCTGTTCCGGATCACCGTGCAGCGCCTCGCCGAGGACGCCTTCCAGCTCACCGTCTCCGAGCACCACGCGATCCTCGACGGCTGGAGCTTCACCTCACTGCTCACCGAGATCCTGGAGCGCCACAGCGCCCTCGCCGCCGACCCGCTCGGCGTGCCCGCCCCGCCGCCGCGCACCGCCTTCCGCGACTTCGTGGCCGTCGAACGGCAGGCCGCCGGGGACGAGCGCTCGCTCGGCTACTGGCGCGAGCGGCTGACCGGCGTCAGCGGCCAGCTGTTCCCCGGCAGCGAGGACGTCCACGAGGCGCCCCGCACCGTCGAACGGGTGCTGCCCGAGGCGCCCGGGCAGTTGCGCGACGTCGCCGACGCGCTCGGAGTGCCGGTCAAGTCGGTGGCGCTCGCCGCCCACCTGCACGCCCTCGCCGCCGTCACCGGACGTCGGCGCGTCACCACCGGCCTGGCCGTCAACGGCCGGCTGGAACGGCTCGGCGGCACCGAGGTGTACGGGCTGTTCCTCAACACCGTGCCACTCGGCTGCGAGCCCACCGACGACCTGCTCGCCCTGGTCCGCGAGGTCCACCGGGAGGAGCTGGACATGATGCCGCACCGCCGGGTGCCCTTCGCCCGGCTCGCCCGGCTGATGACCGACACCGCGCTGGACAGCCAGTTCGGCTACCTGCGCTTCCACGCCCTCGGCCGGCTCAGCTCGGCCCGCATCGTGGACGGCCGGATCGGCACCGAGCCGACCCTGCGCCACGAACCCAACAGCTTCGCCTTCGGCGCCTCGGTGATCCAGGACCCGGTCACGCAGCGGGTGCTGCTCGCCGTGGACCACCAGCGCTCGCTGGTCGCCGACAGCACCGCCGAGCAGTTCATCGACACCTACGCCGCCGCCCTGCACACCATGGCCGCCGCCGCCCGAGAGTCCTGAGGAGCCGTCATGACCGATCTGCTGGACCGCCTGCGCGACACCGTCGCCGCCCACCCCGGTCGCACCGCCGTCCTCGCGGGCCCGGCCCGCCTGGACTTCGCCGAACTCGACCGCCGCACCGCCGCCCTGGCCCGCGCCCTGCGCGAGCGCGGCATCGGCCGCGGCGACC
Source organism: Kitasatospora sp. NPDC001132 (assembly GCF_053598415.1). Lineage (NCBI taxonomy): Bacteria > Bacillati > Actinomycetota > Actinomycetes > Kitasatosporales > Streptomycetaceae > Kitasatospora > Kitasatospora sp. NPDC001132. Next base: position 276,097 of record NZ_JBSFKF010000002.1, on the reverse strand, counting down.
GGGTCGGCGTCCACCTCGCCCGCACCGCCGACCTGCCGGTCGCCCTGCTCGCCGTCTGGCGGGCCGGCGCCGCCTACGTCCCGCTCGACCCGGCCTACCCCGCCGAGCGGCTCGCCCTCATGGCCGCCGACGCCCGGCTCGCCGCCCTGATCAGCGCCGACGGCCTGCCCGCCGCCGAGGGAGTTCCCGCCGCCGAGGGCGTGCCTGTGCTGCGCCCGGACGCCGCCGACGACGGGCCGGGGGTACCTCCCGGCCGCCGGGCCGGGGTGGGGGTACCTCCCGGCCGCCGGGCTGGGGGAGAACTGCCGGAACACGCCCACCCGCTGGACCCGGCCTACGTCATCTTCACCTCCGGCTCCACCGGCCGCCCCAAGGGCGTCGAGGTGCCGCGCGGCGCCGTCGCCGCCCTGGTCGAGGCCCTGGAGGCCTCCGGCGCCTACCGGGCCGAGCCCGGCGTGGTCGGCTGGAACGCCAGCGTCTCCTTCGACGCCTCCGTGCAGCAGTGGGCCCGGATCTGCCGGGGCGACACCGTCCTGGTCATCGGCGAGGATCAGCGCGCCGACCCGGCCCTGCTCGCCGCCCTGCTCGCCGAGCACGCCGTCACCGACCTCGACCTGACCCCCTCGCACTGGGAGCTGCTGCGCGAGCCGCTCGCCGGCGCCCGGGTGCCGCGGCTGTTCATGGGCGGCGAGCCCGTCCCCGAGCGCACCTGGCGGGAGCTGGCCGACGGCGGCATCGACGCGCTCAACCTGTACGGGCCCACCGAGTGCACCGTCGACGCCGTCACCGCGCCGATCACCGGCCCCGGGCCGCACCTGGGCGAGCCGCTGCCCGGGGTGCGCCTGCACCTGCTGGACGAGAAGCTCACCCCCGTCCCCGACGGCGTCGTCGGCGAGCTGTACCTGGCCGGGCCCGGCCTCGCCCACGGCTACGTCGGTCGGCCCGGCCTGACGGCCGAGCGCTTCGTCGCCGACCCGACCGCCGCCGGCGAGCGGATGTACCGCACCGGCGACCAGGCCCGGCGCGGCGAGGGCGGCCGGCTGGAGTACGTCGGCCGGATGGACCGCCAGGTCAAGCTGCGCGGCTACCGGATCGAGCTCGGCGAGGTCGAGCACGCCCTGGCCCGGCTGACGGGCGTCCGGTCCGCCGCCGTCACCGTGTACGAGCCCGCCCCCGGGGACCGCCGGCTCGCCGGGTACGTCACCGGCGCCGTCACCGCCGCCGAACTGACCGAGCGGCTGCGGGCCACCGTCCCCGCCCACCTGGTGCCCTCGGCGATCACCGTGCTGGACGCCCTGCCGCTCACCCCGAACGGCAAGGTCGACCTGGCGGCGCTGCCCGTACCCGCCGCCGCCCCCGCCGCCGTCGAGGACGGCGCGCCGCAGGAGGACGCCGGACTGGCCGGGCAGGTCGCCGAGGTCTGGAGCACCGTGCTCGGCGTCGGCGGCGTCCGGCCCACCGACGACTTCTTCTCGCTCGGCGGCCACTCGATCGCCGCGCTGCGGGTCGTCCACCTGCTGCGCCGCCGGCTCGGCATCGAACTCCAGCTGCGCCACCTCCTCGACTCGGCCGACCTCGCCGCCTTCACCGCCACCGTCGAGCGCGCCGTCGCCGCCGGCACCGCCGCCCCCCGGCCCGCCCTGACCGCCCGCGCCCGGGCGGCCGGCGCATGACCACCGCACTGCGGGTGCGGCCCCGCGTCGAGGGGGACTGGCTGTTCGTCCCCGCCCCCCAACCGCACCGCCCGTACCGGCTGTTCTGCTTCCCGCACGCCGGGGGCGACGCCACCGCCTACACCCCGCTCGCCCGCGCCCTCGCCCCGGCCGCCGAGGTCTGGGCCCTGCGCCCGCCCGCCCGCGGCGGCCGGCTCGGCCACCCGATGCCCGCGAGCTTCGACCTGCTCGTCGACGCCGTCCTGGAGGCCCTCACCCCGCACCTGACCGGCCGGTTCGGCTTCTACGGGCAGAGCTTCGGCGCCCTGCTCGGCTACGAGGTCGCCCGGGCGCTGCCCGCCGAGCGCCGGCCCGAACTCGTCGTCGCCGCCTCCGCCTCGCCGCCCGCCGCCTGGGCCGGCGCCGACCGCCCGCAGTACACCGCCGACGACCTGCTGCGGCTCGCCGGGATGGGTGAACTCGTCGCGGGCGACGGCGACCTCAAGGAGCACGCGCTGCGCGGCATCCGCACCGACCTGGCCGTGGTCGACACCTACCGGCCCCGCCCGCACCCGCCGATCGGCTCCGCCCTGCACACCGTCGTCGGCGTCGAGGACCCGCTCCTCGCCGTCGGAGGGCTCGAAGGATGGGCCGTCCACACCCGCGGCGGCCACGGCCACCACGTCGTCCCCGGCGGCCACCTGCTCGCCACCGTCGACGGGCCCGGCCCGGTCGACCTGCTGACCTCCCTCATCGTGCGGCCCGGCGCCGCCCACCAGCCCACCACGGAGCACTGATGCCAACCACCACCGCGGTCGACCTCACCGACCCCGACCTGTGGGCCCGCCCCGACACCCCCGCGCTGGTCGCGGAGCTGCGCCGGGAGTCCGCCGTCCACCTCACCGACACCGTCGACGACGGGCCGGTCTGGTCGGTGCTCTCCTACCGGCACTCCGCCGAGGTGCTGCGCAACGCCGCCGTCTACAGCTCCGAACAGGGCTCGCTGCTCGGCGCCGGCGAGGGCAACGTGCCGGTCGGCTCCGGCCGGATGATGGCCCTCACCGACCCGCCCCGGCACCGCGAACTCCGGGCCCCCGCGAACCCGTTCTTCTCCCCGGGCGCCGTGCGCGGAGCCTCCCGGGGCATCGCCGACCTCGCCGCCTCGATCGTCGACCGGGCCGTCGAGCAGGGCGAGGTGGACCTCGTCGACGCCGTCTCCGCGCTGCCGCTGTCCGTCATGTGCGACCTGCTGGACGTCCCGGAGGCGGATCGCGACATGGTCGTGCGGGTCTGCGACGTCGCCTTCCTCGGCCGCACCCCCGAGGAGCGCAGGGCCGGCCACCAGCAGCTCATCCCGTACCTGCTGCACCAGGTGATGCTGCGCCGCAGCGACCCGCGCGACGACCTGATCAGCATGATGGCCACCTACCGGGTCGGCGGGAAGCTGCTGCCGATCGAGGACGTCGTCCTCAACCTGGACAACATCGTGGTCGGCGGCGTCCAGACCGTCCGCCACACCGCCGCCATGGGCCTGCACACGCTGGTCCGACACCCGGAGCTGTGGCGACGGTTGCAGCGCGGCGAGGTCGGCATGGACTCGGCCCTGGACGAACTGCTGCGCTGGACCTCCGTCGGCCTGCACACCCTGCGCACCGCGAGCCGGGACACCGAGCTCGACGGCCGCACCATCCGGCGCGGCGACCGGGTCGCGGTCTGGGTCTGGTCCGCCAACCGGGACCCGGAGGCCTTCGACCGGCCCGAGGAGATCCTGCTCGACCGCGCCCCCAACAAGCACCTCGCACTCGGCCTCGGCGCCCACTACTGCGTCGGCGCGCCGCTGGCCAAGGCCGAACTCGGCGGCCTGTTCACGGCGATGCTGGAGCGCGTCGCCGCCATCGAGCCGACCGGGCCGGTCACCCACAACCGCTCGATCATCAACTTCGGCCTGGACCGCTTCCCGGTCCGCCTCACCCCGCGCTGAGCCGGCGCCCACCCGGCCCCTGCGGCAGGGCCCCAACTGCCGCGTTCCTGCCGCGGCTCCTGCCCTTCCGCCGCGCGGCCCGCCCCTACCTTCGAAGCAACCCAAGGAGGACACCATGAGCAACCCGTTCGAGGACGACAACGCCGGCTACCTGGTGCTGGTCAACGACGAGAACCAGCACTCCCTGTGGCCGGTCTGGATCGACGTGCCGGCCGGCTGGACCACCGTCCACGGCGAGGACACCCGTCAGGGCTGCCTCGACCACATCGAGGCCAACTGGACCGACATCAGGCCCGCCAGCCTGGTCGCCGCCCTCGCCGACCGGTGACCGCCGCCATGCCGACCTGGGAACTGAACCCCGGCCGCCCGGCCCTCGCCCACGCGCCGCGGACCGCCGACATCGGCGAGGCCTGCGAGTGGCTGCGCGAGAACGAGAGCGCCCTCACCGAAGCCCTGCACCGGCACGGCACGATCTTCCTGCGGGGCCTGCCGGTCGCCGGCACCGAGGACGTCGCCGCCGTGCGCGACGTCCTCATCCCCGAGCGCACCCCGTACCGGGAGAAGGCCACCCCGCGCAGCGACTACGGCAACGGCGTCTTCTCCTCCACCGATCTGCCGCCGGCCCAGCCGATCCGGATGCACAACGAGAACAGCTACACCCTGACCTTCCCCGGCCGGCTGCTCTTCGCCTGCCTGACCGCCCCCGAGGAGGGCGGGGCCACCCCCACCGCCGACTGCCGCCGGGTGCTCGACCACCTGCCCGCGCACCTGGTCGAGCGGATGCGGACCTCCGGCTGGACCCTCACCCGCAACTACTCGGACTACGTCTCCCTCGGCTGGCGCACCGCCTTCGCCACCGAGGACCGCGCCGAGGTCGAGGCCTACTGCCGGGAGAACGGCATCACCTGGGAGTGGCCGGCGGACGGCAACCTGCGCACCACCCAGCTGCGCCCCGGCACCATCCACCACCCGGTGACCGGCGAGGAGGTCTGGTTCAACCACCTCGCGTTCTGGAACGAGTGGTCGCTCGACCCGGACATCCGCGAGGCGATGACCGACGAGTTCGGCCCGGACGGCCTGCCGTTCAACACCGGGTTCGGCGACGGCGAACCGCTGGAGCGCGCCGACGTCGACGCCCTCAACGAGGCGTACCACGCGGCGACCGTGCGCGAGCGCTGGCAGGTCGGCGACGTGATGCTGGTCGACAACGTGCTCTGCGCCCACGGCAGGGACCCGTACCGCGGCGCCCGCAGGATCGCCGTCTCGATGGGGCGTCCGCTGGACGTCCTGGACTGCCGGCCCAGCGTCCGGCCCACCCTGGCCGCCGTCTGAGGGCCCCGTCCCGCCCTGCCCGCGCGGTCGTCCCCGCCCCGCCGACCAGCCCGTGCCGTTGTCGTGAGCAGACCCGAGTAGAGGAAGCACCGTGATCCCGGTTTCGTACGCCCAACAACGGCTCTGGCTGATCGACCAGATCGAGGGGCCGACCGCGCTGTACAACCTGCCGTTCGCCCTGCGCCTGCGCGGCCGCCTCGACACCGCCGCGCTGCGCGCCGCGACGGCGGACGTGGTCGCCCGGCACGAGGCCCTGCGCACGGTGTTCCCGGTGGCCGGAGGAGTCCCGGTGCAGCGGATCCTGCCGGCCGAGGAGGCGCAGCCGCGCTTCCTGGCCGTGGACTGCGCACCGGACGACTACCCGGCCCGCCGGGACGCCGCGGCCGCCGAGACCTTCGACCTGAGTAGCGAACTGCCCATCCGGGTCACGGTGTTCACCCTCGGCCCGACCGAGCACGTGCTGCTCGTCGTGCTCCACCACATCGCCGGTGACGGCTGGTCGCTCGGCCCGCTGCTGCGCGACCTCGCCGAGGCCTACCGGGCCCGGCTCGCCGGCCACGGCCCCGACTGGGAACCACTGCCGATCCAGTACGCCGACTACGCACTCTGGCAGCGCGACCTGCTCGGCGACGAGCGCGACCCCGAGAGCCTGCTCGCCCGCCAACTCGACCACTGGCGAACCGCGTTGGCGGGACTCCCGGAGGAACTGGAGCTGCCGACCGACCGCCCCCGACCGCCCGCCCCCACCGGCGCCGCCGACTCCGTCGACCTCGCCTGGGACGCCGGCCTGCACACCGCCCTGCTCGACCTCGCCCGCACCCACCGCACCACCCTGTTCACCGTCCTCCACGCCGGCCTGGCCGCCCTGTTCACCCGGCTCGGCGCCGGCACCGACATCCCGCTGGGCACCGGTGTCGCCGGACGCTCCGACGAGGCCCTGGACGACCTGGTCGGCTTCTTCGTCAACTCCCTGGTCCTGCGCGCCGACTCGTCCGGCGACCCGGGCTTCGCCGAACTGCTCGGACGGGTCCGGGAGGCCCAACTCGACGCCTTCGCCCACCAGGACCTCCCCTTCGAGCGCATCGTCGAGGAGCTCAACCCGCCCCGGGCGCTCGGCCGCCACCCGCTGTTCCAGACCCTGCTGGTACTGCAGAACCACGGCCAGGACGCCGAACTCGCCCTGCCCGGGCTGGAGTCCGCCCCCGAACCGATCGGCCTGCGGGTCGCCAAGTTCGACCTCAACATCGGCATCACCGAACGGCACGGCCCCGACGGCGCCCCCGCCGGGCTCACCGGCTCGATCGAGTACTCCGCCGACCTCTACGACCGCGACACCGTCGCCGCGCTGGCCGAACGGCTCGGCCGGCTGCTGGCCGGCGCCGCCGCCGACCCGCACGCCCCCATCGGCACCCTCGACGTGCTCGCCCCCGAGGAGCGCACCCGCATCCTCACCGAGTGGAACGCCACCGACGCCCCCCGCCGGTCCGGCACCCTCGCCGAGTCCTTCGAGCGCCAGGCCGACCGCACCCCGCACGCCACCGCCCTCGTCCACGACGACGGCGCCCTCAGCTACGCCGAACTCGACACCCGCGCCAACCGCCTCGCCCACCACCTGAGCGCCCTCGGCGTCGGCCCCGAGACCCCCGTCGCGATGCTGATGGAGCGCTCCGCCGACGTCGTCGTCGCCACCCTGGCCGTCCTCAAGGCCGGCGGCTGCTACGTCCCCATGCACCCCGGCCTGCCGCCCGAGCGGATGACCGGCGTGCTCGCCGACACCGGCGCCCCCGTCCTGCTCACCGACCGCGCCGACCCCGGCTTCCCGCACGGCGCCGCCGTCGTGCGCCCCGGCGACGAGGCCGGCGCCCCCGACCACCGCCCCGGCCTGACCGTCCACCCGGACCAGCTCGCCTACGCGATGTACACCTCCGGCTCCACGGGCCGCCCCAAGGGCGTCGCCGTACGCCACCGCGACGTCCTCGACCTCGCCGCCGACCGCCGCTGGCGGGACGGCCGGCACCGGCGCGTCCTGCTGCACTCCCCGCACGCCTTCGACGCCGCCACGTACGAGATCTGGACGCCCCTGCTGGCCGGCGGCACCGTCGTGGTCGCCCCGCCCGGCGCCCTCGACGCCGCCGCCCTGCACGCCGTCACCGTCCGCCACGGCGTCACGGCCGTCTTCCTCACCAAGGCCCTGTTCGACCTCGTCGCCGAGCAGGCCCCGGAGACCTTCGCCGCCCTGCGCGTCGTCTGCACCGGCGGCGAGGCCGCCTCCGGCGTGCTGATGCGGCGCGTCCTGGAGGCCTGCCCCGACCTACTGCTCGCCCACGTCTACGGGCCCACCGAGACCACCACCTTCGCCACCCACCACCCGCTCGTCCCCGCCGACCTCGACGGCCCCCGGGTGCCGATCGGCGGCCCGATGGACAACATGCGCACCTACGTCCTGGACGCCCGGCTGCGCCCCGTCCCGCCCGGCGTCCCCGGTGAGCTGTACCTCGCCGGCGCCGGCCTGGCCCGCGGCTACCTCGGCCGGCCCGGCCTGACCGCCGAGCGCTTCGTCGCCTGCCCGTACCGGCCCGGCGAGCGGATGTACCGCACCGGGGACCTGGTACGGCTGCGCGCCGACGGCGCCGTGGAGTTCCTCGGCCGGATCGACGGCCAGGTCAAACTGCGCGGCTTCCGGATCGAACTCGGCGAGATCGAGGCCGCGCTCTCCCGCCACCCGGCCGTCCGCCAGGTCATCGTGATCGCCCGCGAGGACCGCCCCGGCGACACCCGGCTGGTCGCCTACTGCACCGCCGAGGCCACGCTCACCCCGGCCGAACTGCGCGCCTTCGCCGGCACCGTGCTGCCCGGCTACATGGTCCCCGCCGTGGTCGTCCTGCTGGACGCGCTGCCGCTCAACGCCAACGGCAAGGTCGACCGCCGGGCCCTGCCCGCCCCCGACCTCGCCGCCGACGACACCGGGCGCGCCCCCCGTGACGAGCGCGAACGGGTGCTCTGCGAACTCTTCCGCGACCTCCTCGGCATCGACGGCATCACCATCGACGACGACTTCTTCGCCCTCGGCGGCCACTCCCTGCTCGCCACCCGCCTGGTCGGCCGGGCCCGCGCCGAACTCGGCGTCGAACTCGCCATCGGTGACCTCTTCCAGGCGCCCACCGTCGCCGGGCTCACCGACCGGATCGCCGAGCGCGCGGCCGACACCCCCGCCCCGGCCCGCCCGGCGCTGCGCCCCGCCGTCCGGCCCGAGCGGGTGCCGCTCTCCTTCGCCCAGCGCCGCCTCTGGTTCCTCGACCGGGCCGACGGCCCCTCGGCCACCTACAACGTGACCCTCGCCCTGCGGCTGAGCGGGCCGCTCGACCCCACCGCCCTGGCGGCCGCCCTCGGCGACGTCGTCCACCGGCACGAGGCCCTGCGCACCGTCATCGGCGAGCAGGACGGCACCCCGTACCAGCGCGTCCTCGACGCCCCCACCGCCGCCCTGCTCACCGTCACCGACCGCCCGACCGACGAACTCGCCGGCCACACCTTCGACCTCGCCACCGACCTCCCGGTCCACGCCTACCTGCGGCCCGAGGGCACCGAGGAGCACGTGCTGGTCCTGGTCGTCCACCACATCGCCGGGGACGGCGCCTCGCTCGGCCCGCTCTACCGCGACCTCGCCGAGGCCTACCGGGCCCGCCTGGCCGGCGACGCCCCGCGCTGGGCGCCGCTGCCCGTCCAGTACGCCGACCACGCGCTCTGGCAGCACGAGCTGCTCGGCTCCGAGGAGGACCCGCGGAGCCTGCTCTCCCGCCAGCTCGCCCACTGGCGCGAGACCCTGGCCGGTGCCCCGGAGGAGCTGCCGCTGCCGCTGGACCGCCCCCGCCCGCCGGTCGCCTCCCACCGCGGCGCGGTCGTCCCGCTGGAGTTCGACGCCGACCTGCACGCCCGGCTCACCGCGCTCGCCGCCGAACACGGCGTGACCCTCTTCATGGTCCTCCAGGCCGCGTACGCCACCCTGCTGCACCGCTTCGGCGCCGGCACCGACCTGCCGATCGGCACCCCGCTGGCCGGGCGCCTCGACGAGGCCGTGCAGGAGCTGGTCGGCTTCTTCGCCGGCACCCTGGTGCTGCGCACCGACCTCGCCGGCCGCCCGGGCTTCGCCGACCTGCTGGCCCGCGTCCGGGAGACCGACCTGGCCGCCCACGCCCACCAGGACGTGCCCTTCGAGCGGCTGGTGGAGGAACTGAACCCGACCCGGTCGACCGCCTGCCACCCGTTGTTCCAGGTGATGCTCGCCTTCGCGGGCGCCGTCGAGGACGGCCCGGACCTGCCCGGCGTGACGGTGACGGAGGAGCCGGTCGACTTCGGGACGGCCACCTTCGACCTCACCCTGCGCCTGGTCGAGCGGCAGGGCGCCGACGGCGCCGCCGGGGGGCTGGTCGGCGTCCTGGAGTACGCGACCGACCTGTTCGACCGCGAGAGCGCCGAACGGCTCTCCACCGCACTGGACCTGGTCCTTCGCCAGGTCGTCGAGGACCCCCGGCGGTCCGTCGCCGAACTGGACGTCCTGCCCGCCGGGGAGCGGTCCGCCGCCGCCGGCGACCACACGCCGCTGCCCGAACAGGTGCCCCTGGTGCCCGCCGCCTTCGAGGCGCAGGCCGCCCGCACCCCCGAGGCCGTCGCGCTGGTCTGCGGCGACACCAGGCTGACCTTCGCCGAGCTGAACGCCCGCGCCAACCGCCTCGCCCACCGGCTGATCGCCCAGGGCGTCGGCCCCGAGCGCGTGGTGGCGCTGGCGCTGCCGCGCTCGGCGGAGACGGTGGTGGCCATCCTGGCCGTGCTCAAGGCCGGCGGCGCCTACCTGCCGCTGGACGCCGACCACCCGGCCGAGCGCACCGCCCGGATGCTGGCCGAGGCCCGCCCCGCACTGGTGCTCACCGACGGCCGCTGGCCGCTGCCCGAGGCGCTCGACGGACACCCCGCGCTCGACCTCGCCGTACCGGGCCCCGGCCCGGAGACGGACCCGGCACCGCGGGCCGGTGCGGCCGACGCGGCCTACGTCATCTTCACCTCGGGATCCACCGGCCGCCCCAAGGGTGTCGTCGTCCCGCACGGCGGTATCGCCGCCCTGCTGGCCGCCCACCGCACCGGGGTGATGGCCGGCACCGCCAGGCAGCGGGTCGCCCTCACCGCCTCGCTCTGCTTCGACGCCTCCTGGGACGGCCTGCTCTGGCTGGTCGCCGGGCACGAGCTGCACCTGATCGGCGGCGACGTGCGGCGCGACGCCCGGGCCCTGGTCCGCCACGTGCGCGAACAGCGGATCGGCGTCCTGGAGGTGACCCCCTCCTACGCCGAGCAGCTGCTCGAGGAGGGCCTGCTGGACGAGCCCGCGCCGGCCCTGGTGCTGCTCGGCGGCGAGGCCGTCGGCCAGGCGCTCTGGACCCGGCTGCGCGAGGCGCCGGGCACCGCCGCCCACAACCTGTACGGCCCGACGGAGTGCACCGTCGACGCCCTCACCCACCCGCTGGCGGCCACCGGACGGCCCGTCCTCGGCCGCACCGTCGCCGGCACCCGCGGCTACCTCCTGGACGAGTACCTCAACCCCGTCCCGACCGGGGTGCCGGGGGAGCTGTACCTGGCCGGCGCCGGGCTGGCCCGCGGCTACCTCGACCGGCCGGGCCTGACGGCGGAGCGCTTCGTCGCCTGCCCCTTCGAGCCGGGCGCGCGGATGTACCGCACCGGGGACCTGCTGCGCCGCACCCGCGACGGGGAGCTGGAGTACCTCGGCCGCACCGACCACCAGGTGAAGATCCGCGGCTTCCGGATCGAACTCGGCGAGATCGAACGCGCCCTGACCGCCCACCCCCGGGTGCTCCAGGCCGCCGTCCTGCCCGACGAGGACGGGCTGCGCCTGGTCGCGTACGTCGTCACCGACGGCCCGCTCGACCCGGCCGACCTGCGCGCCGCCGCCGCCCGGACCCTGCCCGGCTACATGCTGCCCGCCGCGATCGTGCCGCTGGACGCGCTGCCGCTGAACGCCAACGGCAAGCTGGACCGCAGCGCCCTCCCCGCACCGGACTTCGCCGCGCTGGCGGCCGGCCGCGCCGCCCGCACGCCGCAGGAGGAGATCCTCTGCGGGCTGTTCGCGGAGGTGCTCGGCCTGGAGACGGTCGGCATCGACGACGACTTCTTCGACCTCGGCGGCCACTCCCTGCTCGCCACCAAACTGCTCAGCCGGGTGCGGTCCGCACTCGGAGCCGAACTGGGCATCCGGGACGTCTTCGAGACGCCGAACGTGGCCGGACTGGCCGGCCGGCTGGGCGCCGGCCCGCGGCGGGCGGCGCTGAGCGGAAACGGCGCGCGCCCCGAGCGGGTGCCGCTGTCCTCCGCCCAGCAGCGGCTGTGGCTGATCGACCGGATGGAGGGCCCCAGCGCCCTCTACAACGCGCCGCTGGCACTGCGCCTGGCGGGCGAACTGGACACCGCCGCAATGGAGTCGGCGCTCGGCGACCTCCTCGCCCGGCACGAGAGCCTGCGCACCCTGATCGGCGAGAGCGAGGACGGCACCCCGTACCAGCGGATCCTCCCGGCCGGCGAGGCCGCCGCCCCCCTCGAGACGCGCGCCTGCCCGGCCGTCGAGGTGGCCGCCGCCGTGGCCGGGCTGTGCCGCCACGCCTTCGACCTGCGCACCGAACTGCCCCTGCGGGCCACCCTGTTGCGGGTCTCGCCCGAGGAGCACGTGCTGGTGCTGGCGCTGCACCACATCGCCAGCGACGGCTGGTCCCTCGGCCCACTGGTCCGCGACCTCACCACCGCCTACGCGGCCCGCGCCGGCGGTGCGGCCCCGCAGTGGGCGCCGCTGCCCGTCCAGTACGCCGACTACGCGCTCTGGCAGCGCGAGCTGCTCGGCGACGAGGAGGACCCGGGGAGCCTGGCCGCCTGCCAACTCGCCTACTGGCGCGACACCCTGGCCGACCTCCCGGAGGAGGCCACGCTGCCGCTGGACCGCCCCCGCCCGCCCGTCGCCTCCCACCGCGGCGACCGGGTGGCGCTCACCCTCGACGCGCGGCGCCACCGCGAACTGCTCGCGCTGTCCCGCGAACACCGGGTCACCCTGTTCATGACGATGCAGGCCGCGCTCGCCGCCCTGCTCACCCGCCTCGGCGCCGGCACCGACATTCCGATCGGCTCGGTGGTGGCCGGGCGCTCCGACGAGGCGCTGGACGACCTGGTCGGCTTCTTCGTCAACACCCTGGTGCTGCGCACCGACACTTCCCCTCGCTCCGCTGGGGATACCCCTACCGGCTCCCCGAGCTTCGCCGAACTGCTCGGCCGCGCCCGGGAGACCGCCCTCGGCGCCTACGCCCACCAGGACACGCCGTTCGAGCGCCTGGTCGAGGAGCTCAAGCCGGCCCGCTCACTGGCCCGCCACCCGCTGTTCCAGGTCATGCTGGTGCTCCAGAGCAACGAGCGGGCCGAGCCGTCGACGCCGGGCCTGCGGGTCGAGCCGCTCGGAGCGGGCACCGGCTCCGCCAAGTTCGACCTCAGCCTGATCGCCGAGGAGTCCTTCGGCCCCGACGGCGAGCCCGCCGGGATCGACTGCGCCCTCGACTTCGCCACCGACCTCTTCGATCGCGAGTCGGTCGAGGCGATCGCCGTCCGCCTCGGCCGGCTGCTGGCGGCGGTGACCGCCGATCCGGAGCTGCCGATCGGCCGGATCGAGCTGCTCCCGGCCGAGGAGCGGGCCGCACTCCCGGCCTCCGGCGGCGCCCTGCCGACCGAAGTCCCGCTGCTGCCCGCCGCCTTCGCGGCCCAGGCCGCCCGCACCCCGGAGGCCGTCGCACTGGTCTGCGGCGACACCCGGCTGACCTTCGCCGAGCTGAACGCCCGCGCCGACCGCCTCGCCCGCCGCCTGCGGGCCGCGGGCGCCGGACGGGAGTCGGTCGTCGCCCTCGCCCTGCCCCGCTCGGCGGAGACGGTGGTCGCCATGCTCGCCGTGCTCAAGGCCGGGGCGGCCTACCTGCCGCTGGACGCCGAGTACCCGGCCGAGCGCACTGCCCACATGCTCGCCGACGCCCGCCCGGCGCTCGCCCTCACCGACGACCGCTGGCCGCTGCCCGAGGTGCTGACCGGCCTGCGCACCCTGGACGTCACCGCCCCGCCGGAAGGCGACACCGACGAGCCGCGGTGGAGCGCCGCCGACCCGGGCGACGCCGCCTACGTCATCTACACCTCGGGATCCACCGGCCGCCCCAAGGGCGTCGTCGTCCCGCACGGCGCCGTCGCCGCCCTGCTGGCCGCCCACCGCGCCGCCCTCATCCGGGGCGTCGAGGAGGCCCACGGCCGGCAGCGGATCGCGCTCACCGCCTCGCTCTGCTTCGACGCCTCCCTGGAGCCCGTACTCTGGATGTTCGCCGGGCACGAGCTGCACCTGATCGGCGACGAGCTGCGCCGCGACCCGGCCGCCCTGGTCCGGCACACGGCCGAGGCCGGCATCGACGCCCTGCACCTCACCCCGTCCTACACCGAGCAGCTGATCGAGGAGGGGCTGCTGGACGCACCCGCGCCACGCCTGCTGCTGCTCGGCGGGGAGGCCGTCGGCCGGGCGCTGTGGCAGCGGCTGCGGGAGCACCCCGACACGGCGGGCCACAACTTCTACGGCCCGACCGAGGCCACCGTCTACGCGCTGACCCAGCCGTTCGCCGCGGTGGAGCGCCCCGGTCTCGGCGGCCCGATCGCCGGGGTGCGGGCGTACGTCCTGGACGAGTACCTCAATCCCGTCCCGGCCGGGGTGCCGGGGGAGCTGTACCTGGCCGGTGCCGGGCTGGCCCGCGGCTACCTCGACCAGCCGGGCCTGACGGCGGAGCGCTTCGTCGCCTGCCCCTTCGAGCCGGGCGCGCGGATGTACCGCACCGGTGACCTCGCCCGCCGCACCCGCGAGGGCGGCGTCGAATACCTGGGCCGCACCGACCACCAGGTGAAGATCCGCGGCTTCCGGGTCGAACTCGGCGAGATCGAGCAGGTGTTGGCCCGCCACCCCGCCGTCCGCCAGGCCGTGGTCACCGTCCGGGAGAGCGACACCGGCGACCAGCGCCTTGTCGCCCACTGCGCGGCGGCCCAGGACGCGCCCGAACTCGCCGCCGAAATACGGCGGTTCGCCGCCGAGACGCTGCCCGGCTACATGGTGCCGGCCGCCGTCGTCCTGCTCGACGCGCTGCCCCTGACCGGCAGCGGCAAGGTCGACCACCGGGCGCTCCCCGCACCGGACTTCGCCGCGCTGGCGGCCGGCCGCGCCGCCCGCACGCCCCAGGAGGAGATCCTCTGCGGGCTGTTCGCGGAGGCGCTCGGCCTGGAGACGGCCGGGGTCGACGACGACTTCTTCGACCTCGGCGGCCACTCGCTGCTCGCCATGAAGCTGCTCAGCCGGGTGCGGTCCACGCTGGGCGCGGAGTTGGCGATCCGGGACGTCTTCGAGGCACCGACCGTGGCCGGACTGGCCGTTCGGCTGGGCGCCGGTCCGCAGCGGGCGGCACTGACCGCCGACCGCGAGCGGCCCGAGCGGGTGCCGCTGTCCTCCGCCCAGCAGCGGCTGTGGCTGATCGACCGGATGGAGGGCCCCAGCGCCCTCTACAACCTGCCGCTCCTGCTGCGCGTGGCAGGGGAGTTGGACCCGGACGCACTGGAACTGGCACTCGGTGACGTCGTCGCCCGGCACGAGAGCCTGCGCACCCTGATCGCGGAGAGCGAGGACGGCACCCCGTACCAGCGGATCCTGCCCGCCGGGCAGGCCCGCGTCCCGGTCGAACAACTGCCGCCCGGCACCGACCCCGAGAGCCGCACCGCCTTGCCCTTCGACCTGGCCGCCGATCTGCCCGTCCGCGCCCACCTCATCCCGGCCGGGCCCGGCGAGCACCTGCTCGCCCTCGTCCTGCACCACATCGCCGGGGACGGCTGGTCGATGGGCCCGCTGCTGCGCGACCTCGCCACCGCCTACGCGGCCCGCGCCGGCGGTACGGCCCCGCAGTGGACGCCACTGCCCGTCCAGTACGCCGACTACGCGCTCTGGCAGCGCGAGCTGCTCGGCGAGGAGGGCGACCCGCAGAGCCTGATCTCCCGCCAACTCGCCCACTGGCGCGAGAAACTGGCCGGCCTGCCCGAGGAACTGTCGCTGCCCGTCGACCGGCCGCGCCGCGCCGCCGCCACCCACCGCGGCGATCGGGTCGTCGTGCCCTACGGCGCCGAACTCCACCGCACGCTCCGCGAGTTGTCCCGCGAGCACCGGGTGACGATGTTCATGACCGTCCAGGCCGCGCTCGCCGCCCTGCTCACCCGCCTCGGCGCCGGCACCGACATTCCGATCGGCTCGGTGGTGGCCGGGCGCAGCGACGAGGCGCTGGACGACCTGGTCGGCTTCTTCGTCAACACTTTGGTGCTGCGCACCGACACTTCCCCTCGCTCCGCTGGGGATACCCCTACCGGCTCCCCCAGCTTCACCGAGCTGCTCGCCCGCGTCCGGGAGACCCAACTCGACGCCCACGCCCACCAGGACGTGCCCTTCGAGCGCTTGGTCGAGGAGCTGAACCCGGCCCGCTCACTGGCCCGCCACCCGCTCTTCCAGGTGGCGCTGCTGCTGGAGGGCCGGTCGGGTGACTCCGCGCCGCTCGCCCCGGCCGGACTGGACGCCTCCGTGGAGTCCTCCGCCGGGACGGTCGCCAAGTTCGACCTGAGCGTCGGCCTCGGCGAGTCCTTCGACCCCGACGGCGCGCCCGCCGGCCTGGAGTGCGCGATCGACTTCGCCACCGACCTCTTCGACCGCGAAACGGTCGAGGCGATCGCCGTCCGCTTCGGCCGACTGCTGACGGCGGTGGCCGCCGATCCGGAGCTGCCGATCGGCCGGATCGAACTGCTCCCGGCCGAGGAGCGCGCCGCGCTCCCGACCGCCGGAGCCGCCCTGCCGGCCGAAGTCCCGCTGCTCCCGGCCGCCTTCGCGGCCCAGAGCGCCCGCACCCCGGAGGCCGTCGCGCTGGTCTGCGGCGACACCGCGCTGACCTTCGCCGAGCTGAACGCCCGCGCCAACCGCCTCGCCCACCACCTGATCGGGCAGGGCGTCGGCCCCGAGTCCGTCGTCGCCCTCGCCCTGCCCCGCTCGGCCGAGAGCGTGATCGCGATCCTGGCCGTGCTCAAGGCCGGCGGCGCCTACCTGCCGCTGGACGCCGACCACCCCGCCGACCGCACCGCCCGCACCCTCGCCGACGCCGCCCCCGCCCTCGTCCTCACCGACGACGGCTGGCCGAAGCCCGAGGCCCTGGCCGGTACCCCCACCCTGGCCGTCGCCCCCGTCCTGGCCGGCACCCCCGCCCTGGCCGTCGCCGAGGCCACCGGACCGGACACCGATCCGGCACCGCGCGCCTCGGCCGACAACGCCGCCTACCTGATCTACACCTCGGGATCCACCGGCCGGCCCAAGGGCGTCGTCATCCCGCACGGGAGCATCGCCGCGCGGCTGGCCGCCCACCTGGCCGGAGTGGTCGCCCCCGCCGAGGCCGCACACGGCCGACTGCGCGCCGCGCTCACCGCCTCACTGTCCTTCGACGGATCGCTGGAGAGCCTGCTCTGGATGTTCGCCGGGCACGAGCTGCACCTGATCGGCGACGAGCTGCGCCGCGACCCGGCCGCCCTGGTCCGGCACGTCCGCGCCACCGGCATCGGCGCCATGGACCTCACCCCCTCCTACGCCGAGCGACTCCTGGCGGAGGGCCTGCTGGAGGAGGCCGCACCGTCCGTGCTGGTGCTCGGCGGCGAAGCCGTCGGACAGCAGCTCTGGACCACCCTGCGGGAGGCACCGGACACCGTCGCCCACAACCTGTACGGCCCGACCGAGGCCACCGTCTACACCCTCGGCCAGCCCGTCGCCGCCGCACCGCGCCCCGGTCTCGGCGGCCCGATCGCCGGGGTGCGGGCGTACGTCCTGGACGAGTACCTCAATCCCGTCCCGGCCGGGGTGCCGGGGGAGCTGTACCTGGCCGGTGCCGGGCTGGCCCGCGGCTACCTCGACCGGCCGGGCCTGACGGCGGAGCGCTTCGTCGCCTGCCCCTTCGAGCCGGGCGCGCGGATGTACCGCACCGGTGACCTCGCCCGCCGCACCCGCGAGGGCGGCGTCGAATACCTGGGCCGCACCGACCACCAGGTGAAGATCCGCGGCTTCCGGATCGAACTCGGCGAGATCGAGCACGTGCTGACGCGCCACCCGCTGGTGCTCCAGGCCGCCGTCCTGCCCGACGAGGACGGGCTGCGCCTGGTCGCGTACGTCGTCACCGACGGCCCGCTCGACCCGGCCGAGCTGCGCGCCTTCGCCGCCGGCCACCTTCCCGGCTACATGCTGCCCGCCGCCGTCGTCCCGCTGGCCGCCCTGCCCCTCACCGGCACCGGCAAGCTCGACCGGACGGCGCTGCCCGCACCGGACTTCGGGCCGCTCACCGGCGGCCGCGCCGCCCGCACCCCCCGGGAGGAGCTGCTCTGCGCGTTGTTCGCCGAGACCCTCGGCCTGGAGCGCGTCGGCATCGACGACGACTTCTTCGACCTCGGCGGCCACTCCCTGCTCGCCATGAAGCTGCTCGCCCGCGTCCGCACCGCCCTCGGCGCCGATCCCGGCATGCGGGCGCTGTTCGAGGCACCCACCGTGGCCGGCCTCGCCCGGCACCTCGACCGGAGCCCCGACCACGGCCCGGCGGCCGACGCCCTGGACGTCCTGCTGCCGCTGCGCGCCGGAGGCGACCGGCCCCCGCTGTTCTGCGTCCACCCGGCGGCCGGCATCAGCTGGGTCTACTCCGGGCTGCTGCGCCACCTCGGCCCCGAGCGGCCGGTGTACGGCCTCCAGGCCCGGGGCCTGCGCGGCGACGCACCGGCGAGCGTCGCCGAGATCGCCGAGGACTACGTGCGGCAGATCCGCGCGGTGCGCCCCGACGGCCCGTACCACCTGCTGGGCTGGTCCTTCGGCGCGGTGGTCGCGCAGGAGATGGCCGTGCGGCTGCGGGCCGAGGGCACCGAGGTCGGGCTGCTGGCCCTGCTCGACGGCGCCCCGGCGACCCGCACCGACGACGCCCCGCCGCCCGTCGAAACCGCCGACAGCCTGGCCGAGTTGCTGCACTCGCTCGGCTACGACCCGGCGGACGGCCGGGGCCTCGCCGACCTGCGGGCCGTGCTCGGCGATGCGGTGGCTGTGCTGCCGGAGGTCTTCGACCGGCACCGCAAGCTGATGGCCGAGCACGTGCCCGCCCGCTACCCGGGGGATGCCGTCTTCTTCGGGGCGACCACCGGCAAGCCCGCCGACTGGCCGTACGAGCAGGCCTGGCGGCCGTACCTGGGCGGCCGGATCGACGGTCACCGCCTCGACTGCGCGCACGGCGAACTGACCCGTCCGCAACCGCTCGCACGGATCGCCGCCGTGCTGGCCGAGAAGCTGGACGCCGTCGAGAAGCCGTCCGACGTGCCGTCCGACGTGCCGTCCGGCAAGCCGTCCGAGAAGCCCGCCACCGAGAAGCCGTCCGAGAAGCCCGCCACCGAGAAGCCGGGAGCGTGACCCGCGATGACCACCACCGTCCCGATCGAGTCCCCGGCCGCCCCGCCGGACGGCCCGCGCGGCCGCTGGGGCCTGTGGGCCCACGGGGACTTCCGCCGGCTCTGGATCGGTGAGACCACCAGCACCCTCGGTACGGCCGTCGGGAGCGTGGCGCTGTCCCTGGTGGCCGTGGTCACCCTGGGCGCAGGACCGCTCGCGGTGGGCGTGGTCAACGCCGCCGCCTGGCTGCCCTGGCTGTTCCTCGGCCTGCCGGCCGGCGCCTGGGTGGACCGCTGGCCCCGGCTGCGGGTGATGCTGGTCTGCGACCTGCTGCTGCTCGTCCTCTTCGGCAGCGTCCCGGTGGCCGCCTGGCTGGGGGCGCTCTCGCTCGCCCAGCTGGTGGTGGTGGCGCTGCTGACCGGGGCGGTGAAGGTGTTCTTCTCCACCGCCTACGGGGCGGTGCTGCCCACCCTGGTGGCCAAGGCCGACCTGCTGGAGGCCAACGTCAAGCTGCGCTCCGGGGCGTCGGCGGCGGAGATCGCCGGCCCTGGCGTGGCCGGTCTGCTCGCCCAGGCCCTCGGCGCCGCCAGCGGGATGCTCGCCGACTCGCTCAGCTACCTGGTGTCGGCGGTCTTCCTGCGGCGGATCAGGACGGAAGAGCGCCCCCCGCCGGTGTCCGAGCGGCGCGGCATCCCGCGGGAGATCGGCGAGGGCGTCCGGTTCCTGCTGCGTGACCCGTACCTGCGCACGTTCGCCTGCTTCGCGGCGGTCGGCAACCTGGGGCTGAACGGCATCCAGGCGGTGCAGACGGTCTTCCTGGTGCGCAGCGTGGGGATCGAACCGGGCGCGGTCGGCGCGGTGTTCGCCCTGGTGAGCGTCGGCGGGCTGGCCGGCGCGATGCTGGCCGGGCGGATCGCCCGCCGGCTGGGCACCGCGCGCGGGCTGCTGGTCTGCGAGCTGGTGGTCGCGCCCTTCATCCTGCTGCTGCCGCTGGCGGGGGAGCGGCTGCCGCTCGTGGTCAGCGCGCTCGCCTGGGCCGTCGCGGTCTGCGGCGTGGTGGCGGGCAACGTCCTGGCCGGCAGCTTCTCCCAGGCCTACTGCCCGCCCGAGCTGATCGGCCGGGTCCGGGCCAGCTCCGCGACCCTCAACTACAGCGCGATCCCGGTGGGCGCCCTGCTCGGCGGCTGGCTCGGCGAGACGATCGGCGCGCGCGGCACCATCTGGCTGATGGCGGGCGTGCTGCTCTCGGCCGGCGGGGTGCTGCTGGCCAGCCCGCTGCGCGGACTGCGTGACTTCCCGACCCGGCCGTCGGCCCCCGCCGCCTGAGCGCACCACCCCACCTCCCCGCCGCACCTCCCGCCCCACCCGCCCTCACCCGGAGGCCCCGATGACCCGCACCGCCCGTCCGCGCCACTACCTGATGTGCCGTCCGACCCACTTCGAGGTCAGCTACGCGATCAACCCGTGGATGGACCCGGCCAAGCCGGTGGACACCGACCTCGCCGTCGCCCAGTGGGAGCGGCTGTACGCCCTCTACGGCGAACTCGGCCACCGGGTCGACCTGATCGACCCGCTGCCAGGCCTGCCCGACATGGTGTACGCGGCCAACGGCGCCACCGTGGTGGACGGCAGGGTGCTCGGCGCTCGCTTCCGCAACGCCGAGCGGGCGGCCGAGGGCCCGGCGTACCTGGAGTGGTTCCGCGCCCGGGGCTTCGAGACCCGCGATCCGGAGCACGTCAACGAGGGCGAGGGGGACCTCCTGCTGACCGCCGGCCACGTGCTGGCCGGACGGGGCTTCCGCAGCGTGGCCGACGGGCACGCGGAGGCCCAGGAGTTCTTCGGCCGGCCGGTGGTCGGTCTGGAGCTGGTCGACCCGCGCTACTACCACCTGGACACCGCGCTCGCCGTGCTCGACGGCGACGAGATCATGTACAACCCGGAGGCCTTCTCGGCCGGCAGCCGCGCCGTCCTGCGCCGGCTGTTCCCGGACGCCCTGCTGGTGGACGGGGCCGACGCCGGGGTGTTCGGCCTCAACGCGGTGAGCGACGGCCTGCACGTGGTGCTCCCGGAGGCGGCCGTCGGCCTGGCGGCGCGGCTGCGGGAGCGCGGCTTCCGGCCGATCGGGATGGACCTCAGCGAACTGCTCAAGGGCGGCGGCAGCGTGAAGTGCTGCACCCTGGAGATCCGTTCGGCGGCCTGAGCCGCCGGATCGGGCGGTGCCGGGCACCGGTGATCCCTGGCGATGCCTGGTGATCACCGGTGCTCGGCCGTAGATCGGCCGTTGAACGCTCCCGGCCAGACTGGTGCCACACCACGACGGAACCCCTTCCCACCAGGGAAGCGAGCCAAGGGAGCAGCAGAGATGACGCAGCGTCCGGCCACCACCCGCACCCGCCTCCGGCTGTTCACGGTCGGCCTCGGCGTGGCCCTCACCCTGGGCGCCGGCCTCTCCGCCACGGCGGCCGTGGCGGAGACGGTGGACAGCGGGACGGCGGCGGTGGTGAGCGGCGACGCGACGCCCACCCCGACCCCGACCCCCACCAGCACCGGGCACGGCAGCACCGGCGACTGGAACAGCACCGGCTCCTGAGCACCGGCTCCTGGAGCAGCACCGGCTCCTGAGCTCAGCGAGGAAACCGCCCGCAGGATCGATTCCTCAGCAGCCCGAGGACAGCCGGTCGGCGGCCCGCCGCCCACCCGGCAACGACCGACCCGACGCGGCCGAACCCTCCCCCAGGGGCAGCAGCCCCGCCACCTCCCGCGCCTCGGGCAGCCCCAGCCGCACGAAGATCCGGTGCGCCTCCCGCAGCCGGACATCCGCTTCGGCCTCCCGCCCGAGGTCGGCCAGCGTCCGGCCCAGCACCACCAGCGCGTGGCCCTGGTCCCGCTCGGCGCCCAGCTCCTCGCACAGCTCCAGCGCCCGCCCGGCGTGCTCCAGCGCCTCGTCCGTCCGGCCCAGCGAGCGCAGACTGTCCGCCATCCGGTAGCGGGCGTGCCCGGCCCGGGCCCGCAGACCGGCCGCCGAGGCCACCGCCAGGCACTCGCCGAACCAGGTGACCGCCTCCTCGTGCCGCCCCAGCCCGTGCAGCGCCAGCCCCAGCACGTACAGCGTGTACGCCCGGCCCGGATCGTCGTTGCGGGTCCGCAGCTCGGCCAGCGCCTCGTGGCAGATCTGCACCGCCTCGGCGGCCCGCCCGCTGCGCACCCGCGCCAGCGCGGCGTTCACCGTCGTCACCAGCGCCCCGGAGCGGTGGCCGAGTTCGCGCGCCAGCAGCAGTGCCTCGTCGTAGTGCCCGACGGCCTCGTCGTAGCGGCTGAGGAACTGGCAGACCAGGCCGAGGTCGTTGAGCGCCTGGCGCAGGATCACCGTGTCGCCCGCCTCGCGGGAGGCGGCCACCGCCAGCCGGGAGGCGGCCTCCGCCTCCTCCAGCCGGGTGGTGGCCAGGGCGACGTTGCCGCGGAGGAAGTGCGCCCGGCCAGCTGCCCGGTGGTCGGCGCGATGGGCCGCGGCGGCGGCCAGGGCCTCGGCGGTGGTGGCCAGTTGGCGGCTGGGCGGGGCGAGGAGGAACGGCGTGAGCGCGATCAGCAGGTCGATCGCGGCGCCCAGCGGGTCGGGGGCCGAACCCTCGGTGCCGTCGTTCGTCATCGTCCAGCCCGCCACCTGCGCGGCCAGCGCGATCGCCCCCGAGCCCTCCGCCTCGGCCCAGGCCCGCGCCCCGTCCGGGCCGTCCAGCGGGACGCCCGCACCGCGGGCCGGCCCGAGCGCCCCGGCCGCCGGGTCCCCGGGGACGGCGTGCTGGAAGGCCGTGCACGCGGTGGCCAGCAGGTGGTCCAGCATCCGGTCGCGGGCCGCCACGGCCGCGCCGGGATCGTCCGGACGGCGCCGGGCGAACGCGCGCAGCAGGTCGTGGAAGCGGTAGCGGCCGGGGAACGGCGACTCCATCATCGCCACGTCCACCAGGGCCTCCAGCAGGTCCTCGGCGTCGTACTCGTCCAGGTCCAGCAGGGCGGCCGCGGCCTGCAGCCCGAGGTCGGGGCCGTCCACCGAGGCGGCCAGCCGGAACGCCCTGGCCTGGGCGGGTGTCAACTGGCGGTAGCTCAGCTCGAAGGCGGCCGCGACCTCCAGGTCGCCGATGCGCAGCTCGTCGATCCGGCGGCGTTCGACCGCCAGCCGGCGGCCCAGCGTCTGTACCGTCCAGCTCGGCCGGGCGGCCAGCCGGGCCGCCACGATCCGCACCGCGAGCGGGAGGTGCCCGCACATGAGCAGCAGTTCCCGGGCGGCCTCCGCCTCGGCGGCCAGCCGCTCGGCGCCGATGGTGCGGCCCAGCAGTTCGAGCGCCTCCTCGGGCTCGAAGACGCCGAGGTCGGCCTGGACGGTCGCGGGCAGGCCGGACAGCCGGGTGCGGCTGGTGGTGAGCACCGCGCAGCCGACCGCGCCCGGCAGCAGGGGTCTGATCTGCGCGGTGTCGTGGACGTTGTCGAGCACCAGGAGCAGCCGCCGGCCGTCCACCACCGAGCGGAACAGCGCCGAGCGGGCGTCCAGGCCGTCCGGCACCGCGTCGGCCGACACGCCGAGCGCCACCAGGAAGCCGCAGAGCACCGCCTCCGGATCGGCCGGGGTGGCGTCGGCGCCCCGCAGGTCCGCGTAGAGCTGCCCGTCCGGGTAGGCGTCGCGGACCCGGTGGGCGACGTGCAGGGCCAGCGCGGTCTTGCCGACCCCGCCCATGCCGACCACGGTCGCGATCGCCAGCGCCTGTTGGCCCGGTGCGCCGAGGGCCCCGCCCAGCCGCTCGACCAGCGCCGTACGTCCGGTGAAGTCCGCGGCGTCTGGCGGAAGTTGGGCCGGTCTGGGGGCGCCGCTCCCGGCCGGGGCGACGGGTGCGTCCGCTGCCGCCCGGGCCTTGGCGCGCGGGTCCGACGACTCGGCGCCGGGCGCGCCGGGCTCCGCCGCTCCGGAGCCGGGCGGGACGGAGGCCGGCGGCACGGAGACGGGCGGGGCCGACCGCGGCGCGACGGCCGGTGCCGGGGCGGCGAGCGACGGGTCGCCCTCCAGGATCCGCTGGTGCAGCAGGTCCAGCTCCGCCCCCGGCGCCACGCCCAGTTCGGCCAGGAACAGCTGACGCGCGCCCCGGAACACCGCCAGCGCGTCCGCCTGCCGTCCGGCCTGGTACAGCGCCCGCATCAGCAGCCCGTAGGCCCGCTCGTGCAGCGGGTGCTCGGTGGTCAGCGAGGTCAGCTCCGGAATGCACCGGGAGTAGCGGCCCAGCGCCAGGTCCAGCGCGATCCGCTCCTCCAGCAGGGTCAGCCGGAGCTCCTGCAGCCGCTGGCGCTGGCGCTGCGCGAACGGGCCGGGGATGCCCGCCAGCGGCTCGCCCTGCCACAGCTCCAGCGCCTCGTTCAGCAGGTCGCGCGCCTGCTGCGGCTCCCCGGCCGCCGCCGTACGCTCGGCCTGCCCCGCCAGTTCCTCCGCCTGCGCCGCGTCCACCGCGTGCTTGGGCAGCACCAGCCGGTAGCCGTCCCCGACCGAGGTCAGCACCGTCGGCGCGTCCGGCTCCTCTCCGTGCAGGACCTTGCGCCACCGCCAGGCGTACGTGCGCACCGTCGTCATCGCGGTGCCCGGCGGCTCCTCGCCCCACAGGGCGTCGATCAGGTCGGTGGCGCTCGCGCCGTGCCCGGGCCGGAGCAGCAGCACCGCCAGCATCGCCTGCTGCTGGGGGCTGCCCACCTTCAGCGCGGTCGTGCCGCGCTGCGCTCTCATCAGTCCCAGCACCGAGAACCGGAATTCATCCATGACTGCACCTGCCCGCCTCATGTGCTCGCCCCCGCCCGCGCACGTGCCGTCCCCCGATTTGATGAGCCCCTATCAACCCACGCCACCGGGCGTGGTGTCGAGAGATCGTCGACCCGGTGGTGATCCGGTGTTGATCGGCCGTCACCACAATCGGTGGTGTGGCACCCGCCGCCGGCCAGGCCCCGGCCGTCGGACCCGCCACGTCCCCGGCCGCCCGGCCGCCGCCCGGGCGCCCCCACGGCTCTCGGAGGCGGACGCCCATGGACACCGACCTGATGCACACCGACCGGCCCGACACCGCCTCGTTCGGCACCGACCCGTTGACCAGCGACCTGCTCCACCGGCTGCTCGACGTCGACCCGGCCGCCGGGCCGGCCGAACTGCTCCACCGCGCCCGCGCCGACCGCCACCTCCCGTACCTGGTGCTCGCCGCGCTCTCCCGCGAGGGCGTGCGGATGGGCGGGCACGCCCGGGCCGAGCTGCAGCGCGCCCGCGACCGGGCCGAGTGTTACGCCCGGGTCGCCCGCGACCTCGCCGACGCCACCGGTGTCCGCCCGATCCGGGACCTCCCCCTGGCCGGCTACTACCCGCCGGACCTGCCCCGGCCGCTGGGCGGGCTCAGCCTCGTCAGCCCCACCGAGGCGACGCTCTGGCAGGCCGTCAACCGTCTGGTCACCGACCACCCGGTGGAGTCCGTCGAGGTCACCCTGCTCGGCGAGCGGCCCCGGCACACCGCCGTCACCCTGCGCTGGCCGGCCGAGGACCCGCTGCTCGACCCCTGGTACCAGGTGCGGGTCGCCACCGCCGCCCTCACCGGTGACCTCGCCACCGTCCCCGTCCGCCCCTACCTGGCCGCCGACGAACACGTGGAATGCCTGATCGCCCTCGCCGAGGAGGGGCTCGCGCGCACCTTCCTGACCGGCGACGTGATCGACGTGGCCCAGCTCGCCGGACAGCCCTTCGACCCCGCCGAGACCGCCGCGGTCCTCGCCGCCTACCGGCTCGCCCCGGAGGCCGCCGCCCTGCTCGACCTCGCCGCCGAGCACGTGCCGCTCGGCTCCCTGCGGGACGTGCGCACCGTCCTGGAGGCCGAGGTCGGCCCCGAACTCCGCCGCCGCCGGACCCTCACCCGCGCGCACCGGCCGCGCGGGGGGACCCTGCTGCGCCACGGCACCCTGCTGCGCCGCACCGTCATCCGGCACCAGTGGGACGAGGCCCTGCTGCTCCCGGCCGGCGGCGCCACCCTGCTGCTCACCCCGGTCGCCGACTACCTGCTCGGCGCCGAGGGCACCCGGCCGACGGCGCCGGAACGCGCCGCCGCCCTCGCCGCGCTGCGGGCCTGGGACACCACCGCCCCCGGCGGCCCGGACCCGGCCCCGCGCACCGGACTGTCGGAGCCGCGCCACCGCTGAGCGGGCCCGCCCCGCCCGCCGTCGAGAGCAGGGGGGCTTGGCAGCGGGCCCGGGGAGTCTTGTATCGTTCCTGGCGAATCATCCAGAGGGGTGGAGGGACCGGCCCTACGAAGCCCCGGCAACTCCCCGTTCGACCCGGCGTCCGAAGTACGCGCCGTGCCGTCCGGGATCAGTGCCAACTCCGGCCTGTCGCCAATGTGGCGCGGGAAAGATGAGGAGACACGGTGCTCTCTGTGCTGTCCTTCGCCCGGGCGCTTCCCGCCCCGGCGCTTTCGCGTACCCGTCTCGTGCCCGGCGCAGGCAATCGGCCGACTTCCGCGGCCCGTCCTCGCTGACCACCCCCCGGCTCCCCGCCAGGAGCCGCCGTGAGCAGCGCCGACCCGCTGCTCCCGGGCCTTGAGACTGGAGTACCCCACCCATGGAGAACACGAGCGGCGTCGGCGTGCTCGACAAGGTCACCTCGATCCTCGGGATCCTGGAGGCGGGCCCCGCCACCCTCGGCGGCCTCGTCGCGGCCACCGGCATGGCCCGCCCCACCGCCCACCGGCTGGCCGTCGCACTCGAACACCACCGTCTGGTCAGCCGGGACGTGCATGGCCGGTTCATGCTCGGCCCCCGGGTCGGCGAGCTCGCCGCGGCCGCCGGCGAGGACCGGTTGCTGGCCGCGGCCGGCTCGGTCCTCACCCAGCTGCGGGACCTCACCGGCGAGAGCGCCCAGCTCTACCGCCGGCAGGGCGAGGTACGGATCTGCGTGGCCGCCGCCGAACGCCTCACCGGCCTGCGGGACACCGTCCCGGTGGGCATCACCCTCCCCATGAAGGTCGGCTCCGCCGCCCAGATCCTGCTCGCCTGGGAGGAACCCGAGCGCCTCCACCGCGGGCTGCAGGGCGCCCGCTTCACCGCCACCGCCCTGAGCGGCGTACGGCGCCGGGGCTGGGCGCAGTCCGTCGGCGAGCGCGAACTCGGGGTCGCCTCCGTCTCCGCGCCCGTCCGTGGCCAGTCCAACCGGGTGGTGGCCGCGGTCTCGGTCTCCGGCCCGATCGAACGGCTCACCCGCCACCCCGGCGCCCAGCTCTCCCAGGCCGTCGTCGAGGCGGGCCGCCGCCTCACCGAGGCCCTGCGCCACGCCTGACGGGATGGGTGGCGGACCCGAATCCGCCACCCATCCCGGCCGGGGTGCCGCCGCCCCGGGTCAGGCCCGGGACAGCAGCACGGCGCGGGAGGGGCGGGGGATCCGGCTGATCACCGCGCCGATCAGCGTGCCGATCGACACCCCGAAGACCGCCGACACGGCCGCCAGGACCGACTGGGCCCCGTTCCCGACCTCTATCTGCGCCGTGTTCAACAGACCGAAGGAGCCCGGCACCACGATCCAGAACGCCGGCAGGTAGAGCACCTGCCAGAGCGGACCGCCCGGCAGCCAGTGCACCAGGGTGGCCGCGACCGCGGCGGCGACCGCCCCGGCCAGGCCGCCTATCGCCGCGCCGTGCACCGACCCCACCGCCACCTGGGCGGTCACGCTGACCGCGATCACGGCGACGATCCACGGGATGGCCGAGGGCGGTGTGTGGACGTTGACCACCACGCCGGCCACCGCGATCGCCAACCCCAGCGCGATCACCCACCAGCTGGGCTTGGCGACCTGGACGTTGGCCAGCGCGGTGGCCGGCATGCCGATCGCCGTCGCGGCCGCGGCCACCCCGGCGAGGAACAGCGCCAGCTGGACCGCGCCGGACACCAGCCTGGCCGTGCCCGCGCTGGCCGCGCCCGCCGCGATCTCGGACAGCCCGGTGACCAGCAGCCCGCCCGGCAGCAGGATCGCCAGGGTGGCCACGATCGTCCGCAGCGGGCCCTCCAGCAGCGAGGCCCGCGCGAGTGCCAGGACCAGCAGGGCGACCAGGAAGCCGGCCGTGACGGGCAGCAGCGGCCGCAGGTACGGCAGCCGTCGGGCGAGCACGGTCAGCCCCACCACGATCAGCGAACCGAACCCGGCCGCCAGCACGTTCGCCGCCGCCGGCTGGAGGAAGAGGCAGACCCCCACGCCGACCGGCAGCGCCCCGAGATCCGCCACCCACGCGGGCCAGCGGGCCGGCGCCCGCCGGATCCGGTCCAGTTCGGCCAGCGCCCGGGGCCCGTCGAGCTCGCCCGTCCGCAGCCGGTGCACCAGGTGGAGGACGTCGGCCGTCTGCTCGAACCGCAGCGCGCCGCCGACCGGCTGGAACCGGGTGGCCCCGTCCGCGTCCAGCGACACGAACAGCCCGTTGGTCAGCGCGGCGACCCGCACCTCCGGAGCCCCCAACGCCCGCCCCAGCCAGTGGAGTTCCTCTTCGACGTCATGGACGGGCAGGCCGCCGCCGAGCAGGGCCTCGCCGAGGTCGAGGAGCAGGCGGCGGAGCGGTTCGGGCGGGGCATCGGTGACCCGGACCAGGGAAGACGTGCTTGACATGGCAGGTATCGTCCCATCCCGCCCGAATCGGTCCGACTGTGCCCCGGTCTGTTCGGTTGCCCGCTGACTTCCGACGGCCCGGCCCCAGAGGCCGGCCCGGGAACACGAGCGCGCCCCGCCCCCGCGGCGACGGGCCGCCAGTGGTCCCTGAGATCCCGGACGCCGAAGAGGCAGGCGAAGGCGGCGTAGTCCCGGGTCATGCCGAGCAGGGACGGTTCGATGGCCGGGTACCTTGCCGTCTCCTCGACGCCGGGGCCAGGACCCGGGTGCGGCACTCCACGAATCCGTGAACAGTCGTTCCCACGGCCCCTTGTGCCGTGCCGCGCACCACCCCGCGCAAAGGAAGTCGGCGGGGCCGACTTCTCACGTTCCCGGCTTCGGGA
This sequence comes from Kitasatospora sp. NPDC001132, assembly GCF_053598415.1. NCBI lineage: Bacteria > Bacillati > Actinomycetota > Actinomycetes > Kitasatosporales > Streptomycetaceae > Kitasatospora > Kitasatospora sp. NPDC001132. The sequence continues at coordinate 247,554 of NZ_JBSFKF010000002.1, read as the reverse complement.
TGTTCCGGGGGTGGCCGGCGGATACCGAGGGCTTCACATCCGGGATCTCAGCACGTCGACCTCACAGCCCGGTGTGTAGGGGTCGAAGCCGTGCCCGATCAGCCAGCGGACCGCCAGCAGGCTGCGCAACGACCACCACGCGTGGATCACGTCGACGTCGATGCCGGTGCCGGTGCCGTAGCCGGCGATGACGTCGTCGAGGTGCTCCTCGTGTCCGAGCGTGAAGGTGGCGAGGTCGTACAGGGCGTCACCCCGGCCCGCCTCGGACCAGTCGATGATGCCCGTGACCTCGTCGCCGTCGACGAAGACGTGCGCGATCTGCAGGTCGCCGTGCGTGAACGCCGGGGACCAGGGCCGGAGTGCGGCCTCGGCGACCCGGCGGTTGCGGGTGACCAGGTCGGCGGGCAGGACGCCGTCCGTCACGAGGGATTCGCACTCGTCGTCGAGTTCCGCCGCCAGCGCGGTGATGCTCCGCCCGGCCCGTCCCGGCCAGGACGGCAGCGGCGCGTCGTGCAGCTTCCGGATGGCGGCGCCCGCCGCGGCCCACGCCGCCGGCGACCCGGTCGACGGCCCACCGAGGCGCCCGAGCGTCGTCCCCGGAACCGCGGCGAGCGCGAGCACGGGCGGCTTGCGCCACAGGACCTCCGGGGTCGGGACCGGCGCCAGGGACATCGCCTCGACCTCGACGTCGATGCGCGCCTGGTCGGCGTCCACCTTCAGGAACACGTCGCCGACCCGCAGAGTCGCACGCTCGGAATGGGCGACGACGACTTCGACCTCATCCATGGGCGACCAGTATCCCGGGGAAGGTCGCCGACGTCGCCGGGTTTCGCCCGCGATGACGTGGCCGACCTCGCCCCGCTGCCGGCACTTTCGTCAGGAGTGCTCAGCGGCCGATTGCCAACGGGTGGTCACCGCCCACCAGTTCGGCCGCCCGCTGGGGATCGCCGTCCGCCCGCGCGAGCAGTGCGGCGACGTCGTAGACCGGTGCGTCGGGGCCGCTGCCGAGGCCGAGGGTCAGGCCGGGTTCGCAGCGGGTCGCCCAGACCGCGGGCGCCAGTTCGGGCCGCAGCCGCTCCAGCGTGCGCACCAGTGTCCAGGCGGCCTCGTCGTGCCGGGCCCTGCGCGCCGGATCGCAGGCGGCGACGGCCTCGGCGACCCCGTGGTCGTCCGGGGCGTAGTCCTCCAGGAGCGGCAGCAGTTCGGGGGCGCCCAGGATCTCGGCCGCCCGGAAGGTGAGCACCTCGGCGCCGTCGGGGTCCGCCAGCAGCTCGCGCAGGAGCGCGGCGGCGCGCGGGTCGCGCCGCCGCGCCAGGCCACGGATGCCCTCCGCGCGGGCGTCCGGATCGGAGTCCCGCGTCCGTTCCCAGAGGGCGGCCCGGACCGCCGGGGTGTCGGCCCGGGACTGGAAACCGAGCGAGAACGTCGCCCAGTCGCGTACGTCCGGGTCCGCGTCCCGGGTGAGGGCGACCAGCGCGCGGACTTCCGGCCCGTCGGGCGGCCCGTCGGCGAAGCCGCCGAGCGCGATGGCCGTCCGCTGGCGCACCCCGGAGTCCTCGTGTTCGGCCAGAGCCACCAGGACGGGTGCGGCACGGTGGTCCTCGGTCTGCTCCAGGGCGCGTGCCAGCGAGCAGAGGACGTCGGGGTCGGGCTCCCGAGCGGCCAGGGCGGTCAGGGTGACGGCGACTTCGGCCCGGACGTCCTCGTGGGCGTCGCTCGCGAACCCCAGCAGATCGCAGCCCAGGGCCCGGTCCGGGGGCTGAGGCGACCGGAGCAGGTCGACCGCGCGCGCCACCGCGCCGTGAGCGTCGGTTTCGGCGGCGCGCCGCAGCAGGTCCTCGCCCGTGTGCCGGTCAGGCGCCTCGAGGGCCTGTCCGACCAGCTCCGCCACCGTGTCTCTGCCCATGTCCATCCGGGCAGTCTCGCGCACGGAGCTCACTCGCGCACGGCGGTTTCCGCCCGGCCCGTCAGCTGAGTGCGCGGGAAGTCGGCTGAGTGCGCGGGAAGTCGGCGGGGTCGACTTCTGGCGCGGTCGAAAGAGCCGACGAGGTGCTCGGCATGAGGGGCCTGCTCCATCGCCGCGATCCAGGCGGGCGAGTTCCCGAGCGGGAACTGACGCCCCCAGGTCGCCCCTTGCATCTGCGACCGCCTCGGGAGCACCCGTCCTCCCACGGCGCCGTCGGACAGCCCCGAGGCCCCGCCCGGCAGGGCTGTCCTTGCTCGACACAGCCGACTCGGAGCCACCGATCCGACAGTTCCTGGTGCCCCCGGTCGCGTTCTCGGTACCGGCTCAGCAACCCAGGTGGGTCAGCAGCGTGTCGCCCGCCGGATACGGCCGTTCGGCGGGAAGCAGCCTCCGCGCGGCGTCCAGGTCCCCGTCCCGCACGTGGGCGTGAGTGGTGTGCGCGAGCGCCGTGACGTCGTCGATCGCGACGATCCACTCGTCCGCGTACCGCCCAGCCGCCTCGCCGGCGAGGCCGAGCTGAAGCGACCGATGGGCCAGCGGCCGGAGGTGCAGATCCCGTTCGGGATCCCACTGCACCCGGGCCGGGGACCGCTTCAACTCGCGCTTCCAGGAGGCCCGGTCGGAGTGCAGTCCGTGTTCGTAGTGGGACAGGCAACTGTTCTCCAGGGCCCATTCGAAGCCCTCGCGGGTGATCTCGATCGCGAGGACGGTCTCCTGCCCCTCCTTCCGCGCCCACCCGCAGCGGTACATCATCCAGAGGAACGACGGCTTGATCCACGTCATCCGCTCCCTCTTCCACGCCGCCGGAAACCGACCGTCCCGCGCGGCGGGCAGGCCGATCTCAGGCCGGTACGCCTGGTAGACCGTCACTGTGGACGCCGTGGGGAGGGCGCGGATCTGCTGCTTGGGTTCTGACACGGTGATCAGGATCAAGGCCCGGCGAGTCTCGCGCCAGCGGATTTCCCCGGCCCGGCGGGGCCGACGGAAGAGCCGCTGTGACTTCGTTCGCTTTCATGAACTGTGCCTCGACCGCATGGAGCGACTGGACCTTTCCGGCGTGGTCCGCTGACCCGATGACGCGGACGGGTCCACCGCTGGTCGGACGTGTGCCCCTGCTGTCGGCCTGTCACTCGAAGCGGCGAACCCGGCGCGGAGCCGTTACGGGCGCGCCGGTCGGCCGCCGGGCGGACCGGAGGCCGACGGGAGGCCGACGGGAGGCCGATCGAAGGCCTTACGGCGGCCCACCGCGCCCCGGCCGGAGGCCGATCGGGGCGGCCGGAACCTCGGACGGCGTCCGATCGCTCGTTGACGGTTTCACCCGAAGGGACGACCGCGGACCGGCCGCCGGGTGGCCCCGACCGGTATAGGTGACGTGATCCATCGTTCGGAGACCACCTGCGAGGGGCCCATGACCGATCCGACCGACACGTCGTCAAGGACGGCAGCCGAGAGGCCGCCCGCCGCCTACGCCCCCAGGGTGGCCCTGATCCGGGGCGCCATGGAGGTCGGCGAAACGGTTCTCGCCGCTCGCCTGGCCGAGGAGCTCCATCAGCACGTCGCCCTGGAGCGCGGTGCCACGCACCCGGAGGCGCTGCGCGCGCAGGAGGTGCGGGCGTACGTCGCGGCGGTCGGCGGGGACCCGGGCCTGGCGGCCGACCTGTTCACCGGGACCGCCACCGCGTGGGCCGACCAGGGGGCGTCCGAGCAGTGGGCGGCTTCACGCAACGCGGAGGTCTGCCGGCGCCGGGTGGAACTGCTGGAGTCCGAGCCCTCGGCGGACGCCGGCGCCGGGCGTCCGCCCCTCTGCCCGTCCCCGGTCCGGGCGTTCGGGCGTGGCGCCGTCGTCGCGGTCGTGCTGGCGACGGCACTGCTCTCGGGGGCGGCGGACGCCGGCCCGCGGGCCTACCTCGGAATGGGCCCGCGACCGGCGCTCGACGACCAGCCGGTCGCCCCCGCCGTCGTGGGGGCCCTGAAGCACTCCGCGCCGTCGCCCTCCCCGGCGCCGGTCCCCGCGCCGCCCCCGCCGGAGCCGACGGCCGCGGAGCCCGTCCCCACGCCGGACGCCGCGCCCACCGACGAGCAGGAAACCCCGGCCGCCGAGCCGGGTGAGGACGGTGCCCGGCCGGGTCAGCGGCCGCACTTCCCGGGCGCTCACCACCGACCGCGGCCCGCCCCCTCCGCCGCTCGGCCGCCCGGCCAGGCCACCACCGCCGACACGGACCCCTGCGCCGCCGCCCGCGCCTACGGCGGCCCGTTCCTCGGTTCCCTCGTCGAGCTCTGCCAACGCGCCGCCGGAGCGGCCGGCAGGCGGTCACCCGCTCCCTGACCCCCGTCCTCCGGAGAGGGAGGTTCATCCGCTGCTCGGTGACGGCGGCGCCGTCGAGCCCGAGCAGCGGGGCACCCCCAACGCGGGCCGGCCGAGCGGCGGGTGGCCCGGCCGGCGGCGCTCACGGCCGGCGGCGCTCACGGGCAGCGGAGCAGGGCGGGGCGGTCCCTGGTGCGGACGGCGGGGAGCCAGGCGGTGGTGGAGGAGCCCGGCAGACGGATGCGGTACCAGAGCGTGGAGGTGAGGTCCTCCTCGTTGATGACGGGGAGGCCGGCGGGCAGTTGGCAGTCGGCTTCGAGGGTGTCGTCGTGCCAGACCCGCTCGGGGACGACGTTGTCGGCGGTGTAGGGGCGCAGGGGGTCGACGGCGAGGCCGAGGCTGCACTGGGGGTCGCGGTCGGTGCGGTCCTGGCAGCCGCGTTCGGCGTTGAAGACCCGCACGTGGGCGAGTCGTCCGGGCGGTCCCGGGTGCGGCCACAGGGCGGTGACGGTGGCGGCGGCCGTGGCACAGGAGGCCAGGGCCAGCAGGGCGGTGCGCGGGCGAGGACGCCGGTACGGGCGGCGGGGGCGGTGCGGGCGCCGGTCGGGGCGGTGGGCGCGGATGCGGCCGAGCAGGCTCTCCGCGGTGTGCGGGGCGCGGGCGGCGTGGCTGGGGGCGAGGCAGTCGGCGGCCAGGGCGCGCCAGAACGGGGGGACGGCCGCGGCCAGCCGCAGGGCGGCGCGGCCTTCCGCGTACTGCTGGGCGGCGGCGCAGCGGGCGGTGGGGGTGGTGCCGGGGAACGGTCGGCCGCCGGCGGCGAAGACCTCGTGGATCACGATGCCGAGCGCCCAGATGTCGTCGGTGGTACGGACCTTGACGCCGTGTTCGCCGAGCGGCTCCCGCCAGCGCTCCGGCGGGAGGTAGTCGGGGGTGCCCATCGGGGCGCCGTGGCCGTGGGTGCCGGTGAGTTCGATGGCGAGGCCGAAGTCGGAGAGCCGGACCTCGCCGTCGGCGCCGATGAGGACGTTCTCCGGTTTCAGGTCGGTGTGGACCCAGCCGGAGCGGTGCAGGTGGGCCAGGCCCTCGCAGATGCCGGTGACGATCCGGGCGCCCTCGGCCTCGTCGACGCCGGTGGCGAGCAGGTCGCGCAGGGTGCACCGGGCGCGCTCCATGACCAGGACGATCGCGCCGTCGAGCGAGGGCTGGTCGGGGGCGGCCAGGACGAGGGTGTCGAGCAGCCGTACCAGCCGGGGGTGCGGGGCGGTGCGGGCCAACTCGGCTTCGCGTCGGGCGGCTTCGGCGACCTGGCGGGCCTGGCGGGGGGCGAGTCCGGCGGTCGGCAGCACCTTGAGGGCGACGGTGTCGTCCGGCTCGTCGGTCTCGCGGTCGGTCCGGTGGTCGCCCCCGCGGTCGTTCCCGCCCTCGGTCCGGTGGTCGGTTCGTCGGGCGGCGTACACCGTGGCCCAGGCGCCCTCGCCGATCGGCCCGGTGACGGTCCACTCGCCGACCCTATGGCCGGCCGGCAGCAGTTCCTCGCTGTCCACGGGGAAGGCCGGATCTTGCAGCATCGCCGCCCTCCCTATCGTCCGGACCGGCCGGGGCCGGGGCCAGGGCCCGGCAGGAGCGCGAGGTGCTCCTCGCGAACGATGCCGAACTTCAGGGCGATCCCCACGACGGCCTCACGCTTGCCGCCGCGGCGGTCCGCTCGGTCGCCGTCGGGCAGGTCGATGCGGAGCTTCTCGTCGGCGAGGTAGTCGAGGTGCGAGCTGACCGCGCGGGCGGTGAGCCGGGCGCAGGCGGGGTGGCCGTGCAGCCGTGCGACCACCTGCGGGGTGGTGGGAACGGCGGCGGGGGAGTGGTCGCGCAGCCACGGCTCGCATAGCGCGACCAGGACCAGGAAGTAGGTGGCGGTCTCGTCCAGCGAGTACGCCGTCATGGTTCGGCTCTCCCGGGAGCCGCCGCGGGTGTCCGGGTCCAGGTAGACGTGGTCGGGTGCGAACACCTGGAAGGACAGCGGGGTCTCCCGCCGGGACGGCAGCACCACGCGGGAGAACTCGAAGGGGATCGGCGCGCCGACCCGCCGTGGTGGCACCCGCAGGTACTCGCCGGCGCCCTCCGGGTTCTCCACCAGGTAGGCGTGGGTGTTGCTGAGGTTGCTCAACTGCCAGTGGTCGTCGGTGGCGTGGATCTCACCGGCCAGCCGGGAGACCGACTCGTCGCCGAGCCGCAGCTCCACCGGGGTGCGGGCGGATCCGCGACCGAAGCGTGCCCGCTCTCCTGGGCCGAGCCGCAAGGTCACCGGGGTGTCGCCGTTCCCCGCCGGCAGGTGGACGACGATCCCGCTCACCGCTGCCCCGTCCCGCGCACCGCGCCTCCGTCCCCGCACACCGTCCCCGCGCACCGTCCCGCGTGCCGTGCCGGCTCAGGTCGGACGGACGAACGGTACCTCTTCGCGTACGACAATAAACCGGAGCCGCATGCCACTTGACAAGGTGGCAGCGGAGTGCACGGGTGTTCGGTCAGGGCTTCGGCGCCCCCGCGCTCAGGGCATCGGCGCCCCCGAACGCGGCGGTGCCGCCGGGCGGTCGCCGAAGGCGGCCCACGGCCGCCGGCCGCCGCCGACCCACGGGTGGGGTCCGGCGGCGGCCGGCGGATGCCACTGGCGCGGTACGGCCCGCGAGCGGGAGCACGAGTGCTCCCGCTCCGGCCGCCCACAGCAGGCCACGCCTGCCGATCGGGTGCATCGCTGTGCTCCAGGGCGTTGTCAGGGCACGGCGGGTCCGGGGGTGGTGTTCAGCCAGGCCCAGTCGGACCAGGTGGAGAACCCGGTCTGCCAGCGGTGGTGGACCCCGTCGGTGTTGGAGCCGAACACCTCGATCCGGCCGTCCGCGTTGCCAGCCGCGGCGATCTCGGTGCCGCCGGTGCCGAAGGTGTCCCACTGGCCGTACGGCGCGTTGACGCCGGTCTGCCAGATGTGCTGTGCGGTGCTGCCGTTGATCGCGAAGACCTCCACCCGGCCGTCCGGCGAACGCTCACTGGTCAGCTGGGAGTCGGCGGGGCCGCCGGTGGGGTCCCAGCCGGACCAACTGGTGGGGTTGGTCTGGTACTTGTGGTAGACGCCGGCGGGTCCTGAGGCGAAGACTTCGAGGCGTCCGTCCTGGTTGTGGCTGACGGTGAGGTCGTGGCCTCCGGTGCCGAAGTCCTCCCAGGGGGACCAGGCGCCGTTGACGCTGGTCTGCCACTGGTGCTGGAAGGTGGTGCCGTTGAGGGCGAAGACTTCGAGACGTCCGTCGGGGGCCTTGCCGAGTTCGATCTCGCTGTCGGCGGGGCCCCCGCCCGTGGGGTCCCAGCCGGACCAGCCGCCGTTGGGTGCCGTCTGGTACTTGTGGTAGACGCCGGCGGGTCCTGAGGCGAAGACTTCGAGGCGTCCGTCCTGGTTGGAGCCGACGGCGATGTCGTGGCCTCCGGTGCCGAAGTCCTCCCAGCCGGACCAGGCGCCGGAGGGTTGGAGCTGGTAGCGGTGCTGGAAGGTGTTGCCGTTGATGGCGAACACCTCCAACCTGCCGTCCGCGTTGGAGCCGACGGCGAGTTCCGCGCCGCCGGGGCCGCCGAGGTTCTCCCACTCGGACCACCCGCCGTTGATCGCGGTCTGCCAGGCGTGGGAGACGCCGTTCGCCCCGGCCGCGAAGACCTCCAGGCGTCCGTCCGCCGACCGCGCCGAGACCACTCGCCCGGACTCCGCCGGATACACCACGGGCGCCGGACCGGGTTCGTGGTGGCCGAGCCGGTCCACGGCGGCCCGCGCCGCGTCCATGTACCGAAGGTGCGCGCCCGCGGCGTAGGTCGACCACTGGTGCCAGTCGATGCCCTGGTTGGAGATGCGGTAGGCCTCGTTGGCGTTGCACTGGGCGTCGTAGGCGCAGGCGTCCGTGACCTCGCTGTGCCAGTAGTCGTTGATCTCCCACAGACCGCGGTCGGTGGACTGCGGGCTGTTGCCCTGGACGTTGGACGCCAGCGGGTTGCAGCTGGACTCGGCCATGCCGACGGCGATCGCGGTCACCAGGGCGTCGCCGCGGAAGCCCGCGGTGTAGCCGACCTCGGCGCACAGGTCGATGCCGGTGGCGGCGGGCGCGGGCGTGGCGCCGACCATCAGGCCCGCTGCCACGCCCAGCGAGGTGAGCGCGGACAGCAGGGGGAGGTGCGCTCTGGTCACCGGGTGGCTCCTCGACTGACGGCGGGTCCGGGGGTGGTGTTCAGCCAGGCCCAGTCGGACCAGGTGGAGAATCCGGTCTGCCACTTGTGGTGGACGCCGTCGGTGTTGGAGGCGAAGACCTCGATCCGGCCGTCCGCGTTGGTGGCGGCGGCGATCTCGGTGCCGCCGGTGCCGAAGGTGTCCCACTGGTCGTACGGGGCGTTGAGGCCGGTCTGCCAGATGTGCTGTGCGGTGCTGCCGTTGATCGCGAAGACCTCGACCCGGCCGTCCGCGGTCTGCCTGCTGGTGAGCCGGGAGTCGGCGGGGCCGCCGGTGGGGTCCCAGCCGGACCAACTGGTGGGGTTGGTCTGGTACTTGTGGTAGACGCCGGCGGGTCCTGAGGCGAAGACTTCGAGGCGTCCGTCCTGGTTGTGGCTGACGGTGAGGTCGTGGCCTCCGGTGCCGAAGTCCTCCCAGGGGGACCAGGCGCCGTTGACGGCGGTCTGCCACTGGTGCTGGAAGGTGGTGCCGTTGAGGGCGAAGACTTCGAGGCGGCCGTCGGGGGCCTTGCCGAGTTCGATCTCGCTGTCGGCGGGGCCTCCACCCGTGGGGTCCCAGCCGGACCAGCCGCCGTTGGGTGCCGTCTGGTACTTGTGGTAGACGCCGACCGGTCCTGAGGCGAAGACTTCGAGGCGTCCGTCCTGGTTGGAGCCGACGGCGATGTCGTGGCCGCCGGTGCCGAAGTCCTCCCAGCCGGACCAGGCGCCGGAGGGCTGGAGTTGGTAGCGGTGTTGGAAGGTGTTGCCGTTGATGGCGAACACCTCCAGTCGGCCGTCCGCGTCGGGCCCGACCGCCAGCTCCGCGCCACCGGGGCCGCCGAGGTTCTCCCACTCGGACCACCCGCCGTTGATCGCGGTCTGCCAGGCGTGGGAGACGCCGTTCGCCCCGGCCGCGAAGACCTCCAGGCGTCCGTCCGCCGACCGCGCCGAGACCACTCGCCCGGACTCCGCCGGATACACCAACGGGGCGGGGCTCGGGCCGCTTCCGGGAACGCAGGGCACGGTGACACCGCGCTCCGTGAGGTACGGCTCCGGGTCGGTGCGCACGGACGCGTCCGGGTCGGCCCAGACCCGCAGGTGCAGGTGCGGGCCGGTGGCTTCGCCCTCGCTGCCCATCAGCGCGATCTGCTGGCCGGCCGTCACGTGGTCGCCGGCGGCCACGTCCCGTTCGTACATGTGCCCGTACTCGGTGATGGTCCCGTCCGGGTGCAGGATCCGGATCCACTGGCCGTAGCCCTGGGCCGTGCCGGAGATCAGCACCTGGCCGTCGCCGACCGCGTAGATCGGTGTGCCGTAGTCGTTGGCGATGTCGATGCCGTTGTGCCCTGCGGAGTAGTGCTGGGAGACCTGGCCGCGGGCCGGACAGGCCGCCGCGAACCCGGCGGCCCGGGTGGCCTGGGCGGGAGCGGCCGTGGCGGGAGCGGACACGGCGGGAGCCGCCACGGCGGAGGCTGCCGGCACGGTGAACGGCAGCAACAGGGCGGCGACCGCGGCCAGGGCCGGCCGCGAGAAGCGGGAGATCATCGGAGCGCCCCTCACGCCTTGCGGAGGCGGTCGATGATGCCGTCGATGTCGCGCCGGAACATGTAGTCGCGGATGAAGTGGCCGCCCGGCTCCTCGTGGGCCTCGTACGGGATGCCCGCGCCGTCCAGCAGGGCGCGGAACTCCCGCTGGCCGGCCAGCACCGCGGTCTCGTTGAAGGTGTCGAAGGGGTTGGTCGGGTCGGGGCTGGTCCCGGCCACCAGGAAGATCCGCTTGTTGCGGTAGCTCTCCAGGCGCTCGACCGGGTTGTCGGCGGTCACCCTCGCCTGGTCCCACAGCGGCGCGCCGTAGATGGTGCCGCCGGCCAGGTCCTTGACGGCGGCGGACACGTTGGCCCAGTGCACGACCGCGCCGTTGTCGCGGCGCAGGCTGGCCGGGCCGGAGTGGGCGCTGACCGAGGCGAAGTGGCCCCAGTACTTGGCGGCGTACTTCAGTGCGCCGAAGCCGCCCATGGAGAATCCGGCCACGGCGCGGCCGTCGTACTCGGCGTAGGTGCGGAAGTTGGCGTCGACCCAGGGGATCAGCTGGTTGAGGTGGAAGCTCTCCCAGTTGCGGGGGCCCACGTTGGTGCCGACCGGGTTGGAGTACCAGCCGGCCTGCCCGCCGTCGGGCATCACGACGATGAGCGGCTTGCCGATGGTCCAGTCGCGGACGCCCTGGTGGTCGAACTCGATGAAGTCCTGGAGGCCGCCGTGCAGCAGGTAGAGCACGGGGTAGGTGCGTCCGCTGGTGTGGTAGTCGTCGGGGAGCAGCACGTTGACGGCGGGCTGCCAGCCGATCTCGGCGGTCGCGAAGCGGTAGTACCACATCCGGGCGTCGCCCTCGTTGCGGTCGGTGATGTGCAGCCCGAAGCCGTCGTCGGCCGCGCGGGCCGCCGAAGCCGTCGCGAGGACGCTCGCGCCGCCGAGCGCCAGCGCGGCGCCGAGCCCGCCGGCGGACTTGAGGATGCTCCTGCGGGTGGGGTGGTTCGCGGTCACCGTGACCTCCAGAAGGCGCGTGACGGCGGCCCGTCCGGACCGCCGGATGTCCGACGGTTCGGACGGTAGCCATCCGCCGCAGGGCACGGAACCCGGAACCATACGGACTGACAACGACGGGTCCGGACACGGAGACTGGTGCGTTCCCGGCGCTGCGGGTGGCGGCGACGGGGTGGCAGCCCGGCGAAGCCGGTGGGGTCCCTTCGACGGCTGCGGACGGCCCTTCCCCGGACGCCTGCCGATCACTCGGAAGGCGATGCCGACGGGTGGGAAAGGGCCGGGGTCCGAGGGCAAGCCCCCGGACCCCGGCCCTTGCACCGGACGGGGATCAGCCGTTCAGGTGCGCACGCGCGAACCACTTCTGGTTGCTGTCGGCCGAGCAGGTCCAAACGATCACGCGGGTGCCGTTGGTCGTGATGCCGTGGGGAATGTCGATGCAGAGGCCGGACTGGACGTTCCGGATGGTCCCGTCATAACTGCGGATCCACTGCTGACCTTCGCCGTCCTTGGGGGCACTGCCGCTCGTGGCGTCGCACGGGCGCAGGACGACGGGCGTGCCACTCGCGCCGGCGTTGTCCTTGGTGCCGAGGCACTTGCCGGCGCTGGTGATGGTGCGGTCGTCGTTGAAGGTGAAGTGCTGGTTGGCATCGTTTCCGCAGTCCTGAACCGCGATCTCTCCGCCGCCTCCCCAGTTGTTCAGGCAGGTCGCCGTGCGCTGCAGGCTGTGGATCTGGACGCTGGAGTTGCTGGTGGCGAGATTGTTGGCCTGTTGCTCGGTGAGCGGATACGGGTACATCCGTACGTCGCTGACCGACCCGTCGAAGGCGGGACTCGCGGGGGAGGAATTGGTGATCTGGGCGCCGATGGAGAGGGGACCGGACGTGGTCCAGGTGCTGGGGTTGACGGTGCTGCCGACGGCTTGGCCGTTGACGTAGAGGGTCATGGTCTTGTCGCCGGAGCTGTAGACACCGATCAGATGTGTCCAGACACCGACCTGTGGTGCGCTGGTCGAGTCCCAGGCGGCGTAGTAGGCGTTGGTGTTGGCGTTGTCCTCCCCGGGCGCGACGAAGGCCCAGCGGCCGTAGGTCTTGGAGTACTGGAGGTAGAAGGGACTGTGCTGGTTGCCCACGAGGGTCGCGACGGTCTGGTAGCCGTTCGTGTTGTTGATCTTGACCCAGGCGGCAATGCTGTAACTCTGCCGGGTGTCGATGTTCGGGCTCTGCGAGGTCCGGTAGTAGCCGCCGTTCAGGGCGATGGCGCCGTTCGGAACGCCGTTGTGGTCCGCGACCGCTGTCGGGTTCCCGGCTGTCACGAGGGGGTTGGAGGCGGAGCTGTCGACAGTGATGTTGGCGGGTTTGTTGTCGAGGGCGTACCAGACCGGGCTGACCTTGGTGTCGGCAACGGTGACCGGGCCGGCCTCCCAGTCGATCCCGGGCGCGGAGGGGGTGCCGGTGCGGTGGCCCCACCAGATCTGGATCTGGCCGTTGGCACTGCGCCCCCAAAGGGCGGGCGCACCGTTGCCGGTGAGGTCCCCGTCGGAGCCGAGGACGGGATAGTCGTTCGGCGGGACGAAGCCCAGGTAGGAGTTGGTGTCGATGCCGACGAGCGTGGGAGCGCTGACGGGCTGGCCGGTGACAGGGTCCAGCACGGGTTCGCCGTCGACGGTCGGTGCGTAGACCCCTGTGGTGAACGTGTAGCCCCTGAGCTCGCCGGTGGTCATGTTGCGTGACCACAAGCCGGGGTGCCCCTGGTTGGCCCAGTCCCCGGGACTGAGCAGTTCCATGTTCTTCCAACCGGTCGCACTGAGGCGCACCGGTGCCCCGAAGTGCGTACCGAGGGTCGGGTAGTACCAGAGTGCGGCGTCGGCACCGTTCGCGGCCATCTCGATGGTGAGCAGTCCCGCTCCGTTGCGGAACTGGAGCTTGTAGTCGAGGTCGGAACGGATCGGGTCACCGACTGAGGCGACGCGAACGACGGTCGACCAGTTGGCGCTGTAGCCGTCGCAGTAGTGGGGGTCGCTCGCGGGGGTTTCGCAGGCGGGTTTGTTGAGGAGCCGCTTGGTGTCGAAGCGGCCGGTGTAGTGGGTGTTGCCCGGGTTGCCGTAGTACCAGAGCTGCGTGTCGCCCTTGGCGTGGACGATCAGGTCGTCGACGTTCTTGCCACCGGTGAGCGCGCCGCGGTGGGTGAACTGGATGTCGGTCTTCCAGTCTCCGTCTTTCACAGGGGAGTAGGACTTCAACGCGGCGACCGAGACGGCCGGGCTCTTGGCCAGCGGGTTGCCGGGCACGCTGTAGGCCTGGAGGTTGCCGGCCTGGTCGGCAGCGAGGATGTCGGGGGCGCCGTCGCCGGTGATGTCGCCGAACACCGGGGGCGGGCCGGCCGGGTTCCACGGAACGTGGAAGGCGTAGGACCGGATCGGTGACTGGTTCCCGGCGTTGTCCATGACCTGTATGAAGAGGATGTTGGTACCCCAGCTGCCGGGTCGCACGGAGACGCCGCCCTGCGGCAGGGACGCTCCGCACTGCCAGGTGCTGCCCGCCAGTTGAGGATCCCAGCCCCATCGTGCACAGGCGACCCCCGACGGCGATCCACCGTTGGGCGCCGGGTCGACCGCGCTGAACGGGACGACGCCCGAGTCGCCGAGGCGCTTCCTGCTCGTCTGCCCGTTGCCGGCCGGCGGGAACTGGTCGGCGAGAGCGTTGTCGGGAAGCTGGTCGTTGAGTGTGGGGAGGCTCAGCTGCGGCGGAGTGGCGTCCACTGCGAACCGGCAGTCGGGCGTGGAGGCGGAGAGGCCTACGAGCATGTCGCCGGCCATGATGCTGTAGCCGTACGCGTGACCGTCCTGGATGACGTTGCTCGGTACGACGAACGCCGCGTTGCTGCCGTTGGTGACGAGGTCGGAGAAGCCTTCCGCGACGTTGGGAGATCCAGGAAGGTTGTAGTCCCAGATGTGCGACCAGGAGTACAGCTGGCCCTGCACCGGGCTCGAGACGGTGGCGTTGAGGGTGACAGCCCCCTGTGCCAGGGCGCTTGAGTTCAGCCAGCCCCATGGGGCGCCCGCGCACCCCTGGGTGACCTGATTCGGTTCCATCGTCTTCGGACCCGGGTAGACGTACTGGTTGGTGGGGGTGTCGGGGGTGCGGTCGTAGGTGACGCTGAGGCTCGCGCCGTAGTCGAAGCGCTTGAACGCGTAGATGTTGTTCTCGTCCGAGGCCTGCAATCCGACGGTCAGGACGTTGTTGGCCGGGATGTACTGCTTGAGGCCGTCGAGGTTCCAGTAGGGGACATCGACGTTGTCATGGCAGGGGTTGCGCCCAGACCCAGCGACCTGGGTCGAGTCGAGTCGTCCGCCGACCGGCTCCGGCTTGTTGTTCCACACGGTGCCGGAGTTGATCTGGCGGTCGACGAGGTAGACGTCGACACCGTAGGTCTTGTTGCAGTCCCAGTCGGCGGAGGTGTACTCCCAGAAGTCCAGGCGGACGTTCTTGATGATGGCTCCGCGCAGGTCGCTGGTGTCGAACTGGAAGTAGGAGCGCATGAGGTCGGAGGGGTTGCAGCTGGGCGCACTGGGATACACGCCGCACCTGCCGACGCCCAGGTGGTCGCTGTCGTTGGATCCGTTGACGTTGTAGTGGGGTGTGTTCGGGTACTTCGACTGGACGTAGGTCGAGCCGTTGCTTCCGCGCGACCACGGAATCCAGTCCGGGTCGATGAAGTACGGCGCCGTGCCGGTGGAGAGGACCTCTTGATCGGTCGCCAGATCGATGCCGGTGCTGGAGATGCTGACCGGCATGGTCGAGACCTTGGCTCCGGCGCCGGGGCCGTCGGGGCTGCTGGAGGCGGGAGCTGCGGGTTTGCCGGAGGCGTCGGCGGAGGCCGTCGGCGCGGGTGCGGGCGTAGCGGTAGTGGGCGTCGGCTGCGCCGCCTGTGCCATGGCTTTGGCGGCTGCCGTGGGTGCCGGAGTCGGTGCGGGCTGGGTGTTGACGGGTGCCGCGGGGGTGCTGTCCCACATGCGGGGCGCCGGGGCACTCCAGCGCGGCACGCCGTCGGCACCGGTCGCGGTGACGTTGTGGTCGGCGTCCGACGTGAGGGAAACGCCGTCAGTCCTCGTGTCGAAGTGGAGGTGCTTCAGCGCCGGGTTGGCGGCCGCCTGGGCGGTCTTGACGACGAATACCGTGCGCACACTGCCGTTCTTGCCGACGCCGACCCTGAGATCCGTGTCGGGTCCGATCACGCCGGGGTAGAGCAGGGAGTTGCCCTCGACGCGTGGTGTGGGCAGGTCGAACGGCGCGCTCAGGGAGAGCTTCTTGCCATCCGAACTGGTCATGGTGGCCAGGGGCCTGTTCCCGCCGGCGGAGAGTGTGACACCCGACGGGACGGCCTTGGGGGAGTAGGTTCCGTCCGCGTGCGCGGTCAGGGTGGCGTCCAGTGTCCGCCAGGCCCCGTCGACTTTGAGTCGTTGCTGGTCGGGGTGTCGGACCTGCCGGAGGTGCCCTTCCGGAGTGGCGAGCGTCTCGGTGAACTCCGTCGTCAATCGTTCGATCGGAACGTCCTTGCCGGTGGCCTTGGCCTGGGCGAACGCGCTGTCGTCCGGAAGCTGGGGGCGCTCCTTTCGATGAGCGGCATCAGCCGCGTCCATCACGTCGGTGTTCGGTATGCCACCGGTGTTCTGGCCGGCGAAGGCCACAGGCGACGTGACACCGACGGTGAGCACCGTGGCGGCGAGGGCTGACAGCAGGCGGAGCCGACTCTGCGGGTGGCGTCCGCGTCTGCGTGGTGGACCAGGTGGAGTTTTGGGCATGCCGAAGCGCTCCCGGAAGTGACGAGGGTGCGGTCACCGCCGGGCATCGGGCGGATACACACAGGACACGCACAACCTGACTGATCATCAAGTGATCCGTCAACTGACTGTCGGCGCGAATGCCCGATTTGCCGATGTCGGCGGCCTTTGCCAAGTGGGGTGATCTAGATCACTTCATTCTCATCGAATCTTCATCTCGACTGACATATCAACAAGTCCGTAGAGTCGCCGACGTTTTCATGGCCGTCCCTGTGTCTGCGAACTGACATCGGGACTCATCTGGGGGGTTCGGTGTTACTTCCTCGTGTCCGCTCTGCGCGTAGACACGCTGTCATCGCGACCGGCCGTTCACGGGTCGCACTGCTGAGCACCTTGACAGTGGTGGCCGCGTTACTGACTCCGGTCGCCGGGCCCGCGTTCGGCGCCACGGTCGACAAGAACAAGGTCTGGTCCCCGCCGACCACGCCGTTGCCGAGGACTCCCTCGGTCTCCGGCAAGGATGCGACTCCTCCGAACCCGGTGGCTCCGCCCACGGGCACTCCGGACTGGGTGCCGCCGAAGTCGCCGACCACTGCGCAGCGCGGCAGCGCCACTGTGGACCTGTCCGCACGCCAGGCCACTGAGGCCCGGGCGGCGTCCGGAGACTCGGATGCGGCGGCGCCCGTTCAGGCGCCCGCAGGCGCGTCGCAGCGGGCCGGGACGTTGCCGGTCTGGCTCGCCCCGGTGACAGCGGCAACAGGACAGAACTCTGCAGCGTCCGGCGCCGAGGTCGCCGCCAAGAGCGGCCCTGCTACTGCGGGCCCTGTTCTCCGAGTAGAGGTGACCGACGCCAAGGCGGCCGAGGCCGTGGGATCCCACGGCGGCCTCGTCACCCTGACGCCGACGTCCGGCGCCGGCGGCAAGGTCCAGGTGGCGTTGGATCCCGACGTGATCAGCGGCGGCATCGGTGCCGGGTGGGCCCAACGGGCCGGCCTCTACACCCTGCCGGCCTGCTCACTGACCACTCCCCAGGCGGGAGGCTGCCAGGAACGTACGCCCGTCGCGTCGCACTACGACGCCGCCACCAAGCGGCTGGTCGCAGAGGTGGACCTGCCGTCGACGGCGGCGGCACCGGCCCAGGGCGGTGTCTCCGCCAAGTCGGTCACGGCGCTCGCACCGATGGTCCTCACCCTGGACGCACCGACCGACACCGGTGGCGGTGGAACCTTCGGCGCAACGAGCCTCGCCCCGAGCCAAGCCTGGACCGCCGGTGACGCGTCCGGTTCGTTCAACTACACCTATCCGATCCAGTCTCCGCCGACCCTCGGCGGCACCGCTCCCCAACTCGCCCTCGGATACAGCTCGGCCTCGGTGGACGGCCGTACGTCGTCCACCAACTCGCAGGCCTCATGGCTCGGTGACGGCTGGGACCTCGGAACCGGGTTCGTCGAGCGGGTCTACAAGCCGTGCTCCAAGGCGGGCATCGCGGGATCCGGCGACCAGTGCTGGGGCGGGGCCAACCTGACGCTCTCGCTCGCAGGTCATTCCGGGGAACTGGTCCCGAAGGACGGTTCGTGTGCCACCGGGACCTCCACGGACGAGCAGTCCAAGTGCACCTGGCGCCTCAAGAGCGATGACGGCAGCCGCATCGAGTTCCTGACCGGCGCCGCCAACGGCACCTGGAGCGGCTCCTACATCAAGCTCACCGACGCGGCGGGCACCGCCTACTACTTCGGCCTCAACCACCTGCCGTCCGCCGGCGGTGGCGCAACGGCCACCGGGCCGGACTCCAACTCCGCCTGGACCGTCCCCGTCTACTCTCCCAACGCCGGCGATCCCTGCTACAACGCCGGCCAGGGGCAGGCATCGTGGTGTCAGATGGCCTGGCGCTGGAACCTCGACTACGTGGTCGACGTCCACGGCAACCTCACCACCTACACCTACGCCACGGAAACCAACCACTACGCACGGGGTGCCGGCCAGAACCGCGGCAACGGCGTCAACAGCGCCTACACCCGCGGCGGTGTCGTCCGGACCATCGCCTACGGTCAGCTGCTCAGCGACCAGATCGCAGCGAACGGCAACTACCAGGGCGCGTCGAGGATCGTCCTCGACAGCGGCGAGCGCTGCCTCACCAGCCCCACCGCATGCGACCCGGGACAGCGCACCGCCGCCAACGCGGTCAACTGGCCCGACGTACCGCTCGACAAGCAGTGCCAGCAGAACGACCCCTGCTCCAACAGCGGACCGAGCTACTGGACGACCAAGTGGCTCAACACCATCACCACCCAGATCCGCTCGGGCGGTGGCTACCGTGACGTCGACCACTACGAGCTGACCCACGTCTTCAAGCAGGTCGAGAACCCCACGGAGAACACCGCCGTCCCGTGGCTCGCGTCGATCCGGCGCACCGGCAAGGACACTGCCAACGGCCAGGCCGAGGTCAAGGTCCCGCTGGTCACATTCGCCAACATGCTGCTGCCCAACCGTGTCGACGGTGCGGGCCCCGCGCGTCCCGAGTACAACCGGCCGCGCATGGCCTTCGTCACCACCGAGACCGGTGGCACCATCGGCGTCGACTACTACTCCGTCTCCTGCTCCCGGACGGCGGGCGTCATGCCGACCTCCGCGGACAACAACAAGCTGGCCTGCTACAACGTCAAGTGGTACCAGACCAACTCCAAGCCCACCGACCCGCCGGTCGACGACTGGTTCCTGCGCTACCCGGTCAAGTCCGTCACGGTCGACCCGCGATCCGACCTCGTCAAGGGAGCCCTCCCGCAGACGACCACGTACACGTACGGCGACGCGGCCTGGCACCGGAACGACTCCCCGTTCATCGAGGACAAGGACCGCACCTGGGACGAGTTCAGAGGGTTCGCCTCCGTCACCGCCGTCACCGGCAACGGCAAGGACGGCATCAAGGGCAAGACCTCCCGGACCTACTACCAGGGCATGGACGGAGACATCACCACCACGGGCACCCGCTCGGTGAAGGTGAAGGGCCCGGTCAGCGCAGCGGTCCAGGACTCCGACTGGCTGTCGGGGGAAGTCCTCGAAAGCGACACCTACGCCGACGCCGACGCCGCTGCGCCGGTCGCCTACAGCATCAACACCCGCGCCGGGGAGGTGGAGACCGCCAGGCACGCGCGCGGAACCCTGCCACCACTGATCGCCCGGTACTCGGCCACCACGTCCGTCACCACCGCGGGAGCCCTGAAGAGCGACGGCACCTGGCGCACCACGACGGAGACCACCACCAACGACCCCGACCACTCCAACCGTCCCAAGACCGTCCTCAGCGCAGCCGACGGCACCCCGGATGTCTGCGCCCGCACCTCCTACGCCGCCAACAACGACCCGGTCATGTCCGGCATGGTGGCCGAGACGATCTCCGTCTCCGGGGCGAACGCCTGCACCACCGCCGCCACTGCGGCCAACACCATCAGCGGCGCCCGCACGCTGTTCGACAGCCAGCCCTACGGCTCCGCCGGTTCCAAGGGCCTCGTCAGCGGTATCCAGGCCCTCGACGGCTACGACGCCAACGGCAACGCCCGCTGGATCACCACCGGGCTGACCACCTACGACGTCTACGGCCGTACGGTCACCGTCACCGATCCGACGGTCACCGACGCCAAGCACCCCTCCGGTGCGTCCACCACCACCACGCGCAGCTCCGCCAACCCCGGTGAACTGCCCAACCAGACGACGATCACCGCCCCGGCGCCCGCGGGCGCCCCCGACGCGGACACCGGCCGCGTCTCGACCGTCACCCTCGACCCAGCCCGCTCCTTGCCCCTGGTGAGCACGGACGCCAACGGCCGTTCCACCACCGAGGCTTACGACGGCCTCGGCCGGCTGACCTCCGTGTGGCAGGCCGGCCGCACCACCGCCGATCCCGCTAGCCAGGTCTTCACCTACGACCTCAACGGCTCGGCGAAGCCCAGCACCATCACCAGCCGGACCCTGCGGGCCGACGGCAGCAGCTACGCGACATCCATCCAGATCCTGGACGGGCTGGCCCGGGTCATCCAGACCCAGACCGACCCGGCGATCTCCGCGTACACCGGCCGGTTGATCACCGACACGTATTACGACTCCCAGGGCCGCACTCCGCGCGTCAACAACACCTACTACAAGGACCTCGTGGGTCCGAGCACCACCCGCTTCGAACCCGACGACGCGACCGTCCCCAACCAGACCTACACCGTCTTCGACGGCATGGGCCGGGCCGTCAGCACGCAGACCCGCGCCTTCGGAACCACCCAGTCCACCATCACGACCGCATTCCCGGGCGTCGACCGTACCGACGTCACGCCTCCGGCAGGAGCGACCCCGGGCAGCAAGGTCACCGACTCGCGCGGCCGCACGACCCAGCTCTGGCAGTACCGCACACCCACCGCCACCGGCAACGCCGGCGACGCGGACGTCACGACGTACACCTACAACCCTGCGGGCAAGGAGACGTCGCGTACGGACGCTGCCGGCAACACCTGGAGCTACAACTACGACCAGCGTGGCCGCCAGACCAGCGCCAGCGACCCCGACACGGGCAACAGCACCACCGTCTACGACAATGCCGGGCGAGTCACCTCCATGACCGACGGCCGCGGCAAGACCATCGCGACCACCTATGACCTCCTGGGCCGCAAGACCGGGACGTACGACGGCACCATCTCCCCGGCCAACCAACTGACCGGCTTCGCGTACGACACCGTCGCCAAGGGACAGCTCGACAGCTCCACCCGCTACTCCAACGGCGCCTCCTACACGAAGGCCGTCCTCAGCGTCGACATCGCCTACCGTCCGACCAAGACCACGCTGACCATCCCCGGCAGCGAGATCGGCAAGACCGGCAACGTCACCTTCACCAGCAAGGCGAAGTACGACCCCATCACCGGCGCACTGAAAGAAGAGACCCGACCCACCGTCGGCGACGTCTTCTCCGAGACCATCGAATACGGTTACGAGCAATACGGACCGCTTCTGACGTTCGGCGCGGTCGCCGGCCAGACGTACGACCTCCAGTCGGACTACGACGCCTACGGCCGCAACATCCGCTCCACCATGAACCCCTGGGGTACCCAGGTCGTCACCACCAACACGTACGACGAGTCGACCGGACGTCTGCTCACCCAGTTCGTCGACAAGCAGACCTCGACCACCGGCGTCGTCCAGAACACCACCTACGCCTACGACCAGTCCGGACGCATCACGGCGATCCGCTCCATCCCGAACAGCGACCCGAACGCCACGGACCTCCAGTGCTTCGGTTACGACTACCTCGGACGCCTGACCACCGCCTGGACGGACACGGGCCGGCTCAACCAGGTGCCCGGTCCCAGCGTCGGGGGACAGGGCGCCTGCGCCAACAACAGCCCCACGAGCGGAGCCCAGGCACCCGCTCGGACCACCGTCGGTGGGAGCGTCCCGTACTGGCACACCTACCAGTACGACCTGACGGGCAACCGCACGCAGTTCGTCGCCCACGACCCGGGCGGTGACACCACCAAGGACACGACGGTCACCCAGACCTTCCGGTCCAGCGGCACCCGCAACACCCCCACCAGCGCCCCCAACACCGGCGGCGGCACCGGAGGCCCGCACGCCCTGCTCACCTCAAGCAGCCGCACCGGCAACAACGCGCCGACCACCAGCACCACGCAGTACGACCAGGTCGGCAACACGACCGCCATCACCGACACCGCCGGCACGGCGACGCTCACCTGGAACAGCGAGGGCAAGCTCGAATCGCTCGCCAAGACCAGCGCGGGCGCCACGACGTACCTGTACGACCCCGAAGGCAACCAGCTGATCCGCCGGAACCCCGGCAGGACCACCATCACCATCGGCGACGACGAACTCGTCTACGACACCAACACCAAGGCCACCGTCGGCACCCGCTACTACAGCATTCCCGGCGGCACCACCCTCGTCCGCCAGGGCGGAGGCCGGCTCACCTACCAGATCGCCGACCACCACGGCACCGGCGGCCTGGCGCTCGACTCCGCCACCCTCACCGAATCCCGCCGGCCGACCGACCCGTTCGGCAACCCCCGAGGCACCCAGCCCTCGGCCTGGGCCGGCGACCGCGGCTTCGTCGGCGGTACCAAGGACGACGTCACCGGCCTCACCAACCTCGGCGCCCGCCAGTACCAACCAACCACAGGGCGCTTCCTCAACCCGGACCCGATCCTCAGCAGCGCCGACCCGCAGCAGTGGAACGCCTACGCCTACAGCAACAACGATCCGGTCAACAGGTCCGACCCGAGCGGGCTGTTCTCGTTCGACATCATCGCCAGCATGATCAGCAATGCCGCAAATGTGGTTGCGGCTGGTGTGCAGACGGCTGTGACCCTGGCGACCGAGCACCCCGAGTTCGTGCAGCAGGTCTTTGCTGTGGAGAAGGCGGAGGCGTCGAAGAAGAGGGCTGACGAAACGAAGCTGAAGGTGATGAACGCCGGCAAGCAGCTGGCGAAGATCGCCGCCGACGAGCTCGGTATCACCGATGCCTTCGACTGTGTCACCAAGGGCGACCTCGGAGCCTGCGGCGAGACCGCCCTCAACGTCGTCACCAGCCTCATCGGTGGCGGCCCGCTTGCCAAGCTCGCCAAGAAGTACGCGTTCCACTGGGACAAGGCCTGGGAACTGGTCAAGACCATCAAGCGGCTCGCCAGTGAACTCTGGGACGGCTTCCAGGCCTGGCGCAAGGAGTCCAAGCTCGCCCGCGAGGCCGAACAGGTCGTGGGCAGTTGCCCGATCGGAGGTGTAAAACACAGTTTCACACCAGGAACACTGGTCCTACTAGCCGACGGCAGCAGTAAACCCATCGGCGACGTTCAGGCAGGCGACTCGGTCCTCGCCACCGATCCTCAGACCGGCGAAACCGCGACCGAACCCGTCACCGACGTCATCATCACCCCCGACGACCACGAGTTCACCGACCTCACCCTCACCTCCGACGCCGGCCCCCGGGCCCCGCCCGTCACCAGCACCTCCACCCAGCACCACCCCTACTGGAACGAAACCACCCAGCGCTGGACCGAAGCCGCTGACCTCCACTCAGGCGACCAGCTCCGCGCAGCCAACGGCACCCTCCTCACCGTCCAGACCGTCCACAACTACGAGACCGCCCCCCAGGAAGCCCGCAACCTCACCGTCGCCCAGCTCCACACGTACTATGTTGTGGCGGGCGAGACGCCGGTTCTTGTTCACAATGAGTGCCGTGATCCCGCTGGGCGGTTCGCGACCGATCCGAATGCACTCCAGCCCGGCGAGCTGGACGCAGATGGGATGCTCCGCGGAACCAATGAACCTGGACACGTAACAAGCCGCGCAAACTGGCGGGCTCAGACCCTCGACGATGCTTGGGCCGGAGGAACCGCGGGGCCGAATGGTGGAGTCATGTGCCCGCGGCAGGGGCCGAACTGTGCCGGCGAGGTCTTCCGGAATCCCACTGGAGATCAGGTCACCGGCGACATGGGGCACTATCCAACCGCCTGGAGCAACCGGCAGTTCTCGCCAAATGTCAAGCGCCCAGAGGTCATCGATGAATATCAGCGAAATGTCAGAATAGAATGCATACCTTGCAATAGGGGGGCTGGGAATAGGCAGGATGGCTAGCCTGAGCTAGGTGGGGGGCTAAGGTCGCCTAAGTCTAGGTGACCTTAGCCCCCTCGAAGGTGAATTTTTGAAAGTGCAAGCTTCGATTGGGGTGCTGTCGCCAGTATGACAATTCACGATATAATTGGGCGTTTCCCGACCCCTGAGGTGCTTCGGCGTAGGTGTCGAGTGCTAGCCGAGCTCGATGCGGTGCTCTTCCCCGAGGCGCGGACGCGGTGGTTCGATTCGAACTGGAGGGATGGAGTTTCGCTAAGTCACATGGATGACGGGGCTGGTGGATTTCATCGAATAGTATTTGATCCGGCAGGGGTCTTTGCCTATGGGTTCGACAAGAATGCCCAGATATCTCCTTGGCGGGTCAGTCCGAGGGTGCACTGGTCGGGTCTGCTGGAGGATATCCCTCCGGTTCTTGGACGTTATACTCGAGAGCCGAGCTTTCAGCTCGATGGCTTCTTTGATGTTACTGCATGCCTGTGGATCTTGACTGGTAGGAGAATATGGGAGACTGGTCAAGTTGTGCTACCTGGCGGATCGAATGCCGATGGTGCGGAATATGTTTTCGAGCTCCTCTATGGGGATCTAACGGCCGCATCATATGTTGACTGGGTTGAGTTTATGACTGGAGTCAGGCCATGTCTGGACGCAGTTTCCAAGGTCTTTGCTGGAATTAATTCTCCAACTAAGAGGGCATCTCATTTGGATGGCTGAGTAGACTACAGGTGTGACGCTCGTGGAGTGCCTCGTTCCGGGCGAGTTGGGAGAGCTGTTTCAGTCGAGGCCTACCGCCCACCGGCGCCTCACCGAATGGAGCACGGCTAGCGTGTGGGTCAAGCTTCACCGAGTCGTCCCGGATGAGCTCGGCCCGTGCAGCGAGCTGGACTCGTCGAGGTGTGCGGTCGACTCGGTGAACATGAGATCCTCAAAAAAGGTGGGCGACAGGTAAGTGTGGGCAAAGAGATCCACCTGCTCATCGAACGCACCGGTTTACCCCTGTCGGTCGCGATCTCCGGGGCCAACGTCTACTACAGCCAGGCCCTGAGCCCGCTCATCGACACCATCCCGCCGATCCGCTCGCGGCGCGGCGCGAGAAGGCGCAGGCCCGGCAAGCTGAGCGGCGACAAGCCTACGACCATCGCTTCATCTGTTCCTGCATGGCAAACTACCCCTATGTCGCATGAAGAGCACGAAGTCTTCCGTTACGTTGACTTCCCCTTCCCGGAAGGGAAGTTCCCTCATAGCCTTGGCGCGGTTGTTCAACGGACTGTGACCGAGGGGATGCTGCCAGCACTAGAAGTGATCCATAATGTCAGCGGAGACTGGGCTGTTGGCGACGGTGTCAACGACCCCAATGTTCCTGGCGCATGCCAGGTACAGTGTCTTGCCTGGCTTGCTGAGCGTGACTATCGGCTGGCCGAAACGGCCGTCTTGCCGCCCGGATACATTGCCTTCCGTAATTCGGTCGATGAGCCATGGGTCTTTGAGCCACTGGGTCACTAGGGCTAAAGCTTGTTGCAGAAGTCCGGGTGTGGGCAGGCCAAAGTGTGCTCTAGTTTCTGATAGACCCCTCTCCAGATGAGCGACAGCGGCAACCGGTGCCCCGTGATACCCGACCTGGGCACTTCACAGGCTTGTCCCAGCTGATGGAGGCGATGGTGGCCGGGCCGCCGCTCGTCGAGGAGGGCCCCGTCCCTCCTCGACAAGCGGAGTCCTGGTCGGCGCCGGTGCTGCCTGCTGGCGGCCCGGCGTCACCTCAGGTGGCGGTCGTAGAAGCGGCCGCCGTCCTCCATCTCGAACCACGGGGTGCCGACGTGCCCGCCCAGGTTGGCGTGCAGGGTTTTCTGCTGGCTGCCGAAGGTGTCGAACAGGTCCAGGGCCCGTTGGCGGGGGTTGCCCTCCTCGTCCCACTGCAGCAGGAACAGCAGGGGAACGGTGACCTTCCGGGCCGCCTCGCGCTGGGCGTGGGGTACGTAGCCCCCGGCGAGGAAGCCGGCGGCGGCGATGGGGACCGCCGCGTAGCCCTGCGCCGCGCAATACCGGGCCCGGGCCACCAGGCGGGGTTCCCGCCTGGGCAGGCCGTTGTTGTGGGCCAGCAGGATCAGCGGAGCCGGTGCGGACGTGGAGTCAGGAGACGTCCACAGGGTGCCGGGGATCTCGCCGAGGGTGAAGTCGAGGGTGAATTCGCGTTCGAGGACGTCGTCGTCGAGGCGTTGCTCGGAGGCGAAGTGCATGGTCGTGCCTTTCGGGGGCGCTCAGAGACGGCGCTCCCGGACGACGACCTGTCGTCCGACCGTGACCCCGGAGGGGAGCACCTATGTCGATGCTGCGTTCACGGGTACCACCTCCTCGTTCTCTCGCGAGGCCTCCGGCAAAGTAGCAGTCGTCACCGCGATCCGCCGACGGTTCCCGCGCGGGCGCCGTGGCCGGATGTCACGAAGCCCGCGCGCCCGGAGCCGAAAAGCCCGTACCGTTCGCCCCTTGGATGGAGCAGCATGGCCCCTGTGTCCGATACCTCAGTACTCACTCGCGCCGAGGCCGTCGAGCGCCACCGGCTGCTCGACGTCCACACCGTCCACGTCGACCTCGACCTGACCCGCGGACCGGAGCTGTTCGGCTCCACCACGGTGATCCGCTTCGGCTGCGCCACCCCGGGCGCCGGGACGTTCCTGGACGTCAAGCCGGCCGCCCTGCACCGGGTGGCGCTGAACGGCCGCGAACTGGACGTCGCCGCCCTGCGGGCCGGGCGCTTCCCGCTGACTGACCTGGCGGCCGACAACGAGCTCACCGTCGAGGCCGACATGGCCTACTCGCACACCGGCGAGGGCATGCACCGCTTCACCGACCCCGCCGACGGCGAGGACTACGTCTACACCCAGTCCTTCCTCGACGACGGCCCGCGGGTGTTCGCGTCCTTCGACCAGCCCGACCTCAAGGCGCGGTACACGGTGTCCGTCACCGCGCCGCAGCAGTGGACCGTGGTCGGCAACAGCCTGGGCCGCCAGGTCTCGCCCGGCCGCTGGGAGTTCGCGCCCACCCCGGCGATCAGCAGCTACCTGGTCTCCGTGGTGGCCGGCCCGCTGCACTCGGTGCGCGCCGAGCACGACGGGATCCCGCTCGGCCTGCACTGCCGCCGCTCGCTCGCCGACCACCTGGACGCCGACGTCGACGAGCTGCTGGAGATCACCCGGCAGGGCTTCGACCACTACCACCGGGTCTTCCGGCACCGGTACCCCTTCGACAGCTACGACCAGTGCTTCGTACCGGAGTTCAACGCCGGCGCGATGGAGAACCCGGGCTGCGTCACCCTGCGCGACGAGTTCGTCTTCCGGTCCGCCGTGCCCGACACCAAGCGCGAGGAGCGCGCCATGGTGGTCATCCACGAGATGGCGCACATGTGGTTCGGCGACCTGGTCACCATGAAGTGGTGGGACGACCTGTGGCTGAACGAGTCCTTCGCCGAGTACATGGCCTACAGCGTCACCGCCTCCTCCACCCGCTTCACCAGCGCCTGGACCGGCTTCGCCGCCAACCGCAAGACCTGGGGCTACGACGCCGACCAGCGCCCCTCCACCCACCCGGTGGCACCCGGCACGGTGGACGACACCGCCCAGGCGTTGCAGAACTTCGACGGCATCTCCTACGCCAAGGGCGCCGCCGCACTGCGCCAACTGGTCGCCTGGCTCGGCGAGGATGCCTTCCTGGCCGGAGTCAACGACTACTTCGACGAGCACGCCTTCGGCAACGCCACCCTCGACGACCTGCTCCGGGCCCTGGCGGCGACGAGCGGCCGCGACGTCCACGGCTGGGCCGACCGCTGGCTGCGCACCACCGGCGTGGACACCCTGCGGCTGACCGACGGCCGGATCGAGCAGACCTCGGCCGACGGCACGCTGCGCCCGCACCAGCTGACCGTGGCCCACTACCGGCGCACCGCCGAGGGAGCCCTGGAGCAGGCCGACCGCGTGTCGGTCGACCTGGCGGCCGGTGCCACCGTCACGCCGCCGGCCGGTGCCGAGCTGACCCTGCTCAACGACACCGACCTCACCTTCGCCAAGATCCGCCTCGACCCCGGCTCCTGGCAGGCCGTGCGCTCCTCGCTCGGCGCCGTGCCCGAGGAGCTGGCCCGGGCGGTGCTCTGGAGCGCCGCCCGGGACCAGGTGCGCGACGGGGAGCTGGCGCCCGGCGAGTACCTGCGGCTGGTCGCCGACCACCTGCCCGGTGAGACCTCGGTGCACCTGGTGGACGCGGTGCTCTCCTTCGCCCGCGAGTTCGTGGTGGACTGCGCGCTGCCGCAGTCCGGGCGCCCGCAGGCACTGGCCGCACTGGCTCAGGTCTGCCGCACCCTGCTGCGACGCACCGAGGGCGAGCCGGGCCGCACCGATCTGCGCCTGGTGACCGTGCGCGGCGTGATCGCCACCGCCGACGGCGAGTCGCAGGCCGCCGAGCTGCGCGACTGGCTGGCGGCCGGCACGGTACCCGGCGGGCCGGTGCTCGACCCGGACCTGCGCTGGCAGCTGCTGCTGCGGCTGTGCGTGCTCGGTGCGGCGGGTGAGCCGGAGATCGCCGCCGAACTCGCCGCCGACCCCAGCAGCACCAGCCAGGAGGGCGCCGCCCGCTGCCGTGCCGCGCTGCCCGACCCCGCGGCCAAGGAGGCCGCCTGGCAGGCGCTGTTCCACGGCGAGCTCTCCAACTACCTGGCCATCGCCACCGCCCGGGGGCTGTGGCAGCCCGAGCAGGCCGACCTGCTGGAGGAGCTGATCGCGCGCTACTTCAAGGAGCTGGGGCCGGCCGCCGGCCGCCGCGGCCCCGCGCTGGCCCGGGTGCTCACCACGGCGGGCTTCCCGGCCTTCGCCGCCACCGAGCAGACGGTGCGGGCGGCCGAGGCCTGCCTGGCCGACCCGGACCTCACCGCGGCGACCCGGCGCGGACTGGTGGACCAGCTGGACACGCTGCGCCGCGCCGTCCGGGCGCGGGCGCTGACCGAGCGGTAGCACCGGGGCGACGGCCGCGGTCGCTGCCGGAGCCGCTGCCGCTGCCGGAGCCGCTGCCGCCGGAGCCGGAGCCGCTGCCGCCGGAGCCGGAGCCGGTGCCGGGTCGGGAACCGAACCCGATCCGGCACCGGCATCGGCTCCAACCCCCTCCCGCCCACCGGAGGCCTCAGCAGCTCTCCTCGATGTAGAGGAGGGTCAGGAGGCCGTCCGCGGAGGCGAACTCGTAGGGGTGGTAGCTCGGTGCCTCGTCCGCGTGCAGCCGGTCCTTGATCTCGTGCCAGGCCGCGAGCCGGTCGGCCGCCGGGACGTGGCGGAAGTGTCCGCCGGCGCCCTCTCCCACGATCAGCACGTTCGCCTGGGTCGCCAGACGCCTGGCGAGGTTGCGGTGGAGCGGACCGCGGACCTTGCGCCACAGCCGGCCGTCGTCGTCGGTGAACTCCGTACGGCTGGCCGGGGACGGGATGCCTTCGCCGTACCAGTACTCGACCGGCGGCAGCGCGGCCGTGATCTCGGCCATGGTCTCGGGACGTCGGCGTTTCCTGGGCATGGCCCAACTCTCCCAAGTCTTCGAGTTCCGGACAACGTGCTGGTGTGAGGCCCCGGGCAGGCCGGCGGGCCCCGGCTCAGACGTCGGTCCCGAGGCCACCGGCGCCCTCGCCACGATCGCCGCCCGCTGGAGCCCGGAACACCTGCTCGGCCAGGGGAAGCTCCGCCCCGTCCTGGGAGCGTCCTTCGGACCGGGCGACCTCCGGATGCGGGCAACACCCGGCAGGGGTGACGGAGAAGCAGTTCCCGGTCGGCGCCCTGCCATACGGTGAATGCGACAAGCCCTCAACAGTAACGCTTTTAATAACTCGTTATGGTCGCCGACCTTCCTCAGCGACGGCAGACCCGCAAGGCTTCGCTCTGTTTCCGCCGGAACGCGCGACCGCGCCGCCGGCGCCGTACGGGGAGGACCCACCATCGTGCCCAAGAGGCAACACCGACGGCTGCTGCTGCCCGCCGTCACCCTGACCGTGCTCGGGCTGACCACCACCCAGGCCCTCGCCGCGCCCGGCGGCGAACCCGGGCCGCGTCCGCACCAGGCCCAGCACCAGGCCGAGATCGGGCAGAAGCACGCGAAGAAGGTCCGGGACCAGGCGGCTGCCTCCGGCCCGTCGTTCAGCGCCAAGGCCGAGGCCCCCGGGGAGGACGGGGGCGACGAGGCGGAGAACTCCGCCGAGGGCACCGCGCAGTACACCGAGGCCCGCACCGCCCCCGGCGTGATCGCGCCGGGCGCCTACGGCGCGGCCTGGGCGCAGCTGCAGTCGATGCCGCACACCGGCGGCAACTGGGACCACGTCACGGACAAGCCGTACGACTCCGACGACCCGCGCTACCGGGACGTCAACTCCAACTCCAGCGGCGGATCCGGGTACGTGACCGGCCGGATCACCGGGATCGCGGCCGACGCCGACGGCTACGTGTACGCGGGCGGCGCCAACGGCGGCGTGTTCCGCTCCCGCACCGGCGGCGGCCAGTGGCAGTCCATCTCGGACAAGCTCCCGTCCCTCTCGACGGGCACCCTGAACCTGGACCGCGGCGGCCGGCTCTGGTACGCCACCGGTGAGTCCAACACCGGCGCGACCTCGTACGTCGGCACCGGCGTGTACGTGCTCGCGGACCCGAAGCGCGGCGAGTTCCAGCCCGGCATGCGGGTCGGCGGCGCCGAGCTGGAGTCCACCGTCATCCACGCGCTGCGCTTCGGCGGCGGCAAGGTGTGGGCGGCCACCAGCCGGGGCGTGTGGAGCCACTCCACGACGGACCTCTCGGGCCCGTGGGTGCTGGAGTTCGCCCCCAACCCCGAGTACCTGCCCGGCGGTTCGAAGGCCGGTGACCCGGCCGCGCCGTACAAGAACATCGCCAACGACATCGCGATCGACCCCAGGGACCCCGGCAAGGTCGTCCTGGCGGTCGGCTGGCGCGGCGGCGACACCTACAACGGCTTCTACGGCAAGGCCGCGGACGGAAGCTGGCAGCGGGTCGGCTCGCTCGGCGACCTTCCGACCGACGCCGCGAACGTCGGCAACGTGACCTTCGCCGCTTCCGCGGACGGCTCCCGCTACTACGCCATCGACCAGTCACCCGAGGTCGCGGCGACCGACCCCGACACCGGCCTCAAGGGAATCTACGTCTCCAAGTCCGGCTCCCCGTTCGGGCCGTGGACCCAGATCGCGGACAAGGAGAAGCTCAGGAACTCCGGCTCGGCGCTGCAGGACGAGGGCTACCAGCCCGGCATCCAGGCCTGGTACAACCAGTCCCTGCAGGTCGACCCGGCCGACCCGGACCACGTCTACGCGGGCCTGGAGGAGGTCCTGGAGACGAAGAACGGCGGCTCCACCTGGACCGTCCCGGGCCCGTACTGGAACTTCGGCTTCCCGTGCTGGAGCATCGACCCGGCCAAGCAGAGCGGTGACTGCCCGCAGACCACCCACTCCGACCAGCACGCCGTCGCCTTCGGCGCGAACAAGGGCAAGTCCAGTGTGTACGTCGGCAACGACGGTGGCATCTACAGCCGCCCGGTCAACGGCGCGGCGGACGCCTCCGGCCACGCCACGGACTGGAAGTCCCTGGCCGACGGCACCATGGACACCCTGCAGTACTACTCGGTCGGCGTCGGCAAGGACCCGGCGGACCGCTCCGGGCGGGGCGTGATCGTCAGCGGCGGCATGCAGGACAACGGCGAGTCGATCCTGCGCGCCCACGACAAGGTGATGGGCTCCAACTTCGGCGGCGACGGCGCCGACACCATCGTCGACCCGAACAACGGCTGCAACATCGCCGAGGAGTACGTCTACCTCGACATCTGGGTCACCCAGAACTGCGCTGTCAACAACGGCAATTGGAAGACCGACCCGGCCAAGGCCACCTCGTACGAGGTCGCCCCGCCGGACAAGGAAGCCGGCACCGCCCGCTTCATCGCGCCGATCACCGCCGACCCGAAGGACATCGACACCTGGATCGCCGGCGGCCGGCACGTCTGGGTGCAGCACAAGGGCTACGCGATCCGCAGCGGCAGCGAATGGACCAGCGCCTACGACCTGGGCGCCGGCCACGTCGCCACCGCGGTGGCGACCGTGAACGGGACGGTGTACGCGGGCTGGTGCGGCCCGTGCAACAACGTCGGCTTCAGCCGCGGCATCGCGGTGGGCAAGACCGACGGCACCGGCTGGCACCAGCTCGCCCTGCCGGTCGACGGCACCCTGCCCAACCGCTACATCTCCTCCTTCGCGGTGGACGAGAACGACGCCCAGCACGTCTTCGTCGCCTTCAACGGCTTCTCCCGCACCTGGACCGAGGGCCCCGGCGCCGGTGTCGGCCACCTCTTCGAGACCCGCGACGGCGGCGCCAACTGGACCGACGTCTCGGCCAACCTGCCCGACGTCCCCGCCACCTCGGTCAGGATCCTGCCCAACGGCGGCCTCGTCCTCGGCGGCGACCTCGCCGCGTTCTACCGCGCACCGGGCACCACCGACTGGCGGGTCCTCGGCCGCAACCTGCCCACCACTGCGGTGCAGCAGTTGAAGACCGGCCCTGACGGCAAGCTCTACGCCGCCACCTTCGGCCGCGGCATCTGGTCCTTCGACCTGCGCCGCCTCGGCCACGGCCGCTACGACGAGACGGACGGCTGACCGGCCGCACCCTCCCTGTCCGCCGCTGCCCGGCCCGCTCCGTACGAGCGGGCCGGGCAGCGGCGTTCGCGCGCGGCGGGGGCGGGTGAGCGGGGGCCGGTCAGGATGTGGGGCGGGCCGCCGGGTGGTCCACGAGGTCCGCGTCCTCGGCGCCGGCGGTGTCGCTGAGCCCGAGGCGCAGGTGCTCGGTGTGGTAGACGGCCTGGTCGAGGAGTTCGGCGACGTGGTTGTCGTACAGGGCGTACACCACCGAGCGGCCCTGCCGGGTGCCGACGACCAGGCCGAGGTTGCGCAGCAGCCGCAGCTGGTGGGAGCAGGCGGACTGCTCCATGCCGACGGCGTGGGCGAGTTCGGTGGCCGCGCAGGGCCCTTCTCGCAGGCGGGCGAGGATCAGCAGCCGGGACGGGGTGGCCAGGGCTTGCAGGGTGGTCGCCACCCGCACGGCGTTGTCCGCGTCCAGGCGGGTGCGCGGGACGGCGTTGTTCGCGGGAGCGGCTCCATGACCCATGCGCCAATACTACAGACGACACATGAAGAGGTGTTCATGTATTCCTGTATCGTGGACCGGGTCGTCACTCCTGCCCGTGGCCTGTGCGAAGGGTCCTGCCTGCCATGTCCTCCACCCTGACCGAACGCTTCGCCCCCGCGGCGTCCGCCGCGTCCGCCGACGCCGCCCCCCGTCGGCGGACGCGGATCCTCTCGCTGCCCGAGGCCCGGTGGGCCCTCGCCGCGACAGTGCTGTTCCTGGTCGCATTGCCGTTGCAGCTGACCGGCGCCCCGGCCTGGGCCTGGGGCCCGCTCCACGCTCTCGCCTACGCCACCGGCGGCTGGGAGCCGGCCTGGGCCGGGCTGCAGGCGCTGCGCGAGAAGACGCTCGACGTCGACCTGCTGATGATCGTCGCCGCGCTCGGCGCCGCCGCGGTCGGCCAGGTGATGGACGGCGCCCTGCTGATCGTCATCTTCGCCACCTCCGGCGCGCTGGAGGCCGTCGCCACCGCCCGCACCGCCGACTCGGTACGCGGCCTGCTCGACCTCGCCCCGGCGACGGCGACCCGGCTGGCGGACGGCGGCGCCGAGGAGACCGTCCCGACCGGGCGGCTGGCCGTGGGCGACACCGTGCTGGTGCGGCCCGGCGAACGGATCGGCGCCGACGGGCGGGTCCTGGACGGCGCGAGCGAAGTCGACCAGGCCACCATCACCGGCGAGCCGCTGCCGGTCGCCAAGGAGACGGGCGACGAGGTGTTCGCCGGCACCCTGAACGGCACCGGCGCGCTGCGGATCAAGGTCGAGCGGGACGCCTCCGACTCGGTGATCGCCCGGATCGTGAAGATGGTCGAGGAGGCCTCCGAGACCAAGGCGCCCACCCAGCTGTTCATCGAGAAGGTCGAGCAGCGCTACTCGATCGGCATGGTGATCGCGACCCTGGCCGTCTTCGCGGTCCCGCTGGCCTTCGGCGCCGCGTTCACCGGCTCGCTGCTCCGGGCGATGACCTTCATGATCGTCGCCTCCCCGTGCGCCGTCGTGCTGGCCACCATGCCGCCGCTGCTGTCCGCGATCGCCAACGCCGGCCGCCACGGCGTGCTCGTCAAGTCCGCCGTCGTCATGGAGCGGCTCGGCGCGGTCGACGCCGTTGCCCTGGACAAGACCGGCACCCTCACCGAGGGCACGCCCCACGTCACCGACATCCGCCCCCTGGCCGACGCCGGACTGACGGAGGAGGAACTGCTGGCACTGGCGGCGGCCGCCGAGCACCCCAGCGAGCACCCGCTCGCCCGCGCCGTCGTCGACGCCGCTCGCACCCGCGGCCTGGCCCTGGCGCCGGCCGAGGCCTTCACTTCCGCCCCCGGCATCGGCGTCACCGCCACCGTTGCCGGCCGCGCCGTCGCGGTCGGCGCCCCGGCCCGGCTCGGCAACGGCGCCGACGGCGCCGTCTCCGCCCTCGTCGCCGAACTGGAGGACGGCGGCCGCACCACGGTCCTGGTCGAGGCCGACGGCGTTCCGGTCGGCGTGCTCGGCCTCGCCGACCGGCTGCGCCCGGACGCCGCCGCCACCGTCACCGCGCTGACCACCCTGACGGGCACGGCACCGGTGCTGGTCACCGGCGACAACCCGCGCGCCGCCGCCCGCCTGGCCGCCGAGGTCGGCATCGCCGACGTGCGCGCCGGGCTGCTGCCCCAGGACAAGGTCGCCGCCGTCCGGGAGCGGGAGAAGGCCGGACGGAAGGTGCTGGTCATCGGCGACGGCGTCAACGACGCCCCCGCGCTGGCCGCCGCCCACACCGGCATCGCCATGGGCCGGGCCGGCTCCGACCTCGCCCTGGAGACCGCCGACGCGGTGATCGTGCGCGACGAACTCGCCACCGTCCCCGCCGTCGTCTCCCTCTCCCGCCGGGCCCGCGCCCTCGTGGTGCAGAACCTGGTGATCGCCTCGGTGTTCATCACCGGACTGGCGGTCTGGGACCTGGTCGCCATCCTCCCGCTGCCGCTCGGCGTCCTCGGCCACGAGGGCTCCACCGTCATCGTCGGCCTCAACGGCCTGTGCCTGCTGCGCGAGGCCGCCTGGACCCGGGCCCGCGCCGAAGGCCGCCGGTGAGCCCGCGCGGCCTTCGGGCCGGCGCACCGGCCCGCGAACATTCCACGCCCTGGCCGCCACCAGCGTGATGGGCATTCGGCCGATGCCGCCGGGCGGCGGAGGCGGCGGATGTCTAGCGTGGCGACCCGGGGGCCACACGGAGAACTTCCGCGGGTCGGGACGACCGGTCCCGTCCGCCTTCCAGAAGGCAGTACACATGAAGCTTCGGGCATGTTCGAGCGCGCTGGTGACCGGCGCGCTCACCCTCGCGCTGACCGCCGCCGCGTCCCCGTCCGGGGGCGGCGGCCAGCCGTTCCTGGACCGGCTCAACACCGTGTCCACCGTCGCGTCCACCGTCCCCGAGAACGGCGACGTCAACCCGTACGGCGTGTTCACGATCCAGGAGAGCGCCGGCAACCTGCACCGGGGCAACGTCCTGGTCAGCAACTTCAACAACGCGGCGAACCCGCCCGCGGGGGAGCAGGGCCGGGGCACGACGCTGGTCCAGATCACCCCGGACGGGACCAGGACCACGTTCGCCACCATCGACCCGAACAACCTTCCGGGCCCCTGCCCCGGCGGGGTCGGGCTCACCACGGCGCTGACGGTGCTGCCCGGCGGCTGGGTCGTGGTCGGCAGCCTCCCCACCGCCGACGGCACGTCCGACACCGCCCAGGCCGGGTGTCTGCTGGTGCTCGACAAGCACGGCACGGTCCGCGAGACCATCGCGGGGGACGGCATCAACGGGCCGTGGGACATGACCGCCGTCAGCTTCGGCGAGCGGAGCGAGCTGTTCGTGACCAACGTCCTCAACGGGACGGTCGCCGCCGGCGGTGCCCAGGTCGACCAGGGGACCGTCCTGCGGATCACCCTGTGCACCGAGGAGGGCGGCCTGCCGCAGCGGGTGGCCACCACCGAGATCGGGTCGGGCTTCCCCGAACGGACGGACCCGGCGGCCCTGGTGGTCGGCCCGACCGGCGTCGGCCTCGGCCACGACGGCACGCTGTTCGTCGCCGACGCGGTGCTCAGCCGGATCACCGCGATCCCGCACGCGCTGGACCGGCAGGACAGCGCCGGGACCGGGCGGGTCGTCACCTCGGGCGGCGCCCTCAACGGCCCGCTGGGGATGGCCCTCACGCCCCGCGGCGACGTCCTGACGGTCAACGGCGGGGACGGCAACATCGTCGAGACCACCCCGGCCGGCCGGCAGGTGGCGGTCAAGCAGATCAACAACGAGGGCACCCCGCCCGGCGCGGGCGCGCTCTTCGGCCTCGCACTGGACCTCGACCGCGACGCCGTCTACTTCGTCAACAACGCCGACAACGTCCTCGACGTCCTGCACTGAGCGGGAACTCCCGGGGGGAGCCGGCGCTTCGCCTCTCGTCCCGAAGTCCGTTTCCCACCAAGGGAGTAGGGTCCGTCCCCGTTCGCGGGGGGCGGACCCTCGGCATGGCCGGCCACCGCGCCGCGTCGGCCCGGTAGGGTACGTACCGATCTTGGCAAGTCCCTTGTTCGGCAACCTTCTTGACGCTTGGGGGCGCGGTGACAGACCTCTCGGACTCCATCGAATCGGTCCGGCAACTCGCCGCGGGCTGGCGGGCCATGGTGCTCGACCGCGACGCCGGCGCCGACGTGCGGGACCTCCCCGGCATAGCCGTGCGCTGGGCCGACTGCCGGTTCGCGTTCTGGAACTGCCTCACGCTGACCGAGGTGGGCGCGGGCGCGGACCTCGTCGGGGAACGGCTGCGGCAGGCCGCGGACCTCATGCGCGCCAAGGAACACCCTGGCTTCCTCTGGCTGTTCGAGGACCTGCTCACCGACGAGGCCCGGGCGGCGCTGGCGACGGCGGCCGACGAGGCGGGCCTCCGGTACGCCTTCCCGGGGACGGGCATGGCCGGGGACCTCCTGCCCATCCCGGAGCCGGCCCACCCCGAGCTGACCTTCGTCCGGGTGGCGACCGACGAGCACCTGCGGGCCTACGCGGACATCAACTCCCGCGGGTACGGCTTCCCCCTGGAGGACGGCCGTGACGGTCTGCTCGGATCCGTCCTGTGGAAGAAGGACGTCCACGCCTACCTGGCCCTGCGCGACGGCGTCCCGGTCGCCTGCGCCGCCACCGTGGAGACGGACGGCCGCCTCTTCGTCGTCCTGGTCGCCACCGACCCGCAGTGGCAGCGCCGGGGCTACGGCGAGGCGGTCACGCGCAAGGCCCTCCACGAGGGCGCCCGCGCCACCGGGCTGACCCGCGCCACCCTCCACGCGACGGTCGCCGGGGCGCCCGTCTACCCACGCATCGGGTTCGAGCCGAACTCGCCGATCCGCTTCTACGACCTGAAGGCCTGAAGGCCTGAAGGTCTGAAGGCTGAAAGACCTGCGGGCCCGAGGGCCCGGGCCTCGACCGGAGGCGCAGAACCGGGCCCCGGGCGGGCGCGTCCGTCCTTCACGACGGCGGCCGATGATCACGGCTGTCGGCCGCCGCCCCTGGAAGGAGCACCGTGACGGACGGTAGGTCGAAGAGCGCGTCGCCCGCCGGCAGAGGCCGTTGGCGTCGCGCCGCGCTGATCGGGTGCGGGGTGCTGCTGCTGGGCCCGGCCGTGCTCGCCGTGGTGCGGCTGTGCGGGTGGGACGACGGCACGGTGTGGGCCCTGCCGATGGCCGGGCTGCCGTACGCGGCGCTGCTCAGCGTGCTGCTGCTGGTGGGTCCGCCACCGGAATGACCGCATGTCAGCCGCATCCACGCCCGGCCCGCCCCGCCGTCACCCGCCTCGCCGTCACCCGCATGCCGCCGCTCCCACACCGCCCGTTCCAGGGCCTCCCGCGTCCCGCCACGGCGTTCCAGGAAAGGACGAATACGCAGGTCACCGCAGGTGTCACCGTTCCAGCGTCCCGAACCGCCGGGCGCGGCTGGCGGGCGGGACGGATCCCGGGACAGTCTGTGGTCCGGCGGCGATCGGCACCGAGCCCGAGGGGCGGGCGCCCGACGTCGTCCGCCCGCCGCCGTACGCGGCCACGGCATCGAACGCTCCGTCACGCACCACCGATCCAGAAGGAATCCCCGCCATGCGCACCTCGAACCGAGGCCTGACCGCCGCCCTCCTGGCCGCCGTCGGACTGCTGGCCGCCGGGGCCACCCCGGCCGCCGCCGTCCACGGCGGATCGGACACCACGACCAAGGCCCACCCGTTCGTCGTGGCCCTGGAGACCGCCACGGGCGAGCAGTGGTGCACCGGCGCGCTGATCGCGCCTACCAAGGTGCTCACCGCGGGCCACTGCGTCGCCGAGGCGCAGGACCCGAGCTCACTGCGGGTGATCGCCGGGCGGACCGACCTGACCGGCTCCGGCGGCCAGGTCCGCAGGGTGAAGGGCTACCGGATCGACCCGCGCTACACCGCCGCCCTGGACCACGACTCCGCCGTCCTCACCCTGGACCGTCCGCTGCCGCAGACGCTGGCCCGGGTGGCCCGGGAGGGGGACGCGGCGCTGTACCGGTACGGCCGCACGGCCACGCTGCTGGGCTTCGGGCGCACCGGCTCGGACGGGCCCGGCACGCACCTCAAGCAGGCGCAGCTGACGCTGGCGCCGCCGGCCTCCTGCGACCCGTACACCTCGCCCGGCGACTCGCCGCTGCTCAAGGTCTGCGGTCTGCCGCGGGCCGGTACGACCGACAGTGTCTGCAAGGGGGACTCGGGCGGGCCGCTGGTCGTCGGCGGCGTGGTGATCGGGGTGGTCTCCACCGGCAACAAGTACTGCGACACCCAGCTCCCGCTCTCGGTGTTCACCCGGGCCACCGACGTTCCCGCGCAGCTGCTGTCCTAGCCGCTGCCGCGTCAGGCGGCGGCCGCCCGGGCCCGGTGGGGACGCCCTCCCGGGACGTCCTCCCCGTGACGTCCTCCCGTGACGTCCTCCGGATCACTCGGTCGCGGCACCGGGCTGGGCCGCGGCCCACGCGGCCCGCAACGCCGAGAGGCGCGACCTGAGTTCCGGGTCGTCGGCGCTCGAGGCGACCAGGCCCGGCAGGACGACCGCCCGCCCCTTGTGCAGGCGTACCTCGAGGAGGCAGTGGTCGATGCCGCGGTTGACCTCCGGTGAGAACCCGAACGAGCGCACCTGCGGCCAGGTGACCACCCGTGTCCGCAGCAGGGTCCGGGTGGTGAGGCCCGCGGTGTGCACGGTGGTACTGCCGCAGAAGGGGCCCACGAAGGAGGCGGCGATGACGTAGGCGACGATCAAACAGGCCGCGAAGAGGGCGGTCACCGCGGGATTCGGGCCCTTGGCCGCCGCGGTGAGGACGAAGGCGAGGGCACAGGCCAGAGTGGTCGGGAAGAGGACCAGGGTCCTCCGGCCCGTCCGCCGGAACCGGATCGGCGCCTTGAAGTAGCGCTGCCCGTCGCGCCGATCGCCCATGGTGCCCCCGCTCGCTCTGCCGACGAAGGTCATTGTCGTGGAGGCAGTGGGCGGAGGCCAGCCTGTGGCGGGGCGGTTTCGGTGGGGGAGGCCGAGGGTGCCCCGGACCCGGGGCCAGGAGAGTGGCATGTGCCGGTCAGGGGTGATGGGCGGGGGAGAGGAAGGTGGTGAGGAGGGGGTTGAGGGTTCGGGCGGCGGCCATGGGGAGGTTGTGGTGGGAGCTGTCGGGGAGGACGGCGACTTCCGCGCGGGGGAGGGTCCGAGCGGTCCGGGCGGCGTGGTGGGGGTCGTGGGCGCGGCTGTGGGCGGCGAGGAGGGCGAGGACGGGGGCGGTGAGGGTGCGGAGGCGTTCGGCCGAGGGGCGGGGGCCGGTGACGACGCGGGAGGCGGGGAAGTCGGCGTAGCCGAGGGCGTACAGCTCGCGCCAGGCGGGGTCGAGGGCGGGGGTGCCGGCGGTCTCCCAGTCGAGGTAGGAGTGGGCACGGGCCGGAGTGCGGCCCGGGAGGAACAGGGGGAGGGCGCGCAGCAGGTAGCCGGGGCGGTAGCCCGTGAGGCACAGGCTGGGATCGAGCAGGGCGAGCCGGCCGACCCGGGCGGGGGCGTGCAGGGCGTACTCCAGGGCGATCCAGCCGCCGTAGGAGTGGCCGCAGAAGTCGGCCCGGGGGACGCCGAGTTCGTCGAGGACGGCGTCCATCCAGCCGAGCAGCCCGGGGACGCCGTCGAGGGCGGCGCCGTCGTGGACGCTGCGGCCGGGGTCGCCGATGAGGTCGACGGCGAGGACGCGGTGTCCGGCCCGGGCCCAGGCGCCGACGTTGGCGAACCACATGGTGGAGGTGGCGCCGCCGCCGTGGAGCAGGACGAGCGGGCGGCCGTCGGCGGGTCCGCAGGCGTTGATCCGGGTGGTGCCGTGGGCGGTGCGGACGGTGAGCGCCTCGACCGGGACGGGCCAGCGGGCGAGCAGGGCGTCGTAGGCGGCGAGGAAGGGAGTGAGGGAGGGGGCGGTGCGGGCGGACATCTGGGCCTCCGCTGGTGTGGTGTGATGACGGCCGAGTGGCTGGACCACTCGCCCGACAAGTGTCACGCTGAGCAAGTATCTCGCTGAACGAGAGAATAGTGGCACATGCCTGCCCGAGGAAGGACGACAGGGTGTCCGAGGTTGCCGAGCCGATGCGGCTGGTCCATCTGCTGCGCGGTCTGACCGTCGAACTCGATCTGTTCGGCGCCGAGTTCGCGTCCCGCAACGGTCTGCACCCGACCGACCTGCGGGCGCTGATCCATCTGCTGGATGCGGCCAGGGCCGGGGAGGTGGTCACCCCGGGTCGACTCGGCGAGGCGCTGGGTCTGAACTCGGCCGGCACCACCGGGCTGGTGGACCGCTTGGAGCGGCTCGGGCTGATCCGGCGCGAGCGCGACCCGCAGGACCGGCGCCGGGTGCGGCTGCTGGTGGAGGAGCGGGCGATGGAGCTCGGGGAGAGCTTCTTCGGCGGGCTGATCGGCGATCTGCTCGCGGCGATGCGGCAGTTCGGGCCGGGGGAGCTGGACACGGCCCGGCGCTTCCTGACGGCCATGGCCGAGGTGGTGGCGGCCGCCCGGGAGAGGTGAACGGCCGCGGCTACGCGGGACCGAGGGTCCAGCTGATCACCGACAGGGTCGCCATCGACAGCAGCGTCGACCAGAGCACCGCGTCCCGGGCGAGGGCCGTGCCCTGCCGGTACTCGCGGGCGTAGGTGTACACGTTCTGCGCGGTGGGCAGCGCGGAGAACAGCACCACGGTGAGGAGTTGGTGGGCGGGCAGGTGGAGCAGCGGGCCGGCCACGGTGAGGGCGACCAACGGCTGGACCAGGGTCTTGAGCACGACGGTCAGCCCGACCTCGGTGCGGCGTGGACGGCTGTCGACCGGCGGGCGGTTGTGCAGCGAGATGCCGAGGGTGACCAGGGCGGTCGGAACGCCCGCGCCGCCGAGCAGTTCGCAGGAACGATTCAGCTCGGCGGGCAGGTGTGCGCCGGTCGCCGAGGCGAGCGCGCCCAGTGCGGTGGCCAGCAGGATCGGGTTGCGGACGGGCAGGGTGAGCAGGGCCCGCCGGCCGGCCGCGCCGCCGTCCAGGACGGCCAGGACGGCGGGGGTGACCACCAGGATCTGGAACAGCACGACGGGCGCGACGAAGGAGGCGTCGCCGAGGACCTGCATGGTCACCGGGATGCCGAGGTTGGCCGAGTTGACGTAGCCGGAGGCCATCGCGCCGACGGCCAGTTCGCCGGGCTTGCGGTGGAACAGCAGCCGCCCGGCGAGCAGCCCGAGGCCGATCGCGACCACGGTGCCCGCTGTGAAGGCGAGCATCGAGGCGTTGGCGAAACGGTCCAGCGGGGTGCGGGAGATCATCAGGAACAGCGCGGCCGGCATCGCCACGTGGAAGACGAACCGGTTGAGCACCGTCTCGGCCTGCGGTCCGAGCAGCCCGGTACGGCCGACCACGTAGCCGACGCCGGTGAGTGCCCAGATCGGCGCGAAGGCGGACAGCAGGGGGTGCAGGGCTGGCATGGTTCCTCGGATCGCTCGGACGGGTCTGCCGGGTGCGACGGGGGTCTCCCGTCGGGGGCGCGACTCCCGAGCGCGGTGACCCCCGAAGCCCATGAACCCCCGGGGCAGTAAAGCAGTGGCCGCCGGCGGGGTGGTCGACGGGCCCGGCCCGGAGCGGTCCGAGGAGGCCGGTCGTACGGGAGCAGGGCCGGTGGTACGGAGCCCGCCCCCGGGCCGGGCCGACCGTCCGGGCCTACGATGAGCCGATGGAGGATCATCAGTACCTGAGCCTGTCCGAGGTGGAGTCGATCGCGCGCCGGGCCCACCAGGGGCAGGTGGACAAGAACGGCCACCCGTACGGCGAGCACATCGCGGCGGTCGCCCGCGGGACGGCGGCGCGCGGCGGCAGCGACGCGCAGATCGCGGCGGGCTGGCTGCACGACACCGTCGAGGACGACCGGCTGAGCCGGGAGTGGCTGGCCGGCGCCGCGCTGCCGCAGGAGACCAAGGCGATCGTGGACGCGCTCACCCGGCGCCCGGACGAGCCGGTCGAGGAGTACACCGCGCGCATCCTGGACACGCCGGGCGCGCTGCTGGTCAAGCGCGCGGACCTGGCGCACAACTCCGATCCGGCCCGCCTCGCCACGCTGGACCCGGCGACCGCCGAGCGGCTGAGCGCCAAGTACGCGCGGATGCGCGAGCTGCTCGGGCTCACCGGCGAGCTGTAGTCCGCGGACGGACCGTCCGGGCCACCCGCGGAGCCACGCCGCCCCGGGGAGCCGCACCCGGGCCACCGGCAACCACGAGAGGGCCCGGACCACGCGGGTCGCGCGGGTCCGGGCCCTCTCGGGCACCCCGGTGGCCCCTGTCCGACCCCCGGGGTGTGGGGGAGTGGTCAGGTCACGGGTGGAGTTCGGTGAGCCGGTGGGTCGGCTTAGTACCAGTGGTGGGACTGCCAGAAGTTCCAGGCGGCGTTCGGGCTGCCGTAGCGGGAGTTCATGTAGTCCAGCGCCCACTTGATCTGGGTGGTCGGGTTGGTCCTCCAGTCCGAGCCGTGCGAGGCCATCTTGGAGCCCGGCAGCGCCTGAGCCAGGCCGTACGCGCCCGAGCTCGGGTTGGTCGCGGTCACGTTCCAGCTCGACTCGTGGGCGATGATCTGGCTGAACGACGCCAGCTGGTTGGCCGGCACGATCTGGGCGGCGATCGCCTGCGGGGAGGCGGTGGCGGCGTTCGCGGTGGCGGGCATGACACCCGCGCCCAGGGCGGTCAGACCGGCGGCGCCGGCGAGAATCGCGGCGGAGGTGCGCTTACGGAGCTTGAAAGCGGGCATGAAGAAAAGGACCTCAATCGGGTTGGGCCGAATCACTCCCCGCCCAGGACCACGGCCGAACAGGGGCCGGAAAGGTCACGGGGCGTGAATCGGCGGCAAGCCGTTCACCGGTGGGACAGGAGCCGGTGCGGCTGACGACGGAGCCATTGTTGGCAGACCGGGCGGGCCGTCGCCAAGACCCCCTCGGTACGACTCCCGGTCGTACCGGAACGGCCGGCCATGGATTCGAAAGCGCGCTCGCGCGGGGCCCGCCGGGCGGCGCTGAGCTGCGCGAACGCGGGGGGTGTGGGGCGGCGCGGGCGCCCCGGAGGCCTCTACTACCACCCGTCGTGGTGGTTGATCACGTGTGAGCGCACTCACCGTGCGGGGCCCGGTGGGCGTCACGCCCCGGCCCGGGCGCGGCACGGTGGGTACAGACGATCAACCCGGCGCTGAGACCGGCGCCACACCGTCACCCCGAGGCCGGCGCGCCACACGGCGGTGGTCAGGACGCCCTCCTCAGCGCAGGTCGCCCAGCCGCCGGTGCCGGAGGGCGCGGGCCGCGAGCCGGTCCGCCTCGGTGGCCGCCGCCAGGGTGCCGAGCGCCGCACCGACCGCCTGCCCGAGCCGGGTGCAGAAGGCCTCCGGTTCCTCGGCGGCGTCCGGCAGCTCCGGGACCACCTCGTCGACCAGCCCGACCTCGGCCAAATGGCGCGCCCCGATCCCCTGGGAGCGGGCCAGCTCGGCGGCGTGGGCGCCGTCCCGGTGGACGATCGCCGAGGCGCCCTCCGGCGGCAGCGGCGCCAGCCAGGCGTGCTCGGCGGCGATCACCCGGTCCGCCGGGAGCAGGGCGAGCGCCCCGCCGCCCGAGCCCTGGCCGAGCAGCACGGCCAGGACGGGCGTGCGCAGTGCGAGCAGGGTGGTCAGGCAGTGGGCGATCTCCACCGCGATGCCCTCCAGCTCGGCCGCGGCGGACAGCTCGGCGCCCGCCGTGTCCACCACGGTGACCAGCGGCAGCCCGAGTTGCTCGGCCAGGTGGGCGGTGCGCCGTACGGCCCGCAGGTCGGCGGCGGTGAAGGGGCGATCGTGCTCCGGGGTCCGGCGCTGCTGGCCGACGACCAGGACGGGCCGCCCGCCGAGCACGGCCAGCGCCCGGACCAGCGCGCCGTCACGGCCGCCGGGGGCGTCCAGCAGGACGAGTTCCTCGGTGGTGTGCCGCAGCAGCTCGCGGGTGCCCGGGCGGTCCGGGCGACGGGTGCGGCGGACGGAGTCCCAGGCGTCGGGGTCTCCCGGCGTGCGCGCGGGGTCCGTAGCGGGGGACACCGCTGCCGTGGGAGACGGTGGCGCAGTAGGAGGGGAGGGCGGTGTGGCGGCGAGGACGGCGAGCGTGCGGCGGAGCAGCTCGCGCAGCTCCTGCGGCGGGACGACGGCGTCCACCAGCCCCTGGCCGGCGAGCGTCTCGGCCCGCTGGACGTCCGGCGGCAGCTCCACGCCGCGCAGTTCCTCGTACACGCGCGGGCCGAGGAAGCCGAGCCGGGCGCCCGGCTCGGCGAGGACCAGTTGCCCGAGCGTGCC
Source organism: Kitasatospora sp. NPDC001132 (assembly GCF_053598415.1). NCBI lineage: Bacteria > Bacillati > Actinomycetota > Actinomycetes > Kitasatosporales > Streptomycetaceae > Kitasatospora > Kitasatospora sp. NPDC001132. The sequence continues at coordinate 203,074 of NZ_JBSFKF010000002.1, read as the reverse complement.
CCAGGAGGCGAAGACCCCGCCCATGGTGGGGTTGCGCAGGTAGGTGAGGTAGGGGAGGCCGGCGGCGCGGTGGGTCTGGACGGCGGCGGTGATCCGCAGCATGCAGAGGAAGGCCGCGGAGCCCTCCTGCATCCGCGTCCCGCCGGAGACCGGCAGGGCGAGCAGCGGCAGCCGCTCGGCGGTGGCGCGTTCGACGGCGCGGGTGATCCGCTCGGCGGTGGCGACGCCGATCGAGCCGCCGAGGAAGCCGAACTCGGAGGCGACCAGGGCGACCGGCCGGCCGTCGATCAGGCCGACGCCGGTGAGGACCGCCTCGTCCAGGCCGGTGCGCTCGCGGGCGCGGTCGAGCGAGGCCCGGTAGCGGGGGTCGGCCCGGTCGACGGCCGGCGGCTCGTCCCAGCCGCGGAAGCCGCCCGGGTCGACCAGCAGGCCGATCAACTGGTGGGCCGTCAGTGCCGTGCCCGAGCCCGTACCCATGTCCACCCCGTCAGAGATCGTCCGGCCCGCCGTGATCCGTCACTCTATGCGGTGCGGTCGGGGCGCGGCGAGGGCCGGATCGGGCGCGCGGGACGGCCTCGGCGCCCGTTCGACGACGGTCGGCCCCTGCGTCGGGCGGGCGGTTCGCGGACGTTCCGCAGTCGGTTCGAGAGTCGGCCGAGGCAGCGTGCGTACGGCTCAAGTCCCCTTGGGTAAAGGGTAGTTACTCGCTGGTTAATAGTTTCCCCGAAAGCTTCCGGAGTTGACGGTGTCTCGCCACACTGGTGGACATGACTCGCCCTCTACGCGCGTGGAAGTCCCGCGCCGCCGCCATCACCGCCGTCGCCCTGATGACCCTCGCCCCGGTCGCCGTCGCCACCGACGCGCACGCCGACGTGAGCGGCTCGGTCTGCCTCTCCGCCCTCCCGCCGCAGGCCACCGACACCCTCGACCTGATCGCCTCCGACGGGCCGTTCCCCTACTCCCAGGACGGCGTCGTCTTCCAGAACCGGGAGGGCGTCCTGCCCAGTGAGTCCTACGGCTACTACCACGAGTACACCGTCGTCACCCCGGGCTCCCCGACCCGCGGCGCCCGCCGGATCGTGACCGGCCAGGCCTACCAGGAGGACTACTACACCGGCGACCACTACGCCACGTTCTCCCTGATCGACCAGACCTGCTGAGTTCCCGCCACCCGGCCGCGACTGCCGCAGCAGCGCGGCAGCCGTGGCCGGGTTCAGAGCTCGGACGGCCCCCAGGCCCCCACCGTCAGCTCGTCCCCGACCCGCAGCGTGCCGGGCCGCAGCACCGCGAACTTGCTGCCGAACGCCACCCCGCCGGCCGCCGCCCGGCGGTACCGGGCCAGCGTGCGCAGCGGCTCCGGGCCGGCCTTGGTGCCGCGGTCCTGGTCCACCAGCGTCACCGCGCAGCGGATCGCCAGCTTGGCGTAGCCCAGTTCGGCCCCGCCCACCTCGACCCGGCGGACCAGGTCCTCGGTGTGCGGCTCGCTCCAGCCGTCCACCACCACGTTCGGGCGGAACCGGTCCATCGGCATCGGCCGGGCACCGGAGAGCTCGTCGAAGCGCTCCAGCGAGGCGCGCGACAGCATGTGCACGGCGCAGCTGTCCGCGTAGCCCGAGGTGCCCGGGACCAGTCCGTCGGTCACCCGGTCGTGCTCCGGCGGCACCCGGACCAGCCGGCTGCGCGCACCCAGCACCTCGGAGAGCCAGCCGGCGGCCTCCTCGCCCTGGTCGATGCCGAGGAGCGGCAGCTTGAACAGCCGCACCGGGCGGCGCGGGCCCTCGGCGTCCACCGCGACCGACACCGGCTCCACCCCCGCGGCGGCCAGCGTCAGCGTGCGGCCGTCCTGCGCCACCGTCGGGCGGACGGTGGCCAGCGCCGGATCCAGGCGCTGGGAGCGGAACACGCCCTCCTCGTCCACCACCATGAACGCCCGGTCGTGGGCCAGCCCCGCCGGGGTGAGCTCCGCCTGCGCGGCCGCCACTGCGGCGCACCCCTTCACCGGGTAGTACCGCAGCTCCGTCACCGTGGCCATCGTCCTGCCGCCCCCTTGGCGTCCGCGTTCCGTGGATCGTGCCGACCCCAGAGGGTAGTTGAGGGCCCCGGTCGGCGTGGTGGGCGGTACCCGCGAGTGTGGCGGGCGGTACCCGCGAGCGTGGTGGGCGGCCCCGCCTGGCGCGGATCGTCGGACACGCCCTAGGGTCGGGGGCATGGCACCACCGAGCAGCGCGAACCCCCCGGGGCGGCTCCGGCGGGACGCGCAGCGCAACCGTGACCTGCTGCTCGCCGCCGCCCGCGACATGTTCTCCCGGCACGGCCTGGACGTGCCGTTGGACCAGATCGCCAGGGAGGCCGGGGTCGGCAACGCCACCCTGTACCGGCACTTCCCCACCCGCGAGGCGCTGGTCGGCGAGGTGTTCGCGGACGCCGGGGGCGGACTGGCCGCCGCGGGCGAGGAGGCGCTCGCCGCCGAGGACGCCTGGAGCGGCCTCGAACGGTACTTCGGGCGGATCTTCGAACTGGTCGCCGCCGACCGGGGCATCAACGACCTGGTCACCCAGGCCATCCCGACCATCCCCGGAATGACCGAGATCAGCCGCCGGCACGCCGCCACCGTCGGCGCCCTGATCGCCCGCGCCCAGGACCAGGGCACCATGCGCCGCGACGTGGTGACCATGGACCTGCTCTTCCTCCTCGGCCCGCTCTGCCGCGCCCTGCCCGCCGCCACCGAGCTGCGGCCCGACCTCTGGCGCCGCTACCTCGCGCTCCTGCTCGACGGCTTCCGCGCCCGGGCCGCCCATCCGCTGCCGGTCCCGCCGATCGGTGAGGAGCACCTGGACCGGATGTTCGCGGACCTCTGGGAGGCGGAGCCGCCGCAGGCCTGAGCACGCGCTGTACCGGAGCGCGCACAGGCATCAGGGACGCGTACGGAAGCGCGGCCGCCGCGTCAGAGCCGTGTCAACGGGCCGGAGCCGCGGGGGTGCGGGCCGCTTTGCTGGGGTGGAATCGGCGCGGTCCGGTGCACGGGCGGCCGGGCACCAGGACGCGCGGGCGGACGGAGAGGCGGGAGCGGGGCCATGAGGGACAGTGGTGCGGACGAGCGCCGGATCGTGGTCGGCGTCAGCGGCTCGCTCGGCAGCCTCGCCGCGCTGCACCACGCGGTGGCCGAGGCCCGCCGGACGGACGCCGAGGTGCTGGGGGTGCTCTGCTGGACCCCGCCCGGCGACGAACTCGGCTACCGCCGCACCCCGTGCCCGCCGGTGGTCGACGCCGGCCGCGACGCCGCCGTGGCCCGGCTGCGGCAGGCCCTCGACGAGGCCTTCGCCGGCCGCCACGCGGGCGTCCGGCTGCGCTGCCAGGCCGTCCGCGGCGACACCGGCCACACCCTGGTGCGGTGCGCCGACCGGCCCGGGGACCTGCTCGTCCTCGGCGCCGGACGGCAGCGCGGCCCTCTCGCCCGACTGGTGCACCCCTCGGTCGCCGCCTACTGCGTCCGGCACGCCACCTGCCCCGTCCTGGCCGTCCCGCAGCCGCCGTTGCAGCGGGATCTGGAGGCCCTCCGACGTGGCCACGGGTTCAGGGAGTCGGCGGCGGGGAACCGCAGCCGGAGCGTCTCCGGCAATCCCTAGGACAGCCCGGCCGCCCAGGTGGCGCCGGCGGCCGGAACGCGGACGTCCATCAGCCGCCCGGCGGTGTACGGAACCACCTCGAGCCGAGTGCCCGTCATCCGGGGTTCCTCTCCGATTCGGTGAATGATCACGGGGCTGCTACTGTACTTCTCGTCGCGAGGGAGTGATTCCTCGCCAGGCGTCAGTGGTGCTACCAGAGCACGCCCTACTTTCAGTAGGGAGAGTCCGTGCGACCCGGGCCTGGCGCTCCGGATCGGACGGGGTCCGGTGCCGAGGAATCGGCGCCGGGCCCCGTCCGCGTTTCCGGGAGGAGACGGAATCAGGACGGCTGGCGGTCGGAGCCCAGCTCGCGGGAGATCCGCAGGCCGACCTGGGCGACGACCGGCCCGAGGGCGCGGACCCGGGCGGCGGTCATCCGTGAGGTGAGACCGGAGACGGACAGGGCGGCGGTGACCTCGCCGGTGTGGTCGAAGATCGGGGCGGCGACGCAGCGGACCTCGGGCTCGTTCTCCCTGTCGTCGATCGAGTAGCCGCGGGCGCGGATCCGGGCCAGGTCGGCGCGCAGCCGGGGCTCGTCGGCGATGGTCCAGGCCGTCACCGGGCGCAGGCCGGCCTCGACCACCTCGGCGACGGCCTCCTCGGGCAGCCAGGCGAGGATCGCCTTCCCGGTGGCGGTGCAGTAGGCGGGGGCCCGGCTGCCGACCCGGGACGCCATCCGGACGTTGGTCTCGTCCTCGACCTTGTCCAGGTAGACGATGCCGGGGGCCTGCCAGACGGTCAGGTGGACGGTCTCGCCCGCCTCGCGCTGGAGCCGGCGCAGGTGCTCGGCGGCGACGCTGCGCAGGTCGAGGGTGGTCAGGTAGGCCTGACCGAGCCGCAGCGAACCGTGGCCGAGCCGGAACCAGCCGGTCTCGCGGTCCCGGTCGAGGAGGTGCTCGTCCAGCAGGGGGCCCGCCAGCCGCAGCACGGTGCTCTTGTTGAGGCCGAGTCCGTCGGCGAGCTGGGCGAGCGGGACGCCGCGCCCGTCGCCGTGGTCGCGGACGTAGCCGAGGACGGCGAGCGCGCGGCGCAGCGAGGAGGACTGGTTGCGTTCGGTCGCGGATTTCTTGGGCGCCGTCTCCGTCATGGGTCCGTTCCCTGGTGTTGTTCCGGCGGTGTTCCCCCGCTGGTCGGCGGCGGTGGTCAGAACGTACCCGTTCGCGGCCGGATCGCCGCATCCTCGACACAACGTTGTGCAGTGCAAAACTTTCGCCAACTCCCCCTTGTTGGCGCCGATCGCCCCCGCCTAACGTCCCTGCCATCGAGCAGGCGACGTCGCCCCACCCGAGCGCTGCACCCTGCCGTACCCCCACCACTTCACCCACCATCGGCCCCGGTCAGGGCCTGCTTCGACGTGCCCGTCCCCGGCGGCGGACGTCTCGGCGGCAGCTGTCGGGAGGGGAGGTCTCCACCATGCGACTCATCGGACGGACCGCCGCGGCCGTCGTGCTCGCCGCCGGCTGCCTGGCCGCCACCGCCTGTGCCCCCGGCACCGCCTCGTCGGTGGGCGGCAAGGCCGCCGACGACCGGACCGGCACGCTGCAGGTCTGGCTGTACAGCGAGGCGGGCAACGCGGCCAAGGAGGCCGTGATCGCCAAGGCCGTGACCGAGTTCCAGGCCTCCCACCAGGGCGTCACCGTCAACGTCAGCTACATCGACACCGACGCCTCGGCCCGTGCGGCCAAGATGAAGGGCGCGTTCAACGACCCGAACAGCGCCCCCGACCTGGTCGAGTTCGGCAACACCGACCTGCCCGGCTACGTCGCCGCCGGCGGCCTCGCCGACATCTCCGCCGACCTGGACAGGTGGCAGGACAAGGGGGACCTCGACCCGGCGATCGCCAGGACCGCCGTCGTCGACGGAAAGACCTACGGCCTGCCCTGGTGGGTCGGCGTGCGCGCGCTGTACTACCGCACCGACCTGTTCACCGAGGCCGGCCTCACCCCGCCGACCTCGTACGCCGAGCTGGTCGCCGCCAACCAGAAGGTCCACGCCGCGCACCCGGACACCTTCGGCATCGCCGTCGGCGGCAAGTACACCTTCGGCGCGCTGCCCTTCGTCTGGGACGCGGGCGGCGACATCGCCGCCAAGGACGGCTCCACGTTCAAGGCGGCGATCGACTCGCCCGCCTCGCAGGCCGGCATCAAGCGCTACACCGACCTGTTCGGCCCGGACGGCTGCCCCGCCCAGCAGTGCGCGGACCTGACCGGCGGCAAGATCATCGACCTGTTCGCGGCCGGCAAGTCCGCGATGGCGCTGATGCCCAACTCCGCCCGCAGCAAGGTGGACGCGGGCGCGGTCAAGGGCAGGTACGGCGTGGTGCCGCTGCCCGGCGAGAAGCCCGGCTCGATCGCCCCGGCCTTCGCCGGCGGCAACAACCTGGGCGTGATGAAGGCGGCCAAGCACCGCACGCTGGCGGTCGAGTTCGCGCAGCTGCTGGCGGGCCCCGGGTACCAGGAGCAGATGTACGACGCGATGGGCAACCTGCCGACGCTCAAGTCCGTCAGCGGCAGGGTCGCGGCGAAGGACACGTTCCTGAAGCCCTTCACCGACACCATCGCGGCCGGCACGAAGTTCGTCCCGCTCGACCAGGCGTGGGCGCAGATCGACGCCCAGTCGGTGATCCCGACGATGCTCCAGCAGGTCGTCACCGGCAAGGCGGACGTGGCCAAGGCCTCGGCCGACGCCGCCGCGCAGATCTCCTCGGCCTTCGCCGCGCACTGACGGCCCCCTCCCGGTTCGCCTCAGAGAGCAGGTCCCGCACGTGTCCGTATCCACCCCGACCGCCCCGGCGCCGCCTTCCCCGCAGCGGCGCCGTGGGGGCAGGGCGCCGGCCGCACCCCCGGGCGGCCGGCGCCGGCCGCCCCCGCTGCTGCTGCTCCTGCCGGCCGCGGTCGTCCTGATCCCGCTGGTCGCCTACCCGATCTACCAGCTCGGCCTGCTGTCCGTCCTGGACTTCGGGCAGGCCCAGGCCTCCGGCGGCGCCCCGACCTCCTTCGTCGGCTTCGGCAACTACACGAGGATCCTGGAGGACGAGCAGTTCTGGACGGTGCTCGTCCAGACCATCGGCTTCGCCGCGTTCTGCGTGGTCGCCACCCTGGCCGTCGGCGCCACCCTCGCGGTGCTGCTCACCAGGGTCGGCCGGTGGCCGCGGCTGGTGCTGACCACCGCGGCGATGGCCGCCTGGGCGGCGCCGGCGATGACCGGTTCGACGGTGTGGAGCTTCCTGTTCGACACCAACCTCGGCCTGGTCAACCACACCCTGGAGGGGCTCGGGCTCTCCGGCTTCCACGAGTTCAACTGGTTCTACGACAAGTGGACGGCGTTCCTGGTCGTCGGCGCCGTGGTGGTGTGGCACTCCTACCCGTTCGTGATGGTCACCCTCTACGCGGGCATCCGTGCCATCCCGGAGGAGATCCTGGAGGCGGCCGCCCTGGACGGCGCCGGCACCTGGACGACCTTCCGCCGGATCACCGCGCCGATGCTGCGGCCGATCCTGACGGTCGTGGTGATCCAGTCGGTGATCTGGGACTTCAAGGTCTACACCCAGATCTACGTGATGACCGAGGGCGGCGGCATCGCCGGCCAGAACCTGGTGCTCAACGTGTACGCGTACCAGAAGGCGTTCGCCTCCTCGCAGTACGGGCTGGGCGCGGCGATCGGCGTGATCATGCTGCTGATCCTGGTGATCCCGACGGTCCTGTACATCCGCACGCTGCGACGGACGGGGAACGAACTGTGAGCCCGGCGAACTCCCTCCCCGCCGCTGCGCCGGCATCGGCGCCAGCGTCGGCGCCGACGCCCACGCCGGCATCGGCCAGGTCCGTCGGTGGCCGCCGGAACATCCGGGGCCGGTGGCGGCTGGCCGCCGACACCGGCGCGATCGTGCTGGCCGTGGTCACCGCCTTCCCGATCTTCTGGATGGTGCTCTCGGCCTTCAAGCCCAAGGGCGAGATCCAGTCGCTCGACCCCAGGCCGTGGACCGCCCACCCCACGCTGGACAGCTTCCGTCAGGTGCTCAGCGTGGACGGCTTCGGCCGCTACTTCGCGAACAGCCTGGTGGTGGCGCTGTCGGTGGTGGTGCTGTCGGCGGTCGTGGTCTTCCTGGCGGCGGTGGCCGTGACCAGGTTCCGGTTCAGGTTCCGCACCACCATCATGGTGATGTTCCTGATCGCCCAGATGATCCCGGTCGAGGCGCTGACCATCCCGCTGTTCTTCATGTTCCGCGACGCCGGCCGGTTCGCCCCGGGCATCGGGCTGAACACCCTGGCCTCGCTGGTCCTGGTGCAGCTGGCGTTCTCGCTGCCGTTCGGGATCTGGATGATGCGCGGCTTCGTCGCGGCCGTCCCGGTCTCGATCGAGGAGGCGGCGCAGATCGACGGGGCCGGCCGGACCCGCATCCTGTGGCGGATCCTGCTGCCGCTGGTGGCACCCGGCCTCGCCGCGACCAGCGTGTTCTCCTTCATCGCGGCGTGGAACGACTTCGTCTTCGCCAAGACCTTCATCATCAGCGCCACCCAGAACCAGACGCTCCCCTCGGCGTTGCTGGTCTTCTTCAAGCCGGACGAGAACGACTGGGGCGGCATCATGGCGGCGTCCACGCTGATGACCGTGCCGGTGCTGATCTTCTTCATCGCGGTGCAGCGCAGGCTGGTCTCCGGGTTGGCCGGCGCGGTGAAGGACTGACGTCGGCCGAGGGCCGCGCACCCGGGAGTCCCCGCCGTCGGCCGGGACTCCCGCGGCCGTCAGAGGACCGCGGCCGTCAGATGCTCGCAGCCGTCAGAGGACCGCGGCCGTCAGATGCTCGCAGCCGTCGGAGGACCGCGGCCGTCCGGTTCCCGCGGCGGTCCGGGCCCATGCCGACGGCCGTGGCCGTTCGGCTCAGGAGACGAAGCCGACGATCTGACCGTCCCTCCAGCGCTGCGCGAGCCGGAGCCAGCCGGCGACCTCCGCCACGGCCTCGGCCACCTCGCGTTCCGGCACGGGGGTGCGGCCTTCGCGCTCGGCCCGCTCGAACTGGTCCAGCGCCGTCCGGCAGTCCTCGGCCGACCAGGTGCTGCAGGAGGGCACGTCGCAGTGGGGCAGTCCGTCGGGCAGGCCGCCGTACCGGAACTCCGCGACCGAGACGGCGGTGATCCCGTACGCCTTCAGGCCCCCGTCCACGACCTCCAGCCAGTCGCCCCGGAACGGGCCGAAGGAGTCGACCTCCAGGGGCTGCCCGACCAGCCAGCACAGCCGCCGGTAGGCGTAGCCGTACTGGAAGGCGTGGTCCTCGTCCGCGGCGAAGGGCCCGCCGTGCACCACGGCGCGCAGGGCCTCCCGGGCGGTCGGAGCGCCCTGGGCGATCTCGTCGGCGAAGTACTCGTCGGACCTGTCCAGGGACGGGCCGAAGTACGCGAGGGCCTCGTCGACCGCCCCGTCGTTGCGGCTGCCGACGCGGGCGCGGAGCTCCGCGGGGTCGACCAGGTATGCGCTCAGGAAGGAACTCATGCCAGCACGGTAGCGGTCGCAACGGACAGCGGGCCGGGCGGGGCCGATCGTCCTGGGCGCCGGTGACCGCACTGAACCATCTTGCCACCGAGGCAAGTTGACTGATCGGAAGGGATGGCGCCGGCTCCGGGGCAGTGGGGCCGCAGGCGTCGGCGGCCCGGGCTCAGGCCACCGCCGCGGAGCCGTGGGACGGGACGGCGACGAGCACGAACTCCGCGCCGGCGTCGTCCCTGACCAGCGCGGCGCGGCCGTACGGCGCCGGAGCCGGCCCGGAGAGGACCGTGCCGCCGAGGGCGCGCAGCCGGTCGGCGGTGCGGTCGGTGTCCTCGGTCGCGAAGTGGACCAGCCAGCGCGCGCCCGCGCCCCGGCCGGGGCGGGAGGGGCCGATGCTGCACGCGGGCAGGCCGCCCACCCGGGCGAGGGCGTGGCCCGCCCGCGGCCGGTCGTAGGTGTAGCCGAAGACCCGGCGGTAGAACGCCCGGGCGGCGTCGGGGTCGGAGGAGAGGTGCTCGTTCCAGGCGAGCGCGCCCGGCTCGTCGACCAGGCCCGCGCCGTCGATGGTGCCGGCCCGCCAGAGCCCGAAGCGGGCGCCGAGCGGGTCGACGGCGAGCGCGGCACGGCCCTGCTCGGGCACCTCGTACGGCTCACGGGCGAGGCGCCCGCTGGCGGCCCGGACGGCGGTGGCGGTGCGCAGCGGGTCCGGGCAGGCGAGGAAGGTGGTCCAGGCGGGCGGTTCGGCCGGCAGTGCCCGTTCGACGGCCGCGACCTGGGCGCCGTACCGGGTGGCCACCGCCTCGGTGGGGGCGGTCGGGACGAACTCCCAGCCGAACAGGGCGCCGTAGAAGGCATGCGCCCGGCCCGGGTCCGGCGTCGTGAGCACGACCCAGCACGGGACCCCGGCGTGGTAGCTGCCCGGCTTCGGCATGCGGCCCTCCTGGTGGGCCCGGCGTTTCGGTGCCCGGCGCGCCGAGCGCCACCGGCCCCACCCGCCAGCCTCCGCGCCCGGCGGGTGGGCGGCAAGCGGGGTGCCCGCAGGCACGTCTCAGGACACCCCGTGCGGCCGGAACTGGATGCTGATCCGCGGGCCCACCGGGCGGGCCGTCTTGGGGATCGCGTGCTCCCAGGTGCGCTGGCAGGAGCCGCCCATCACCACCAGGTCCCCGTGGCCGAGCGGGTGGCGGACGACCGCCGGGCCGCCGGAGCGGGGCCGCAGCGCCAGGGTGCGCGGCTCGCCGACGGAGAGGATCGCCACCATGGTGTCCTCGCGGGCGCCGCGCCCGATCCGGTCGCCGTGCCAGGCCACGCTGTCCCGGCCGTCCCGGTAGTAGCAGAGCCCGAGGGTCTGGAAGGGCTCGCCCAGTTCCTGGGCGTAGTGCCGGCTCAGCTCCGCCCGGGCCAGGCCGAGCACCGGGTGGGGCGGTTCGGCGTGCGCCGGGTAGGAGGCCAGCAGGCGCGGGACGTCGACCGTCCGCTCGTACATCTCGCGGCGTTCGGCCCGCCAGGGCACGGTGGCGGCCAGCTGTTCGAACAGCTCGTCCGCCCCGTGCAGCCAGCCGGGGAGCAGGTCCAGCCAGGCGCCGTCGCCGAGCGGCTGCCGTCGCAGGCCGTCGAGCGGGCCGAGGCGGATGCCGCCGGGCTCCGTGTCGTCGAACAGCGAGGGCTGGAGGTGGACGGTGCCGTGCATGGGACCAGCGTACGCCTTCGTTCGAACGCATGCTCGAATATTCGAGTTCTAGGCTGCGGGTATGGCGATCAACGGCTTCGGGGTCACCGAGTTCCAGCTGGTACTGCTGCGCAGGATGGCCGACTTCCAGCCCGGGCTGGTCGAGGAGGCGGTGCGTCGGCTCGGCGCCACCCGGGCGTCGATGCGCGAGGCCAACAAGCGCTGGCAGGCGATGGTCCGCGCCCCTCGGTTCCCGCGCGGCGCCGCCCGCTACGCCGCCGTGCTCGGGCCGGCCGAGGCGAGCGCCCCGCGCCGGATCGGGGACCTCGCCTGTGTCGCCCGGCAGTGGACGCTGCCGCTCTGGCCCGAGCTGCGCTTCGAGATCCTGCTCGGCCCGGCGGAGATCGGCGGGCCGCTGCTCAACGAGTGGCTGGTGCGGGCGGCGGATGCGCCGGCCCCCGCGCTGCGCACCCTGGCCGACCTCGCGCCGTGGAGCTGTGTGGTGGGTGACGTCGGGGCCGCGTTCCCGCCGGCCGTGCCGCGCGAGGGGAGCGCGCCGACCAGGTTCCGGCTGGACTTCGCGGCACCGGACGCCGACGGGCGGCCGCGTCCGTGCGAGGCCGACTTCACCTGGGGGCTGCTCCAGGAGGTCCGCCCGATGGACGGCCGGGATCAGGACGGCCGGGGTCAGGGCGGGTCGGACCGGGGCGGTTCGGGTCAGGGTGGGCCGGGTCAGGGCATGAATATGCCGGGCTATGCAAGGTAATATTCAGTGAATGCCTTCGATTTGCAGGTCAAACCGGGAATGTGGCAGCCTAATCGCAGACATTGAAGAGCTTTGACATCGGAAAGTGAAGGATCATGTCGGACGGCGCCCGCGTCATCGTCGGAGTCAGCGGTTCACTGCACAGCCTGACGGCCCTGCACCGGGCGGCCGAGGAGGCTCGGGCCCGGCAGGCCGTCCTGGTGCCGGTGCTCGCCTGGACGCCGGTCGGTGGCGAGCGCAGCTACCGCGCCCGGCCCTGCCCGCCGCTGCTGCGCGCCTGGCAGGAGCTCGCCGAGGCGCGGATGGCGGACGTGCTGGAGCAGGCCTTCGGCGGCCTGCCGATCGGCGTGCCGGTGCGGCCGCTGGTCGTGCGCGGCGAGGCCGCGGCGGTGCTGACCGGGCTCGCCGACCGTCCGGGAGACCTGCTGGTGGTCAGCACCGGCGAGCAGGGCGGCCTGCGGGTCGGGCTGCGCAGGCTGGCGCGCCGCTCGGTCACCCGGCGCTGCCTGAGCCGGGCCCGCTGCGGGGTGCTCACCGTCCCGCCGTCCACGCTGCACGAGGACCTGCGCGCGCTGCACCGCGGCATCGACCTGCGGGAGCTCGCGGCAGCCTGACGGGCCGTCAACTCCGGTGGGTGGTCCGCCCGTCGACGATCGTCCGGGTGGGCCGCAGCTCGCGCAGCGCGTCCACCGGGCAGTCCAGCGGATCGACCGGCCACACCGTGAGGTCGGCGAACGCCCCCGGCCGCAGGCTGCCGCGCACCGCACTCTCGCCGGTCAGCCGGGCCGCGTTCACGGTGTGCAGTGCGACCGCCTCGGACCGGCCGATCGCGTGCTCCGGGCCGACCACCCCGGCCGTTGTGCCACGGGTGGTCATGCCCCACACCGACACCATCGCGCCGTACGGGCCGACCGGGAAGTCCGAGCCGCCGGTGATCAGCGCGCCCTCGTCCAGCCACTCGCGCAGCGGGAAGACCGCGGCGGTGCGCTCCTCGCCCCAGGCCCGCTGCTGGGTGAGCGCGCCGTCGTGCAGCAGCGGGTGCTGGACCGTCACCGGGATGCCGAGGGCGATCGCCCGGGCCCGCAGCTCCGGCCGGGCCAGACCGCCGTGCTCGACCACCAGCGTGCCGGGCGGCAGGCCGGGGTGGCGGGCGACCACCTGATCGAAGACGTCCAGCAGGACGCGCAGTCCACGGTCACCCCAGGCGTGCACGCCCACCCGCCGGCCCCGCCCGACCACCCGTTCCACCGCCGCGAGCAGCTCGGCCGGCTCCCAGAGCAGCCGGCCGTGGTAACACGGCTGCCCCCGGTACGGTTCCTCCACCGCGGCCGCCTCGAAACCTCCGTCGATGCCGAACTTGACGCCCCAGAGCCGCAGTCGGTCGTCGTCCCGGCCGGCGGCCCGCCAGTCGTCCATCCGGTCCAGCAGTGCGTCCACCTGCTCCGGTGTCCGGGCGGCGAAGCCGGAGACCAGCGCCCGGACGCGGACGGCCAGCGCGCCCTCGGCCCGGGCGGCGTCCAGCACGTCGAGGTCCTCGGCCGGCACCAGGCAGTCGCGGACGGTGCCGATCCCGGTGGCGGCGAAATCGGCGGAGGCGGCGCGCAGGCCCTCGATCCGCTCCGTGAGGGAGGGGCGCGGCACCACCCGCTCGACCAGCTCGACCGCCCGGTTGATCAGCCGCCCGGTGAGCCGGCCCCGCTCGTCGCGCTCGATCACACCGCCCGGCGGCGCCTCGGTGGCCTCGGTGATCCCGGCCAGCCGCAGCGCCGCCGAGTTCAGCACCATGTTGTACGCGCCGCGGCGCACCAGGACCGGGTGGTCGGCGGTGGCCGTGTCCAACTCCCCGGTGGTGGGCATCCGTTGCTCGGCCAGCAGGATCTCCTGCCAGTTGACCGTGGTGTGGATCCACTCCCCGGCGGGGGTGCGGGCGGCGCGCTCGCGGATCAGGTCGAGGAACCCGGCGAGATCGCGGGCCCGGTGCACCGGCACGCCGTGGACGCTGTGCCCGGCCAGGATCAGATGGGTGTGGGTGTCGTCGAAGGCGGGCAGCACGGTCGAGCCCGGGGCGTCCAGCACCTCGGTGCCCGGGCCGATCAGGGCGTCCAGCCCGTCGGGCGCGGGGGAGAGGGCGGTGATCCGCCCGCCGGTGACGGCGAGCGCCCGGCGGGGCGGCTCGCCGGGCACCAGGGTGTGCACGGCGGCGGCGCGGATCAGCAGGTCGGCGGGGGCGGGGTCGGTCATCGCGGCTCCTGGGAACGGGACAGCCCGGTGACCTTCTCCACGTACCGAAGGCTGGGCTCGGCGAGTAGTCCGTGCAACTCGGTGAACACCGCGCGGGCCGGCACCGCGTTCCAGTCGGCGGGCAGCAGCTGCGCCGGCAGCCCGGGGTCGAGGTACGGCAGCCGGCGCCACCGGGTGAGCATCGACACGTAGTCGCGGAACGCCTCGGCCGGATCGATCGAGGGCCGTCCGCGCAGCTTCTCGGCGGCCGGGCGCCAGGCGTCGGAGAAGGCCGCGTACTGCGCCTCGATCGCGGGGAGGTCCCACCAGCCCGCCACCGCGGTACGGGGATCGGCGAAGCCGGCGTACTCGGCGGAGAGGAACAGGTGGACGTAGGCGCTCAGCCCGAGCCGGTCCAGCAGCCGACGGGCGTCCGGCAGCAGCCGGGCGGGCGCCAGCCAGACCCCGGGGGCGGCGTTGCCGAAGCCGAGCCAGCTCAGCCGCGAGCGCAGCTGGTGGCGGTGGGCGCGGGCGGACTCGGGCACCGAGAAGACCGCCACCACCCAGCCGTCGGCGAGCACGGCGGGCTCCAGGCTGTGGAAGATCCGCCGGTCGCCCTCCTCGAAGACCGGCTCCATCGCCCCGGCGAGCCGGTACCCCGTCCCCCCGCGGCGCTCCTGGAGCAGGGTGCCGGCCTTCTTCAGCCGGGAGGTCGCCGAGCGGACGGCCGGGCCGTCGACGTCCAGTTCGGCCAGCAGGGCGATCAGGTCGGCGATGGATATCCAGCCGCCGAGGCGGCGGACGAACTCGCCGTAGACGGTGTGGATCAGGGAGCTCGGCCGGGGTGTGTGCTCGGACATGCGCGGGCCCTCCTCCCCGGCGACTGGTGGCGATCATAACGAGGCTGCGGGTCCTGGGCGGTGTCTTGCCGGTCTTCGCCGTCTCCGCCGATCGGGCGGGAACGGCGGAGCGGGTCTGCCAAGGGGTGTCCGGCGACCGGCCCCGCGCTTGCGACCGGTGCCGCCGGACACACCCGCTACGCGTAGGCGCCGGAGAGCAGGTGCCCGGCCCCGGGCGCGAAGGCGGGCAGGCCGAGGGCCCGCAGGAGCTGGTGGGCGGTGCAGACCGCGGCCGAGATCACCGGCTTGCCCAGCTGCTGCTCGGCCTCCTCGACGGCGGACAGGGACGGCATCTGCACGCAGGCCGAGAGCACCACGGCGTCCGCCTCGGTGTACGCGAGCGCGCGGGCGATCGCGGGGAGCCGGGCCGGGTCGTGGGCGGCCACGTCGAGGTTGTCGGCGATCTCCAGGGCGGCGTGGTCGAGCACCTCGATGCCCTCCGCGGCGAGGTACTCGACCACCGTGCGGGCCAGCGGGCGCAGGTACGGGGTGACCATCGCGACCTTCGCGGCCCCGAGTTCGTGCAGCCCGGCGACGAGCGCGCCGGCGCTGGTGACCACGGGCGCGGGGGCGCCGTTCCGGACGGTGCGCAGGTGCAGCCGCCGCTCGGCCTGGCGGTGGTAGCCGGGGCCGGTGGCCATCACGGCGACCAGGCAGGCGTAGCCGATCACATCCACCCGGGCGTCCGACAGCTCGGCGGCGCAGCGGTCGGACTCGCCGTCCATGGCCCGCAGTTGCTCGGGGGTGACCCTGGTCATCCGCATCCGGCTGGAGTGGAAGGTGAACCGCTCGGGCGCGACCGCCTCGCGGGCCCGCAGCAGCGCGGGGACCTCGGTCTCCATGGTGACGTTGGAACTCGGGACGATCTGGCCGATCCGGTAGGTGGTCATCGGGTGGGTGCTCCTTCCGGTCCGGGGCGGGTCAGCGGGCGTCGATCACCGGGTTGGCGAGCGTGCCGATCCGCTCGATGGTGGCCTCGACCAGGTCTCCGGGCTGGAGGAACTGCGGGGGCACCATCCCGGCGCCGACGCCCGAGGGGGAGCCGGTGGCGATCACGTCGCCCGGTTCCAGGGTGACGCCGGAGGAGATGTCGGCGATCAGCCGGGCGACGCCGAACAGCATGTGGCGGGTGTTGGAGTCCTGCCGCAGCTCGCCGTTGACCTTCAGCGAGAGGTCGAGCCGCTGCGGGTCGGGGATCTCGTCGGCGGTCACCACGACCGGGCCGAAGGGGGCGTAGCCGTCCTGGCCCTTGGAGAAGAACCACTGGCCGGAGCGGCGCTGGTCGCGGGCGCTGATGTCGTTGACGATGCTGTAGCCGAAGACGTGCCGCAGCGCTTCCTCCTCGGCGACCCGGAAGGCCGGTGCGCCGATCACCACGGCGAGTTCGCACTCCCAGTCGAGCTGCTTGGTGAGGGCGGCGTTGTGCGGGATGGGCCCGCCCGGGCCGGTGACGGCGGTCGAGGGCTTGCCGAACAGCACCGGGCGGTCGGGCAGTTCGCGGTCGGTGTCCAGGGTGCGGTGCGACTCCGCCACGTGCTCCACGTAGTTGAGGCCGACACCGACGATCTTGCCGGGGCGCAGCGGCGCGCACAGCGAGACCTCGGCGAGCGGCCTGGTGGCGGGGGCCCCGGCGAGCAGCCGGCGGGCGGTGGCCAGGGCCGGCTCCCCGGCGCGGATCAACCCGAGGAGGTCGGGGGGCAGTTGGGCCCCGGCGGCGGTGGCGAGGGCGGTCAGGTCGGCGACCCGGTCGCCGTCGATCCGGGCGCCGAGACGGGGGGTGTCGGTGCCGTCGGTGCCGTCGGCGTCGTCGGTGCGGAAGGTCAGCAGGTGCATGGTGGCGGGGCTCCTGGTCAGGCGGTGGTGGTGGGCTGCTGCCCGTCCGGGTGGGCCTCCTCGCGGTGCAGGCCGAGCGAGTGCATCACCGGGAAGTCGTTGAAGGAGAACAGGCAGGCGTCCTCGCCCTGGTCGAGGTTCGCGTGTTCGTGCCAGGCCCAGGACGGGACGACGAAGACGTCCCCCTGCCGCCACTCGAAGCGCCGTCCGGCGATCACCGAGACGCCGCGCCCCTTGGCCGCGGTGTACACCACCGAGCCGGTGTGCCGGTGGGCGCGGGTGGCCTGGCCCGGGCGCAGCAGCTGCAGGTGGGCGGACATGGTCGGCATCACCGGCCCGCCGGTGACGGGGTTGGTGTACTCCATGATCACGCCGTCGTAGGGCGATCCCTCCGTGGCGCGGGCGAGCCGGCACAGCGCCTCGTAGCTGGGCTCCCAGGGCCAGCCGAGCAGCGGCGAGTAGGGCCGGGTCCACTTCTCGACGCCGTACGGCAGCAGGTTGCCGCCGTGGCTGAGCAGCGAGGAGTTGACGACCGGTCCGGGCCGCTGGTACAGCTCCGGGTGGACCTCGTAGAAGTTGGCGTCGAGGGTGTTGACCAGCGGGATGTCCAGGCCGTCCTGCCAGATCACCGGGGCGTCGTCGGCTTCGTTGCCGTGCTCGTGCCAGGTGTTGTTCGGAGTGATCGCGAAGTCGCGCGGGCCGACCTTGAGCTTCTGCCCGTCCACGACAGTCCAGGCGCCGGTGCCCTCGTGGACGAAGCGCAGGGCGGAGGCCTGGTGGCGGTGCGCGGTCATCGCCTCGCCGGGGCCCATGATCTGCAGTCCGGTGTACAACAGGCCGACGGCGGCGCTCAGTTCGCGGCGGCCGGGGTTCACCAGCATCACCACCCGGCGCCCGGCGTCGTCGGCCTTCACCAGCGGCAGCGCCTTGCGCACCAGCGGACGGAGGTCGGCGTAGCGCCAGAGCACCGGGACGGACCGCGGCTGGGGGTACCAGGGCTCGATCTCGTTGGCGACCGTCCACAGGGCGCCGGCCTGGTGCTCCGCCAACTCCTCGTAGTAGGCCAGCAGTTCGGGGCTGTCGGTGACCCTGGCCCGGCCGATCCGGTCGTCGTCGTGGATATCGTCACGGTCGTCGTCACGGGCGGGGGCGCGCTCGACGAGGGGTTCGGGGGCGCTCGCGGTGACGGGCCCGGGGGTGCGGTCGGTGCTGGTCATGCCTCCTCCTCGGGGAGCACCAGCGGCCGCAGCGGACGGTTGTCCACGTGCAGCCGGAAGACGTCGAAGCGGTTGTAGTGGCCGACGATGTCGTGCATCTGCTTGGGCTGGACGCAGCGGCCGAGGTCGATCTCGGCGTAGACGACGCCCTCCTCGTCCACCAGCGGCTCGGTGACCGGGCGGCCGTCCGGTCCGAAGATCCCGGACAGGGCGCTGTGCGGCCGGGCGAGCTGCTTGCGGACCTGCGGGTCGTCGCCGGCGATCAGGTCCACGATCTCGGGCGAGACGGTGGAGCAGGAGACCACGGAGAACACCTTGCCCTCGAAGCAGTGCGCGGCGGTGCGCAGCGCGATCGAGTCCGCCATGTCGTAGTCCTCGGGGCCCACCGGCAGCGCGATGTAGCAGGCGACGTGGACCAGTTCGCCCTGCGCCAGCAGGGCGAAGCGGGCCAGCGGGTTGGTGTTCTCGCCGCAGGCCAGCGCGCCGAGCGGGCCGACGGCGGTGGGGTGCACCGTGAGCGTGCTGCCGTCGCCCTGCCCCCAGGTCAGCTTCTCGGCCCAGGTCGGCACCAGTTTGCGGTGCGCACCGAGCAGTTCGCCGTCCGCGTCGATGGTCAGCAGGGTGTTGTACAGCAGTCCGAGGCCGGGGCCGCCGCGCTCGTTGACCCCGATCACCAGCACCACGCCGGCCTGCCGGGCGGCGGCCCGCAGGGTGTCGACGTACGGGCCGGGAACGTCCACGGCGGCCCGGTACAGGCGCTCGAACCAGGGCGAGCCCTGCACCGGGTTCATCGTCCAGTTCCAGTACGGGTAGCCGGGCACGAAGACCTCGGGGAAGACCACCAGTTCGGCGCCGTGCCCGGCCGCCTCGTGGATCAGCGCGACGGCCTTGTCGACGGTGGCGGCCGGGTCCAGGTAGACCGGGGCGGCCTGGACGGCGGCGGCGGTGAAGCGGGGCAGCTGCGGCATGGTTCCTCGTCACTCCTCGGGGGCGTCGTCGGGACGGGGCGGTGACCAGCGGCGGTGGACGGGCGGGGACGGCTCGCGCAGCAGCCGCAGGTGCGGGGCGACCCGGTCGGCGTTCGGGCCCGGCGGCTTGCGGCTGCCCGCTCGCCAGGGCTCCGGCCAGCGGGCGCCCGGCCCGGTGTAGCCCTGCTCGGCGGCGGCGTGCAGCGTCCAGAGCGGGTCGTACAGCTGGGCGCGGCCGACCGCGACCAGGTCGGCCCGTCCGGCCAGCAGCACGGAATCGGCGTCGTCGAAGCCGGAGATCGCGCCGACCGCGATGGTCGGCACTCCGGTGGCGGCGCGGATCAGCTCGGCGAAGGGCGTCTGGTAGCCGCGCCCGTACGGCGGCCGCTGGTGCGACACCACCTCGCCGGTGGAGACGTCCAGCGCGTCGGCCCCGGCCCCGGCGAGCGCGCGGCAGATCGCCACGGCCTCTTCCTCGGTGGTGCCGCCGGGCGCCCAGTCGCTCGCCGAGATCCGCACCAGCAGCGGCCGGCCGGCGGGCCAGACGGCGCGCACGGCCGTCAGCACCTCCAGCGGCAGCCGCAGCCGGTGGGAGAGCGGGCCGCCGTAGCGGTCGGTGCGGTGGTTGGTGAGCGGGGAGAGGAAGGAGGAGAGCAGGTGGCCGTGGCCGAACTGGAGCTCCAGCACGTCGAAGCCGGCCCGCGCGGCCCGCTCGGCGGCGGCCGCGAAGTCCGCGGTGACGGCGGCCAGTTGGATGTCGTTGGCCTCGTGCGGCACCGGGCTGTCCGGGTCCCAGGGGATGGCCGAGGGGGCGATCAGCGGCCAGCCGTCGGCGAGCGGGCGCCCGACGCCGTCCGGCCCGGGGGTGTCGGTCGCGCCCCGGCGTCCGGCGTGGGTCAGCTGGATGCCGAGCGGAGTGTTGCTCACCGCCCTTACCGCGTCCACGAGTTGACGCCAGGCGCCCTCCTGGCGGTCGGTCCACAGGCCCGGACTGCGGTCGGTGGCCCGGCCCTCGGGGCAGACCGCCGTCATTCCGGCGAGCACCAGCCCCGCGCCGCCGAGCGCGTGGCCGGTCAGCTGGGCGCGGTCGAAGTCGCTGGGCAGCGCGTCGGGGGAGGTGTAGGTGGCGAGCGGGGGCACCACGACGCGGTTGCGCAGCTCCAACGCGCCCAGTTCCAGCGGCCGGAACATCGGCGGCACCCCGGGCGAGCCGCCGAGGGCGGTGTCCACGGCGTCCACGAAGGCGGGGTCGCGGGCCCGCAGGTTGCCGTAGGTGACCCGCCGGCTGCGGGTGAGCAGGTTGAAGGCGAACTGGTCGGGGCCCTGGCCGACACGCCGCCCGATGGTCTCGAACCACTCCAGACTGGCCTGCGCGGCACGCTGGGTGGACTCCACCACCGGGCGCCGCTCGGCCTCGTAGGCGGCCAGGGCCTCGTCCAGGGTGGGCTGTTCACCCAGCGCGGCGGCCAGGGCGAGGGCGTCCTCCAGGGCGAGCTTGGTGCCCGAGCCGATCGAGAAGTGCGCGGAGTGCGCGGCGTCGCCGAGCAGGACCACGTTGCGGTGGCGCCAACTCGCGTTCCGCACCGTGGTGAAGCGGATCCAGCGGGAGGCGTTGGGGATCAGCCGGTGGCCGTCCAGGTGCCCGGCGAACAGCTCCGCGCAGCGCCGCACGCTCGCCAGGTCGCTCTCGCCGCGCGCCGGCTCCCGCGCGGCGAGCGCCTCGAAGCCCGCACGGCGCCAGGGGTCCGCGGCCGCCTCGACGATGAAGGTCGAGCGGGTGGCGCTGTACGGGTAGGCGTGCACCTGGAGGACGCCGAAGTCGAACCGCTCGACGATGAAGGTGAAGGCCTCGAAGACCTTGTCGGTGGCGAGCCACATGTAGCGGCAGTGGCGCTCGTCCAGGTCGGGGCGGAAGCTCTGCGGATACGCGGCCCTGGTGCCGGAGCGGATGCCGTCGGCGGCCACCACCAGGGCGTACTCGGCGCAGAGCCGGTCCACCGGCGGGGCGGGGGTGCGGTAGCGCACGTCCACCGCCAGCTCGGCGCAGCGCTGTTGCAGGATGGCGCGCAGCCGGTTGCGGTCCAGGGCGGCGAAGCCGTGGCCGCCGCTGGTGCGGACCTCGCCCGCGTAGCGGATGTCGATGTCGCTCCAGCGGGCGAACTCGGCGCTGAGCGCGGCGAAGACGCGCGGGTCGGCCCGGGCGATGCCGTCCAGGGTCTCGTCGGAGAAGACCACGCCGAAGCCGGACTCGTCGTCCCGGGCGTCCCGTTCGAAGACGGTGATCTCCCGGTCGGGCGCCGACTGCTTGGCCAGGGCGGCGAAGTAGAGCCCGCCGGGGCCGGCGCCGACCACCGCGATCCGGGCGCGGTCGCGTGCCGCGGTCATGTCTCTGCCTCGGGGCTGGTGGCCGCGTCGGGATTTGTGGCCGCCTCGGGGCTGGTGGCCGGTTCCTGGCTCGTGGCTGCCCGGGGGCTCATGCGACCACCTCCGGCCGCTGCGGCCCGGCCTCCGCCAGCGTCCGGCGGACCTGCGCGGGCCACGGCTGGGCGCCCCCGTCGTGCGGGGCCGAGTGCACCACCGACATCCGTCCGCTCGCGGCCAGCCCGTGCGGACCGTGCACCTCGAAGGCGTAGTGCAGCGAGGATCCGCCGACCCGGTCCACCCGCAGCTCGGTGCGGACGAGGTCGCCGAACCAGAGCCGTTCGCGGTAGTCGGCCTCGAAGTGCACCCGGGGGATCCGCCCGAACAGGTCGGCCAGCCCCAGCCGGCGCAGCAGGGCCGCCTCCGCCGCCTCGGCCCAGCGCTGCACGGCGGAGAAGTGGTAGTGCCCGGCGGCGTCGGTGTCGAACCACTCCACCCGGCGCTCGATGCTGACACTGGCGGGAGTCCGCGCGGCCCGTCGGCGCAGCTCGGCGCGGTGCAGCTTGCCGGTCGCGGTGCGCGGCAGCTCGGGCACGAACTCGACCGCCCGCGGGTACTTGTACGGTGCGATGGTGCGTTTGACGTGCTCCTGGAGCCCGCGCGCCGTCTCGGGCCCGGCCGGCACGCCCGCACGCAGCACCACGTACGCCTTGACCACCGTGCCGCGCCGCTCGTCCGGCGCGCCGACCACCGCGCAGTCGGCCACGTCGGGGTGGGCGGCCAGCGCGTGCTCCACCTCGGGCCCGGCGATGTTGTAACCGGCCGAGACGATCATGTCGTCGTCGCGCGCCCGGAACCAGAAGTAGCCGTCGTGGTCCCGGACGTAGGTGTCGCCGGTGAGGTTCCAGCCGCCGCGGACGTAGTCCAGCTGGCGCTCGTCGTCCAGGTAGCGGCAGCCGGTCGGGCCCTTGACGGCGAGCAGCCCGGGCTCGCCGTCCGGCACCGGGCGGCCCTGCCCGTCCAGCACCGCGGCCCGGAACCCGGGGACGGGCCGGCCGGTGGAGCCGGGGCGGATGTCCTGGCCGGCGGCCGAGACGAACACGTGCAGCAGCTCGGTGGCACCGATGCCGTCGATCAGCCGCTGCCCGGTGGCCGCGTGGAAGGCCTGCCAGAGGGCGGCGGACAGCGGCTCGCCCGCCGAGACGCAGTGCCGCACCCCGGCCAGCCGGTCGGCCAGCCCGGCGGCGAGGATCGCCCGGTAGGCGGTCGGCGCGGTGAACAGCACGCTCACCCCGTGGCGCCGGACCTGCTCGGCGAGCTGCTCGGGGGTGGCTCGCTCCAGCAGCAGACTGGCGGCCCCGGCCCGCAGCGGGAACACCAGCAGGCCGCCCAGGCCGAAGGTGAAGCCGAGCGGCGGGGTGCCGGTGAAGAGGTCCTCGGGGGTGGGGCGGAGCAGGTGGCGGGAGAAGGTGTCGGCGATGGCGAGCACGTCGCGGTGGAAGTGCAGGGTGGCCTTGGGGCGGCCGGTGGTGCCGGAGGTGAAGGCGATCAGCGCGACGTCGTCGGCGGCGGTGCGGACGGCGGGGAATCCGGCGGGCTTCGCGGCGCAGCGGGCGGTGAGGTCCTCGGGGCCGGTGCCGCCGTAGCCGAGGACGTGCAGGCCGGGCGTCCGCGCCCGGTGCAGCTCGTCCAGGAAGCGGTGGTCGCACAGGGCGAGGACGGGCCCGGCGATGTCGTGCAGCTCGGTCAGCTCGGCGGCGCGCAACAGCGGCACCGTGGTGACGGCCACTGCGCCGGCCTTCAGTACGCCGAGCCAACAGGCCGCCAGCCAAGGGGTGTTGGGGCCGCGCAGCAGAACCCGGTTGCCGGGGACGAGGCCGAGGTCCTCGGTCAGCAGGCGGGCGATCCGGTCGGCGTGGTCGCGCAGTTCGCCGTAGGTCCACCGCTCGGTGGCGGTGAGCAGGCAGGGGCGGTCGGGTCCGAGGCTTTCGATGGTGTCGTCGAGCAGGGCGGCGGCGCAGTTCAGACGGTCGGGATACGCCAACTCGGGGAGTTCGAAGAGGAGTTCGGGCCACTGCTCGAAGGGTGGGAGGTGGTCTCGACAGAACGTGTCCACGTGCGCCGAGGGTGAGAGCTCCATGGGCGGCACCTCGTTGTGCGAGCTGGGAGTGAGCCCAGTATCGCGCGTCGGTGACGCCAGTCAAGAGACCGATACATGCATTCGGGCGACGGCCCGCTGCCCCGGCGGGTCGGCAGTCGGCGCTTGGCGGGCCCGGGCCGGCCGCGGCTCCGGTCGGTCCCGTCGGGTCGCCGTCGGCCGGGAGGAATCGGGCAGCTCCCCCTCCTGTGCCTGCCGGGCGCGCTCGGCTGCCAACCGGGCGAGTCCGAGGGGCCCGGACGTGTCGAGGTCGGTGCCAGGAGCCTCGACTCGTACGAGCAGCGGCACGCTGCCCACCCGGATCACGGCTACCGCCTCGCCGGCCGGCCGATCGAGAGCAGCTCGTGGTGGATCGGGAACATCTTCCGGCCGTCTTCCGGCCGTCGACGACCTGGTAGTCGAAGTCGTCGTTGCGCAGGTGCGCCGCGCGTCTCCGTCGGTTTCGTCAGATTCCTTTCGGCAAAGGCCGGTTGGGCGCACACGAGGACCCCTTGTGCAAGCTCGGACCGGTCCGCCGGACAACCGTGGACCAGACCACTTGTGAGGCCAAGGATTGACAGCGAGGCCCCGCCGGGGGTGGAACGCGCCCCCTTCCGGGCGACCGGGTGCCCCCGCACGGGCGCTCGAATCGCACGCGGGGGCGAATGTCCCCCGTCGAGTCGAACGGCCCTACGGGCGCCGGGGGTTCACCGCCGGGCATCACGCCGTCGGGGTCAATCCGCGAGCCCCAGCTGCCGATACCGGAGGTGATGCCGTTACGCCGTTCGGAGGAGCCCGTCATGCCCGACCTGTGGCTGCCCGGAGCCGAGATCCACGACCTCGGCGACCACGCGCCGACCGATCAGCAGTACCCGCCGAAGGCCATCGCCCACATCACCTGGGACCGCAACGCGACCGCCACGGCGCCGCAGGACTGGTGCCCCTACGAGGACCTGGTCGGCTACTTCACCGGCAGCGGCGCCGGTGACGCGCCGCACCTGGTCTGGGACCCGTTCAGCGGCCGCACGGCGCAGTTGTTCCCGGCCGACTCCCGCTCGAAGAGCCTGCTCAGCCCCGCCCAGAGCCCCACCCGCACCAACCGGGCCGGGCGGGTGGTGATCCAGATCGAGGCGGTGTTCTTCCCCTACTGCCGCTACCAGGGCCGCGTCTACCCGCGGCTGGTCGACACCCCCTGCGCGGGCTGGAACCGGATCCACGCCTGGATCTCCTCCTGGGGCGTGCCCGACATCTGGCCGATGGGCCGGCCGACCGACTTCTCCGGCCACCGTGACGAGCGGGCCTGGGAGGCCTTCGGAGGCTGGTACGCGCACGCCCACGTGCCCTACAACGACCACACCGACCCCGGCTCCTGGCCCGACTTCACCGCCGGGCCCGGCTTCCCGGACGACCCGCCCTCGCAGCAGCACCCGGTGCCCCCGGCCACGCCCGCCCGCTACCAGGTCAGCATCAACGGCCTGCCGTACGGCTACGGCGCCCGGGGCTACCAGGTGACGGTGGTCGGGCGGGCGCTGGTCTCGCACGGCTTCGGCGACCACTACCGCTCCGGCCCCGGCCCGGAATGGACGGACGCGGACACCGACAACTACGCGGACTACCAAAGGAGTCTGGGCTACTCCGGGCAGGCGGCGGACGGCGTCCCGGGCGAGGGCTCGCTGCGCCGGCTGCTCGGCTACCTGCCCGGTCCGCGGACGGTCTCGGTGTCCCACGTGATCGCGGCCGCCCGCACCGACCCGGGAGCCGAGCAGGGGCACCTGACGTACGGGTCCGAGGCGGCGATCGTGGAGCAGGCGCTCGTCGACGAGGGGCTGCTCGACCAGCGGTGGGTGGACGGCTCGTTCGGCAGCCGGACGGTCTCCGCGTACGCGGCCTGGCAGCGGCGGTGCGGGTACGAGGCGGGCGCGGCGGACGGGATTCCCGGGCAGGCCTCGCTGAACCGGCTCGGCGCGGCACAGGGGTTCGCGGTGGTCGACTGAGAGCGGCGCTGCTCCCGGGGGAGGCGCGGCGCCGCTGCCGTCGGGGGCGCGTACTCGCCTGGGAGTAGGCGAGGTTACTTCCACCGTCAGATGCCTGATGAGGCGCGGACGGGAGAGCCTGGGGCCGTCCTCGTGACCCCGACTCGAAGGAGGTACCCGTGCGCTCGCCCACCGGCGCCGTCCCGGCGTCCGAGCCGACGCCACAGGCCGGGGCGGCATCCGTGCCCGTGCCCATGCCCGTGTCCGCGTCCGCGTCCGCGCGCCGCCGCCTGCCGCCGGCGGCGCGCAAACCACTGGTCGTCCTGCACGTCGTCGCTTCGGTGAGCTGGCTGGCGCTGATGCTCTGCCTGCTCACCCTGGCGGTGACGGCGCTGACGGCCGGGGATGCCGAGCGGCTGCGCACCGCCTACCGGGCGATGGGCCTGCTCGGCGACACGCTGATCCTGCCGCTGAGCCTGCTCACCTTCCTGAGCGGGGTGGTGCTCGGGCTCGGCACGCCCTGGGGGCTGTTCCGGTACCACTGGGTGAGCGCCAAGTTCTGGCTGACGCTCGGGGCGGTGACGGCCTCCGTCCTCGCCCTCCCCGACCGGCTGCACGACGCGGTGCGGGTGGCGGACGCGCATCCGACCGGCCCGATCACGGTGGCGGACCTCGGCTTCGTCCGCTACAACACGGTGATCGTTCCGGCGGTGGCGTTGACGCTCTACCTGGTCAGCGTGGTCCTCTCGGTGTACAAGCCCTGGGGCCGCCGCAAGGTCACGGCCGGGGGCGGAGCCGGGGCCGGCACCGGGGTCGAGCCCGCGCATCCCCGCCCGGGCCGAATACCCGGGGCGGGCGCCTGACCGGCCGGCCTTCGGTCTCGGTCTCGGCCTCGGCTCCGACCTTCGGTCTTCGCCCCGGCTCCGGCAGTCGGTGTCGGCCCCGGCCCGGCTGTTCGGGAATGCCCGTGCGGCGGGCGGGCGTTGTCCGTCGAGTGACCAGTGCCGTGCCCACGATCAGGCTCTCCGTGCTCGACCGCTCCCGGACCAGACAAGGCCAGGAGCCGGCCCAGGCACTGCGGGACACGGTGGCCTTCGCCCGGGAGGCGGAGCAGCTCGGCTACCACCGGTTCTGGGTGTCCGAGCACCACGGCGTGCCGGGGGCGGCCGGATCGGCGCCCACCGTGCTCGCCGCGGCGGTGGCGGCGGCCACCACACGGATCAGGGTCGGCACCGGCGGGGTGATGCTGCCCAACCATCAGCCGCTGGTGGTGGCCGAGCAGTTCGGGGTGCTGGCCGCGCTGTTCCCGGGGCGGATCGACATGGGGCTCGGGCGCTCGGTGGGCTTCACCGACGGTGTCCGGCGGGCGCTGGGGCGGGAGAAGGACGCCGCGGACGGCTTCGGTGCCCAGCTGGCCGAGTTGCTCGGCTACTTCGACGGCTCGCAGCAGGCGCACCGCGGAGTTCACGCCCGGCCTGCCGAGGGCCTGCACGTCCCGGCCTTCGTCCTGGCCACCGGCGAGGGCGCCGATCTGGCCGCCGAGGCCGGGCTGCCGCTGGTGGTCGCCGCCCCGCGCGGGAAGGAGCGGATGCTCGCGGCGATCGACCGCTACCGCAGCCGGTTCCGCCCCTCCGCGCAGGCCGCCGAGCCGTACGTGGTGGTCTCGGGCACGGTGGCCGTCGCCGAGACGGCCGAGCGGGCGCGTGAGCTGCTCGTTCCGGAGGCCTGGTCGGGGGCGTACTCCCGCACCCACGGGGAGTTCCCGCCACTGGCCCCCGCCGCCGAGATCCTGGCCCGGGAGATGACCGCCCGGGAGCGGGCCGCGTTCGAGCAGTCGTCCAAGGGCCACATCGTGGGCACCCCGGAGCAGGCCGCCGCCGAGCTGGCGGCGCTGGTCGAGCGCAGCGGGGCGGACGAGTTCCTGGTCACCACCAGCACCTACGACCGCACCGCGCTGCTCGACTCGTACCGGCTCCTCGCCGAAGCCGTCGGCCAGGCCTGAGCGGGGCCCGGGGCGAACCGGGGCCTCACCGGGCCCCGGCCCCCCAGACCCCGGACCCCGCTCACCCGCCACCCGACAGCCGCCCGCCGCTCAGCCCGCGTCGACCTCGCTGGTGCCGAGCCGCGCGTACACCTCGGGCCGGCGGGCCCGCAGCCGCAACGCGATCCCGACGCCGGTCAGGAACACCACCGGCACGATCGCGACCAGCGGCCAGTTGACCTCCGGTCCGGCGCCGGTGAACAGGTCGAGCCGCCACACCACCAGCCCCGTGGCCCCGCACAGCAGCACCGTGGCGGCCAGCGGCGCCACGACGGTACGGAACGCCCCGGTGCTCGCGGCGGCCGCCCGCTCGCGGCGGAAGAAGGCGAACACCGCGAGGCCCGCCAGCGCCTGGAGCACCAGGATGCCGACCACCCCGGGGGAGTTCACCCAGAGGAAGAACTGGTTGTACGGGTCCGCGCCGACCAGCGCCGCCACCCCGACGGCCGCCGCCGCCAGCACCGACTGCGCGATGCCGCCGATCCACGGCGAGCCGTGGCGCGGGTGGATCCGGCCGAGCGCGGCCGGGGCGGCCCCCTCGGCGGCCAGCGCGTAGCCGTACCGGGTGATGGTGTTGTGGAAGGCGAGCAGCGCCGCGAGCAGGCTGGTGACGATCAGCACCCGCTGCACGTCCGTCGCCCAGCCGCCGACGTAGTCGGTCATCGCGGTGAAGAACATCCCGGCCGGGTCGGCGGTGGCGGTCGCGACGGCCTCGGCGTCGCCGAAGGCCTGCACGATCATCCAGGTGACGAAGGTGTAGAAGAGGCCGAGGAAGGCGATCGCGGCGTAGGTCGCGCGCGGCACGGTCCGGTGCGGCTGCCGGGCCTCCTCGCGGTAGATCGCGGTGGCCTCGAAGCCGATGAAGGCGGCGAAGGAGAGCCCGAGCACCCCGCCCATCCCGCCGGAGAACACGTGCTCCGGGGCGAACGAGGACAGGCTCAGCCCGTGCGCCCCGCCCTTGACCAGCACCGCCACCGCGAGCACCAGCAGGATGCCGGTCTCGGCGATCAGCAGCGCCCCGAGCACCTTGGCCCCGAGGTCTATCGAGCGCAAGCCGAGGAACCAGACCACCGCGACCCCGAGCAGCGCCCAGACCGGCCAGGGCAGGTCCAGCCCGAGCAGGTCGGCGGCCGTGGTGTGGGCGAAGAACCCGAAGGCGCCGAACATGCCGATCTGGATCGCGTTGTACGAGAGCACCGCGAGCAGTGCCGCGCCCAGTCCGGCCGCCCGGCCGAGGCCGCGGGTGACATAGGCGTAGAAGGCGCCCGCGTTGCGGATGTGCGCGGTCATGGCGGTGAACCCGACCGCGAAGAGCGCCAGCACCACCCCGGTGGCCAGGTAGGCGACCGGCGCGCCGATGCCGCCGAAGGAGATCGCGAACGGCGCCACGCCGGCCATCACGGTCAGCGGCGCGGCGGCGGCCACGACGAAGAAGACGATGTCGCCGGTGCCGAGCACCCCGCGCCCCAGCCCGCCGGGCGACCCGGCCGAACCGGCCGGGTCTGGTGCGGCGGCGGATGAGGCGTTGGGAGTAGCGGAGCCGGGCGGACGGAGTGCGGAGGAGGAGGCCGCGTCGGAGGGCGGGGTCATGGGGGAGCTCTCCTGGGGTCGTACGAACGGGGGTGGGACGGTCGGCGGCGGACGGGGCGTCGGCCGCCGACCGGGGAACGAGGCACGGCCACCGTGGGGGACGGCCGGAACCAGTCGGAACCAGCCGGAACCGGTCGCGAGCCCGTCGGAGCGGGCACGCGGCCGGACGGCCGGGCGAACGGGACGCCTCAGCGGCTCTCGCGCGTGGAGCCCGCCGAGCCCGTCGAGCGGCCGCGGCCGCGGCCGCCACCGGGCGGCCCACCGTGGGTGCGCCGCCCGCCGAGCCAGGTGCCGGCCACCTCGATCGAGGCCAGCTCGCCGGCCGGCACCGCGTAGGGGTCGGTGGCCAGGTGCACCAGGTCGGCCCGCATGCCCGGCCGCAGCACACCCCACTCGGTCTCCTCGAAGGCCTGGTGCGCCACGCCCGCCGAGTACGCCGCCAGCGCCTCGGGGAGCCCGATCCGCTCCTCGGGCAGCCAGCCGCCGTCAGGCAGGCCGTCCGGGGTCTGCCGGGTGACGGCGGTGGCCAGCCCGGCCAGTGGTTCGTAGCGGGTGACCGGCCAGTCGCTGCCGAAGGAGACCCGGGCGCCGTCGCGCAGCAGGGCGGCGATCCGGTACTGCCGGGAGCCGCGCTCCTGGCCGATCCGGGGCAGGGTCAGCTCGGTCATCAGCGGGTCGGTCTGTGCCCACAGCGGCTCGAAGTTGGCGATCACGCCGAGTTCGGCGAAGCGCGGCAGGTCGTCCGGGTGGACCAGCTGGACGTGGGCGATCACCGGCCGGCGGGCGCGCGTGCCGTTGCGGCGGACGGCGGCCTCGACGGCGTCCAGCGCGATCCGCACACCGCGGTCGCCGATCGCGTGGATGTGCGGCTGGAAGCCCAGCGCGTCCACGGCGGTGACGGCGTCCGCCAGCTCGGCGCCGGTCCAGTTGGCGACGCCGTGGGAGTGCGGGCAGTCGCTGTACGGCTCCAGCAGCGCGGCCGTCCCGGACTCGATGACGCCGTCGGCGAAGAACTTGACCGCCCGCGCGGTGAGTTGCCCGCGTCCGGCGGCCTCGACCCGGTCGCGGTCGGCGGCCAGGCGGGGGAGCCGCTCGCGCCAGCCGTCCGGTTCGATCAGCAGGGCGAGCCCGGCCCGGACCGGCAGGCCCTCCCCGGCGACGGCCGCCAGCCAGGTGTCCACCTGCGCGGGCTCGACCCAGGCGTCCTGGAGCCAGGTGAGTCCGGCGGCGGCGAGCGCGGCGGTGGTCTCCCGCAGCGCGGTGACCTGTTCGGCCAACGGCGGTGGCGGGACGAGCGCGAGGACGGGGTTGAGCGCGCCGAACTCGCGCAGGGTGCCGAGCGGGCTGCCGTCCGGCCGGCGGACGATCTCGCCGCCCACCGGCTCGGGCGTGTCCGGCCCGTACCCGGCCCGGCGCAGCGCCTCGCTGTTGGCCCAGCCGGTGTGGTGGTCCATGGTGCGCAGCAGCACCGGCCGGTCCGGGACGGCGGCGTCGAGCAGCCGGGCGTCGAACAGTCCGCCCTCGGCCAGCCACGGGTCCACGGCGTCGCCGGTGATCCACTCGGCCTCTGGGTGGCGCTGCGCCCAGTCGCGGACGGCCGCCACGACCTGCTCCAGGCTGGTGCAGTCGCGGACCGGCACGCCGCGCAGGCCGATGCCGCCGAGCAGCGGGTGGACGTGGCCGTCGCCGAAGGAGGGCAGCAGGGCGCCGCCGCCGAGGTCGACGGTCTCGGTGCCTTCGTCGCGCAGGGCGAGGGCGGCGTCGCCGAGGGCGGCGATCCGCCCCGCGCTGACGGCGAGGGCGTGGGTGCGGGGGAGGGCGGGGTCACCGGTGTGGATCCGGCCGCCGCTGAAGATCGTTTCGGCACGCATGCGGGGGTGTGCGTCCTCTCCGGGGCAGGGCGGGCCGACGGGTGCGCGGCCTGCCTAACCGAATGGGGTTCGGTTACCGTAGGCGCGGCACCGGCGGGTGCGGAAGGGTTTTACTGAAAGCCGTTCAGTAACGCTTGGATAACGACGATCTTGGTCTGCCGGGGCCGACGGGCGGCTCGGCGACCCCGAAGGTGAGGAACCGGGCATGCCCAGGCCGCGCACACCCCTGCTGGACCGGCAGCGCATCGTGGACACCGCGCTCCGGCTGGTCGACGAGGCGGGGGACCTCACCATCCCCGCGCTGGCCGGTGCGCTCAAGGTGAGCCCGTCCGCGCTCTACCACCACGTGGCCGGCCGGGCCGAGATCGTCGCCCTGATGCGCGCCGAGCTGGTGCGCACGATCGGCGAGCAGTCGATGTGGGACCAGCCCTGGGACGCCGCGCTGCGCACCTGGGCGCACGCGTATCGGGACGCCTTCGCCGAACACCCCGGGATCGTCCGGCTGCTGGCTACCGCGCCGCTTGCCGAATCGTTCATGCATGAGCTGTACGAGCGGGCCGTCGCCACCCTGGAGGACGCGGGCTTCGCCGCCCAGGACGTGATGGGCCTGATCACCGCCCTGGAGAGCTTCATCCTGGGCTCGGCGCTGGACCTCGTCGCCCCGGACGTCATGGTCGACGCCGTCGACCGCGCCGCCACCCCGCGACTGGCCGGGGCCCTGGGCGCCGTCCCCGCCGGGCGCGAGCGCGCCGACCGGGCCTTCGGGCTCGGGCTCACCGCGCTGGTCGAGGGCTACCGGGCGCTGCTGGACCGACCGCTTCAGGCCGGTCCGGGCGCCCCGGCCGGGATTTCTGACCAGGCGTGATGACCTGCTAGTGTTCTTCCCGTCGAGAGGAAGTGACCTTCCGGGAAACGGATCTCGAACAGGCGTCAGCGGTGCTACCAGAGCACGCCCTACTTTCAGTAGGGAGAGTCCGTGCGATCCGGGCCTGGCGCTCCCATCGAAGGGGCTCGTTCCGTCCAGCGGAACGGGCCCCTTCGTCGTGTTCGCACCCCAAGGCCATGTCCTCTTATCGCACTTTCAGGCTCGAAACCCTCTCTCGGGGCTCGATGTCGGCCAAGGTGCCGTGCCAGGTGGCCGATGAACGGTGCCCCAACGGTCCCGGTCCACCAGTGGCGCGGCCGTCCGACCCGTTCTGATGCCACCTCAGTTCTTGGCCGGAACTGGCCTCTACTGATGTGAATATGCCATTGGAATGTTCGTCGTACGGAATCCGGCAGTAGCCTTCCGTGTCGAAGTAGCCACTGCTGGTGGTGAATCGGTCGGCGCCGTGCCCGGCCGCCCAGACCCCGCGAAGGAGCCGGTGTGCCCGGTATCGACGAATGCCTCTCCGGAGCGATGGCGATCCCCGGGGCCCGCGCCGCGAGCCTGGTCGACTGGAGCAGCGGGCTCGCCCTCGGGAGCCTCGGCGACAGCCCGACCGGAGAGCACGAGACCTCAGCCGCCGAGGCAACCGACCTGGTCCGGGCGGCCGTCGAGAGCCAGACCTTCACCGCGGCGGAGGACCGGCGGGCCCCGCTGGAGGACATCATCGTCACCGCCGGCAGCAGTTACCACCTGATCCGCTTCATCGACACCGTCTTCGACAGCAGGCTCGTCCTGCACCTCTGGCTGGACCGGGCGGAGGGCAACCTCGCCGCCGCCCGCTTCCGCCTCCAGGCGCTCACCGAGGAACTGGTGCTGGGGTGAGCGCGTGACCGCCGCAACCGGCACCGTGCCGCCGCCCCCGCTGGAAACCGCCACCCCGAGGACCCCGGGCGAGGCACTCACCCTGCTCGCCGACCGCCGCGCCACCGGTGCCCTCCACGGGCCGCTCGGCAGCCTCCACCTGGTCGACGGCCAGGTGACCGCCGCCGAATCCCCCCGGGCGCCCGGCCTGGCCGACCTGCTCACCGGCTGCGGCCGGATCACCCCCGAGGACTGGACGGAGCTGCTCCGGGTCCACGGCCCGCGCGCCACGGTCGGCGACGCGCTCGTCGAGCGGCGGCTGCTCACCCGGGGAGAGCTCGAACTCGGCCACCTGGGAACGCTGTTCGACGCCGCCTTCTTCGTCCTCGCCGACCCGGGCGGCGGCGTCTGGCGGTTCGAGGCCGACGCCAGGCACTGGCTCGGACCGGTCGCCCAGGTCGCCGCCGCCCGGATCCGCCGTGAGGTCGAGCGCCGACGCCGACTCCTCGACGGGATCTGGCCCGGGGGGCAGCTCGACACCGCGCCCGTCCGACCGGCCGTGCACGGCCGCCGGCCGTCCCATCGCCCCTCCGGCCGCCGGCGCCGCGAGCTGCTGGACCACGCCGACGGCCGCAGGACCCCGGCGGACCTGGCCCGACTGCTCGGCCGCTCCGGCTTCGGCGTGACGGCCGACGTCCGCCGACTGGCCGCCGCCGGACTGCTGGACGCGCAGCGGCCGTCCGACGTCCAGCGTCCGCCGGGCGCCTCGCGCCAAGCGGCCGCCACGCACCCGGCCGCCACGCACCCGGCCGCCACGCATCCGGCCGCCGCGCCGAAGGCGGCCCTGCTGCCCGATGATCCGTCAACATCCTCACCCGCGGCCGGAGTCGGCCCGCCAGTCGCGAGCAGACCGGCCGGAGGGCTGCACCGAAGGGTCCCCGGCGCCAGCCTGCGGGGTGCCGGACTCCCCGGCGCCCCGATCACGGCCACACCCGGATTCGCGCCCGCACCCGCCGCACCC
Source organism: Kitasatospora sp. NPDC001132 (assembly GCF_053598415.1). Classification (NCBI taxonomy): domain Bacteria; kingdom Bacillati; phylum Actinomycetota; class Actinomycetes; order Kitasatosporales; family Streptomycetaceae; genus Kitasatospora; species Kitasatospora sp. NPDC001132. The sequence goes on along the minus strand of NZ_JBSFKF010000002.1, from coordinate 169,630 downwards.
CGCACCGGGACCCACGCCGGGTCCGAAGCCGGGAGCCACGCCACCCCCGACGCCCCCACACGCTCCGAACGCCCGCCCACCGCGGCAGCGGCCCACCCGCTGGCCGTCCCCGACCCGGACATCGCGCTGCTGACCCGGGTCCGAAACCTTCTGGAGGCCCGACTTTGACCCACTCCCCGCCCGCGACCCCGTTCTTCCGGCCATGAGGCGGGCCCTCAAACAGCGTGTCGGAAGGAGACAACTGATCGCCTTGGAGAGCGAGTTGCTCGCCGAACTGCGCGCCGTCAAACACCGCGTCCCGCACCTCGCGGGTGGGCTGGTCGCCAGCGTGGACGGCCTGTTGATCGCGCACGACACCCACGGCACCGAACCCTCCGGACTGGCCGCGATGACGGCGGCCTCGCTCTCGCTGGCCCAGCGGCTCGCCGACACCACCGGCCAGGGCGAGTTCCGCGAGTCGCTGGTGCGCGGTGAGAACGGCTACGTCGCCACGTACGCGGCCGGCGGCAGCTGCGTGCTGACCCTGCTGGCGCACCCCGATGTCAACGTCGGCCGACTGCACCTCGAGGCCCGCCGCAGCGCGCAGCGCATCGCGGGGCTGCTCAACGAAGCCCTCGTGCCCAAGGACCCGCGCGAAGCGGGCTGACCCGGGCCGACCACCGCCGCCATAACCCACCCGAACCACCCACCATCGAACGGGAGTTACCCAGATGACCGACGCAGCCGGCGCGCTCAAGCAGGCCATGACCAGCATCGAGGGCGCCATCGGCGCAGCCCTGGTGGACTACAACAGCGGCATGGCGCTGGCCACCCTCGACGGCCCCGGCGGCCTGGACCTCAACGTCGCCGCCGCCGGGAACACCGACGTGGTCCGCGCCAAGATGCGCACCATGGACATGCTCGGCCTCCAGGACGGGATCGAGGACATCCTGATCACCCTCACCAGCCAGTACCACCTGATCCGCCCGCTCACCGGCCGCACCGGCAAGGGCCTGTTCCTCTACCTCGCCCTGGACAAGTCGCGCGCCAACCTCGCGATGGCCCGCCACCAGCTGAGCCGGATCGAGGCCGATCTGGAGGTCTGACGCACCGCTCCCGGCGGGTCGGACCTCCGGACCGGACGAGACCCCGGCGGCTCAGGCACGCCGGGGTCCCCTCCGTCAGTCCTCACCCCCGGGGCGGGTCCGGCTCCACGGCCCGTCCGCGCACGAGCTCGACCGGCCCGCCCGGCCGCTCCCGGGCGGCCAGCGCGGCGGCCGTGCGGTCCCAGGAGGGGCCGGTCAGTAGGGTCCGCGCCTCGGCCGGATCGCAGAGCCGCCACTCCACCAGCTCGGCCTCCGGCAGCACGATCGAACCGAGCATCCGCTCCGTCACCGTGCCCCCGTCGTACACGTACACCAGGACGGCGGTGTCCCGGCCGGTCGCCGGGTCCGCCTTCGGGTCGGCCGCCGCACCCGGCTGCCAGTCCAGTGCCAGCAGCGGCCCCGGCTCGACCTCCCAGCCGAGTTCCTCGCGGATCTCCCGCCGGGCCGCCGCCCGGGGCATCTCCCGGTCCGCCTCGACCCCGCCGCCCGGCAGCGTCCAGTACGGGACCCGCCCGCGCGGCCCGTCCCACGGCCGCAGCCGCACCAGCAGCACCCGGCCGGCGTCGTCGGTGAACAGCGCCCGCGCCTTCGCCCGGATGCGGGGCCGGGTGGCGTAGTAGGTGTCCCGGTCCATCGGCGGCTCCGGCCGCTCCTCGGCCGACGGCGTCAGCCCGGGGGCGGCGGCCAGCCCGGCGTACGCGGGTACCGGACCGTCGGCGGGCAGCCAGCCGAGCGTGTGCCCGACCGGCCGGCTGTCCTCCATTTCCAGCGGCCAGGCCTCGCGCGGCGCCCGCAGACAGGCCGTCATCCGGCGCGACAGCCGTGGCGGCAGCGCGTGCCCGGCCTGCTCCGTCGTCAGCCAGGTCCAGCCGCCGACCTCCGCCGCGTCCGGCCGGAACGCCGCGACCTGTTCGGACGTCAGCGGCTCGGCCCAGTACAGGTACACCACGATCGGTCGGTCGCCGTCCCGCAGCAGCGCCCAGTCCACGCCGGCCAGCGGCCCCAGCCGGGGCGAGAAGCCCAACTCCTCGCGGATCTCCCGCAGCGCGGTCTCCCGGGGCGACCGGTCGGCCGGCTCCCAGCCGCCGCCCGGGATCGCCACCGGATGCTTCCGGTCGTACGGCAGCCGCACCACCAGCACCCGCCCCGCCCCGTCCGGGAACAGCACCCCCGCCGCCGCCATGACCTCCCGGCCGCCCGCACCCGCGCTCTCCACCCTGACTCCCTCCGCCGCACCCTCCCCGGACACGACCACCCGGGCCACCCCGATGGTTCCCACCCGACGGCACCCCCGACCACCACGATCGGGCGACCCGGGGTTCACGGCCGGGACACGCCCGGCCCCTCGACGCAGGCGGGCGGCTCGACGAGCAGACGGCCCGCGAAGCAGCGCAGGCCCTGGGCTCCCGGGGCGAACGCCCCCGGCTGATCCGCTGCCGCCGAAGTGGTGGGGGCCGTGGGGCCGGTGAGTTTCTGCCCCTGCCGCGCTCCTCACCCCAGGGAGGCGAGCGCCTGTGCCGCCGCCCGGGCCATCTGCTCGTCGTGTCGCCCGCTTCCGCCGCGCAGGCGGGCGGCGCCTTCGGTGGCCGCGAGGGCGAGGAGGCCCGGCAGGAGGTCGGTGCTGCGGGCGGCGAGCCAGCGGGTGCCCCGGGTGGCCATCCACCAGAGGTCGGCGGCCAGGGTCGGTGGGGGTTCGGCGGGTGCGGCGGCCGGGGGTGGGCCGAGGGGGTGGCCGGCCTCGGTGAGCAGGTCGTGGAACCGTCGGGCGATCAGGTGGTGGCCCTCGGCGCTGGGGTGCAGGCGGTCCACGCTCAGCAGCCGTCGTTCCGTCAGCCAGGGCAGTTCGGCGATGTGCAGGTGCACCGCCCGGTGGCGTTCGGTGAGGGCGTGCACCACGGTGTTGACCGCCCGCATCCGGCGTGCCAGCGGGCGGGCGAGTGGCGCGGGGAGCCGGAGCAGGCTGCCCGGGTCGGGGAGGCAGGCGGTCAGCAACCTGGCCCCGTAGCCGGAGAGTTCACCCATCGTGGCGTCCAGTTCCAGGGTGGCGCGCCGGATGTCGAAGCCGGTGCGCAGGGTGTCGTTGCCGCCGACCACCACCGCCGTGAGCTGGGGCCGCTGCGCGATCGCCTCCGGTAGTTGACGTGCCGTCAGGTCCGTGGTGAGCGCCCCGCTGTACGCCAGGTTGGTGAACTCGACGCTCCGCCCCTCGGGCGCCAGCGAGTCGGCCAGCACGGCGGCCCAGCCGCGCCAGCCCTCGCCGACCTGGTCGCCGACCCCCTCCGTGAGCGAGTCCCCGAGTGCGACGAAGCGCAGCGGCTCGCCCGCCGCAGGGTGCTCCCGCGCCGTCCGGTCACGCCCGGCTTCCAGCATGCTCATCCCGACCCCCGTCCACCGCTTCGTCGTCGCGTACGCCGTGCGCCGCCAGGAACGCCGCCACCGCCGCCGGCCAGCCGTACCGCTCGGCCTGCGCCCGGGCGGCGGCCCGCCGCAGTTCCTCCGGCCGGTCCAGCAACTGCCTTACGGCGGAGGCGAATCCACTGCCGGTGTCGACGGCCGCCACCCCGGCGAGCCCGACGAGGCCGGGCAGTGCGGAGGAGCGACTGACCGCCACCGGGGTCCCGCAGGCCAGCGCTTCCATCGCGGCCAGCCCGAAGGTCTCCACCGGCCCGGGGGCGAGCACCACGTCCGCGCAGCCCAGCAGCCGGGCCAGCTCCGCGCGTCCGCCGAGGTGCCCGAGGAAGCGCACCGGCAGCCGTAGCCGGGCGGCCCGGTCCGCCAGTTGCTCCCGCAGCGGGCCGGTGCCGGCCACCACCAGGACGGCGGGCCGCCGTCCGGCCCGCAGGGCGGCCAGGGTGTCGATCGCCCGTTCGGGCCGCTTCTCCGCCGAGAGTCGCGAGCAGAGCACCAGCAGGGTCTCGTCCGGCGCGGCGTACCGTGCCCGCTCGGCCGCCCGTGCGGCCGGCGGCGGTGGTCGCAGCGCGTCCAGGTCCACTCCCAGCGGGGCCCGGACCAGGTTCGGGGTGCCCAGCCGCCGGAACTCCGCCGCCGCCCAGTCGGTGGTGCAGAGCACCGAGTCGTAGGCGCGGGCGGTGGCCGCGTTGAGCCGGTCGGCCGCGGCGTCCGCCAGTGGGCCGGGCAGGCCCCGGGTGCGCAGCACTCCGGCGGCGCTCTCGTGCGAGACCATCATCGAGCGCACCCCGTGCCGCCGCGCCCAGGCGCCGGTCCAGCGCAGCGTGGTGCGGTCCGACACCTCCAGCCGGTCGGGGGAGAACCTGGTCAGCTCGGCGGCCACCGCCCGCCGGTCGGTGAGCAGCCGGTAGCCGCCGCTGGCCGGCAGTACCGGGCCGGGCAGGGTGACCACCACGCCCTGCTCGGTCTCCTCCTCGGAGCGCCGCTCCCCGGGGACGATCAGTACCGGGCGGTGCCCGGCTGCCCGGTACCCGGCACCCAGGTGGCGCAGCGCGGTGCGCAGGCCGCCGGAGACCGGGGTGACGAAGTTGGCGAGCCGGACGATCGTCAGGGCCTCACCCGCGCTCGGCGCCGCGCCGACCTCCGACGCCCGGCCGACCGCCGGCGTCGCACCGTGGGGAGCGGTCGGCGCCCCGTCGTCGGAAGCGGTCGGCGTCTCGCGGCCGGTTCCGGAGGTCATGCCGGCAGCTCCTCCGGCAGGACGGGCGCCACCGGCTCGGCCGGCGCGGCGGCGGCCGCCGGCAGCGGCAGCCCGCGGTGCTCCGCCAGCACCTCGGCGTAGTGCCGCAGCAGCAGGTCTCCGACCGCCTCCCAGGTGCGGGCGGTCACCTCGGCCCGCCCGGCCTGCCCGTACGCGGCCCTCCGCGCCGGGTCGGCGGCCAGCTCGGCGACCGCCCGGGCCACCGCCGTGCCGTCCCGGGGCGGCACCAGCAGGCCGGTGCGGTGGTGGGCGACGAGGTCCAGTGGCCCGCCCGCCGCGGGGCCGATCACGGGCACGCCGCTGGCCATCGCCTCCTGGATGGTCTGGCAGAAGGTCTCCAGCGGGCCGGTGTGCACGAAGACGTCGAGGGTCGCGAAGCAGCGCGCCAGCTCGTCACCGGTGCGGCGGCCGAGGAACACGGTGCCGGGCATCGAGGCCTTCAGGCCGGGCGCCGAGGGGCCGTCCCCGACGACCACCACCCGGACGCCGGGCAGCGCCGAGGCGGCGGCCAGCAGGTCGACCCGCTTCTCCGGCGCCAGCCGTCCGACGTACCCGACGAGCACCTCCCCGCCCGGTGCCAGCGCCCGGTGCAGCGCCTCGTCCCGGTGCCGGGGGTGGAACCGCGCCGAGTCCACTCCGCGCGGCCACACCTGCACCCGGGGCACCCCGTGCGCGGTGAGGTCCTGGGCGGCGGGGGTGGAGGGTGCCAGGGTGCGGGCCGCGGCGCGGTGCACGGCCCGGATCCGCCGCCAGGCGGCGGCCTCGCCGAGGCCCCGCCCGGCCCGGTAGGCGTGGGCGTACCCGGCCAGGTCGGTCTGGTAGACGGCCACGGCGGGCACCCCGAGCCGTGCCGCGACCTGCATCCCGCGCGCGCCGAGCACGAAGGGGCTGGCCAGGTGGACGATGTCGGGCCGGTGCCCGGCGACGGCGGCCGCCAGCTGCCGGCTGGGCAGTGCGATCCGCACCTGCGGGTACCCCGGCAGCGGCACCGACGGGATGCGCACCACGGGAATCTCCCCGGCCGAGTGCCCGCCGCCGAAGGTTTCCGGCGGGCACTCGGCGCCCCGTGCCGGGGCGGGGGTGACGACGAGGGGCCGGTGGCCCCGGCGGACCAGGTGCTCGGCCGTCCGCAGCACGCTGTGGGCGACTCCGTTGACCTCGGGCGGGAAGGATTCGGTGACGATGACGACGCGCATGCCGATGTTCTGTCCGCGTCCGGCGTGCACCCGGCCAAAGGGATCTGTCGTGGAGGCGAACGCGGGTCGGCGATTTGCACCACCGACCCGCGTCCTCGGAAGTCCGGCCCGTCACACCGATCCGGCGGTCTCCTTGAGCTCCGCGTACGGCGCGAGCTTGCGGATCGACTCGATGCTCTTGAGGCAGTCGTCCTTGCTCTCCTTCGGGTCGCCGGTCACCACGATCGCCCCGTTGCTCGCCTTGAGCCGGAACCGGTGCATGCCGCCCTCGTCCACGAACAGCTCGAATTTGCCAGCCATGTTCAGAATCAGCCTTCCGCTCGGATGACCCCCTGGCACTGCACCGTAGGGTCAAATCCCTTGCGCGGCACGTCAGATGATCCATCCGAGTGCACACAGCGGCGGCCCGGAACGGGTGCCGGCCCGGGCGGACGGGGCAGGCGGACGGGGCGGGCCGCGCTCAGCTCCGTCCGGTGGCCAGCCCGGTGATGGTGGCGGTCAGGATGCGGGTGAGCCGGGGTTCGACCTCGATGACGGCGTGGGCCAGCCGGGGGTCGGAGCGGTAGAGGGCGGCGACCTCGCTGCCCGGGTTCGCGATCTGCCACATGGCCCCGGCCAGCGAGACGGCGGTGGCGACCAGGTCGACGACGTCCTGCTCGTCCAGGGCGGGCAGCTGGGCTCGGACGGCCGCGCTGATCGGCACGCGGGCGGCGAGCGTGGCGAGTTTGAAGTCGCGTACGGCGTCGAGCGAGACGTTGCGTTCGAGGTTGAGCGGTGCGTGGGCGAGCAGGTCGCAGAACATCCCGCGGGCTGCGAGGGTGGAGGCGAACGCCCCGGCCACGGCGGCCGGGCCGGGTTCCGTGGTTTTCCGCAGCCGTGCGGTGAGGGCGTCCGACCACTCGGCCCAGCCTTCGGCGGTCAGCCGCAGGAAGATCTCCTCGCGGGTCTCGAAGTACCGCAGCAGCGCCGACTTGTGCATCCCGACGGCCGCGGCGATGTCGGTCAGGGTGATGTCCCTGATGCCCTGCTCGCGGCCGAGCGACCGCGCCGCCGCCAGGATCGCGGCCTCGCGCCGGCGCTTGGCCTCGGGAGAGCGCGCCCGCTGGAACTCCGATGCTTCATCCACTCACCCATGGTAGGGCAACGCTGTTGCCGTATTAGCGCAACGCTGTTGCACTAATAACGCAACGGTGTTTTACTAGCGGCATGGAGCAGAACACGGAGCAGGGCACGGAACAGGCGTGGTTCATCACCGGCAGCTCGCGCGGCTTCGGCCGCGCCCTCGTCCGCGCCGCGCTGGAAGCCGGCGACCGGGTGGCGGCGACCGCCCGCAAGCCCGAGCAGCTCGCTGATCTCGTCGAGGAGTTCGGCGACCGGATCCACCCGATCGCGCTGGACGTCACCGACCCGGCGGCGGCCCGCGCGGCCATCGCCGAGGCGCGGGCCGCCTTCGGCCGGATCGACGTGCTGGTGAACAACGCCGGCTACGCCAACGTCTCGCCGATCGAGACCACCGAGGACGCGGACTTCCGCGCCCAGTTCGAGACCAACTTCTGGGGCGTCTACCACGTCACGAAGGCCGCGCTCCCGCTGCTGCGCGAGCAGAAGGGCGGGCTGGTCGTGCAGTTCTCCTCGGTGGGCGGGCGGGTCGGCGGCTCGCCGGGCATCGCCTCGTACCAGGCCGCGAAGTTCGCCATCGACGGGTTCAGCCGGGTGCTGCGCACCGAGACCGCGCCGTTCGGCGTGCGGGTGCTGGTGGTCGAACCCAGCGGCTTCCGCACCGACTGGGCCGGCTCCTCGATGGTCGTCCACGACGTCCCGGAGGCCTACGAGGAGACGGTCGGCGCCATGAACCGGCGGCTGCGGCAGGGCGGCGCCGGCGCCGCGGGTGACCCGGTGCGCGCCGCCGAGATCCTGGTGCGGGTGGCCAAGCGCCGCGACATCCCGCACCACCTGCCGCTCGGGGTGAACGCGGCCGAGGGCTCGATCGCCATGGACCGACAGCTCCTGGCGGAGGACACCAGGTGGCGCGAGGTGGCCCGCTCGGCCGACTTCGCCGAGGCCTACCCGGTCGCCTTCCCGCCGGACTCGACCGACTGACCGGTTCGACGGTCGACCGGCCCGGGGCCGGCTGCCCCGAGCACCGGTCGACCGGTCCGACGCGCACGGCACCGCGACCCGGCGCGGGGTGAGCGCCGGGCCGCGGTGGTTGCCGGGTTCAGCAGTTGTCGAGGATGCCGGTGAGCGCGGTCTTCTCGGCGCTGTCCACGCTGAGGCCGTAGTACTGCTTCACCTGCACCCAGGCGCGGGCGTAGGTGCAGCGGTAGGAGGCCTGGGGGAGCCACTCGGCCGGGTCGCGGTCACCCTTGGAGCGGTTGCTGCTGGCGGAGACCAGCAGCAGCTGGGGGCGGGTGACGTCGTTGGCGAAGGCCTGGCGCTGCGCGGTGGTCCAGGACCAGGCGCCGGAGGCCCAGGCCTCGGAGAGCGGCACCAGGTGGTCGACGTCGAAGGAGGAGGCGTTGGTGGTGGTCGCGCCGTCGTACGGCGAGGACCAGTTGCCGCTGGTGGACTTGCAGGAGGTGTCGGTGGCGACGTTGCTGCCGTCCCGCTTGACGACCCACTCGCGGGTGTCGCAGGTGCCGCTGATGGTGATCCAGGTCGGGAACAGCGTGCGGTCGTAGGTGTCCCCGTGGGTCTCCGCGGTGGCGGGCATCGCGGCGAGGTAACTGCGGGCGGTGGCGGCGGAGATCGGGGTCGGCAGGGCGGCCTGGGCGGGGGTGCCGGCCGTGACCACGGTCACGGCGGCGAGGGCGGCGGCGGCCGGTATGACGGACAGGAACCGGCGCGCGGGTGCGGTGGGGGCCATGGCGGACGCTCCATCATCAGATCGGATGAACTGCTGAATTGCGTGCGCCAGTGTGGCGATCCCGTCACCTACGCGGGTAGATCGGGGAAGTGAAATCCTCGTGGATATTGGACGCGCACCGGACAAGTCCGGTGCGCGTCACGGTGGTTCATGTTGATGTGTCCGGTTTTCCGGCCGCTGCCAAGGTGCGGCCGGGCGTTCAGTCGCGGCGGCGGCCCGCCATCCAGACGTAGACCAGGACGCCCGCGAACAGGAACAGGACACCCTGGTAGACGGCGGCGTAGCCGGCTCCGGCGACGAGCCAGAGCGAGAAGCCGAAGGCGCCCAGGCCGAGGACGGCGTCCCGCACCAGCCGTCCGCGGTCGACCCGCTCGCCGGCCCCGCGCACCAGCCAGTACAGCTGGGCGGCGGTGGAGAGCAGGTACGGCACGGTGGCGGTGAAGGTGGTGACCAGCACCAGGATCTCGAAGGCGCCCTTCGCGCCGCTGGCGAAGTTGATCACGGTCAGGGCCGAGGCCAGGGAGACGCCGACCACCACACCGAAGGTCGGCACCCCGCGCCGCTCCTTGCCGAAGGCGGCGGGGAACAGGCCGTCCTTGGCGGCCGCGTACGGGGCCTGGGCGGAGAGCAGGGTCCAGCCGTTCAGGGCGCCGGCCATCGACACCAGCGCGGCGACCGCGATCACCGTGCCGCCCCAGGTACCGCCGAACATGGCGTCCACGGCGTCCGAGAACGGCGCGCTGGAGTGGACGAGTTGCTCGTGCGCGACGGTGCCGAACACCGCGACCGTGCCGAGCAGGTACACCGCCGCCGCACCGGTGGTGCCGAGCACGCTGGCCCGGCCGACGTTGCGCTCCGGGTCACGGACCTGGCCGGCGCTCATCGCGGCCGACTCCACGCCCAGGTAGCTGAAGAGCAGGATCGCCGCGGCGGCGGACATGCCGCCCGCCCAGCCGTGGCCGGTGGCGTCGAAGGGACCGAGGTTCTTCGGGTCGAAGAAGAACAGGCCGCCGATCGAGACCAGCACCAGCGGGATGAACTTCAGCACGGTGGAGACGAGTTGGACCGCCCCGACGTAACGGGTGCCGGCCAGGTTGGCCAGCGCCGGCAGCCACTGGAAGGCCAGCGCGGCGGTGATCTCCAGCGGGATGGAGTGGTGGAGCGGCAGCAGAACGTCCAGGTACCCGACGGCGGCCACGGCCAGCGCGGCGTTGCTGACCCAGGTGGTGATCCAGTACGACCAGGCGGACAGGAAGCCGGCGAAGTCCCCGAAGGCCTCGCGGGCGTAGACGTACGGTCCGCCGGTGCGCGGACTGCGGCGGGCCAGCTGCCCGAAGACCAGCGCCAGCGCGATCGCGCCGACGGTGAGCACCGCGAAGGCGAGCAGGCTGACCGTCCCGAACGGGGCCACGGCGGCCGGGATCATGAAGATGCCGCCGCCGATGATGTTGCCCATCACCAGGGCGGTGGCGGTCGCCAGCCCGAAGCGGCGGCTGTTCTTCTGGGGCGTCGGGCCCGGGGACGCGGAGCCGACCGGCCCCGGGGTCTCCGGAACGCTCGGTCGAGCCGCCTGCGGGGGTGCGGCGGGACTGGTCTGCATGAGGGTGGTGCGCCTTTCGTGGTCCTGCTCGCTCCCGGTGGAGCGCCGTGGAGCGACTTTTCATGCTCGGATGAGGCTGGACCGTGCGCCAAATCGCCGGGATTTGTTCAGTTCGCCCGGTCCGTCACCGCAAGACTTGCGGTCGCGGGGCGCCCGGACGGGCACTCGTCCGGGCGCCCTCCGGCAGGCCGTTCGATCGGATTCACGGATGTACGCCCGGATTCGTCCGGTGTGCGCCCGGGTTCGCCCGGCCGGGGGAGTTGCCTCACCCGAATGCCTCAGCCCGGTTGCGGCGCGTGCCCTGAGGTGCGGGTTCGTGTGCAAGCGTGGGCCCGGCGCCTCCCCGGTGGGGCGTCGCCCGGTCCGTCGGGCGGCCGGTCCGGCCGGTCGGGGGCACGGGTCCGAGGACCAGAGACGAACCAAAAGGACATCAGATGTCGCTTCGTGGGAAGATCCGCAAGCTCGCCGTGATCGTCGCCGTGGCCGGTGCCGTGGTGGCGGTCCCGACCTCGGCCATGGCGGGGGGCTTCGCTCCGACGCAGTCGGAGGGACAGAGCCTGGAGTCCGGCAGCGCGGGCGTCGGCCTGTTCGGCCCGCACGCCACCTGGTTCAACTTCGCCGAGCACGGCGAGAGCGACTGCGGCTGCTGATCTCCTCAGCTCCCCGAGCCCGGAGGCCGTCCGTCGGCCTCCGGGCTCACGGCTGTCCGGCCGCGGCCCTGCGGCCAGACGGTGGCTGGTCCGGCCAGGCGGTCTCAGGCGCGGACCGCCGCCCGGTCCCGCAGCTCCTTCAGCACCGCGATGTCCATCGCGTGCCCGGTGCCGTCCCCGCCGTGCTTGCGGTCCGGGGTCTCCACCACCAGCGGCACCCCGGCCGTCTCCGGGTGCTCGAACAGCTCGCGGAACGGCTCGGCACCGATCATCCCGGCCCCGATGTTGGCATGCCGGTCCTTGCGGGCGCCGACGACGTCCTCGGAGTCGTTGGCGTGGATCAGCCGCAGCCGGCCGGGCCCGGCCGCGGCGGCCAGCGCGTCCAGCGCGGCCGTCACCCCGCCGGGCTTCGCCAGGTCGTGCCCGGCGGCGAAGGCGTGGCAGGTGTCCAGGCAAACTCCCACCTTGGGGTGGTGGTCCAGCGCCTCCACGTACTCGGCCAGCTCCTCCAGCCGCGAGCAGAGCGAGCTGCCCTGGCCCGCCGTCGGCTCCAGCAGCAGCCAGGGCGCGTCCTCGCCGAGCTTGTCCAGCTCCTCCAGCAACGGCCGGACGTCCGCCCGGACCTGCGCCATCGCCTCGGCCCGGCGCGAGCCGCCGCCGGGCGCGGTGCCGACCGCCGAGCCCGTGTGCAGGACGACGCCGAGCGCGCCGATGGCGTGGCCGCGGCGCAGCGAGTGCCACAGGGAGTCGGCCGAGCGCTCCCGGGTGGCCGGGTTGTCCGAGCCGAAGTTGATCAGGTACGGGGCGTGCACCCAGGCCGGGACGCCCTGTTCGGCGCAGGCGGTGCGGAACTCCTCGTCCTGGGCCGGGTTGCCCGGGGGAGTGGCCCAGCCTCGCGGGTTGGCCACGAACACCTGCACCGTCTCCGCGCCGACCCGGTCCGCGTACGCCAGTCCTGTGCCCGCCAGCCCGCGACCGGCCACCGGGACGTGGGCGCCGATCGGGTTGCGGAGGGCGGCGACGGAGGGTACGGACGGCACGGGCACGGTGGTCATGGCCCCGAGCATGTCACGCGCCCGGACGCGGTCGTCGGGCGGGCCAGGTCAGGGGCCCGGAGGCCGGGCGCCCGGCGAACCGGAGAAACGATCCGCTGTCCCCGATCGAGTGAATCCGGCCCGGAAACACCTGCGCGCCGGGGTCTTCGGGGCCGACGGCGCCCGGCACCGCCGGATGCGCGGCCTGGTGCACCCCGCCTTCACGGCCGGCGCCGTGGAGCGGCTGCGGCCCAGGATCGAACGTCTCGCCGCGGAGTACGCCCGGGCGCTGCCCGAGCACGCCGGCCCGGACGGCGTGGTCGACCTGGTCGCGCACTTCGCCTACCCGCTGCCCGTCGCGGTGATCTGCGAGCTGCTCGGCATCCCCGAGGCGGACCGCCCGCAGTGGCGCCGCTGGAGCTCCTACCTCGGCCGGGGTGCCGGGCCCGGCCTGGACGAGGCGCTGCGCGCCATGGTGGCCGCCGCCCGGGAGTTGGTCGAGCGCCGCCGGCCGACGGCCTGGTCTTCCGGCTGGCCGCCGCCGAGGGCGACACCCTCGCCCCGGTGGAGACCGTCTCGCTGATCCTCAACCTGATCGTGGCCGGCCACGAGACCACCGCCACCCTGATCGGCGACGGCACGGCCGCGCTGCTCGCCCACCCGGAACAGCGGGAGCTGGTCCGGGCCGACCCGGGCCTGCTGCCCGCCGCCGTCGACGAGCTGATGCGCTGGTGCGGCCCGACGATCGGCGGGGTGCCGCGCTACGCGACGCAGGACCTCATCCTGGCGGGCACCCCGGTCCGCAAGGGCGAGGCGGTGATGCCGATCCTGGCGGGGGCCAACCACGACCCGCGGGCCTATGCCGAGCCGGAGCGCCTGGACGTCTGCCGGGCGGGCGGGCCGGACCGCGCCGGGCACCACGAGGCTCACCTGGGCTTCGGCCACGGCACCCACCGCTGCCTGGGCGCGGTGCTGGCGCACCAGGAGGCGGTGGTCGCCTTCGGCACGCTGCTGCGGACGTACCCGGAGCTGGCGCTCGCCGTCGGGCCGGAGGCCGTCGAGCGCGGACCGAACCCGGCCGCCTGGCACCTCGCCGCGCTGCCCGTCCGCCTCGGGCCGCAGGCCGCGACCTGACACACGCGACATAGCCGGCGCACCCGACGCGCCCGACGCGCCCGACCGCCACCCGCGGTCGGGCGCGTCGCCCCATCCCCCACCCAAGATCCACCCAAGGCTCACACCAAGGCGCCTCCCGTCGCCCACCCCCCGTCGCCCGCCCGCCCCCGCCCCCGCGCCACGCCCGGCGCGCCCGCCCCCGCGCCACGCCGGGCCGTCCCACCTCCGGTCGACGCCCCGTTCAGCCCCGCAGCCCAGCCCTGGTGGCGGGCCCACCCGGCCGCCCATACCGTCGACACGGCCGCACCCACCGGCCGTCCCCGCCCGTGCACAGCGCGTCAGCGCACACCGCCGGACCGTGCGGGAGACCACGACACACCCGCACGAACACCGCGCGCGCCGAAAGAAACGCGCCGAGAGAAACCAGGTCACCACTCATGCCCACGCGACGGGTCCACCACCTCGCCGCGGCCACCGCCGCCGCCACCGCCCTGACCACCGTCCTGGCCACCGTCCTCACCACGCTGGCCGCCGCCCCCGCGGCCCACGCCGACAGTGGCTTCCCGATGCACTTCGTCCACCCCGGCGAATCGATCCAGCAAGCCGTCGACGCCGCCAGCCCCGGCGACACCGTCAAGGTGCTCCCCGGCACCTTCCACGGCAGCGTCCGCATCACCACCCCCGGCCTCACCCTGCGCGGCTCCGGCGCCGACACCGTGATCACCCCCGGGGACAGCACCGAGAACGCCTGCGCCACCGCCGGGCACGGCATCTGCGTGGTCGGCACCGAGGAGCAGCCACTGTCCGACGTCACCATCGACAGCCTCGCCGTCACCGGTTTCCGCAAGAACGGCATCGACGCCAGCGGCACCACCGGTCTGACCGTCAGCCGCACCTACGTCCACGACAACGCCCAGCAGGGCATCAGCCAGGAGATGTCCACCCGGGCCGCCATCCGCGACAACCGCTCGACGGACAACGGCCAGTCCGGCGTCTTCCTCGCCAACTACGCCTATCGCGAGGGCGGTTCGCCCGACACCGGCGGCACCGTGGTCGAGGGCAACGAGCTGACCGGCAACCGGGTCGGCGTCACCGTCCGCCGGCTGCGCGGGCTGGCCGTCCAGGACAACTGGATCAGCGGCAACTGCGCCGGCGTCTTCGTGGTCGGCGACGAGGGCGTGCCGCGCGCCGGGGACCTCGACGTCCGGCGCAACACCGTCGTCGCCAACAACAAGTTCTGCCCGGCCAACCCGCGCCTGGGCGCCATCCAGGGCGCCGGCATCGTGCTCACCGGCACCGAGGACGTCCGGGTGACCGACAACGAGGTCCGCGACAACACGGGCACCTCGGACTTCTCCGGCGGCATCGTCCTCTTCAGGAGCGTCGTCGGCGTCTCCAACGCCCGCGCCGTGATCATCGGCAACACGCTGAGCGGGAACGGCCCGGCTGACCTCGCCGACCGCGACTCCGGTGCGGACAACACCTTCGCCCACAACACCTGTGAGCGCTCCGAGCCGGACGACCGCTGCTGAGCCCCGGCACCCCCTCGCCGCCCGCCGCCCAGGAACTCCAAGGACCCGAGGAAACCCAGCCATGACCACCGCAACCGCCCACACCACCTCCCAGGCCGCGATGCGGCTGCGCGAGCTCGTCTTCGGCGCCGCCTGCGCCGCGGCCGTCCGCGCGGCCGCCCGGCTCGGTGTCGCCGACGTGCTCGGCGACACCCCGACCAGCGTCACCGACCTCGGCGTCGCCCTCGACACCGAGCCCCGCCAGCTGCGCCGTCTGATGCGCGCGCTCGCCTGCTACGGCATCTTCGCGGAGAGCGGCGACGACCGCTTCGAGCACACCGAGATGTCCCGGCTGCTGCGCGAGGACGCCCCCAACTCGCTGCGCTACATCTCCCTCTGGTGCACCGAGCCGTGGACGTGGGAGGCCTGGCCGAAGCTGGACGAGGCGGTCCGCTCCGGCCGCAACGTCTTCCCCGACCTGTTCGGCAAGGAGTTCTTCGAGTACCTGCACAGCGACGCGGGCGACTCGGCGAAGGTCTTCGACAAGGCGATGACCACCTCCAGCCGGCAGTCCGCCGAGGACTTCGCCGAGTACCTGGACCTCACCGGCATCGACTCGGTGGCGGACATCGGCGGCGGCCAGGGCCACGTGCTGGCCAGCCTGCTGGAGAAGCACCCGGGGCTGCACGGCACCCTGCTCGACCTGCCCAAGGTGGTGGCCGGCGCCGATCCCCGGCTCCAGGAGGGCGGCGTCTTCTCCGCCCGGGCCCGGCTGGTCCCCGGCGACTGCCGGGTGGAGATCCCGGTCCACGCCGACCTCTACATCATCAAGAACATCCTGGAGTGGGACGACGACAGCACCCGCCGCACCCTCTCCAACGTGGTGAAGGCGGCCGGTTCCGGCGCCCGCGTCGTGGTCGTGGAGAACCTGGTCGACAACAGCCCGTCGATGCGCTTCACCACCGCCATGGACCTGATGCTGATGCTCAACGTGGGAGGTGCCAAGCACTCCGAGGAGAGCATGGTCGGGCTGATGGCCGAGGCCGGACTGACGGTCACCGGGGTCTGCCCGGTCAACCCCTATCTGCACGCCTTCGAGGCCGTCGTGAACGGCTGAACCGCCGCCCCGGCCCGTACACCCCTACGCGCGTACGGCCGCACGACCGCCGGCCCCCGGCCCCCGGATTCCCCGGGGGCCGGCGGTCGTACACGCGCGGCCGGCCGGGTCACCCGGGGTGCGAGGACTCCAGGTGGGCGAAGACCACGACGTTGTCCAGGTAGTCCCGCCGCTTCTTGTCGTACGTGCCGCCGCAGGTGATCAGCCGGAGCTGGGCGTCGGGGGTCTTGCCGTACACCTTGGCGTCGGGGAAGTCCTTCTTGGCGAAGGTCTCCACGGAGTCCACCGAGAACACCGCGACCGTCCCGTCCGCGCGACTCACCTCGATCTTGTTGCCCGGCAGCAGGAAGCTCAGCAGCAGGAACACCGCCGGGCCCTTGGAGGTGTCCACGTGCCCTGCGACGACCGCGCTGCCGCGCTCGCCCGGGCTGACGCCGTCCCGGTACCAGCCGACCAGGTTCTTGTCGTTCGGTGGCGGCGCGTCCAGTTGGCCGGCCGGGTTGAGGGCCAGTTCGGTGAACGGCGCGTTCACGGCGATCTGCGGGATCCGCAGCCGGGTCGGCTTGGCGCGTTTGAGCACCGGCGCCTGTGACGTCGCGCCCGGGGCCGTGGAGGCGGCGGCGGAAGGCCCGGGGACGGCCGGCGCGGCGGCCGGCGCGGCGGCCGCCGGGGGAGCGGGCCGGCCGTCCTGCGCGCCGGCGTTCGGCCCGGTGTCCACCGAGTTGTAGATCAGCAGCAGCCCGACCGCCGCCGCGCCCATTCCCGCGCGCAGCAGCCGGGGCATTCCAGAGGCGGGAGCGCCCGTCATTCCTGTCCTCCGATCGACCGGTTCCGCAACGGCCCGCCGCCCCCGGCGCGCCCGCCCCGTGCGGGGCGGGCGCCCGGAGGCGGCGGAAGCATGGCGCCGGGGATCAGGCGACCGCGCCGGAGGAACGGCGGCGGCGCAGGGCGAACGCGCCCGCCCCGAGCCCGCCGAGCAGCAGCACCGCGCCGGAGGCGAGCCCGCCACCGGACAGCGCCAGGCCGCCGCCACCGGTGTGCACGCCTCCGTGCGGGCTCTTGTGGTCCTCGCCCTTGGCCTCGGAGCCCTTGTGCTCGCCGGAGCCCTTGTGTTCGTCGGAGCCCTTGTGGTCCTCGCCCTTGTGTTCGTCCGAGCCCTTGTGGTCCTCGCCCCTGCGCTCGTCCGAACCCTTGCGCTCGTCGGAGCCCTTGTGGTCCTCGCCCCTGCGCTCGTCGGAACCCTTGCGCTCCTCGGAGCCACCCCCCTTCCTGTCGTCGTCGCCCTTGGAATTGCCGGAGTTCCGCTCGTTGTCGGAGGCCCTCTCGGACTTGTCCTGCTTCTCCTGCCAGGTGAGGTTCTTGCCCTGGTCGGCGGCTCCGTCGGCGAATGCGACGGGGGTGCCGACGGTGAGCGCGGCGGCGACGGCCGCCCCGGCGAGCAGCGTGCGTGCAGAACGCATGAGGATGATCCTTCCGGCGCGCAGGACCGCGACTGTCCGACACGGCGTCGGACAAGGGGACTCGCGGTGGGTGCGCCTGATCCACCGTCATCCACCGTGCGGCCGCCTGCCACCGGAGCGTGGCAGCGCCGGTGCGCAGCGTGCGCCCTTCGGGTGGAGTCCCGGGAGTGTTCACCCGGTCGGCCGGTCGATCCGGGTGAATCCGTCCGGTCACCCGGCCGCCGGACACGCGTGGGCCCGCTCCCGGCACGCGGCCGGGGGCGGGCCCATCAGGGAGCCGCGGATCAGCGGGGGCGCGGGGTCACCGGTCCCAGCGGTAGAACTCCCGCGCCATCGCGTCCTTGGGTTCCCGCCAGGTGGCGGGGTCGTACGCCTGCACGAAGGCGGTCAGGCGGTCGCTGACGGTCCGGAACTCCGGGTGTCCGACGACCTTGGCGACGGCCGGGCCCGGCGGGCGGTCGGCCTCGATCAGGTGCAGGTAGACGTCGCCGAACTGGAAGAGGCTGCGGCCGGTGACGCCGATCAGGTGCGGCAGTTCGCCCTGGTCGGACTCGGCGAACACCTCGGCG
This sequence comes from Kitasatospora sp. NPDC001132, assembly GCF_053598415.1. Taxonomy (NCBI): domain Bacteria; kingdom Bacillati; phylum Actinomycetota; class Actinomycetes; order Kitasatosporales; family Streptomycetaceae; genus Kitasatospora; species Kitasatospora sp. NPDC001132. The sequence goes on along the minus strand of NZ_JBSFKF010000002.1, from coordinate 151,756 downwards.
ATGTCCGGTGCGGCCTCGGGCTTCATCCGGGCGACGATCAGCGCCCTGTGCACGCCGGTCACAGCTCCGCCGCCCGCTTCTCGACCTTCTCCCGGATCAGCTGCATCTGGATCTTGGAGTTGCGGTTGATGTGGCCGGTCATGCCCTCGTCGTCGACGGGGGCGGTCGGCTTCATCGCGAAGTCCTGGATCCAGCGCATCCTGGTGCCGGCCGGCACCTCCGCGTACTCCCAGCGGATCTCCATGAACTCGAACGGGCCGGGCTCGACCCGGCGGGCGCGCACCGAGAGCGCGTCCCGGTCGGTCTCCCGCTCGGAGACCCAGCTCCACACCTGGCCGTTCTCGTCCGGGTGCATGGTGAGCCGGAACCGGACCCGGGAGCCCTGCCGGTCCAGCACCTCCACCGAGGCGTACTCGCTGAACAGCTGCGGCCAGTTCTCCAGGTCGTTGGTCATCTCCCAGACCAGGTCGAGCGGAGCGGCGATGACGATCTCGTTGTCGGTGTGTCCGGGCATCTCAGGCACCAGCCTTCGCGGAGAGGGAGGAGTTGACCAGCTCCAGGAACTCGGCCGGGGTCTTGGCCGACTCGGCGCCCGAGGTGACCTTGAAGCCGTGCCGGTTCTCCAGCTCGCCGACGACGCCGAGCAGGCCGAGCGAGTCGATGCCGAACGTGTCGAACTCCGCGCCCGGCTGCGCCAGGTCGCCCGGGGCGACGGTGACGCCGGCCCGGGCCTGGAGCAGCTCGGCGAGTTCCGGATAGCTGAGGGTGTTGCTCACGGGGTTTCCCTTCGGAGGTGTGAGGAGTGGTTCAGGGCCGCGCGCGCCGGAGCACCAGCGCGGAGTTGGAGCCCATCAGCCCGCGGCTGAGCACCAGCGCGGTGTTCAGTTCGGCCGGGCGGGCGCGGCCGGTCACCAGGGCGAGGTCGTGGCAGATCTCGGTGACGTTGGGGGTGGGCGGCAGCACGCCGTCCTCCATGGCCAGCACGGCGGCGGTCACGTCGAGCATCGGCGCGCCGCAGTAGGCGCGCCCCGTACCGGCCTTGGGCGCGGTGACCGGCACTTGCTCGGCGGTCGGGCCGAGCGCGTCGGCCAGTGCCAGGGCCTCGGCGCGGTCGGCGGCGGGCAGCCCCAGGGCGTCCGCGAAGACCACGTCGATCTCCTCGGGCGCGATGCGGGCGTCCTCCAACGCGATCCGGATGGCGGCCGCCAGTCCTTCCCGGGACTCCGTCCAGCGGGAGGCCCCGGTGAAGGTGGCGCCGTGGCCGGCCAGTTGCGCCCGGACGCGGGCGCCACGCAGGCGGGCCGACTGCTCGTCCTCCAGCAGCAGCATCGCGCCGCCCTCGGCGGGGGAGAAGCCGCAGGCCTGCGCGGTGAACGGCAGGTACGCCCGATCGGCCCGCTCGGCCAGGCTGAGTTCGGGGTAGCCGAGCTGGCAGACCATCGAGTACGGCGCCAGCGGGGCCTCGGCGGCGCCGACCACCACCGCGTCGGTGCCGCGTTCGATCGCCCGGGCGGCGTGCGCGACGGCGTCCAGCCCACCGGCCTCGTCACTGGCGACGACCCCGCAGGGGCCCTTGTAGCCGCCGCGGATCGAGATCTGGCCGGTGCTGGCCGCGTAGAACCAGGCGATGGACTGGTACGGGCCGACGAACTTCGGTCCCTGGCCCCAGAGTTGCTGGAGCTCGCGCTGGCCGAACTCGCCGCCGCCGGAGCCGGCGGCGGTCACCACGCCGACCGCGAAGGGCTGTTCCGGGTCGGGCCGGAACCCGGCGTCCGACACTGCCATGTCGGCGGCGGCCATCGCGTAGTGCGTGAAGCGGTCGGTCTGCACCAGGAAGCGGTTGTCGATCGCCGCATGCGGATCGAACCCGTTCACCTGGCCCGCGATCCGCAGCGGCAGATCGGTGCAGCCCTCGCGGGATATCCGGTCCAGGACGCTCACGCCCTGCCTGGTGGCCTTCCAGAAGGCGTCGGCCCCGACGCCGTTCGGCGCCACCACGCCGAGGCCGGTGACCACCGCCCGGCGGCCCTGCTGACGTGACGTCATGGAACTCACCCCGTTCTGTTGAGCACGACGGCGGACTGGAATCCGCCGAATCCGCTGCCGACCGAGAGGATGTGGCTCAGCGGCAGCTCGCGCGCGGTGCGCGGCACGTAGTCGAGGTCGCACTCCGGGTCCGGAGTCTCGTAGTTGGCGGTCGGCGGCACCACGCCGTGGACGAGCGCCAGGGTGCAGGCGACCACCTCGATGGCACCGATCGCGCCGAGCGAGTGCCCGACCATCGACTTGATCGAGCTCATCGGGGTCCCGAAGGCGTGCCCGCCCAGTGAGCGCTTGACCGCGGCGGTCTCGTGCCGGTCGTTCTGCTTGGTGCCCGAGCCGTGCGCGTTGACGTAGTCCACCTCGGTGCGGTCCACCCGGGCGTGGGCGAGCGCGTGGTCGATCGCCCGGGACATCTCCAGCCCCTCCTTGGTGAGGCCGGTCATGTGGTAGGCGTTGCCGAAGGTGGCGAAGCCGCCGATCTCGCCGTAGATCCGGGCGCCGCGGCGGCGGGCGTGCTCCAGTTCCTCCAGCACCAGGACGGCGCCGCCCTCACCGAGCACGAAGCCGTCCCGGTCGGCGTCGAAGGGGCGGGAGGCGTGCTGCGGGTCGTCGTTGCGCTCGCTGGTGGCCTTGATGGCGTCGAAGCAGGCGACGGTGATCGGGGAGATCGGGGAGTCGGAGGCGCCGGCGACGCAGATGTCGGCGCGACCCTCCTCGACCGCCTGGAAGCCGTAGCCGATCGCGTCCAGTCCGGAGGTGCAGCCGGTGGAGACGGTCTGCACCGGGCCGTGCGCGCCGGTCCGCTCGGCCACCGCGGAGGCCAGCGTGCTGGGCGCGAAGGCCCGGTGCAGCTGCGGCTCGGCCTGCCGGTGGTCCACGTCCCAGCGGGTGCCGGACGCGCTCACCAGGGCGTAGTCGTGCTCCAGCCGGGTGGTGCCGCCGACGGCGGTGCCGAGCGAGACGGCGATCCGCCACGGGTCCTCGGTGGCCAGGTCCAGGCCGGCGTCGGCGATCGCCTCGTCGGCCGCGACCATCGCGAACTGCACGTAGCGGTCGGCCCGTTGGACGTCCTCCGGGCCCAGCCCGTGGGCCGCCGGGTCGAAGTCGACCTCGGCGGCGATCCGGGAGCGGAACCCGGTGGGGTCGAAGAGCGTGATGCCCCGGGTCGCGGTGCGGCCGGCCGTCAGGAGGTCCCAGAACGCCGGGACGCCGACCCCGCCGGGTGCGACCACACCGATCCCGGTGACGGCGACGCGCCGGGTCACGAGCCCACCTTGGCGTGTTCCGGCGGGCCGGAGGCCGCGGTCCCCTCGGTGCTCACGTGGCCGAGGTCGGGGCGTGGGGCGAGCGGGCCGAGGTGGAAGACCATCCGGGCCTCGGTGTCGCCGACGTTGCGGAAGCGGTGGCGCATGTTGATCGGGATCATCAGGCCCTGGTCCGGTTTGAGCGGATGGGGCTTCCCGTCGAGGTCCACCTCCAGCTCGCCGCAGACGACGAACACGAACTCCTCGGAGTACGGGTGGTAGTGCTCGCCGATCCGCTCGCCGGGCTTGACGATCGCCAGGCCCATGAAGCCGCTGGTCGCGCCGCAGGTGGTCGGGGTGAGCATGGTGCGCAGCTCGGCGCCGTGGCGGCGGTTCTCCGGTGCCTCGTGGACGCTGACGATCCGTGGGGACTGCGTGGTCATGGAGTTCTCCCGTGAAGGTGTCGGAGCGTCAGTTGTTGATCGGATCGGGGGACGTGCGGTCGGTGACCGGGTTCATCGCGCGGGCGGCGAGGAAGGCGCCGAGTCCGGCCGCGGTGCGCAGGTCGCCGTGCGGGCCGAGGTCGAGCAGCCCGGCGAGCACGGCGGCCCGCTCGTCGTCGGCCACGCCGAGGGCGGCCGCCGGGTCGGCCTCGGCCGGCACCCGCAGGTCGACCAGGCGTACCACCACGTCCTCGCGGTGGAAGACGGTGGCCGCCGCGACCGGCCCGGTCGGGTCGGCGGTGGCCAGGTTGTCGTGCTCGGCCAGCAGCTCGGCCACGGCCTGCCCGCGGCCAGGGCGGACGGGGTAGAGCACGGCGTGCCGGTGCAGCCGCGCGGAGGCGGGGGAGCTGGCGATCGCCTGGTGCCGGGCGGGCAGCGCGGCCCTGGCGAAGAACGCCCGGGCGGCCTGCGGGTCGCCCAGCTGGCGGGCCTCCTCCAGGTGCGGGTTGAGCGCCTCCTCGACGGCCCGCACCTCGGGCTGCATCGCCACGTGGCGCAGCGCGTCGCCGAGGTTGCCGATCACCTCGACGGCGCGGACGACCCGGTTGCCGAGCATGAACAGCGAGGTGCGGCGCAGCCGGGTGTGCTGGTCCACGTCAGCCCGGGGCGAGGAGTAGCCGGAGAGGATGCGGGCCACCTCGGGCTCGCTGCCGGGCTTGACGGTGAACGTCAGCGCGTGGCGGACGATGCCGTCAGGGCCCGGTTCGGCCTTGGGCGGGCCGACGTGCCCGGCGGGCGCGGTGCGCGGCAGCCCGGGTGGCACCTCCATCGGGGCCCGGGTGCCGGTCGAGCCGGCCGCCGAGGTCTCGCGCAGCACGGCGTAGCGCAGCGAGCGGAAGTTGTCGCTGACGCAGCCGTGCATCGGCTTGACCATCTCCCGGTGGGCCGGGCTGTCCACCCACTCCAGGAAGGTCTCCTGGTCCTTCCACTCGCTGGTGATCAGCCACTGGCGCGGGTCGTTGATCGACTGGCACAGTTGGTCGCTGACGTGGCCGGGGACCGAGGCCACCTGGTGGCGCAGCTGCTCGTACACGTCGAGGAAGCGCTGTTGGGCGCCGTCCTGGATCTCCAGCATCAGCACCACCCGCAGCCGGGTGTCGGCCTCGTCCTGCTGCTTCGGCTGGGGTTCTGACAGAGTCGTCATGATCCACTTTCTGCTCTGGGCCGCACGCTGCGGGCCGTGTCGGCCGTGTCCGGCGGGTGCTCCCCGGCCTGGGAGTGCGGTGCGACGGCGGTTCGGCCGGGCGAGTCGGCGCCAGGCCTGAGGTCGATCGTGGGCGGCGCACCGGGCGCGGCGCGAGATTTGCGGGCCATCCGGGCGAAGGGGCGCCACAGGCCCCCTCCGGCGGGGGATGGAAGAGCGGGGCCCCCGGCTGAGCGGGCCCGTCGTGGGCGGCGCCGAGCCCAACCGCCGGGCCGCGGAATCCCCTGACAGGGCGGAGCAATCGATGAATCCGAAGGTTGACGACCGGGTGCCGGTCCTGATCGTGGGCGGCTCGCTGGTGGGGCTGTCCGCCTCACTCTTCCTCGGTCGGCTCGGGGTTGGGCACCTGCTGGTCGAGAAGCACGCCGACACCTCGCACCATCCGCGGGGGCGCGGCAACAACGTCCGCACCATGGAGCTGTACCGGGTGGCCGGGGTCGAGCCGGCGATCCGCGAGGCGGCCTCGATCCTCGCCCCCAACCACGGCATCCTCCAGGCGCCGTCGCTGACCGGTGCCGAGCAGGAGTGGCTGTTCCGGGAGATCGACCCGGGCGGCCGGCTGGTCCGGTTCAGCCCCAGCTCCTGGTGCCTGTGCAGCCAGAACGACCTGGAGCCGGTGCTGCGGCGCGCCGCCCGCGAGCTCGGCGGCGACCTGCGGTTCAGCACCGAGCTGGTCTCCTTCGAGCAGGACGCGGACGGCGTCACCTCGGTACTGCGCAGCCGGGAGAGCGGCGAGGAGCGGGTGGTGCGCTCGGAGTTCCTGATCGCCGCGGACGGCCCGCGCAGCCCGGTCCGTGAGCGGCTGGGCATCGGCCGGTCGGGCAAGGGCGAGCTGTTCCACAACGTCAGCATCACCTTCCGGTCCAAACGGCTGGCCGAGGTGGTCGGCGACCGCCACTTCATCGCCTGCTACCTGACCAACCCGGAGGCGGACGGCGCGCTGCTGCCGGTGGACAACCAGCAGGAGTGGGTCTTCCACGCGCCCTGGCACCCCGAGCACGGCGAGGCGCTGGAGGCCTTCACCGACGAGCGCTGCGAGCGGCACATCCGCACCGCCGTCGGGCTGCCGGAGCTGGACGTCGAGGTCACCGGCCGGGCGCCCTGGCACGCCGCCGAGCGGGTGGCGGACCGGTACGGCGCCGGGCGGGTCTTCCTCGCCGGGGACTCCGCCCACGAGATGTCCCCGACCGGCGCGTTCGGTTCCAACACCGGGATCCAGGACGCCCACAACCTGGCCTGGAAGATCGCCGCCGTGCTGTGCGGCTGGGCCGGGCCGCGGCTGCTGGAGTCGTACGGGCAGGAGCGCCGCCCGGTCGCCCGGGTGACCAGTGAGCGGGCCTCGGCCCGCTCCGCCGAGCACAGCCACCCGGGCTACGCGGTGGTGCCGGGCGTCGGCCGGCAGGCCGGGGTGCTGGCGGTGGCGCTGGGCTACCGCTACCCGGTGGGCGCGGTGGTCGGCGCGGACCGCGACGGCCCGGTCGTCCCCGAGCAGTTCGAGTCGGCGGGCGAGCCGGGCAGCCGGGCCCCGCACCAGTGGCTGCTGCGGGCGGGGGTGCGGCTGTCCACGCTGGACCTGTACGAGCAGGCGATGGTGCTGCTGACCGGCCCGGAGGGCGGCGCCTGGCAGGCGGGCGCCCGGCGCGCGGCCGACCGGCTGGCCGTCCCGCTGGACGGCTTGCGGATCGGCGACGGCGCCGAGGACGACCTGGCGCCGGAGCCCGGCGCGGACTTCGCCGCGCTGCACGGCATCGGCCCCCAGGGTGCGGTGCTGGTCCGCCCGGACGGCTTCGTCGCCTGGCGCTCGACCGGCCCGGCGCAGGACGCGGAGGCCGAGTTCACCACGGTGCTGCGGACGGTTCTGGGCCTCTGAGGACGGGACGCGGAAGGGCCCGCCGGTCGCACGGCCGGCGGGCCCTTCCGCGTCTGTCCGGGGTCGGTCAGTGGCCGCCCTCGTCGACCACCTCGACGTCGGCGATCTCCTGCTCGATCGCCTCGGTCGGCAGCGCGACCCGGATCGCCCAGTAGTAGATGACCAGCGAGAACGCCGCCACCAGGGCCATGTCGCCCCACATCGGGATCCGGCCGGTGCCGTCCCCGAAGCCGCCCTGCCAGGAGATCAGGCCGAGGCCCACCAGGTACGGGGGCAGCCACTGGGCGGACTTCCAGCTCAGCCGGGGCGCGTTCGGCAGGCCCTTCCTGATCGCGTACGCGGCGTAGCTGCCGAGCAGGAGGTAGCCGAGCACGATCGCGATGCCCAGGCGGGAGAGGGTGTGCCAGCCGGACCAGTAGATGATCAGACTGGAGACCACGAACGCGGCGGGGGAGATCAGCCCGCCCGCCGGCAGCCGGTAGGGGCGCTCGTGTCCGGGCAGGCGGCGGCGCATCGCGCCGAAGGCCAGCGGGGCGCCGGCGTACATCAGCACGCTGGCGGAGGTGATGAAGCCGACCAGCTCCTGCCAGCTCGGGAACGGCAGGAAGCAGATCACGCCGGTGACGAAGGCGATCACCAGGCCGAACCACGGCACGCCGTTCCTGTCCAGCTCCTCGAACCGCTGCGGGGCGTAGCCGTTGCGGCTCAGGCCGTAGGAGATGCGGGAGGTCGAGGTGGTGTAGATCAGGCCGCTGCCGCCGGGGGAGACCACGGCGTCGGCGTACAGCACCCAGGCCAGCCAGCCGAGGCCGACCAGGGTGGCGAGGCCCGCGAACGGGCCGTCGATGCCGGGGAAGTCGAGCTTGTCCCAGCCGTTGGCGAAGGTGCTGACCGGCAGGGCGCCGATGAAGACGACCTGGAGCAGGGTGTAGATCAGGCTGCCGATGGCGACGGATCCGAGCACGGCGCGGGGGATGTCGCGCTTGGGGTTGCGGCTCTCGCCGGCGAGCTGGATGGCCTGCTCGAAGCCGAGCAGGGCGAAGATGATGCCGCTGGTGCTGATCGCCGCGAGCACGCCCTTGGCGCCGAACGGCGCGAAGCCGTGCGAGGTGAAGTTGGAGCCGTGGAAGTTGGTCACGGCCAGCACGAAGATGGTCAGCAGCGGGACGAAGATCTTCAGCCAGGTGGCGATGTTGTTGGTGCGGGCCAGCACGCGCACGCCGAGGAAGTTCACCGCGACGAACACCGCCATCAGCACGGTGGCGACGACGAAGCCGCTGACGGTGAGGGTGTTGTTGTCGTTGAGCAGGCCGGCCGCCCAGGGCCAGTGCCGGGCGTAGCCGATCATCGCCTCGACCTCGATCGGCGCGACGGTGGCCGCCTGGAGCCAGGAGAACCAGCCGAAGGACATGCCGGCCAGGCCGCCGAAGGCGTAGTGCGGGTAGCGCGCGGTGCCGCCCGAGACCGGGAACATGCTGCCGAGCTCGGCGTGGACGAGCGCGAGCAGCACGATCGCGACCGTGCCGATGCCCCAGGACAGGACGGCGGCCGGGCCCGCCGCCATGACGCCCTCCTTCGCGCCGAAGAGCCAGCCGGAGCCGATGATCGAGCCGACCGAGGCCCACATGAGGCCGACGAGCCCGACGTGGCGACGCAGCGACCGGTGGGTGGTCCCGGAATCGGAGCCGGTGCCCTGATCGGGCGGTGAGATCTGGTTGAGGGAAGCCATGAACGATCTCTCTGTGGGTGGGGGCCCCGAGGTGGGCGGAGCGATGAGAGTTGCCACACAGTAGGACTTTTCAGGTGCCCCTGCACAGATTTCATTACTGAATGTTTACATTTTTTTCTGGACGTCCTTGCAGGTAGGAGGCTGTCTGTTCAGTCGTCTGTTACGTGACCGGTGGGTAGGTTCACCGTTTGAGCGCGAATTGAGCTTCCCTCTTCGGTCCTGGCAAGGTGGAGCGCCCAGCCGCGCATGGGAATGGCAGCTTTCGCATAGCCATGACACGGGGTGGGCGGGCGCGGGCCGGCGGGTGTCGAGCGGTGGCCGCGGGTGACCGTGAAGAGGTCCCGCGATCCGATCGACCGGATCGCGGGACCTCCGCGCAGCGTCGCCCCGAGGTGCTGTGGATGTGGTGAGTTCAGGTATCCGGATCAGGGGGAGGGCGGTCGCTGCCGCGCCGCCGCAGCGGTGATCGTTCGCGGCGGAGCGCGTGGACCTGTGGGAGGATGCCCATGTCGGTGCCCCGGCCCGATTACGGCGGGCCGGGGCTCCACTTATGCCGTTGGATCAGTTCTTCTTGTCGTAGCCGCCGCCGTGCCCGCCGCCGCCGTGCTCGCCGTAGCCGTAGCCGAAGTCGTGGCTCACGACGCGGAAGCTGCCGACGACGCCGTCCTCGACCTCGATGCCTTCACCGTGGTGGAGGCGCGGGCGCACACCGTCGCTGGAGCTGTGGGGCCCGACGGTGGCGATGGGGGCGCCGTTGTCGCAGACCGCGCCGCTGAAGAGTTCGACGGACCGGTGGCTGTCGTTGCGGACGTTGAGCGACTTGGCACCCAGGCCGCTGATCACGGTGATGCAGCCGAAGTCGTCGGCGGAGTACGACCGCTCGTTGACGTGGATGATGCCGCGACGCTCGTGACCCTTGTGGTGGCGACGCTCCTCGCCCTTGCCCTCGTTGCCCTTGCCCTCGTTGCCCTTCGAGCCGCCGTCGAGCGGAGCCAGGGCGGGGGCGGCCGCCGGGGCGGGGGCGGCCGCCGGGGCGGGAGCGGCCGCCGGGACGGCCTTCTGAACGACCGGGGCCGCCTGAGTCACGGGCTCGGAGGCGGCCGAGGCGTAGGTGATGCCGGTCACGGCCACGGCCGCCGACGCCGCGAGGACAATGGCGGTGGTCATGTTCTTCATGGACCTTCTCCTGGTTTCCTGTTCTGGACTGGATCGGCTTGGTGCCGACATGAATGAACGTATCGACTGGCTAATTCCTTGTCATATTAATCCGTGCCAAATGGTTGACGGCGGGGGCCGAATGGGTGGTCAGATGCGCCGTCGAACTGTCCCCCGGGCCGATTTGTCTGGCTGTCACGTTGCCTCAAATCCCCTGACTCCAACGCGAGTTGACGGTGCGGACGAGGTTGGCGGGATCGCGCCCCGCCCCCCTCGCTCATTTGGAGTGCTGTCGGCCTGCCTGCGATGGCGGACCGGAATGACGGCCTGCCAAATCGCGGGCACCGAGGTTCGCGCCGAGGGGCTGTGCCGGGGCGGGCGCGGGGAGCGCCCGCCGCTCGACGGGGGCCGACGCCCGGCCGACCCGATCTCGCCGCAGGTCGGCTGGTCCGTGGTGTCCCGTAGGTGGCCCGAGGGGGCCTGAAGCGATCACCGAACGGCGGCATAGGCTGTTCCGGTGCGTCTCGTGATCCTCGCCCCGCCGGCCCGCTAGCGGGCGGCCCACTCCACCCACTCCGGCCTGACGGGACCAGCCCGCAGCCGGGGCGATGACTGCCGCCCGCGTACCCCGCGGACCCGAACCGGCAACTCATCGTGGAGTACCTACGCATGACCTCGAACGCCGCCGTGCCCTTCCGGCACGGCCTCCTGTCCATCTCCGCCGCCGCCGTCGCCTGGGGCGTGGGCGGCGCCGTGTCCGCGCTGCTGATGCGCACCGGCGGGCTCGGCCCGGCGGGCGTCTCCTGCTGGCGCTTCGGCGTCGCCGCGCTCTGCCTGGTGCTGCTGCCGAGCCGTGAACCGCGCGGTGAGCGCGGCACAGCCCGGTGGCGCGCCGCCGGGCTGACCGGACTCGCCCTGGCGGTCAGCCAGTGCGCCTACTTCGGCTCGGTGCGGTACGCCGGGCTCGGGCTGGGCACCCTGATCACCATCGGCGCCGGCCCGGTGTTCACCAGCCTCGGGGCCCACCTGCTGATCGGCGAGCGGCTGACCCGTCGCGCCGCGGCCGCGGTGGCCCTGGCCCTGGCCGGCCTCGCCCTGCTGGTCGCCGCCCCGGCGGCGGGCCCGCGCCCGGCGCTCGGCGTCGCGCTGGCCGTCCTCGCGGGCGCCGGCCAGAGCGGCCTCACCCTCTGGGCCCGCGGCGGCGGCTCGGCCAGGGCCGGTACCGGCGCCTTCACCACCGGCCTGCTCTGCCTGCTGCCGCTCGCGGCCGTCCAGGGCGCCCAGGGCGTCCTGCCGACGGGCGGGGACCCGGTGGTGAGCGCGGTGGCGCTGCTCTTCCTCGGTACGGTCCCCACCCTGTTCGCCTACCGCTGGTACTTCACCGGCCTGACCGCCGTGCCCAGCACCACGGCCGCGGTGCTGGTCCTGTTGGAGCCCGCGACCGCGGCGGTGATCGGCGTGCTGTTCCTCGGCGAGCCGCTGACGGCGGGCCTGCTGGCGGGTTCGGCGCTGCTGCTCGCGGCCATCGCGGCGCTGGCGCGGCCGTAGACCGGCGGGCGGTGGGCGGCGGCCACCCGGGCGGGCGTCCTGTGGTCGCCGGGGGGCCTGGCGGCGTGCTGTCGTGGTCCGCATGAACAGCTCACTCCCGGCCCGGTCGGCCGCCGCGGCCGCCTCCGTCCTCCTGCTCGCCGCCGTCGCCGGGGGCGCCGCCGGGGCCTTGCTCGCCGCCGCAGGACCGGCGGCGGCGAGCGGGCGCCGGGACGTCACCGCCGACCAGTGCCGGAGTGCGGGCGGGCACGTCGAGGGCAGCGGCTACTGCGTCGACGCGGCCGGCGACGACGCCTGGGGCCAGCCCATCGACGGCCAGGCGATCAACCCGGATCCGCGCCCCGGGGAGGAGTGAGCACGGCCGGGCGCCCCGCCCCCGGGCAGGGGAGCGGGGCGCCGTCCCCACCGGCGTCACGGCACCGGGCGCAGGGTGACCGGGGCGGGGGTGAGGGAGCGCAGGACGAGGTCGATGTGCACCCTGGCGGCGCCCGCGCGGTGCAGGGCGGCGGCGATCGCCCGTAACTCCTCGGGGCCGGTACAGGCGAGGCGCAGCTCGAGGTCGGCCTCGCCGGCCAGGGCCAGACCGCTCTGGACGGCCGGGAACTGCGCCGCGAGACGGTCGAAGTCGAGCGGGACCGGTCCGTGGCTGATCCGGGCGATCGCGTGCAGCGCCCGGGCCGGCCGGGCCCGCCCCGGTCCCGGCCGGCCCTGGGCCGGATCGTCCGGGACGAGCTGGAGCGGGGCGGTCACCGGTGCTGGAACTGGACGGTCGGGGCCGGGGCGACGGGGGCGGTGCCGGGCGGGGCCGTCAGGGACCGTGTGGTCGCGGACGGCGTGGACACGGAGGGGGCGACCATTCGCGGGTCCAGCACCAGGGTGTCGATCCCGAGCGGGGCGGTGAGCTCGCGGAGGGCGGGCTCGGCGAGCTCGGTGTGGGCCTGGCCGGGCCCGAGGAGGGCGGCGAGGGCCTCGGGGTTGGAGAATCCGACCGCGCAGCGGCGGCCGTCGCGCAGGCGGAACAGGCGGAGGGCGGTGGTGCTTCCGGTGCCGGAGGTGGTGACCGGAACGTGCCAGACGACGCGGGCCATGCGGATGCTCCCGAGTGGGGTGGTGGTGCCTGCCGGAACTACTGCCTCGACGCTAGGGCGGCCCGGCCCGGGGATCCCCGGTCCTGACGCGCCGTTGACCGAATGGGGTCGTGCGTTGACGCACTCCTGACGCCCGGCTCACCCGACTGGCCAAACCACTGCCCGGGCCCTCCGCTTGCCACGCGTCCCGACCCGGACCACCGTGGAGTTCGGCCTCCCTCGCCTCCCCCGGTCACGCCCTCCGCCGGACCGGTGGGCGCCCGAAGACGGGGGGAGGTGGAGTCGGAGGCCTGTGACGAGATATCTTGACGTCAAGACGTTGGAGACGTGAAGCGGAGTACCGATGACTGACTCGACCATCATCTATACGCACACCGACGAGGCTCCGGCCCTGGCGACCTACTCGTTCCTGCCGGTGGTCCAGGCCTACGCCTCGACCGCGGGTGTGCGGGTGGAGACCCGCGACATCTCCCTGGCCGGGCGGATCATCGCGAGCTTCCCGGAGCGTCTGACCGAGGCGCAGCGGATCGGCGACGCGCTGGCCGAGCTGGGTGAGCTGGCCAAGACGCCGGGTGCCAACATCATCAAGCTGCCGAACATCTCGGCCTCGGTGCCGCAGCTCAAGGCCGCCATCGCCGAGCTCCAGGCCCAGGGCTACGCCCTGCCGGACTACCCGGACGACCCGCAGACCGACGAGGACAAGGACGTCCGCGCCCGCTACGACAAGGTCAAGGGCAGCGCCGTCAACCCGGTCCTGCGCGAGGGCAACTCGGACCGCCGCGCCCCGCAGTCGGTCAAGAACTACGCCAAGACCCACCCGCACCGCATGGGTGCCTGGTCGGCCGACTCCAAGACCAACGTCGCCACCATGGGTGAGAACGACTTCCGGTCCACCGAGAAGTCCGCCGTGATCGCCGCCGACGGTGCGCTGCGCATCGAACTGCTCGGCGAGGACGGCACCACCACCGTGCTGCGCGACAAGGTGTCGGTGCTGGCCGGCGAGGTCGTCGACGCCTCGGTGATGCGGGCCGCCGCCCTGAACGAGTTCCTGGCCGCGCAGGTCGCCCGTGCCAAGGCCGAGGGCGTGCTGTTCTCGGTGCACCTCAAGGCCACCATGATGAAGGTCTCCGACCCGATCATCTTCGGCCACGTGGTCCGCGCGTTCTTCCCGAAGACCTTCGCCAAGTACGGCGAGGTGCTGGTCGCCGCCGGTCTGAACCCGAACAACGGCCTCGGCGGCATCCTGGCCGGCCTCGACAACGTGCCGCACCTGGGTGCCGAGATCAAGGCCTCCTTCGAGGCCGAGCTGGCCGAGGGCCCGGCCCTGGCCATGGTCGACTCCGACAAGGGCATCACCAACCTGCACGTGCCGAGCGACGTCATCGTCGACGCCTCGATGCCGGCCATGATCCGCACCTCCGGCCACATGTGGGGCCCGGACGGCAAGGAGGCCGACACCCTGGCCGTGCTGCCGGACAGCAGCTACTCCGGCGTGTACCAGGCCGTCATCGACGACTGCCGCGCCCACGGCGCCCTGGACCCGGCGACCATCGGCTCGGTGCCGAACGTCGGCCTGATGGCCCAGAAGGCCGAGGAGTACGGCTCGCACGACAAGACCTTCGAGATCGCCGCCGCGGGCACCGTCCGCCTGGTCGACACCGAGGGCAACGTGGTGCTGGAGCAGGCCGTCCAGCCGGGCGACATCTTCCGCGCCTGCCAGACCAAGGACCTGCCGATCCAGGACTGGGTCAAGCTGGCCGTCACCCGCGCCCGCGCCACCGGCGTCCCGGCGGTGTTCTGGCTGGACGAGACCCGCGCCCACGACGCGGTGCTGATCGAGAAGGTCAAGCAGTACCTGCCGGAGCACGACACCGCCGGCCTGCAGATCGAGATCAAGTCCCCGGTCGAGGCCACCAAGTTCTCGCTGGAGCGCATCCGCCGCGGCGAGGACACCATCTCGGTGACCGGCAACGTGCTGCGTGACTACCTGACCGACCTGTTCCCGATCCTGGAGCTGGGCACCAGCGCCAAGATGCTGTCGGTCGTCCCGCTGATGGCGGGCGGCGGCCTGTTCGAGACCGGCGCCGGCGGCTCCGCCCCGAAGCACGTCCAGCAGCTGGTCAAGGAGAACTACCTGCGCTGGGACAGCCTGGGCGAGTTCTTCGCGCTGGCCGCCAGCTTCGAGCACCTGGCGAGCACCACGGACAACGCCCGCGCCCAGGTGCTGGCCGACACCCTGGACCGCGCCACCGGCACCTTCCTCAACGAGGACAAGTCGCCGAGCCGCCGCCTCGGTGGCATCGACAACCGCGGCAGCCACTTCTACCTGGCCATGTACTGGGCCCAGGAGCTGGCCAAGCAGACCGCCGACGCCGAGCTGGCCCAGGCCTTCGCCGGCCTGGCCGCGACGCTGACCGAGCAGGAGTCGGCCATCGTGGACGAGCTGATCGCCGTCCAGGGCTCGCCGGTCGACCTCGGCGGCTACTACCAGCCGGACGCGGCCAAGGCCGCCGCCGTGATGCGCCCGTCGAAGACCTTCAACGAGGCGCTCGCCAACCTCGGCTGATTCCGGTCGAGTCGAGCTGACGAAGGCCCCGGGTCCGGATCGGACCCGGGGCCTTCGGGCTGTCCCGGTTCAGGCGCGGCCGAGCAGGGCGAGGGCGGTGCCGACGGCCTCGCGCAGCAGGAGGTACGGGCCGTGCGCCAGCGGGCCGTCCGCGCCGAGCACCGCTGCGGGGGCGCCGGCCCGGCGGGCGGCCAGCGCGGAGCGGACGGTGTGGAAACCGTTGGTGACCACCGTGCAGCGGTAGCCGGGGCGCTCGGCGGCCATCAGGGCGGCGCTGAAGCGGAGGTTCTGGGCGGTGTTCACGGCGCGCTCCTCGCGCCGGATCCGCTCGGCCGGGACGCCCCTGGCCACCAGGTAGCGGGCCATCGCGGCGGCCTCGGTGCACTCCTCGTGCGGGCCCTTCCCACCCGTCACCAGGACCAGTGGGGCATGCCCGGCGGCCTCCTCGGCGGCGAAACGTTCCAGCGCGGCGTCCAGCCGGGCCGCCAGCGGGGCCGCGGGCTCACAGCCGTCCAGCGCGGCGCCCAGGACCACCAGGTAGTCCGAGCCGGTCGGCGCGGGCCGGCGGTGGCGGTGGTACAGCGCCAAGCCGAGGAAGCCGAGCAGCCAGAGCAGGACGTACCCGCAGAGCAGGACGGCGACGATCAGCAGGACGTGCATGTCTGTTCGAACGCCCGCGCCGGAACGACCGTTCCGCACCGGGTGGCACCGCTGTCCCGGGCCCCGGTAACGGCGGGACCCCCGTTCCGGAGGCGGAACGGGGGTCCCGGGAACGAGCGTTCCGCGGCGGAGGGCGGGCCTCAGCCCGCGTCGGCCGCCGGGGCGGCGCCGGCGACCGGGGCGGCCGGAGCCGCACCCGCGCGGCGGTCGCGCTTGTGCAGCGAGGCCAGGTAGGCGTTGTACGCCTCCAGCTCGGCGTCGCCGGTGCGCTCCTCGGAACGGTCGCGGCGGCGGGCCTGCCGCTGCTCGGAGCCCATCCACTGGTAGACCAGCGCGATCAGCACGATCGCGGTCGGGATCTCGCCGAACGCCCAGGTGATGCCGCCGGCCAGCTTCTGGTCCTCCAGCAGGTTCGTCCCCGGTGGTGCGCCCTCCACGGTGAAGGTGGTGACCAGCGGGTGGCCGGCCATCATCACCGCCACGCCGAAGAAGGCGTGGAACGGCATCCCCATGAACAGCTCGATGATCCGCATCACGTGGCCGGGGCGGTGCGGGCCCGGGTCCACGCCCATGATCGGCCAGAAGAAGGCCAGACCGGTGAGCAGGAAGTGCACCATCATGAAGATGTGCCCGAGGCGGTACTGCATCAGGAAGTCGAACAGCGGGGTGAAGTAGACCCCGTACAGGCTCGCGATGAACATCGGGATGGTGAACGCCGCGTGCGACACGATCCGGATGTACCGGCTGTGCAGCAGCGCCACCAGCAGCTCGCGCGGCCCGCGCGGACGGCCCTTGCCGGCCGGGCGCAGCGCCCGCAGGGCCAGCGTGATCGGGGCGCCGAGCAGCAGCAGGATCGGCGTCAGCATGGAGAGCACCATGTGCTGGATCATGTGCGCGCTGAACAGCACCATGCCGTAGTCGTTCAGCCCGGTGCAGGTGACCAGCAGCATGCTGGCGACACCCAGGGCCCAGCCGACCATCCGGCCGATCGGCCAGCGGTCGCCGCGCCGGTACAGCCGGACCACGCCCGCCGCGTACAGCGCCAGGACGACGAGACCGCCGAGCAGGAACACCCAGTCCGGGGACCAGGTCCAGACGTTCGACAAGGTGAACGGGCCTAGTTGGGTCATCCCGCCGTGGTGGTGCATTCCTGACATTCCGTCGCCCATCGGCGGGTCCTGCTTTCCGTCCTCGTGGTCCCTGGTGCGGGTCCGGTTCGCCCCTTTTGCTTGGCATACAGCCTAGGCGGGCCTTACCTCGGGCCTACCCCCGCCCCCTCCGTACGGGTGGCTCCCCACCGCGCGCCCGTCCTGGCCGGACCGACCGACCGGTCGGCAGGGAGGCTCGGAGAACGGCGACGGAACACGGGTCGGCGGCGCACCCGGGCCGGCAGCGCGGTCGGGGTGCTCCTCTGCACGCCCGTGACGACCAGGACGTCGGTCATCGTGCCGGCACCGCCGGCCGATCCCGCTCAGAAGGCGATCGTGAGGTTCGGGGGCGGGAAGGGGGCCGGCGGTCGTCACCGGGGCCGTCCCCAGTCGTGCCATGCGGTCACGGCGCCCTGGGACTGGGGTCTTTCCACGGTTCGAACGGACCGGGTCCGGTGCTGTCCTGTCGGGAGTGCCCACCGAAGCGAAAGGCCACTCCATGAGCCAGCCGATGAACGCCCCGGCGAACCGCCGGACCCTGCTGCGCACGGCTGCCGTGCTGCCCGCGGTCGCCGCCGCCGGCACCGCCCTCGGCGGCACAGCGGCAGCCGCCCCGACCGGCACCCCCGGCCTCCCCGACTTCGCACCGGTCCCGCCCGCGGCGAAGGGGCCGGCGATCAACGACGCGGGCTACCACGTCGGCCGGATCGACGGGAACCTCCACTGGGTCACCGACGGGAACTACCAGGCGATGTTCCTCAGCACCCGGGAAGGCGTCGTCCTGGTCGACGCCCCGCCGACCATCGGGCACAACCTGCTGCGGGCGATCACCGACGTGACGCGGGCCAACGGCCGGCCGTCGCGGGTCACGCACCTCGTCTACTCGCACTCGCACGCCGACCACGCGGGCGCCTCGTCGATCCTCGGCAAGGACGTCGTGCGGATCGGCCACGCCGAATGCCGGCGCCTGCTGCTGCGCGACGGCGACCCGAACCGTCCCGCGCCGACCGTCACCTTCGAGGACCGCTACACACTGGAGGTCGGCGGCGAGTGCCTGGAGCTGGCCTACCACGGCCCCAACCACAGCCCGGACAACATCTTCATCCACGCGCCGGAACACCGGACCCTGATGGTCGTCGACGTCCTGTACCCGGGCTGGGTGCCGTTCAAGAACCTCGCGGTCTCCCAGGACATCCCGGCCTGGCTGCGGGCGCAGGACATCGCCATGGGCTACCCGTGGCGGACCCTGGTCGGCGGCCACCTCGGCCGGCTGGGCGTGCGCGCCGACGGCGACCTCCAGCGCGCCTACACGGCCGACCTCGAAGCCTCCTCCCGGGCCTCGATGAACCTGGACCCCACCCCGTACTTCGCGAAGTACGGCCCGCAGGGCAACTCGTGGGCGATCTTCAAGACCTACCTCGACGCGGTGGCGGAGCGGGCCGCCGCACCGGTGATCGCGAAGTACACCGGCGTCCTCGCCGCGGCCGACGTGTTCACGCTCGACAACGCCGCGGCCATGGTCGAGTCCCTCCGGATCGACGCCGGGACCCTCGGCCCCTTCAGCACCCGCCCCTGACGTGTCTCTGCCGCTTCGTCAGGAGCGGCCCGAGTGCCACCCGATCCGGTTCCCGAGAAAGGGCACACGACCATGACCGGCCCGACCCCCGTCCTCTTCATCCACGGCCTGTGGCTGCACAGCGCCTCCTGGCAGCCGTGGATCGACCTCTTCCACGACGAGGGCTACGCCCCGTCGGCGCCGGGCTGGCCCGGTGACCCGGACACTGTGGAGGAGGCCCGGCAGAACCCGGAGAGCATCGCCGACCACGGCATCGACGACGTCGTCGAGCACTACGCGACGATCATCCGCGGCCTGGCAACACCGCCGATCCTCATCGGCCACTCCTTCGGCGGCATGATCGCCCAGAAGCTCCTCGGCCAGGACCTGGCGGCGGCGGCCGTGGCGATCGACGCGGCCCAGATCAAGGGCGTCCTGCCGCTTCCGCTGTCCGCACTGCGGTCGACGCTGCCGGTGTTCAAGAACCCGGCGAACAAGCACCGCGCGGTGTCCCTGACCGCCGAGCAGTTCCGCTTCGCGTTCGGCAACGCGCTGAGCGAGGAGGAGTCCGACGGGCTGTTCGAGCGGTGGACCATCCCGGCACCGGGCAAGCCCCTGTTCGAGGCCGCCGCGGCGAACTTCAACCCCCACTCGCCGGCCAAGGTCGCCACCGCCAACTCCGGACGCGGCCCGCTGCTGCTGGTGTCCGGCGGCAAGGACCACACCGTCCCGGAGTCGGTCACCCGGGCCACGCTCAAGCAGTACCGGCACTCCGAGGCGGTCACCGAGTTCATGGCCTTTCCCGACCGCGGGCACTCGCTGACCATCGACAGCGGCTGGCGCGAGGTCGCGGACGCGGCGCTGACCTGGCTGCGCCGCCAGAGCCGGCAGGCCTGACCACCTCGCGGACGGCGGCACGACCGACGTCCGCCGAACCCGGCACCCAGCCAGGGGTCGCCGATCCTCCGTCACCCGTCACCCGCCCTGGAGCGCCCAGTGAGATTCCCCCTGCCCGGAACCCGCGGCAACCGCCGACTGCTCGGCGCGGCCCTGGCCGTGGCCGTCGCCGTGGGCACGACGGCGGTCAGCACCGCCGCTGCCCCCACGTCCGCCTCCTCCCTCTCGTCCGCCGGTGAACGGATCCCCGCGGGGTTCAGCGAGCACCGGACCCGGGCCGGCGGCATCGGCCTGCACTACGTGACCGGCGGCCACGGGCCGACGCTGGTGCTGCTCCACGGCTACCCGCAGACCTGGTACGAGTGGCACCGCATCATGCCCGCCCTGGCCGAGCACTACACGGTCATCGCCCCGGACCTGCCCGGCGCCGGGCAGAGCGACGCCCCGCCCTCGGGCTACGACAAGAAGACGATGGCCGCCGAGCTGCACGCGCTGCTGGTGTCGCTCGGCAAGGACGACGACGTGCGGATCGTCGGCCACGACATCGGCACGATGGTCGCCTACTCCTACGCCGCGCAGTACCCCGCCACCGTCAAGAAGCTGGTCCTCAGCGAGGCGCCGATCCCGGACCAGGGCATCTACCAGTTCCCCTCGCTGACCGAGCGGGGCCCCGGGGTCTGGAACTTCGGGTTCTTCAACCTGACCGACGGCCTGCCGGAGAACATGATCCGGGGCCGTGAGGTCACCTGGACCGCCGGCTTCATCGGCGGGTTCGAGGGCGTTCCGGGCGCGGTGAGCCAGGACGACATCCGGGTGTACGCCCACTACCTGCGCGACCCCGCCCACCTGGCGGCAAGCCTGGCCTGGTTCCGGGTGTTCCCGCAGGACATCCACGACGACGAGCGGTTCCAGCGGACCCCGCTCCCGATGCCGGTGCTCGCCATCGGCGCGTCGGGCAGCCTCGGCCCGGCCGTCGGCGACCAGGTCAAGGCGTACGCCACCGACGTCACCGGCGTGACCGTCCCGAACTCCGGCCACTGGATCTACGAGGAGCACCCCGAGGAGCTGACCGCCGCACTGCTCGACTTCCTCGGTCGGCCCTGACCATCGAGGACCGGCTCCGGGGCGGCGGGACCACGCGACGACGCGCGGTCCCGCCGCCCTCGCCGCGGGAGGAGAACGACCCCTGCCTGAGACCCGCAGCCACGGGCCCGTGCCCGCGCTGTGATCCGTCGGAGTCCAGGAGGCGGGCCCTACCCGGAGGTCGAGGAACCGTCGGCGAGCCGGGTCGGGTCGAGGGCGGTCGGGTCGAGGGCGGTCGGGTCGAGGGCGGTCGGGTCGAGGGCGGCGGCGATCTTCCGCCGCGAGGTGATGCCGAGCTTGCGGAACACCTTGTTCAGGTGGAACTCGACCGTCGAGGTCGTGATGAAGAGCCGGGAGGCGATCTCGGCGTTGGTCAGTCCCGACACGGCCAGCAGCGCCACCCGCCGTTCCTGGGGGGTGAGATCGAGCCTGGTCCCCGGGACGCGTCTGCGCGCCGTCTCCCCGGTCGCGAGCAGCTCGGTCCGGGCCCGTTCGGCGAACAGCGCCGCGCCCCCGGCCTCGAACTGCTCGTAGGCGGCCCGCAGCTGGACCCTGGCCTCGGTGCGGCGCCGGCGCCGCCGCAGCCACTCGCCGAACAGCAGGCGCGACCGGGCCCGTTCCGCGGCCAACGGCACCCGCCCCAGCAGATCGACCGACTCCGCGTACCACCCCTCCGCCTCGTCGCCCTCGGCCACCAGCGCCCGGCACCGGGCCAGCAGCCCCAGCGCCCACGGCGTTCCGGCGAGCGGCGCACGCTCCTCCAGTCGCTCCAGCGCACGCGCCGCCGTGCTCCGGTCGCCGGTGCGGACGGCGGCCTCGACCAGCAGCGGCAGCACCTGGTTGCCCTGGGACGGCGCGTCCTCGCGGCAGACGGTCAGCGCATGGCGCAGCGCCTCCTCGTAGCACCCCCGGCCGAGTTCCAGGACGCAGAGTGCGTGGAGCGCCAACTGGCGCAGCAGGCCCAGTCCGTGGGCACCGGCGACGGCCTCCGTCATCGCCGCGGCGGCGCGCGCCTCGGCCTCCCGGCCCGTCCACGCGTACAGCAGGGCCCGGCGCAGGTCCCCGTGCGTCGTGAGCCCGATCGCGGTGGCGTAGTCGTCGGCCTCCGCGTAGAGCGCCTCCGCCACGTCCGGCCGGCCGTTCCAGATCTCGGTGTACGCCAGGTCCGACAGGGACAGGCTGAGGCCGTAGAGCGCTCCGTTGCCGCGGTCCACGGCCGCCAGTCGGCCGACGATCCCCACGTACGCCTCGATGTCCCACACCTCGATCGCGGCGATGCTCACCATGACGCTGAACGGGCTTGCCGTGTTGCGCGGTTCGGCCGCGGAGCGGAGCCGGGCCAGGGCCGCCCGGATGGCCGTCACGCTGCCGCGGTAGTCGCCGGTCGAGCGCAGGCACAAGCCTTCGATCAGCCCGCCGGGGCTCCAGGCCGGGTCGTCGGGCTCAGGCGGGGCGGCCGTCACGGCCCGGGCCACGGCGGCCGAGGTGGTGCGGTAGACCGGGCCTCCGGCGATGAGGGCGGCGTGGACGGCTTCGTAGAGCAGTTCCCGGGTCGTTCGGGGGTCCGCGTCGCCGAGTTCGGCCACGGCGTCGAGCATCATGGCCGGGACCCGGTCGATCCGGGTGTTGAACAGCTCGACCGTGGCCCGGATGCGCAGCGCGCGGGCCCGGGCGGCGGGACGGTCGAGGGCGGGTACGGCAAGGTCGAGCAGCGGTTGCACCGCGGCGTGGTCGCCGGAGGCCAGGTGGGCCTCGGCCGCGGCGAGGTAGCGTTCGGCGCGTCGGGTCGGGTCGGTG
Source organism: Kitasatospora sp. NPDC001132 (assembly GCF_053598415.1). Lineage (NCBI taxonomy): Bacteria > Bacillati > Actinomycetota > Actinomycetes > Kitasatosporales > Streptomycetaceae > Kitasatospora > Kitasatospora sp. NPDC001132. The sequence continues at coordinate 129,666 of NZ_JBSFKF010000002.1, read as the reverse complement.
GTGAGTTCGGCGGCCCTGGACAGGAACAGTGCCTGGGCGCAGTGGCCGCCCCTGGCCCGGGCCCGGTCGGAGGCGGCATCCAGGTCCGCCGCCGCGGAGTCGTCGGGGCCGGGGACCGCCTCGGCCCGGTGCCACGCGCGCCGGTCGGGCGCGCGGGCCGGATCGCTGGCCGCCGCGAGCGCGGCGTGGACCCGCCGCCGGTCCTCCCCGGAGGCGGCCGCGTAGACCGCCGACCGGATCAGCGGGTGCCGGAACCCGCCGCCGGCCCCGTGGTTGAGGATTCCCGCGTCGACGGCCGCGGTGGTGGCCCGGGCCGGCAGGCCGAGCACGCCCGCCGCCTGCCACACCACCGCCATGTCGTCGGTCGGCGCCGCCGCCATCAGCTGGAGCAGTGTCCGGGTGTCCGGGGGCAGGGCGGCGACCGACTGCCGGAAGTGCTCCTCCAGCAGCCTGCCCACCGGCAGTGGCTCGGGCACCGGCGCGACCCCGGCCAGCTGTTCGGCGCCCAGGTTGGCGCCCAGTTCGATGAGCGCCAGCGGGTTGCCCCCGGTGCCGGCCACGATCCGCTCCGCGACCGCGGAGTCCAGGTGGCCGGGCACGGCGAGGGCGAGCAGGTGCCGGGCGTCGGCGGCGGGCAGCCCGCCGACCCGCAGGTGCGGCACGGCCTCGAAGAGTGTGCGGCCGCCGGGGTCGTCCCTGGCCGCGAAGATCAGGCCCAGCGAGTCGGCGTGCAGTCGCCGGGCGACGAAGGCCAGCGTCTCGGCCGATTCCCGGTCGAGCCAGTGGACGTCGTCCACCAGGCAGAGCATCGGCTGCTCGGAGGCGACGTCGGAGAGCAGGGTCAGGGCCGCGAGGGCCACCAGGTGCCGGTCCGGCGGGGCGGCGTCGGCCCGGCCGAACGCCGCGTTCAGCGCGTCCCGCTGCCTGCCGGGCAGCCGGTCGACGCGGTGCAGATGCGGGCGCAGCAGCCGGTGCAGCGCGCCGTAGCCCAGCGGCTGTTCGGCCTCGACGCCGACCAGCCTGGTCAGCTCCACGCCGGCGGCCAGGGCCGCCGCGTGGTCCAGCAGCCGCGTCTTGCCGATCCCGGCCTCGCCCACGAGCACCAGGACGCCGCCGAGCCCCTCGCGCACCGCGTCGAGCAACCGTCCGATCACCTCGCGTTCGGCCGAGCGGCCGACCAGTGGCCGTCCCGCGCCGGTCCGCGGCCCGTGCCCCGCCATGGAGACCCCCTCGTCCTCGCAACCCCGACGGGGGAACGGTAGGCGCACCGTGGCGTGATGATCGAGCGTCACATGACGGCCGATCGGCGCAGCACGCCGGCCACCGTGCGCAGTTCGGTGCGCGAGACGACGCCGGGTTTGGGGAAGATTCGGTGCAGGTGCGAACTGACCGTCCGGTGCGAGAGGTAGAGCCGCTGGCCTATCTCGCGGTTGGTCAGGCCGTCGGCTGTGAGACGGACGATCTGCAGTTCGTGCGGGGTCAGCCGGTCGCGCACGTCCGGCGCCCGGCCGCGGCTGGTCTCGCCGGCCGCCCGCAGCTCCCGGCGGGCCTTCTCCCCCCAGGGGATGGCACCGAGCGCGTCGAACATGTCGCGGGCGGTGCGCAGGTGGTCCCGGGACTCGACGCTGCGCCGGCGGCGGCGCAGCCACTCGCCGAAGGCCAGGTGGGTGCGGGCCCGGACCAGTGGCAGGGCGCTGAGGTCGGTGCCCAGCGCGGTCTCGAACAGCGGTCCGGCGTCGCCGTCGGCGGCGAGCAGCGCCCGGGCCAGGCGCAGGTCGGCGTGCAGGACCGGGGCGGGCGTCAGTTCGGCCACCGCTTCCAGTTCCGCCACGACGGGCAGCACCTCCGCCGTGCGTCCGCAGTGCGTCGCGGCGTCGACCAGGTCGCCGAGGGTGGTCAGCCGCAGGGCGACCTGGAACGCGGGGTCCGCCGGGTCGTGCAGCACCAGCACCGGGGCGACCGCCGCGGTGTCCGCGATCAGGTTGAGGGCCGCCAGGGCGACCAGGAAGACGTCCGGGATGTCGGCCTCGGCGTGCCCCTGGGCGGCCTCCAACGCCTGTCGGTGCGGCGCCGCGAGCTCCGCCGTCCCGGCGGCCAGCGGGCGCAGGAGCATCCGCAGGCCGGCGTAGGGGATGCCCCTCTCGGCCTCGACGCCGCTGGTGCGCAACACCCGGTATCCCGAGGCCTCGGCAAGGACGGCGGCTTCGGCGAGCAGGGCCGTCTTCCCGATTCCGGCCGGGCCACGGACCAGCACGGCACTGCCCCGGCTCCGCGACTCGGACAGCAGACGGGTCAGGAGGCCCACCTGCTGGTGCCGGCCGACGAGCTCCATGTTCCACCCTCCAGTCGGTTCACTGGGGCGGGCGTGCCCGAAGGGCCATGCTACTGCGCCGTGTTGGGGCCCGGGATGCCGCCGCACCGCGGCTCACCTGCTCGTGGGGACGAGGGTGTTCTCGTTGCGGCGGCCGGCGGCGAAGTCGTCGATGTTGCGGGCGGTGGCGTCGATGATCTGGCCGACGGCGGTGCGGGTGAAGTAGGCCTGGTGGCTGGTGACCACGACCTGGGGGAAGGTGACGAGGCGGGCGAGGGTGTCGTCGGTGATGCCCTGGATGGAGCGGTCGGTGAAGAAGAGGCCGGTCTCCTCCTCGTAGACGTCGAGGCCGACGCCGGAGAGGCGTCCGGCGCGCAGGGTCTCGACCAGGGCGGCGCTGTCGATGAGGCCGCCGCGGCTGGAGTTGATCAGGATGGCGTCGTCCTTCATCCGGGCCAGCGCGCCCCCGTCGATCAGGTGGTGGGTGGCGGGGAGGAGGGGGACGTGGAGGCTCACCAGGTCGGCGTGGGTGAGGAGTTCGGGGAGCTCGGTGTACGTCATGCCGAGTTCCAGGCAGGCCGGGTTCTGCGCGATGTCCCAGCCGAGGAGTTCGGTGCCGAAGCCGGCCGCGATCCGGGCGAAGCACTCGCCGATCTTGCCGGTGCCGATCACGCCGACGGTCATGCCGTGGACGTCCCGGCCGAGCAGGCCGTCGAGGCGGAAGTCGAACTCGCGGGTGCGGTTGGCGGCGCGGGTGAGGCGGCGGTTGACGGCCAGGGCGAGGGCCCAGGCGTGTTCGGCCACCGAGTACGGGCTGTAGTGGGAGACCCGGGCGATGGTGAGGCCGAGTTTGGCGGCGGCGTCGAGGTCGATGTTGTTGAAGCCGGTGGAGCGCTGGGCGACGAGTTTGGTGCCGCCGGCGGCGAGGATGGCGAGGGTCTCGGGGTCGAGGACGGCGTTGACGCTGCTGCTGACGGCCGGGTAGCCGACGGCCAGCGGCGCGGTGTCGCGGTTGAGGAACACGTCCAGGCAGCGAAGCCCGTGCCGGCCGGCGAAGGCCTGCTCCAGCAGTGGCCGTTCGTCGGCCTGCACTCCGTACGCGAGGATCTCCATGCCGGACACGCTAACGGCCGGGGTCGGGCCGCGCCCACCCGAGGCGGGAGACCGCGCCCACCCGAAGCCGGGGCCGTCGTCCACCGGATCCGGCGAGCACGAGGCCCCCGGACCGCGCGGGGCGGGGGCCGGGGGCCTGTGGGTGCGGGCGGGCGGTCAGATGACCGTCTCGGCCTCCAGGTAGCGGTCCTGCGGCACGGTCTTCAGCTCGGCGACCGCCTCGGCCAGCGGCACCAGGTTGATGTTGGTGCCCTGCAGTGCGGTGATGTGCCCGAAGGCGCCCTTGTGGACGGCCTCGACGGCGTGCCAGCCGAAGCGGGTGGCGAGCACCCGGTCGTAGGCGGTCGGGGTGCCGCCGCGCTGGGTGTGGCCGAGGATCACCGGGCGGGCCTCCTTGCCGAGACGGTGCTCCAGCTCGCGGGAGAGCTGGGTGGCGATGCCGGTGAACCGCTCGTGGCCGTAGATGTCCTTGGTGCCCTCCTCCCAGTGCATGGTGCCGGGCTCGGGCTTGGCGCCCTCGGCGCAGACCACGATGGCGAACTTCTTCTGCCGGTCGAAGCGCTCGCGGACGACCTCGGTGAGCTTGTCGATGTGGAACGGGCGCTCCGGGACGACGATGGCGTGCGCGCCGGCCGCCATGCCCGCGTTCAGCGCGATCCACCCGGTGTGGCGGCCCATGACCTCGACGACCATGACCCGCTGGTGGGACTCGGCGGTGGTCTTCAGACGGTCCAGCGCCTCGGTGGCCACCGAGACGGCGGTGTCGAAGCCGAAGGTCACGTCGGTGGCGGCGATGTCGTTGTCGATGGTCTTCGGCACGCCGACGATCGGCAGGCCCGCGTCGCTCATCAGCTTGGCGGCCTTCAGGGTGCCCTCGCCGCCGATCGGGATGACCGCGTCCAGACCGAGGTCGGAGCAGTACTTCCTGGCCCGCTCGACGCCGTCCCGGAGGTGGCTCGGCTGGACCCGGGAGGAACCGAGGATGGTGCCGCCCTGGGCCAGGATGCCGCTCACCGAGTCCAGGGTCAGGGGGCGGTGGTGGCCCTCCAGGAACCCGCGCCACCCGTCCTCGAACCCGATGATCTCGTCGCCGTGGTCGACCACCCCCCGGTGGACCACGGAACGGATCACCGCGTTCAGGCCGGGGCAGTCACCGCCGCTGGTCAGCACTCCAATACGCATTAGCTTTGCAACTCCCGAGCAGAACCGAGGAACGGCCGGACTACAGGCTGGGACGACGAGCCGTCACCGTAACGGGTCGCTCCCACACCGGGGTGGCGGGGAGGTGGCCGAGGGGTGAAGGACCGGCCGATCCGGACAGAACGTCCGAAAACGGCCGCGAAGTCGAGCATACGGCCCCTGGTCCGGCCGGGCAGGAGCCGACGCGGGAGCGGCGCCGTCGGCGCCCCCGCGCGGAATTGCAGCCTGCTGCCGAGGAGGGTGTGCAGTAGGCAGCCCCATTGTGGTACTTCCGGGGCCGCCCGCGGACCGGGTGACCGCATGGCGGGCACCCGGCCGGGGCGTACGGATGTACTACTGGGGGCGCGTCGCGGCCGCGATGCGCTCGGCGCGCAGCGCGTCGTACCAGGTGGTGTCCGCCGGCGGCAGCGCGCTGACGTCCAGCGCGAGCTTCAGCAGCATGTCGGCCACGGCGGGGTTGCGGGCCAGCACCGGGCCGTGCAGGTAGGTGCCGAACACGGTGTCCCGCCAGGCGCCCTCGGTGCCGTCACCGGTGCCGTTGCCCCGACCGACGTTGACGGTGGCGAAGGGCTGCACGCCCTGGCCGAGGTGGGTGACGCCCTGGTGGTTCTCGAAGCCCGTCAGCTGCGGCAGGCCGAGCCGGGGGTCGACGTCGGCGAGCACGTCGCCGACGCAGCGGGCGCCCTCGCCGCGGGTGGTCCAGACGTCGAGCAGGCCCAGGCCCGGCTCGCGCTCGCCGAGGTCGTTGATGAACTCGTGGCCCATGATCTGGAAACCGGCGCAGACGCCGAAGATGATCGCACCGTTCTCGGCGGCCCGCACCAGGCCGGTGTCGGCGCGCAGCCGCTCGGCGGCCAGGCGCTGCGGGCGGTCCTCGCCGCCGCCGATCAGGTAGATGTCACCGCTGGTGGGGATCGCCTGGTCGGAGCGGACGTCGATCCGGGTCACGTTGAGGTGGCGCTGGCGGGCCCGGCGCTCCACGACCAGGGCGTTGCCCCGGTCGCCGTAGGTGCTGAGCAGGTCCGGGTAGACCCAGACCACGCGCAGGCTGCTCTCACTCATCCTCGAAGGCCTTCCGTCACGTAAAGACTGGTGTGCGGGCGCGGCATCAGCCGGCCACGACCTTCCGCAGCTGCTGGAAGGCGGTGTAGTTGGCGATGGCCTCGATCCGGCCGGGCGGGGCCATCCGGACGGCCTGCTCCAGGGTGTCCACCACGTGGAACTGGAGCCCGGCGACCTCCAGGCGGACGGCCAGGTCCAGCTTGCGCTGGCCCATCACGAAGACCGGGTGCCCGGCGAGGCGCTCGTAGTCGACGTCCCACAGCCAGGAGGTGTCGGTGCCGTCGGCGTCGAGGGCGTTGACGGAGAGGATCACCGGGGCGGGCGGGCCGTCGATCAGCGAGAAGGTCTCCAGCCAGCCGGCCGGGTTCTTGGCCAGCAGCAGGCGGATGTCCCGGCCCTGGTACTGGACCACGTCGTAGCGGCCGGCCACGGCGGCCACCGAGCGCATCCGCTCCAGGGCGACCTGCGGGGCGACGCCGAACACGGCGGCGACGGCGGCGGAGCTGGTGGCGTTGGCCAGGTTGGCCCGGCCCGGCAGCTGGAGCTGGATCGGCCAGGCGCCGCGCTGCGGGTCGATCACGTGGGTGCCCTGGAGCGCCCAGTGCGGGTTGGGACGGCGGAAGCCGCAGTCCTGGCAGAACCAGTCGTCGCCGGGGCGCTGCATGACACCGCCGCAGGCGGGGCAGGACCAGGCGTCCTCCTTCCAGGCCTGTCCGGCGGCCACCCAGACCACCTTCTTGCAGGAGGAGGCGGCCCAGGTCACCAGCGGGTCGTCGGCGTTGGCGATGACCACGGCCTCGGTGTTCTGCAGGCCCTCGCGCCACTTCTCGGCCATCATCCGGGTCTCGGCGGCGCGGTCGAGCTGGTCGCGGGAGAGGTTGAGCAGGGCGATCGCCTTGGGGCGGGTGTCGCGGGCGACCGTCGCCAGGTACTTCTCGTCGACCTCGATCACGCCGAAGCGGGCGTCCGTGCCGCCGGCCAGGGCGGAGGTGATGCCGGCCGGCATGTTGGCGCCCAGGGCGTTGGAGACCACCGGGCCGGCGGCGCGCAGCGCCTCGGCGATCAGGCGGGTGGTGGTGGTCTTGCCGTTGGTCGCGCTGACCAGGACGACGTCGAGGTGGTCGGCGAGGGTGGCGAGCAGGTCGGGGTCGAGCTTGAGGGCGACCTTGCCGCCGATCACCGAGCCGCTCCCGCGCCCGGCCTTGCGCGACACGGCGGCGGCGACCCGGCCGGCGGTGACCGCGATCTTGGCGCGGGCCGGCAGCGAGGCGTCGCGTGCGCCTGTGGGCTCCGATTCGGTGCCTGCCATGCTCAGTGGTTCCTCCTTGCTGCGGCACCACCCGTGGCCGGATAACGGGCCGACGGGCGGCGGGGACGGGGGTCAGCCTACCGACTCCGTAGCCCGACCGGACGATCCGGACCCCGTGCCGCCTGCTGCGACGCGTTCGCGGGCGTCGCTGACGGCCTGCCGGGGAGAGCGGTGTACGGAGCGGCCCCAAGGGATCGGCTCCAAACCCCCACTCCTTCACGACGCTCCACGGGCACCGCGGGGTTCCCGAGCGACCCGGGTAAGGATCTGGTGAAGAAATGATCAGCGGTGCGGACGGTGGGCGCATCCGGCCGGATCCGCGGCGGCCAACGTGGCGGTGATCACCAGGGTGCCGTCCTCGGCCCGGAAGTCCAGCGGCGCGTCCAGCCGCCGCATCGCGGCGATCAGCCCGGCGTTGTCGCCGTGGGTCACCGCGTACACCGTCCCCACGCCGGCCGCCCGGGCCGCCGCCGACAGCCGCCGCAGCAGCGCCAGGCCCAGCCCGCGCCGCTGCCAGGCGTCCTCGACCAGGACGGCCAGCTCGGCCTCGCCGTCGTCCCACATCAGGTGCCCGAGCGCGACGATCCGCCCGTCCGGGGCGGTCACGACGAGGCTGCGGCCGTGCCGGGGGTCCAGCAGGTGGTCCAGGTAGCGGCCGGCGTCGCGGACCGGGCCGTGGTAGCGCAGCCGCAGCGCGGCGGGGGAGCAGCGGCCGTGCATCGCCAGTGCCGCCGCCCGGTCGGCCGGCCCGGCCGGGCGCAGCAGCAGCTCGGTCCCGTCCGGCAGGGACAGCCGGGACGGGGCCTCCGGTGCCTGGCCGGCGGCATGCTCCGCGGGCGGCTGCGGCCGGCCGGTCCGGTACGGGCCGCCGGTGAGCGCGGGCAGCCGGGTGGCCTGGCCCTGGGGCGCCGCGCACCTGCGGTCGGACCTGCGGAAGGGCCGGTGCCAGAGCCGTTCGGGGCGCGTGCGGGATGCCTTCATGCCGCCGACGCTACCGACGGTGCGCTTCCGTTCGGTTACGTGATCGTGAACGCGCGAATGCCCGGCGGCGCTCGGGAGGCGTGGGACCGGGCGGGCTCCCGCCCGGGACGTCGGGCGGGTCGGCCGGGACGGCACCCGCGCAGGTCCCGACCGGTGCCTCATGCGGCCGGGACGCCGGGCGGCCGACGGTGGGTGGCGATCCCGGTGCTCCTGGTGAGCGGGAGCACCGGGCCCGTCCGTCCACGCACCATCGAAAGTCATTCCTCATGCGCGACACCCCGTCCGTCCCCACCACCGACACCGACACCGCCACCCCCGCCGTCCCGCACGCCCGCCGTGCTCCGGTCGGCACCGCGCTGACCGGGCTGCTCGACCGGCAGGCGGGCATCCGGCCCGACGCGCCGGCCGTCCTCGGTGAGGGCGGCGGCCTCACCTTCCGGGAGCTGTCCGGGACGGCCCGCCGGCTGGCCGTACGGCTGCGCCGGCTGGGCGCCGGCCCGGACGGCTGCGTCGGCCTGTACGTCGAGCCGTCCGTCGAGCTGGTCGCCGGCGCCTGGGGCGTGCTCCACGCCGGGGCCGGCTACCTGCCGCTGTCGCCCGAGTACCCCGAGGACCGGCTCCGCTACATGCTCGAGGACAGCGGCACCCGGATCGTGCTCACCCAGGCGCACCTGCGCGAGCGGCTCGCCGCACTGGCCCCCGCCGGGACCGCGGTCGTCACCTTCGAGGACGCCGAGCCGCTGCCGGACGCGGCGGAGGACGCCGCCGCGCCGGAGTCGCTCGCCTACGTGATCTACACCTCGGGCAGCACCGGCCGGCCCAAGGGCGTGATGATCGAGCACCGCTCGGTGGTCTCCCAGCTGCGCTGGATGCACTCCGCCGGGCACCTGGACCCCGAGGTCACGGTGCTGCAGAAGACCCCGATGAGCTTCGACGCCGCGCAGTGGGAGATCCTCGCCCCCGCCGTCGGCGCCCGGGTGGTGGCCGGCACGCCCGGCCTGTACCGCGACCCGGAGGCGCTGGTCGCCGCCGTCCGGCGGCACCGGGTGACCGCGCTCCAGTGCGTGCCCACCCTGCTGCGGGCGCTGCTGGACACCGAGGGCTTCACCGACTGCACCGGCCTGACCCGGGTGTTCGCCGGCGGCGAGGCACTCTCCCGGCGGCTCGCCCGCGACCTGCTCCAGGCCCTGCCGCAGGCCGCGCTGGTCAACCTGTACGGCCCGACCGAGTGCACCATCAACGCCACCTCGCACCTGGTGGACCCGGCCGCTCCGGGCGACGGCGCGGGCTCGGTGCCGATCGGCCGGCCGGTGGCCGACACCCGGTGCTACGTCCTCGACGAGGAGCTGCTGCCGGTCGCCGCCGACGGCGTCGGCGAGCTGTACATCGGCGGCGTCCAGCTCGCCCGCGGCTACCTGAACCGGCCGGAGCTGACCGCGGAGCGGTTCGTCCGCGCCCCGTTCGACCCCGGCGAGCGGCTGTACCGCACCGGCGACCTCGTGCAGTGGAACCCGGACGGCACCCTGCAGTTCGCCGGCCGGGTGGACAACCAGGTCAAGCTGCGCGGGTACCGGGTCGAGCTGGACGAGATCGCCCGCGCGATCGAGGAGCACACCTGGGTGCGCCGCGCGGCCGCGGTCGTCACCGGGGACGACCGCACCGGGCACCCGAACCTGGTCGCCTGCGTCGAACTCAACCCGCGCGAGGCCGCCCTGATGGACCAGGGCAGCCACGGCGGCCACCACCAGTCCAAGGCCAGCAAGCTCCAGGTCAAGGCCCAGCTGTCCGACCCGGGCCTGCGCGACCGGAGCGGACTGGCCGGCCGCGAACGGGTCGAGCTGCCCGGACGGAAGGAGACCGAGGAGCAGCGCCGGGAGACCTTCGCCCGCAAGACCTACCGGTTCTACGAGGGCGGCGCCGTCACCCGGGACGACCTCACCGCGCTGCTCGCCCCGCGCCCGGCCGGCGCCTGCGGCCGCGACCCGGAGCTCCTGGGCCTGCCGGAACTCGGCCGCGTCCTGCGGTGGTTCGGCCAGTTCCACAGCGAGGAGCGGCTGCTGCCCAAGTACTCCTACGCCTCGCCCGGCGCGCTGTACGCGACCCAGCTGTACCTGGAGACCGACGGCCTGGACGGGCTCGCCGCCGGGCTGTACTACTACCACCCGGTCGAGCACGTCCTGGTCCGGATCGGGCCCGCCGAGCCCGCGTCCGAGCCCTACCTGACGCTGCACTTCTCCGGGAAGCACGGCGCCGTCGAGCCGGTCTACAAGAACAACATCCGGGAGGTGCTGGAGTTCGAGACCGGCCACATGCTGGGCGTCCTGGCGGAGGTGCTGCCCGGGTACGGGCTGGACGTGCGCCCGCTCGGCCTCGACCCGGCGGTCAAGGACCGGCTGGACGTCGCCGAGGAGGACCACTACCTGGGCGGCTTCGCCGTCGTCCGGGCCGGCGGCCCGGCGCGGGCCGAGCGCGTCGAGCTGTACGTCCAGGCCCACGAGGGCCGGGTGGACGGCCTGCCCGGCGGCCTCTACCGGTACGCCGACGGCGAGTTGACGCACTGCTCGGACGAGGTGGTGGAGTCCCGGCACGTGATCGCGATCAACCAGGCCGTCTACGCCCGGGCCTCGTTCGGCATCACCGCCGTCAGCCGAACCGAGGAGGAGTGGCTGCAGTACGTCGAACTCGGCGCGGTGCTGCACCGCCTCCAGCGCAACGGCCTGGCCATGGGCTTCATGTCCTCCGGCTACAGCTCCAAATCCGGCCACCCGCTGCCCGCCGCCCGCCGCATCGACGAGATCCTGGCCGGCCGCGGCATCACGCCGGGACCGTCGTACTTCTTCCTCGGCGGCAAGGTGAGCGAGGAGCAGATCCGCAGCGAGGGCATGCACGAGGACACCGTCCACATGAAGGGCCCGGCCGAGATCATCAAGGAGGAACTGGCCACCCTGCTGCCCGACTACATGCTGCCGGGCCGGGTGCTGGTGCTGGACGCCCTGCCGCTCACCGCGAACGGCAAGGTGGACCTCAAGGCGCTGGCCGCGTCCGAGGCCGTCCGCACGGCCGACGTGCGCGGCGAGTTCGTCGCCCCGGCCACCGGGTGCGAGCGGTGGCTGGCCGAGGCCTGGGGGCGGGCGCTGAACTACGAGGACGTGTCGGTGACGGACGAGTTCTTCGCCGTCGGCGGGAACTCGCTGATCGCCGTCGCCCTGGTCAACCGGATCAACCGGGAGTTCGGCGTCGCCCTGCCGCTGCAGGTGCTCTTCGAGTGCCCCCGGCTGGGTGACCTGGCCGGGCGCATCGAGCGGGCGCGCGGGGAGGGCGACGGCGGGGGCCGCGGGGAGAGCGGCGGCGGGGGCGCGGCCTCCCGGCTGATACCGCTGCACCCGGGCGACGCCGGCCGGGCGGTGTTCTGCTGGCCCGGCCTCGGCGGCTACCCGATGAACCTGCGGCCGCTCGGCCGCGAGGCGAGCGGGGGCCGGGCGTTCTACGGCGTCCAGGCGTACGGCATCAACCCCGGCGAGACGCCGTACCCGACCATCCGGGAGATGGCCGCCGCCGACGTCGCCGAGCTGCGCCGGGTGCAGCCGCGGGGCCCGTACACGCTGTGGGGCTTCTCCTTCGGCGCCCGGGTCGCGTTCGAGGCGGCCTGGCAGCTGGAGCGGGCCGGGCAGCGGGTGGAGCGCCTGCTGCTGATCTGCCCCGGCAACCCGAAGGTGCGTCACGGCGACGGCCGTCGGCGGGGCCGTGAGGCCTCGTACACCGACCCGGGGTACCTCACCATCCTGTTCGGGGTGTTCACCGGTCGGATCGGCGGCCCCGAACTGGAACGCTGCCTGGCCGAGACGGTGGACGAGTCGACCTTCGTCGCCGTCGTGCACCGGATGCTGCCGGAGCTGGACGAGGAGCTGATCCGGCGGATCACCGGGATCGTCGGTGAGACCTACGAGTTCGAGTACAGCTTCCGCGAACTCGCCGAGCGGCGGCTGGAGGCGCCGGTGACCCTCTTCAAGGCAGCGGGCGACGACTACTCCTTCATCGAGGGCCGCAGCGGCTACTCGGCCGCCCCGCCCACCGTGGTCGACCTGGCCGGCGACCACTACGGGGTGCTGCGGGAGCACGGGGTGGCCGAGCTGGCCGCCGCGATCCGGGAGGTGGAGCGGACGGTGCCCGGCGAGCGCCCGGGGCGCTGACCGGACGGCACCGCTGACCGGATGCCGCTTCTGATCGAATGCTCCGGAAACGCTCACGGATGGCCCAGGATCCCTGAGCGGGGGAGCCCCTTCGGATAGGGATGGCTCGGCTTTCCGCCGATCCCGACTCCTTCCGAAGGGGCTTTCCGATGTCCGCTTCCACGTCCGTGAGGAACTCCGCACTGGCGACGGCCTGTTGCGCCCTGCTGCTGGCCGTGCCGCTCGCCCTCGCCCGGCCGGCCGGCGCCGCCGACAACGGCCCCAAGACGCCCGAGGAGGCCGCCGCCTGCCACCAGGTGATCGGCGCCCTGCTCGGCGGCTTCGGGCCGATGCTCGCCAACGCGGCCTGCACGGTGCGCCCCGCCGGGCGGGGCTGAGCCGGCCCGCCCTCACCGCGCCCCCGCCGGCGCGGTGAGGGCGGCTCAGGGCAGTTGCGAGACCTGGTAGTGCGAAGGGCGGCGAGAGGTGTGACCCCGCCGCGGACCCCTGGAGAACGGAGCCTTTCCGTGAACGAGTTCCTGGTCGAGGTCGAGGTCGAGGTCGAGGCGGAGGACTGAGGCGCGGGACTGACCGCCGGCCGGATCCGCGCCCGCAAGGCGGGCCGGGGCGGTGGGCGCGGATCCGGTGCCGCTATCCGAGCAGTTCGGCGGCCGCGGCCTTGACCTCGGCGAGCAGGAGGTGCAGGTCGTCCTCCGTGGTGGCGGCGTTGAGGAAGCAGGCGCGGAGCATCTCGGCGGCGCCGAGGCGGGCGCCGGTGACGAAGACCCGGCCGCGCCGCTGGACGGCGACGGGGAGGTCGCGGTTGAGGGAGTCGCGGGCGGCCTCGTCCAGTCCGGGGGCGCGGTGGCGGAACGCCACGATCGAGGTCTGCACCTCGGCGAGCAGCTCCAACTCCTCGTCCGCCTTGATGAGTTCGCCGAGTCGTCGGGCCAGCGCGGTGCAGTGGGCGATGTCCTGGGCGAGGCCGGCGCGGCCCTTGTGGGCGATGGTGGCCCAGACCTTGAGGGCTCGGAAGGGGCGGGTCTGCTCGGTTCCGTACTCGGAGAACCAGCCGAGCGCGCCGGCCGACTCGTCGCGCAGGTAGGACGGGACGAGGCTGAAGGTGCCGCGCAGTTCCTCGGTGTCGCGGACCAGCGCGCAGCCGCAGTCGACCGGGACGCCGAGCCACTTGTGCGGGTCGAGGGCGAGTGAGTCGGCGCGCTCCAGTCCGGCGTAGCGGTGGGCGATGGCCGGGTCGAGCCGGCCGAAGGCGCCGTACGCGCCGTCCACGTGCAGCCAGAGGCCCTGCTCCTCGCAGAGGTCGGCGATCGGGCCGAACTCGTCCACCGCGCCGGCGCCGACGGTGCCGGCCGAGGCGACCACCAGGAAGGGCAGCAGGCCGGCCGCGCGGTCGCGCTCGATGGCCGACCGCAGATCGGAGGTGTCCAGTCGGCCGTCGGGGGCGGTGGCCACGGTGCGCAGGTGGCGGCTGCCGAGGCCGAGGAGTTCGGCGGCCTTGCGGACGCAGGAGTGGGTCTCGCCGGTGACGTAGCCGACCAGCGGGGGCAGGCCGGCCAGGCCCTCCTCGCGGACGTCCCGGCCGGCCCGCCGGGCGGCGCGGTTGCGGGCGGCGGCGAGGCAGACGATGGTCGCCATCGAGGTGCCGGAGGTGAGCAGGCCGCCGCCGGTCGGGTGCGGGAAGCCGACCAGCTCGGCTGTCCAGCGGACCACGGTGCGCTCCAGGTGGACGTCGGCGTGGTCGCCGCCGGCCGAGCTGGGGTTCATCGCGGAGGCGGCGAGGGTGGCGAGCACCCCGGCGGGGGCGGGGGCGGAGTTGACCCAGCCGAAGAAGCGCGGGTTGCCGTTGCCCATCGGGTACGGGAGGACGTCCCGCCCGATGGCGCCGACCAGCTCGTCGAGCGGGCGGCCCTCGGCGGGCAGCGGGGCGTCGAGCAGGGCCCGTCGGGCGGCCTCGTCCATGGGCTGCCAGACCGGGCGCCCGGGAAGTTCGGCGAGGTAGTCGGAGACCAGGTCGGCGGTGGCATGGGCGGCACGGCGGAAATCGGCGCCGGGGATGTCCTCGGTGGTCATGGCGTGCTCCAGGGAGGCCGGGGAGGGGCGGGGCGCGGCGTCCTTGGCGCACCCTGATCAGGCGATGATCGGGTGATCCTACGCAAACGGGCCCGCGCCGTGCGGCGCGGGCCCTCGTGCTGAGAGCGGGGTGTCGGTCCGGGTGACCGGGGCTCAGTCCAGCGAGCTGGACAGGCCGCTCGCCGAGCGGCAGTAGCCCTGCATCTCCTTGTTGGTGATCTTGGCGCAGAGCCGTCCTGCCGCGCCCCCGTCGGTGTAGTTGACGGTGTAGTAGCTGACCAGGCCCTCGGCGCAGGCCTTGCGCTGCCAGCCGTCGGCGGCGGTGGCGCACTGCTGGGCCGCCCAGTCCTCGCGGTCCAGGTTGTACTTCATGGTGCGCGAGCCGACGCCGCGGCTGCAGTCCACCGCTCCGCCGCCGGCCTTGCCGTTGAGGCACCACTTGAGGGCCTCGGCGTAGACCTCGGGGTGGTTCGGGTAGTCGTGCGAGGACAGGTAGAAGGTCGGGGCGTAGAAGAAGCAGGCGGACTGGAACAGCGCCGGCTGGTCCTTGCACGGGTAGAGCGGGTCCTGGGCGAGCTTGTCCGCCGGGAGGTTGGCCTTGGCCTGCTCGTCCTCCTCGTCGGGGCCGAAGAGCTGCATGAACAGGCCCTCGGAGCAGCGGATCCGGTTCTGGTCGGAGGGGAACCTGTTGCACAGGTCGCGGGCCTTGGCGACGTCCTGCTTGGCGACGAACATCGTGCCGTGGCCGACGCCGTGGATGCAGGGGCCGTTGTTCTTGGGCGCGCAGAGCTTGAGCAGGTCCGTCTCGGGCTGGGTGGAGGCGTTGAGCATCTCCTCGACCGCGCCGTGCAGGTAGCCGGCCGCGCAGGTCTCGTGCGGGAAGGAGATGACCTTCTGGAAGTCGGCGTTGAAGCGCTTGACCGCCGCGTGGCCGAGCTCGTGCGCGATCGGGTGGCAGAAGCGCACGGTGTACGGCTTCTCCTTGGTGATCTTGTCGAGGTCGGCCAGGGCGACGCCGGGGTCGGTGGCGTCCATCTCGGCCATCAGCTTGTTGCGCAGCGTGGAGCGGGTCCACACCGCCGGGTCGCCGGTCGGGGTGGCGCTCGCGGCACCGGCCGCGGCCGGCTTGGCGCCGGCGGCGGTGCCCCCGGGGGCGGCGGCCTGGGGCGCGGTGGCCGCCGCGGGCGACCAGTCGGTGACGGCCACCGACCCCAGGCCCAGGACGCCCAGGAGCAGGGCGGTGAGAATCGCGAAGACTCGCGGCTGCATGACGGGATCCCCCGGCGGATCGAGGTGAACGTTTCGCTTCCATCCTGACGGCAGATGAGCGGGTAATCCGCGTATTCGCCCGCCGTTCGGGAGGTGTCGGCGACGCTACCGCACCGGGGGACCGCGGGGCCCGGCGGGATGGGGCTCCGCACAATCACCCGGACGGAGTATGGGGGCGCGGGCGTCGCCAACTGCGCCGTCCGGGTGGTGGCACCCGCGCCCCGGCGCCCCGGCGCCCCGCGGGCCTCTCCCGGGGGCCCGTGGGGCGCCCGCGTTCACAGCTCCAGCGTCACCCGGTACTCCGTCAGCCAGGCGTCGAAGTCCAGCGCGAGGTCCACGGCCAGCCGGACGGACTGCGGGTCGGTGTCCGGGGCGAGCGCGTCGGTCAGGCGCCGCCGGTCGAGCAGGTCCAGGGCCGGTGAGGTGCGCTCGACGGCGAGCCGGGCCAGTTCGGCGCGCAGCTTCGCCGGATAGTGCGGGTCCGTGGTGACGGGGTACGGGCTCTTGGGCCGCTCGGCGACCGCGGGCGGCAGCACGTCCCGGACGGCGGCGCGCAGCAGGCTCTTCTCCCGCCCGTCGAAGGTCTTCATCGCCCACGGGGCGTTGAAGACGTACTGGACCAGCCGGTGGTCGCAGAACGGCACCCGGACCTCCAGGCCGTTGGCCATGCTCATCCGGTCCTTGCGGTCGAGCAGGATGCAGACGAAGCGGGTCAGGTTGAGGTACGAGATCTCGCGCATCCGCCGTTCCAGCGGATCCGCCGCCGGCAGGTGCGGGACCTCGGCGATCGCCTCGCGGTAGCGGGCCCTGCGGTAGCCGTCCAGGTCGAGCTTGCGGAGCAGTTCGGCGTCCAGGAGGTACTCGCGCGGGGTGGCTCCGCCGCCGGCGATGCCGGTGAGGCCGAGCGCCCAGGGGAAGTCCTCGACGGCGATGGTCTCGGGGTCGTGGAACCAGCGGTAGCCGCCGAAGAGCTCGTCCGCGGACTCGCCGGACAGCGCGACGGTGGAGTGCCGGCGCACGCCCCGGAAGAGCAGCAGCAGCGAGGTGTCCATGTCGCCGACGCCGTTGGGCAGGTCACGGGCGCGCAGCACGGCGGAGCGCCGGGACGGGTCCGTCAGGTCGGCGGCGTCCAGCTCGACGACGCTGTGGTCGGCGCCCACGTGCTCGGCGAGCAGCCGGGCGAACGGGCCGTCCTGGGTCTGCCGGACGTCGTTGGCGTGGAAGGTCTCGCTCTGCCCGGCGAAGCCGACGGAGAAGGAGCGCACCGGGCCGGCCCCGGCGGCGCCCAGCGTCCGGGAGGCGAGGGCGGTGACGGCGCTGGAGTCCAGGCCGCCGGAGAGCAGCGAGCAGAGCGGGACGTCCGCCTCCAGCTGGCGGTGCATGATGTCGTCCAGCAGGGCCCGGACGGTGGCGACGGTGGCCTCCAGGCTGTCGCGGTGCTCGCGCGCCTCCAGCGCCCAGTAGCGGCGCACCGTGAGGCCCTCGCGGCGCACCCGCACCACGTGCCCGGGCCGGACCTCGTGGATGTCCCGGTACGGGGTGAGGCCGGGGGTGCGGGTGTAGCCGAGCAGTTCGCGCAGCCCGTCCAGGTCCACCACCGGGCGGACGGCGGGGTGGGCGAGCAGGGCCTTGACCTCGGAGCCGAAGATCACGCCGTCCGGGGTGCGGTGGAGGTACAGGGGCTTGACGCCCATCCGGTCGCGGACCAGCAGCAGTTCCTCGCGCCGCACGTCCCAGATCGCGAAGGCGAACATGCCGTTGAGCCGCTCGGCCAGGTGCTCGCCCCACTCCAGGTAGGCGCGCAGCACGACCTCGGTGTCGCTGCGGGTGCGGAAGCGGTGCCCGGCCGCCTCCAGGTCCGCGCGCAGTTCGCGGTGGTTGTAGACCTCTCCGCTGTAGGTGAGCACGGCCAGCGTCCGGCCGTCGTGCTCGACCGTCATCGGCTGGACGCCGCCCGCGATGTCGATCACCGCGAGCCGGCGGTGGCCGAGCGCGGCGTGCGGCTCCAGGTGTACGCCGCCGGCGTCCGGGCCGCGACGGACCTGGGTGGCCGTCATCGCCTCGATGACCCCCCGTTCGGCGGTGAGGTCGCGCTCGAACGCGACCCATCCGGTGATCCCGCACATCCGCAAGCCTCCGGTCTTCCGCTTCGTGTTCAGGGGGTCACGCTACGTGCGGAGTTGGCGTCGCTTCAAGGGGCTTTCGAGAACGGGGGTGACCGGGTGGCCGATCGGCGGTCGAATGTGAAGGAGGCGTGAACGTGGTCTGAAAGTCGTAATGTCTGCCCGATTTCGGGCAGAAACTTTGGCTTCGGCGGGGAGCCCGACCTAGGCTCCTCATTCGTGCCGAGCTCATCCCACCCTCACGAAGACCTCCTCGCCCACCTCACCCGGACCAGCCCGCTCGGGCCCCGGGAGGCGGCGCGGGTCGTGGCGGAGGTGCTGGCGTACTTCTCCGAGAGCACCGAGGAGTACGTGCGCCGCCGCCACACCGAGCTCCAGGCACGCGGTCTGACCAACGAGCGGATCTTCGCCCGGCTCGCCGAGGAGCTGCCGCAGCGCCGGGTCTCGGCGCCGGAGCTGTCGGCCCGCCAGCTGCGGCGGATCGTCTACGGCTGAGCCGTCCGATCCGGCCGATCCGCCGTTCCTTCCGACCGGACCGCCGTTCCCGACCTTCCGAAGACTTCGAAGAGGAGACCACGCATGTGCGGAATCGTGGCCTACATCGGCCCCAAGGACGCGACCCCCTTCCTGCTGGAGGGGCTGGCGCGGCTGGAGTACCGCGGCTACGACTCGGCCGGTGTCGCCGTCACCGGGCGCAGCGGCGGGATCAAGCTCCGCAAGGTGAAGGGCCGGGTCGCCGACCTGGCCGCCGCCGTGCCGGCCCGGTTCAAGGGCACCACCGGCATCGGCCACACCCGCTGGGCCACCCACGGCGTCCCCAGCGACGCCAACGCCCACCCCCACCTGGACAACGCCGAGCGGATCGCCGTCGTCCACAACGGCATCATCGAGAACGCCGACGAGCTGCGCGCCAAGCTCACCGCCGACGGCGCCGTGTTCCACTCCGAGACCGACACCGAGGTGCTCGCCCACCTGATCGCGGCGAACGTCGCCGAGGGCGTGGAGCTGGAGGACGCGGTGCGCGCCGCGCTGAGCCGGGTGGTCGGCACCTACGGCATCGCGGTGCTCGACGCCGAGCGGCCGGACCGCATCGTCGTCGCCCGCAACGGCAGCCCGATCGTGCTGGGCATCGGCGAGAAGGAGATGTTCGCCGCCTCGGACGTCTCCGCGCTGGTCCGCTACACCCGCCAGGTCGTCCACCTGGAGGACGGCGAGCTCGCCACCGTCCGGGCCGACGGCTTCCGCACCTTCACCGCGGACGCCCGCACCACGCACCGCCAGCCGTCCACCGTGGACTGGGAGGTCGACTCCTACGACACCGGCGGCTTCGAGCACTTCCTGCTCAAGGAGATCCACGAGCAGCCCGGCTCGGTCGAGCGCACCCTGAGCGGCCGCCTCGACGAGCGCTTCGCGACCGCCCACCTCGGCGGCCTCAACCTGGACGCCCGGGAGCTGCGCGAGATCCGCCGGGTGAAGATCCTCGGCTGCGGATCGGCCTACTACGCGGGCGAGATGGGCGCGCAGCTGATCGAGGAGCTGGCCCGCATCCCCGCGCACAGCGAGCCGGCCTCGGAGTTCCGCTACCGCAACCCGGTGATCGAGGCGGACACCCTGTACGTCGCGGTCAGCCAGTCCGGTGAGACCTACGACACGCTGGCCGCCGTCCAGGAGATCAAGCGCAAGGGCGGCCGGGTGCTCGGCGTCGTCAACACCGTGGGCAGCGCTATCGCCCGAGAGTGTGATGGCGGTATCTACCTGCACGCCGGTCCCGAGGTCTCCGTCGCCTCGACCAAGGCCTTCACCTCCACCGTGGTCGCCTTCGCGCTGCTCGCCCTGCACTTCGGGCGCATCCACGACCTGTCGCCCGCCGACGGGCGCCGGATCGTCTCGGCGCTCCAGGCGCTGCCCGACCAGATCCGCGAGGTGCTGGAGCAGAGCGAGGCGATCGCCGGACTCGCCGCCGAGTACGCCGAGTCGACGGGCATGATGTTCATCGGCCGGGTGCGCGGCTTCCCGGTGGCCCGCGAGGGCGCGCAGAAGCTCAAGGAGATCTCCTACGTGCACGCCGAGGCCTACCCGGCGAGTGAGCTCAAGCACGGCCCGCTGGCGCTGATCAGCCCCGAACTGCCCACCGTGGCACTGGTTCCGGACGACGAGCTGCTGGACAAGAACCTGACCACGCTGGGCGAGATCAAGGCCCGCTCCGGGCGGGTCATCGCGGTCGCCCACCGGCGGCCCGAGGAGAAGCTCGCGGACCACTGCATCCTGGTGCCCAAGAGCGAGCCCGAGCTGGACCCGCTGCTGCTCAACATCCCGCTCCAGCTGCTGGCCTACCACGCCGCCGTCTCCCTCGGCCGCGACGTGGACAAGCCGCGCAACCTGGCGAAGAGCGTGACGGTGGAGTAGCCCTCCCCGAGGGCGGTCGGCCGCCCTTCGAACCACCGGGTCCCGGTCGCTGTGCGGACGGCCGGGGCCCGGTTCCCCACCGGGGATCAGAACACCGAGCAGCCGGAGAGGGTGGTCAGGGTGTCCAGGGCGGCGACCGCGGCGACGGAGTTGCCGGCCTGGTCCAGGCGCGGGCCCCAGGCGCAGACGGCCGCGCGGCCGGGGAGTATGGCGAGGACGCCGCCGCCGACGCCGCTCTTGCCGGGCAGGCCCACGCGGAAGGCGAACTCGCCGGCGGCGTCATAGGTGCCGCAGGTGAGCAGGACGGCGTTGATCCGCTTGGCCTCGCTGCGGGACATCAGCCGGGTGCCGTCGGCGCGCACGCCGTAGCGGGCGAGGAAGGAACCGGCCAGGACGAGGTCGCGGCAGCTGGTGGCGACCGCGCAGTGGGCGTAGTAGTGCTCCAGGACGGTCTCGACCGGGTTCTCCAGATTGCCGTGACTGGCGATGAAGTGGGCCAGCGCGGCGTTGCGGTGGCCGTGTTCGGCCTCCGAGGCGGCGACCACCGGGTCCGTGTCGAGCAGCGGGTTGCCGGACTCGCGGCGCAGGAACTCCCGTACCGCGCCCGAGGCGTCGCCGGTCATGGTCTGGAGGCGGTCGGTGACCACCAGGGCGCCCGCGTTGATGAACGGGTTGCGCGGGATGCCGTGCTCGGTCTCCAGCTGCACCAGGGAGTTGAACGGGTTGCCGGACGGCTCGCGGCCGACGCCACGCCAGAGCGTGTCGCCGCCGTAGGCCACCGCGAGGGCGAGCGAGAACAGCTTGGAGACGCTCTGCACGGAGAACGGCTGCTCCCAGTCCCCGACGCCGTGCAGCTCCCCGTCGACGGTGGCCACGGCCATGCCGAAGGCCTCCGGGTCGGCGCTGGCGAGGGCCGGGATGTAGTCGGCGACCCGGCCCCGGCCCGTGGTCGCGCGGGCGGCCGCCTCGGCGGCCTCCAGCAGCACCGGCCAGTCCAGGATCTCCCCGCCGGGCACACCGTTCAACGCTTCTCCTCCACCGGCACCGACTGGAACACGACCGGGACCGGGCGCGCGGTGCGGTGCGTCCGGTCCGACCAGGATTATCCGTCTTTCGGCAGGCGGGCCGGCACGGGGGGGCGGGTGTCGGCAGGTCAGGGCGCTTTGCTCGGGGCCTGGACGGGCGGAAGGGCGGTGGTGGCCGGATGGCCGCCGTGCGGACGCCAGTCGGACGGGAGGCCCGGGCGGTTCCCGGAACCGCTCGATGGTGTCACCCGGGCGGCGTGTCCCTGGGCGCCGCCGTCGGATTCGGGTGTGGTGGGGGCAGGTCGATCCGTCCGGGTCGACCTCGTTCCGTCTGACCTGCCATCGGAGGCGCCGCCATGTCCACCACCGCTGTTTTCGCCGTCGACGGCATGAGCTGCGGCCACTGCGAGAAGACGGTCAGCGCCGGACTCGCCGTCCTGCCGGGTGTCACCGACGTCAGCGCCGACGCACCGAGCGGGCGGGTCACCGTGGCCTCCGCGCAGCCGCTGGACGAGGCCCTGGTCCGCGACGTGGTCGACGGCGCCGGGTTCACCTTCGTCGGGCGGGCCTGAGGGCGGTTCCGGGGCGCTTCCGGGGCAGGTCCGTGGGTCCCGGGGCCCGGCGGCGGCTGCCGACGGACCCCGGCCGGTCCGGGACCGGCTCAGCCCATGCTCTTCGCGCCGTCCAGCGACTCGCGGATGATGTCGGCGTGGCCGGCGTGCTGGGCGGTCTCGTTGGCGATGTGCAGCAGCACCCGGCGGGCCGACCACTCGGCGTCCGGCTCGAACCAGGGGGCCTTCGGCAGCGGCTGGGTGGCGTCCAGGTCGGGGAGGCCGGCCACCAGCTCGTCGGTGCGGCGGGCGACCTCGGCGTACGCCGCGAGCACACCGGCCAGCGTCTCGCCGGGCAGCATGCGGAACTCGTCCGCGCGGCGGGCGAAGTCCTCCTCGGTCCAACTGGTGAAGTCGGGCATCGCGGACGGCCCCTGCACGATGAACTCCGCCCAGAGCCGCTCGACGCTGGTCACGTGCTTGATCAGGCCGCCCAGGCACAGCTCGCTCGCACAGGTCCGCAGGCCGACCTGCTCGTCGGTGAGGTCGCGGGTGGTGAATCGCAGGAAATGCCGCTGCTTCTCCAGGGCCCCCAGGAGGTCGGCGCGCTCGCCGGTGAGGGTCCGGGGGGTGGCGGCGGGGGTGGTGGACGTGGTCATCGTGACGGCCTTTCGCTCGGGTCCTGCACGGTTCCTGCTAGGTCTTGCTGTGGTTTTGCTCTGGTTCTGCGGGTCTTGTGGGTCCTGCTCGGGTCCTGCTCCCTCGGACAAGAACAACGCTACCGACCATTGCGGCCACTTCCTGTCCTGAATCCCGGGAGAATCGGGGCATGGCCAACACGAGCACCCGGACGCTGCGACTGCTCTCCCTGCTCCAGACCCACCGGTACTGGCCGGGCGAGGAACTGGCCGACCGGCTCGGCGTCTCCGTCCGCACCCTGCGCCGCGACATCGACCGGCTGCGCGAACTCGGCTACCCCGTCGAGGCGCAGCGCGGCGTCGACGGCGGCTACCAGCTGGCGGCGGGCGCGGCGCTGCCGCCGCTGGTGATCGACGACGAGGAGGCGGTGGCCCTCGCGGTGGGCCTGCAGGCGGCGGCCGAGAGCCCGGTGGAGGGAATCGCCGAGGCCTCGGTGCGGGTGCTGGCGAAGGTGGTCCAGATGATGCCGGTCCGGCTGCGCCGACGGGTGGAGGCACTGCGCGCGGTGACCGTCCCGGTGGACTGGGGGACCGGGGCGGGCGCGGGGGTCGACCCGGACGTCCTGACCGTGGTGGCGCTCGCCTGCCGGGACGGCGAACGGGTGCGGTTCTCCTACACGGCCGCCGACGGGCGCGGCACGGAGCGGCACGTCGAACCGCACCGGCTGGTCTGCCTGAACCGCCGCTGGTACCTGGTGGCGTACGACCTCGACCGGGCCGACTGGCGCAGCTTCCGCATCGACCGCCTCACCGCCCCGTCCGGCAGCGGCGCCCGCTTCGCCCCGCGCGCCCTCCCGGCCGCCGACGCGGCGGAGTTCGTCCGCGCGGGCCTCCAGGGCATGCCCCGGCCGCACCTCGTGGAGGCCCTCGTCGAGGCGCCGGCCGACCACGTCCGCGCCCGCGTCGGCCGCTGGGCCACCGTGGAACCCGTCACCCCCGACCGCTGCCGCCTGCGGATGACGGCCGACTCCCTCGACTGGCCCGCCATGGCCCTGGGCTCCCTCGGCGCCGAGTTCCACGTACTCGCCCCACCCGCCCTGCGGAGCCTGCTCGCCGACTGGAGCACCCGCTTCGCCCGCGCGGCGGGGGAGGGAGAAGTCGGCGAGGCCGACTTCTGATGCCGTGCCGGCTGGGGGGGAGTCAGGGGGCGATGGCTTCGAGGGTGGTGCGGAGGTGGGTGAGGACGGCGGGAAGGGTGGGGAGCGGGGGTGTGGCGAGGGCGAGGCGGAGGGCGTTGGGGTGGTGGGGGGTGGTGGCGAAGGCGTCGGCGGTGGAGATCAGGATGCCCTCGGCGGCCAGGGCGGCGGCCGCGTGGTCCGGGCGCTGGTGGGGTTCGAGGGTGAGCCAGACGATGTACGAGGTGGGGTGGGCGGTGGTCGGCAGGCCGGCCAGGGCGGTGCGGGCGATGGACTGGCGGGCGGCGGCGTCCGTACGGCGTTCCCGTTCCAGCCGGGCGACCGTGCCGTCGGTGAGCCAGCCGGTGGCGAGGGCGGTGATCAGCCCGGGGGCGCCCCAGGCCGCCGTGCGCAGGTTGGTGGTGGCGGCCCGGACCAGGTGGGTGGGCAGGACGGCGAAGCCGAACCGCAGACCGGGTGCCACGCTCTTGGAGAGGCCTGCGAGGTAGCAGGTGCGCTCGGGGGCGAGGGTGTGCAGGGGCGGGGGCGGTGCGGCCTCCAGGAAGGCGTAGGTGCCGTCCTCGACGAGGGTGAAGCCGTGGTCGGCGGCGAGCCGGACGAGGCGCTCGCGCTGCGCCGCGTCGAGCACCCAGCCGAGCGGGTTGTGGACGGTGGGCTGGGTGTACACCGCCCGCACCGGCCGGGTGCGGCAGAGCCGGTCGAGCGCGTCGAGGTCCGGGCCCGCGGCGGTGGCCGGTACGGGGGCGAGGTCCAGTCCGTGGGCGGTGGCGAGCAGCTTGATGCCCGGGTAGCCGAGCGCGTCCACGGCGAGGACGTCCCCGGGGCGGGTGAGCGTGCGCAGGACGCAGTCCAGGGCCTGCTGCGCGCCGCTGGTGAGCAGGACGTTCTCGGGCGGAGTGTCGATCCCGCGGTCCAGCAGGTGGGTGGCGACCGCGGCCCGGTCGTGCCGGTGGCCGCCCGGCGGGTGCTGGCGCAGCAGGGCCTCGGCGTCGCCCGAGGAGGCGAGCGCGCGCAGGGCCTGCCGGAGCTGGTCGCCCTGCCCCGGGGCGAGCGGCTGGTTGAAGGAGAGGTCGGCCACCCGGGGCACCGGGAGCGCTCGTGAGGGTTCGGGGCCGTCGTAGCCGGACCGCAGCCGGACGAAGGTGCCGCGCCCCTGCTCGCCCACCACCAGTCCGGCGGCGGCCAGTTCGGCGTAGACCCGGGTGGCGGTGGCGAGGGCGATCCGCCGTTCGCGGGCGAGGGCGCGGTGGGTCGGCAGCCGGGTGCCGGCCGGGAGCGCGCCGGAGCGGATGGCGGCCGCGTACTCGTCGACGACGGCCTTGTAGGTGGGCGGCCGCACGGGGCACCTGCCGTTCCTCGGGGTGGAGTTCTCGGAGTGGAGTTCTCGGAGCGGGATTCCTGGGGGCGGAGGCCCGCCCCGGGCGTGCGGGCGGGTACCGGAGTGTATCCAGGACAATAAGTGGATTGTCCTGGGCGGGTGTTCCTAGCCTCGTCCCATCCAGCAGCGAGGCCAGGAACGGAGCACACGGCCATGACCATCCGCAGCGAGCGGGACCGGCACGTCGTCACCCTCACCATCGACCGGGAGAAGAAGCTCAACGCCCTCGACTACCCGACGATCGACGCGCTGCTCGCCGAGCTCGACCTGATCGACGCCGACGACACCGTCCGCGCCGTGATCCTCACCGGCGCCGGCGAGCGGGCGTTCAGCGCGGGCGCCGACATCCCGTCGCTGGCGGCCAGCATCGCGGGCGGGCCGGAGCGGGCGCTGCGCGAGTTCGTCCGGCGCGGGCACACCCTCACCCGGCGGATCGAGGAGTTCCCCAAGCCGGTCATCGTGGCCGTCAACGGCCTGGCCTACGGGGGCGGTTGCGAGATCACCGAGGCCGCCCCGCTGGCCGTCGCGGCCGAGCACGCGACCTTCGCCAAGCCCGAGATCTCGCTCGGCTTCCCGCCGCCCTTCGGCGGCTCGCAGCGGCTGCCGCGGCACGTCGGCCGCAAGCACGGTCTGGAGCTGATCCTCACCGGCGACCCGATCCCGGCCACCCGGGCCGCCGAGCTCGGCCTGGTCAACTCAGTCGCTCCGGCGGACGAACTGCTGGACACCGCCCGCGACTTGGCCGATCGGATCATCCGTCACGCGCCGACCGCCGTGGCCGCCTGCCTGCGGGCCGTAACCCGGGGCATCAACCTGCCGATCGACGAGGGGCTGGCGGTCGAGGCGGCGGCCTTCGCGGCGACCGTGCCGACGGACGGCGTGCGGGACGGGATCCGGCGCTTCCTGGATCGTTAGTCCGCCGGGGGCGGTGTGTGAGGCGCGGTCTGCCGGTCTGTCGGTGTGTGGTGTGCGGGGTGTGGGGGCGCGCGGGGTGCGGGCCCGGGAAAGCCGTTGCCCGCGGGGGCCGCGGGGGTGATCATGGCGGGATGTCGGATCTGCTTGCGCGCGTGACCACCTTCCGCTCCGCATTCGCCCGCCGCCAGGCGGCTGAACTCCTCGAACGTCCCGAGTTCCCAGGGGTGTTCGCCGTACGAGACGCCGAGTTCGCCCGCTCGGAGGAGCACAACCAGCTGATCGTCGAGGGGCCGGGCACCGATCCGGCGATGCTGCCCGAGCTCGCCGCCCGATGGCTGGGGCGGCGTGGCCGGTACCGCATCACGGTGCTGGACCCGGCCTCGGGAGAGCGGGCCGCCCCGGTGCTGACGGCGGCGGGGTACGAGCGGGAGAGCGTGGTGATCCTGGCTCGGCCGACGGGCGGCTGCCTGCGGCCCGAACCGGCCGCAATCCCCGTGGAGTTGGCCGAGATGCGGGAGGCGGTGCTGCGCCAGCAGCGGGAGTGGACCGAGGACGAGGAACTCGGCCGGCAGCTCACCGACCGCCGTGCCGCCCGGCTGCGCGGCGCCGCGGGGGTGCACTTCCTGGCCGCCCGGACGCCGGTCGGCGAGATCGCGGCCTGGAGCGACCTCTACCTCGAACCGTCCCTCGAGCTGGCCCAGCTGGAGGACCTGGTGACCGCCTCACGGCATCGGGGTGCGGGGCACGGCGACACTCTGCTCGCCACCGGCCTGGCACTGGCGGCCGAAGCCGGCGTCCCGCAGCTGTTCCTGCTCGCGGACGCGGTGGACTGGCCGCGCGAGTGGTACGCCCGCCGGGGCTTCGCGCAGATCGGGCGCAGCCACTCCTTCCACAGCCGCTGACGACGACTACGCGACAGCGGCACGGCGTGTGGACGCCGGTCGGCCGCTTCCTGTCGGCCGGGGACCGGACGGCCCCGGAGGGCGAGGGGTGACGGCGGCCGGCCGCGCCGCGGTCAGCCCGCCTCCGGGCCTCCGGGCCGCGGAGCGTCGCGGCCGCAGTGGGTGGCGACGGTGTCGGCGAAGGCGCGTGCGAGCGGGCCGAGGTTCTCCCAGTCGCGGACGGCCCAACCGGCCGTGAGGGCGGGCAGGTCGGGCAGTGGAAGCAGCCGCAGGCCCGGGTGGCCGGGGCCCTGCCACTGCGGGAGGGCCGGGACGACGGCGTGGCCGAGGCCGAGTTCGGCGAGCAGGATCGCGGTGTCCCAGTCGGCGACGCTGGTGTCGAAGACCGGCCGGATACCCGACTTCCCCAGCCAGGCCTCGACCTGGGAGCGGGAGACGGAGTTCTGCGGCAGCCCGATCAGCCGGGCGTCCTGGAGGTCGGCGGGCGAGATCCGGGCCCGGGCGGCGAGCGGGTCGCCCGCCGCGACCGCGAGCACCCAGGGCAGCTCGACCACCGGCCGCCGGTCGACGCCCCGGGCCGGGGCGCCGAGGGTGATCCAGGCGAGGTCGACCCGCCCGGCGTTGAGCGACTCCAGGCAGCTACGGCTGGACACCTCGGTCTGGAACTCCAGGCTGACCTGGGGGAAGCGCCGCCGGAAGTCCACCACGGCCGCGGACATGAAGTGCCGGATGCTGGTGGCGCCGGTGGTGATCCGTACGGATCCGCCCTCGCCGCGGGCGAGTTCGGCGATCCGGTGCAGCGCGTGGTCGATGCTGCCGAGGCCGGCGGCGACCGCCGTGCGCAGCAGGCTCCCCGCAGTGGTGGGGACGACCCCGCGCGGGTGGCGCTCGATCAGGGCGAGGCCGACCTCCCGCTCCAGCCGCCTGACGTGCTGGCTGACGGCGGACTGGGTGCAGTTCAGCTCGCGGGCCACGGCGCTGAGCGAACCGGCCCGGCAGACCGCGGCGAAGACACGGAGGTCGTCAATGGTCACGGAGGTCCAAGGTATCGCTTGGGGGTGTCCCAGTAAATCGGCGGATTGACTTGGGTGTTCCGCCGGATCGATCATCGAACCAGGGCCCAGGGCGGCAACCCGCCCGCTGTCCTCACCGGCGTCCGGACGTCGGCGAGGACAGCGGGCGGGTGTCGACCCGCATCGATGCGCAAGAGCGGTGACGTAGGAAGGCAGAGGGGGGACGGGAATGCGGTACGCCGAAGGTCCGGGTACGCACTGCGAGGTGTTCGCCGCGGCGCCGGTGGAGCGGGTGTGGGAGCTGGTGACGGACATCGGCCTGCCCGCCCGGCTCAGTCCGGAGCTCCGGCGGGTCGCCTGGCTGGACGGCGCGGACGGCCCCGCGGTGGGCGCCCGCTTCGAGGGGCACAACAGCCGCGCGGGCATGCCCGACTGGCGGACGGTCTCCGAGATCACCGAGCTGACCGAGACCACCGAGCTGACCGGGGCGACGGCACCGGCCGGGCCGGGCGGCCGGCGCGTCTTCGCCTGGGGCGTGATGGACGCGGACGGCCGCTACGGCGAGCCGGTGTCCGACCTCCTCGGGGCGCTAGCCCGGTGGCGCTTCGAGCTGACCCCCGAGGACGGCGGCACCCGGCTGCGCCAGTCGGTGGTGATCGGTCCGGGCCGCAGCGGCCCCAGCCTGTTCATCGACGCCACGCCGGAGCTGGAGGAGAAGATCGTCGACTTCCGGGTGAACGACTGCGCACCGGCATGGCGGCCACCCTCGACGGCATCAAGTCGCTGGCCGAGCAGGGGGATCGGGTCTTGCCCGAGCGCTGATCCCGGTCCCTCGGGCGGGGGCGGGCTGGGTGCCCGTCCGGCCCGCCCGCCGACTCGGGGGAGTCACCCGGGGGCCGGTTCCACGGTTCCTGGTCGGGGTCTTCACCTTTGCGGTCCGCGGTTCCGCGGTTCCGTGGTTCCGTGGTCCGTCGGGCCTGGATGGGCTTCAGCCGGTAGTGCCCGTGCCGTCATTGTGGGCGGTCTCCGCCGTGCGCAGCGCCGCGGCGATGGTGCGGAAGCCACGGCGCTCGGCGTGGGCGCGCGCGGTGACGCCGTCGGCGTCGGGCAGAAGCGGATCGGCGCCGTGGGACACCAGGACCTCGACGATCTCCTGGTGTGCCGGGCCGCCGTCGCCGAGGAGGACGGCTTCGAGCAGGGCCGTCCAGCCGAGGTCGTTGAGGTGGTCGACGTCGACGGCGGTTTCGGCGAGGACCGCGCGGACGTAGGCGGCGTGGCCGCGTTCGGCGGCGGGGATCACCGACACCCCGCCGTAGCGGTTGCGGCGGGTGAGGTCCGGGCCGCCGGGCAGCAGGGCGCGCAGCATCGGGACGCTGCCGGTGACGCCGCTGACCAGCCAGGGGGTGTTCAGCCGGGGATCCTGCGCGTTGACGTCCGCTCCGGCCTCGACCAGCAGCCGGGCGACGGCGACCCGGCCGTCGGCGTTCGGCAGGAGAGTGGGGAACAGGCACCGGCGCGAGGCCGGTCGTGGCCGTGCGGCCAAGTGGCCGTGTGGCCGTCATTGCCGCGCGGCCGTC
Organism: Kitasatospora sp. NPDC001132; assembly: GCF_053598415.1. Classification (NCBI taxonomy): domain Bacteria; kingdom Bacillati; phylum Actinomycetota; class Actinomycetes; order Kitasatosporales; family Streptomycetaceae; genus Kitasatospora; species Kitasatospora sp. NPDC001132. The sequence goes on along the minus strand of NZ_JBSFKF010000002.1, from coordinate 100,437 downwards.
ACCAGGACACGGGGTAGCGGACCGGCTGCCCGCCGATCCGGCAGGGCAGCAGGCCGATGAGCACCAGCAGTCCGGTGGCCAGCACGAGCAACGGGAGGAAGGGCACGGGGTGCGGTGCCTGCAGGACGACGCGCGGCACCGCGCCGTGCGGGCCCACGTGGACGTCGCGCCCGCGTACGGACTGGCCGGGGTGACCGGCCTCGCCGAGGCACGCGAACGGCTGGCCGGAGTGCTGGACGTCCAGCTGGTGGCCTTCCCCCAGCACGGCGTCCGGCGGATGCCCGGCGCGGGCGCGCTGCTCGCCGAAGCGGCGGCGAGCGGCCTGATCGACGCCATCGGCGGGATCGACCCGGCGGGCTTCGACGGCCTCCCGGCCGAGGGTTCCGACGGCGAGGGGCCCGCCCAGCTGGAGCTGCTGTTCGGACTCGCCGAACAGCACGGACTGCGCCTGGACATCCACCTGCACGACCGGGGCGAGCGCGGCCTCGGCCCGCTGCGCGAGATCGCCGCGCGGACCAGGGCGGCCGGACTGGCCGGACGGGTGGTCGTCAGCCACGCCTTCTGCGTCCCCGAACTGACCGGCGCGCCGCTCGCCGACCTCGCCGCCGAGCTGGCCGAGTCCGGAGTCGGCCTCACCACCGTGGCGCCCTCCGCCCACCAGGTGCTGCCGTTCCGCGAGCTGCGGGCGCACGGGGTGCGGGTCGGCCTCGGCTCGGACGGCGTGCGCGACTCGTGGAGCCCGTACGGCAACGCCGACCTCCTGCACCGCGCCCACCTGCTCGGCTGGACCACCGACGCCCGCACCGACGAGCAGCTGGCCGACTGCTTCGCGCTGGCGGCCGACGGCGGCGCCGAACTGCTGGACCTGCCGGCCGCCACCCTGAAGCCGGGCTCGCCCGCCGACTTCATGCTGGTGACGGGCGAGTGCCTGCCGCAGGTGGTGGTCGACCTGCCGGCGCGCGAACTGGTGGTCCGCGCGGGCCGGGTGGTGGCCCGGGACGGTCGGTTCACGGGCTGACAGGCGCGCGCGGACCGGCCGGGCGGGTCTCGTGCCCGTCCGCCCGTCGGCCCGTCCGCTTGTGGGCCCGTACCGATCATGGTGACCGGGAGATAGCCGGAGGCCACGCCGGGCCCCCACCCGTGCGCCCGGACGGCGAGCGCGGCGAGGGCGACCGGGACGGCCGGCAACAGGGTGCGGGGCCGGACCGTCACCGGCGTGGTGACGGCCGCGCGCGTCCTGCGGGTTGGCGAGGGCAGCGGGGGCCGTTGGGGACGGTCGGGAGTCTGCGCTGGGGCCGGCGGGATTGCCACGGGATGGCCGGTTCGGGAGAGCGGGCGGGACCACGCGGCCAAAGGAAGGGGCAAGGAGAGTCAATCCCCTTGCCACTATCAAGCTATAGCGTGACCCGGGGCTTGCGGCAAGGCCCCCGATCTGTCGCAGAATCCCGTCCGTAAGGCCATGACCTGCGGGAACGGGAGTCGTGAAATGCGTGTGTTGATGACGACGTGGGGATCGCGCGGGGACGTCGAGCCGCTGGCCGGGCTGGCGGTGGCGCTGCGGGGGCTCGGTGCGGAGGTGCGGGTGTGTGCGCCGCCGGACGAGGAGTTCGTGGCGGTACTGGCGCGGGCCGGGGTGCCGTTGGTGCCGCTCGGCCCGACGGTGCGGTCGGTGGTCGCAGGTCCGAAGCCGCCGACGGCGGAGGACGCGTTCCGGCTTGCCCGCGAGCTGGTCGCCGCGCGGTTCGAGACGCTGACCGCCGCTGCCGAGGGCTGTGACGTGCTGCTGGCGACCGGGCTGATGCCAGCCGGGGCGCGGGACGTCGCCGAGAAGCTGGGCCTCCACTACGTGCTGGCCTGTTTCCACATCTTCGGGCTGCCCTCGAGGCACTTCCGGCCCGGGCAGCGGCCGGGAACGCCGTCCCCGGAGGACGAGACCGACTACCGGAAGCTGTGGGAGCAGGACGCCCAGCGGGTGAACGCGCTGTACGGGGAGGCGCTCAACAGCCACCGGGCGGCGATCGGACTGCCGTCGGTGGAGAACGTCCGCGACCACGTCTTCACCGAGCGGCCATGGCTGGCGGCGGACCCGACGCTGTGCCCGTCCGAGGGCATGACGGAACTCGACGTGGTGCCGACCGGGGCGTGGATCCTGCCCGACGACCGCCCGCTCCCGGCCGACCTGGAGGCGTTCCTGGACGCCGGTGAACCGCCCGTGTACGTCGGCTTCGGCAGCATGGCCGCGCACGCCCCGGAGGGCATCGCGCGGGTGGCCGTCGAAGCGGCCCGCGCGCAGGGCCGCCGGTTGCTCCTCGCTCGTGGCTGGGCCGGGCTCGCCCCGATCGACGGCCGGGAGGACTGCCACGTCGTCGGCGAGGTGAACCAGCAGGCTCTGTTCCGCCGGGTGGCCGCCGTCGTCCACCACGGCGGCGCGGGCACCACGACGACCGCGGCCGTGGCGGGGGTGCCCCAGGTGGTCGTCCCCCGGATCGCGGACCAGCCCTACTGGGCCGCCCGAGTGGCGGAGTTGGGCATCGGTGCGGCGCACCTCGACCGCACGCCGACCGTCGACTCGCTCTCCGCCGCGCTCACCAGGGCCCTGGCGCCGGAGACCAGGACACGGGCGGAGGCCGTGGCCGGCAGCATCCGCACCGACGGGGCGATGGTCGCCGCGAAGATGCTGTTCGAAGCGGTGGGACAGGAGGCGCCGGCCGTGTCCGGGTGAACGGCGGCTCGGGCCGGGCGAGTTCGGCTTTGACTCAGTCCCCTTCCAATCGATCGGGGGTGGTTGTCGGCCCGCGTACGGATGGTTCCGGCAGTGATCCGGCGACCGGAGTCCGGCTGTCGGCCGGGTCGGTTAGGGTGCCCACCGGCGCGCCCGGTCACCGCAGGCCGCGCGCGAGGGGAGGGCGGCATGAGCGACGGCACGCACGGGGGAGCGGGGCAGGACGGCGACGGCATCCAGTGGCTCGCGGAGATCGGCGGGCCCGGCACCGGGCGATGCCCGACGGGCGGCGCCGACACGGACGGTGAGCTCGGCGGCGTCGTCTTCGCTCGGGGGATCACGCCCGAGGAGCTCGCCCGCCGGATGGGCGCCGACCCGGCCACCGCGACCGAGCCGATCAGCGACGCCCAGATCCGGGACCTGGACATCGAGGTCTACCGCCCCGGTGACGACGGCGACGGCGTGATCCGCGTCGGCAGGTGCGCAGGCTGGTCGTTCGCGATCGAGTACGGCGACTCCACCGGCGGTGAGCTGATCACCGAGATAGCGCGTGACGGAGCCGAGGTGGTGCACTTCCGCCCGATGCCGGAGCAGCGGCCGGCCCTGCTCGACTACGCCCGCGACGGCGCCGTGCTGTGCGGCTTCGGCCTCGGCGAGGAGCGTTGGCGCTGGGGCCAGGAGCCGGACCTGCTGGTGCCGGACCTCGTCGCCGCCAGAGTCCTGGAGGCCGACGGCGTGACCTCCTGTGACCCCGGGCGGGAGGCCGACGGCGCCGCCCGGCGACGTGCCCTCGGCGCCGTCGAACGGCGCTTCGGGCTGAGTCTGCCCCGCGCGGCCCTCGGGGGGCTGCGCCTGCCGGCGTACGCGGTGCGGGGAACCCCGGGCATGGCGCTGCGCTGAGGAGGCACGTCGGCTGTCTCCGAAGCCTGCGGAGCCGAGGCCTGCGGAGCCGAAGTCCGCGGAGCCGAGGCCTGCGCCGAGGGCGAAGCGGAGGCGGACGCAGAAGACGGCGGACAGGAAGAGCAACAGGAACAGGGCGGTCACGGCAGGGCTCCTTCCCGGGCCCCACCGGCGGGGCCCCGATGCCCGTCATCCTTGCGTGCTGCCGGCCCGTCGCACATGTGCCGATCGGGAGGTTCCCGAGGCGTAACCCCTGGTCTCCCCCTGCCGATCGGCAGGGGGAGACCAGGGGGTGAGGGAGGCAGGCGTCGCGCAGCCGGGCCGCGCAGACCGGTCCCTCACCCGTTCGGCCGGTGGCAGCCGGTTCGGCGCGCGCCCCCGTCCGTGGGCCTCCGCACGGTACCGGCGGGCTCCAGCCCCTAGGGTCTGCGGTGCGTCGACGAACCGACCGCCGGGCGTACGCCGTCCCGCCGAGCGCACGGGCGTCCGGCAGGCCCAAAGGCCCGCCAGCTCACAGGCCCGCAGGCCCAAGGGCCCGGGCCGCGCCGGGGCGCCCGGCCGACCGAGAGGTGGACCCACCCCATGCACACCGTCGTCCGCGGCGCCGGAGCGCTCGGCCTCACCGTCCTGCTGCTCACCGCCGCCACCGGCTGCCAGGCCGACGGGCCCTCCGCCGCCGAGCCCGCACCGATCTCGCCGGCCACCGGCACCTCCGAGGTCGCCACCGCCCTGGCCACCCGGAGCCTGGACTGGCACGCCTGCACCGCCCCCACCACCGCCCAGGGCGCCGGCACCGCGCCCGCGGCCGACTGGCAGTGCGCCACCCTCAAGGTCCCACTGGACTACGGCAAACCGGACGGCGCGACGATCGACCTCGCCCTGATCCGCACGCCCGCCAAGGACGAGCAGCACCGGATCGGCTCGCTGCTGTTCAACTTCGGCGGCCCCGGCGCCTCCGGCGTGGTCGTCCTGCACGCCCTCGCCGCGACCTACGCCTCCCTCAACACCCGCTATGACCTGGTGAGTTTCGACCCGCGCGGAGTCGGTGCCAGCGCCCCGGTGACCTGCCTGGACGACCGGGCGATGGACGCCGCCACCGCCTCCGACGGCACCCCCGAAACCCCCGACGAGGTGAAGGCCCTGGACGCCACCAACGCCGGGTTCGTCGCCGCCTGCGAGCACAACTCCGGCGCGGTGCTGCCGTACGTGGACACCGGGAGCGCCGCACGCGACATGGACCTGATGCGCCAGGCACTGGGTGACCAGAAGCTGTCCTACTTCGGCTTCAGCTACGGCACCCAGCTCGGCGGCGTCTACGCCCACCTGTTCCCGCAGCACGTCGGGCGGATGGTGCTGGACTCGGTGGTCGACCCCACCCAGGACCCGCAGCAGGCCGCGCTCGGCCAGGCCCAGGGCTTTCAACTCGCCCTCGGCGACTTCATGAAGGCCTGCGCGGCCCAGGCCGGTGCCGCCTGCCCGACGGGCGCGGGCGGCGACGAGGGGACGGCGAAGGTCGCCGCACTGCTGCAGCGGCTGGACCAGTCGCCGCTGCCCACCAAGCAGGGGCGGAAGCTCACCGAGAGCCTGGCGGTCACCGGCATCGCGGGTGGCCTGTACAGCCAGGCGACCTGGCCCGCGCTGGTCGGCGGGCTCACCGAGGCGATGGAACAGGGGACCGGTGACACCTTGCTCCAGCTCGCCGACGCGCTGAACGGGCGCGACCCGCAGGGGCACTACAACAACCTGAACGCCGCGAACCGGGCGATCAGCTGCGTGGACGCCCGGCAGCGCTACTCGGACCAGGACGTGCAGCAGCAGCTGCCGCAGTTCCGCGCCGCCTCCCCGGTGTTCGGGACCTTCACCGCCTGGGGCCTGACCGGCTGCACCGGCTGGCCCGTCCCCGGCAAGACCGCCCATCCGGAGGTCTCCGCGCCGGGCGCCGCCCCGATCCTGGTGGTCGGCACCACCGGAGACCCGGCCACCCCGGTGGAGGGCGCCCGGGCGATGGCGCGGCAGCTCGGCGCGGGGGTCGGCGTCAGCGTCACCCTGCAGGGCGAGGGGCACGGCGGCTACAACACCGGCAACGCGTGCCTGAAGCAGACCGTGGACGCCTACCTGCTGGACGGCACGGTGCCGGCGGACGGGACGACGTGTGCCTGAGCGGGGTGGTCGGGCGTGAGCTCGGGTCCGAGAGTGGCCCACCACGGCAGCTGTCGATTGGCCCTGGAGGGTGGGCCATTCGGCCGCTAGCCTCTTCGACGTGACGAACGACGTGACGAACGATGTGACGAACAGCGTGCTCGACCAGCACCCCGCCCAGCACGCCATCCAGCCCCTCGACAACGGCCACGGGCCCGACAGCGACACCGTCAAGGTCGACTTCTACTTCGATCCCGTCTGCCCGTTCGCCTGGATCACCTCGCGGTGGATCCTGGAGGTTGAGCGGCAGCGTGAACTCGACCTGAACTTCCGGGTGATGAGCCTGTCCGTCCTCAACGAGGGCCGCACCGACCTGCCCGAGCGCTACCAGCGCCTGATGACCACCGGCTGGGGCCCCGTACGCGTCTGCATCGCCGCCGCCGAGCAGTACGGCCCGCAGGTGCTGCGCGAGTTGTACACCGAGCTCGGCACCCGGCTGCACGACCAGGACCGGCCCGCCGACGACACCGTCATCCGGGAGGCGCTGGCGGCGGCGGGCCTGCCGGAGGAGCTGGCCGAGGCGGCGAACAGCACCGATCACGACGAGGCCCTGCGCAAGAGCCACCACGAGGGCATGGACCCGGTCGGCGAGGAGGTCGGCACGCCGACCATCCACGTGGACGGCGTGGCCTTCTTCGGCCCGGTGCTGAGCGCCATCCCGCGCGGCGAGGACGCCGTACGGGTCTTCGAGGGTGTGCGGCTGCTGGCCGGCTACCCGAAGTTCTTCGAACTCAAGCGGACCCGGACGGGCGGCCTCGACTTCTCCTGATCCGACCAGGACTGACCCGGCCAGGCCAGGCCAGGCCAGGCCCGACCTGACCAGGCCCGACGAGGCCAGAGGCCAGGCCAGACCGTCCCCGCCCGTCAGTCCCGGCGGCGCTGCTTGATCCTGATCGGCCCCGACCGTGGGTGGCCGATCAGGACCAGCGTCGGGGCGCCGGGCTCCGCCGACTCGGCGGCCTTGTTGACGATGTTCCCGGTGTTGGTGCTCGACGGATCGATCCGTACGCCCCAGCCGCGCGGGACGATCAGTCGCACGTGGCCCATGCCGGTCGACGCCTCCACCGTGACCTCCCGGTGGGGGCAGACGGCCTCGGTGAAGTCGATCGTGAGCAGCGACATCCTGGTCTCCGCGACGATCCGGCGGGGCACCGACCACCGGCCGGCCTGCACCATGTTGTTCATCCGGGGCCGGAGTACGAGGGCCTCCTCCGCGGACTCCGCTCCGGGCCCGACCCGCCCGCCGAGGTCCGCCACCAGGACGTCGAGTTGGCGGTAGGTCCGCGCGGCGTAGGTCAGGTCGAGCCGCTCCTCCAACTCCGCGAGGTCGATGCGGCCTTCGCCGGCGGCGACCCGCAGCTGCTCGGCCACCGCCTCCCGGTCGCTGTCCCCGGCCCGGGGTTCCATGGCGGCCTCGGGCGTCGTGCGTATGGCGGGCAGTTCCTCGTTGACCATGTGGCTACTCTAGGTCACGAATCGCCCTCGCGGGCCGCTCGATCGCCAACTCCCCGTGCCCGGCTGTGCCGTGAGCGTGGCCGACGCCGTGGCTGGCGCCGTGGCCGGCGGAGCAGCCGGGGGCCGGAGCCCGGCGGACGCCCGCGCTCTGCGGCTGTCGGCCCGGGGCGCCGCACGCGCCGTTGTGCCCCGGGTGGACCGTTACCACCCCGTTCGGTCTCCCGTCCGGGCGCGGACCGTCCCACCATGGAGGGGCGGAGGCTGTTCGCCTCCCGGAGAGTTCGGCCCCCCGAGAGTTCGGCCCCCGAGAGTTCAGCCCCGAGAGCTCGGTCCCCGAGAGGCGGTGAGCGTGGATGATCGTACGAATCCGGCTGCGCGCTGCCCGTCACCCCACGACTCCCCCGGGGTCCGGTTCCGGCCCGGGCACCGACTCGGGCGCCGGCCCCGGCACCGGACCCGGCCCGAGGCCGGGCTGGGACCAGCCGCGCGGCCAGGGCCCGGGCCAGGGCCGCAACCAGGGCCCGGGGCCCGGCGGCCCGGGTGGCCCAGGCGGCCCCGGCAAGCCCCCGCCGCCCTCGTGGCGCCGCTGGTTGCTGCCAGTCGCCGTGCTGGTGACGCTGCTCCTGCTGGTGCTCTTCTCCAACCCAGGCAAGCCCGGCACCCGCTACGGCTACAGCGACTTCGTGAACCGGGTCAACGCCGGCCAGGTGCAGACCGTGGACGTCAGCGACACCGGCGGGGTGAGCGGCACGCTCAAGGACGGCACCCACTTCACCACCCAGATCCCCACCGCCCTGGACACCTCCCAGCTCAGCAGCGCGCTCACCGACCACCAGGTGACCGTCACCGGCAGCCGGACCAGCGGCGGCGGCTCGATCTGGTCCACCCTGCTGCTGTTCCTGCCGCTGCTGGTCTTCGGCGCGCTGTTCCTCTGGTCGGGCCGGATGGCCGCCCGCTCGCTGGGCGGCGGCCTGAGCGCCATCGGACGGTCCCGGGCCAAGATCATCGAGGCCGAGCGGCCGAACACGGGGTTCGCCGACGTGGCCGGCTACGAGGGGGTGAAGCAGGAGGTCAGCGAGGTGGTCGACTTCCTGCGCAGCCCGGAGCGGTACGCCGCCGCCGGGGCCAAGGGGCCACGCGGGGTGATCATGGTCGGGCCGCCCGGCACCGGCAAGACCCTGCTCGCCCGCGCCGTCGCCGGGGAGGCCTCGGTGCCCTTCCTCTCGGTCACCGGCTCCGGCTTCGTGGAGATGTTCGTCGGCGTCGGCGCCTCCCGGGTCCGCGACCTCTTCGAGGACGCCCGCAAACGCGCGCCGTCGATCATCTTCATCGACGAGATCGACGCCGTCGGCGGCCGCCGCGCGGGCGGCACCCGGCTCGGCGGCAACGACGAGCGCGAGCAGACCCTGAACCAGCTGCTCGCCGAGATGGACGGCTTCGACCAGAGCACCGGCATCGTCGTCATCGCCGCCACCAACCGCCCGGACGCCCTCGACCCGGCCCTGCTGCGCCCCGGCCGCTTCGACCGGCAGGTCACCGTCCCGCTGCCCAACCAGGCCGAACGGGCCGCCATCCTCGCCGTGCACGCCCGGGGCAAGAACCTGGACCCGGACGTCGACCTCGGGCGGCTCGCCCGCGGCACCCCCGGCTTCTCCGGCGCCGACCTCGCCAACCTGGTCAACGAGGCCGCCATCAACGCCGTGCGCGCCGACCGGTCCGTCCTCACCGCCGACGACCTCGACGCCGCCCGCGACCGGGTGCTGCTCGGCCGCCGGGAGTCCTCCAACGCGCTGCTGCCCGAGGAACGGCACGCCGTGGCGGTGCACGAGTCCGGGCACGCGCTGATGGCCGCGCTGTGCGAGCGCGCCGACCCGGTCGCCAAGGTGACGATCCTCCCGGCCGGCGTCGCCCTCGGTGCCACCGAGCAGCTGCCCGAGGCCGAACGGCACCTGTACAGCGAGGGCTACCTGACCGACCTGCTGACCGTCCAGCTCGGCGGCCGGGCGGCGGAGCTGGTGGTCTTCGGCGAGGGCTCCACGGGCGCCGCCAACGACCTCGCCAACGCCACCTCGGTCGCCACCCGGATGGTCCGCGAGTTCGGCCTCTCCCCGGAGCTCGGCCCGGTCGGCTACTCCAGCGGCACCCCGCACTACCTCGGCGACAACCCCGAGGACCTGCTGCGCCGCCCGTACTCCGAGCAGACCCAGCGCGCCGTGGACGAGGCGGTGGCCGGTCTGCTGCGCCGGGCCGAGCGGCGGGCTCTCGACCTGCTCACCGAGCACCGGCACCACCTGGACGAGCTCGCGGCGCTGCTGGTCGCCCAGGAGACGGTCGACGGCCGGGTGGTGCTGGACATCCTGGCGCACCCGGGACCGGGTCCGGGGCAGCCGGTCTCGTTGCGCAAGCCCGGCGGGCCCGAGGGGCGGGCGGAGCCGGGGGAGACCCCCCGCCCGTGACGGCCGTGTCGCCGGGGGTCGTATCCTCGTTTGCGCGTCACGTACCCACCGTCCCGAGGAGTCGGAATGACCGAGCCCCTGCCTGCCGACGTCCAGCGGGAGATCGCCCGTGCCCTCGGGGTCGTGCCCGTGCCGGACCCCGCGGAGGAGGCCGAGCGGCGGGTGGAGTTCCTGGCCGACCAGGTGCGGAGCACCGGCGCGCGCAGCCTGGTGCTGGGGATCAGCGGCGGCGTCGACTCCACCACCGCCGGGCGGCTCTGCCAGCTCGCCGTCGAGCGGTTGCGGGCCGAGGGCCGCCAGGTGACCTTCACCGCGATGCGGCTGCCGTACGGGGTCCAGGCGGACGAGGCGGACGCCCAGCTCGCGCTCGGCTTCATCCGCGCCGACGAGGTGCTGACCGTCGACGTCAAGCCCGCCACCGACGGCGCGCTGGCCGCCCTCAAGACCGCCGGACTGACCTACACCGACCACGGCCACGAGGACTTCGTCGGCGGCAACGTCAAGGCCCGCCAGCGGATGGTGGTCCAGTACGCGGCGGCCGGTGCCAAGGGCGGGCTGGTGGTCGGTACCGACCACGCCGCCGAGGCCGCCGTCGGCTTCTTCACCAAGTTCGGCGACGGCGCGGCCGACGTGATGCCGCTGTCCGGCCTGACCAAGCGCCAGGTGCGGGCGATCGCCGAGGCGCTGGGCGCACCGGCCGAGCTGGTCAAGAAGGTCCCGACCGCCGACCTGGAGAACCTCGCCCCCGGCCGCCCCGACGAGGACGCCCTCGGTGTCAGCTACGACGCCCTGGACGACTTCCTGGAGGGCCTGCCGGTCAGCGAGGAGGTCTTCCGGACTGTCCTCGGCCACTACCGCCGCACCGAGCACAAGCGCAACCTGCCGGTCGTCCCGCTGGTGGCCTGACCGGCCGGGCCCGCGCCTTCCGCCCGTCTCCCGGACCCCTCGGTGGCCGGGCGGCGGGCCGACGCCCGTGTGTCCCGTCACCCGAGTGGTCGCAACAGCGGTGCTGTGACCAGCAGTTGGACCCTGAGAGACCGTCAGTCCCCGTCGGCGTCGGGCTCGGGGGTCGGGGCGGAGCCGGTGCCGACGGCGAGTCGGCCCTCGGCGGTCGTCCAGTCGGTGGCGATCGCCTGCTGGGCGGCGGCCAGGGTGATCCGGCCCTTGCAGATCGCGGTGTGCAGGTGGGTTTCCACCGTGTCCTTGGGGTTGTTCGGGCCCTTGCCGGGGACGTGGCCGGGGGAGGGCGGCTCGACCCACAGGTTGCGCGGGTCGTTGGGGTCGCCGCCGAGCTGGAGGCTGATCAGGTGGTCGTACTCGGCGTCGGCCAACGGTCCCGTGTAGGCGTAGGACTTGGCGTTCTCGGCCTTCTCCTTGCCGGTGATGTTCGCCGGCGGGCGGATGGTCGAGGTGTAGCCGCCCGGCTTGCAGATCGTGTCCTTGAGGTTGTCCTGGCTGACCGCCGGGCTGATCGCGCCCGGGGTGCAGGCGGGGTCCGGCAGCGGCTGCTGGTCCGCGGTGTAGCGGTAGTGGCAGCTGCCCGGCGCGGGCTGCGGCTGGACCTTGTAACTGTCCATCGGGCCGGGGCCGGTGACGATCGAGACGGCGGGCGGGGCGGCCGCCGCGGAGCCGGACCTGACGCTCCCGGCGGTGTGGCCGCCGCCGGGCGAGCAGCCCGCGGCCGCGGCGGCGAACAGGACGGCGGCGGCCATGGCCAGGGTGCGGCGGGCGGGAGCCGGCACGGGTTCCTCCATCGGGTGGGCGCGGGCGGCGGTCGCCGGGCGTGCCGGTGGCCGTTCCAGCGGACCCTACCGTGTCGGCAGAGCCGTTGGGGTGACGCCGGTTCGGGCGCGGGAAGCCTTCGCCGGGCGCGCGGAACCGTTTCCGCGACGGCGGCGAATCCGGCCGACGCCGACGCCGAGGCCGACGCCGAGGCCGACGCCGACGCCGAGGCCAATGCCGACGCCGAGGCCGGCTCCGGTTTCGGCGGTGTCGTGAAGGGGCTGTGTTCGGCCGGAGTGGGACCGACTCCGGCCGAACCGCTACGCGGGCCCCGCGAACGTGTCGTAGCCTGACGCGGACGCGGCGAAGCCGCGATCCGACCGGCGGGAGGGAAAGCATGAACGGGCTTGTGCGCAAAGCGCGTTGGCTTGTCGCGGTGGTGGCGGCGGGAGCGCTGCTGGTGACCGGGACGGAGGCGGTGGCGGCCGCGCCGGCCGGCCCGGCGGTGACGATCCGGCAGGGCGTCGCCCCGGACACCCTGGCGTTGGGGGCGAAGGGCGAGTCGTTCGCCGTCAGTCCGGACGGCAGCCGCGCGTTCGTGGTGGCCAGTTACGACGTCGACCCGGGACACGGCGCCCGCGCGGTCCGCAGCATCGACACCCGGACCGGAGTGAGCACCGACCTGCTCACCGTCTCTTCCTTCGACATGGTCGGCCGTCCGACCGTCAGCCCGGACGGCAGCCGGGTCTACGTGACCGTCAACTGGGACCTGCTGACCTTCGACGCCGTCACCGGCGGGCTGCTCGCCCGGGTCGCCACGCCCGACCAGCCCCGCCCCGGAGCGATGACCAAGGGCGGGCTGCACGGGGTCACCGTCAGCCCGGACGGCACCCGGCTCTGGCTGGCCCAGTACGGCCCCTACGGCGTGCGCATGGGCAGCCGGGCCGGCCGCGTCCTCGCCTACGACCCCGCCACCCGGACCTTCCCCGGCAGCGTGACGCTCACCGGCTTCACCGTGAACCAGGTGGTGCTCGGCCCCGACGCCACCGACGCCTGGGTCGGCACCGCGGACAACCTGTACCACCTGGACGTCGAGGGCGCCGTCCCGGAGGTCATCGACCGGGTGGCGGACTTCGGCTCCGCCGAGGCCGTCGTGCCCGCTCCCGACGGCCGCACCGTCTACGCGAGCGGCTACCGCGAATGGGGCACCGTCTCCCTCGACACCCTCGACCCGGCGACGAACACCTTCCGGTCCGGCTTCTCCCTGGGGCCCTTCGACAACGGCCCCCAGCTGCTCGGGGCGAGCCCCGACTCGCGCCGGATCTTCGTGTTCACCGGCGCGAAGACCGCCCAGGCCGCGCTGCTCTCGTACGACCCCGCGACCGGCACGGCCGTCCCCGGCGAGACCGTCACCGGCTTCGGCCTGGACTCCGTCGTCCAGGTCCAGCTCGGGGCGGACGGGCGCACCCTCTACCTGGCCGGGCTCCAGGGCGGTGACTCGGTCCTGCGGACCGTCCGGTTCTGACGACGACCGGACGGCACCGGGGCGGGCGTGGAGCCCCTCGGTGTGCCGTCCGGCGGACGGCACACCGAGGGGGACGCGCAGCGGTGGCAGGGCAGCGGGACGTACGGCCTACTGCGCCGCGATCCAGTCCGTCACCAGCTCCTCCAGCACCCCCAGCGGCAGGCTGCCGTGCCCGATCAGCTGGTGGTGGAACTCCCGGACGTCGAACCGGGCGCCGAGCGCGGCCTCGGCCCGTTCGCGGTGCCGCACGATCTCCCGGCGGCCGATCAGGTAGGCGGTGGCCTGGCCCGGCCAGGCGATGTAGCGGTCGATCTCGTTGCGGGCGTTGGCCCCGGGGGTAGCGGTGTTGGCCCGCAGGTAGGCCATCGCCCGCTCCCGGGACCAGCCGTAGTGGTGCATCCCGGTGTCCACCACCAGCCGGACCGCCCGCAGCGCGTCCATCGAGAGCATGCCGAACCGGGACAGCTCCGAGCTGTACAGCCCCATCTCGTCCGCGAGCCGCTCGGTGTACAGGCCCCAGCCCTCGACGTGGGCGGTCAGCTGGCCGCTCGGGTTCCGCCGGAACTGCGGCAGGTGGTGCAGGGTCCGGGCGACGGCGAGCTGGAGGTGGTGGCCGGGCACGCTCTCGTGGAAGGCGAGCGCCTCGTACTCGTAGCTGAACCGGCTCTCCGGGCGCAGCGTGTTGATCCAGTGGGTTCCGGGCAGCCCGCCCGGGCCCGGCGGCTGGTAGTAGGCCAGCGGCGCGTTCTCCGCCTCGATCGGGTCGATCTCCCTGGTCACGCAGTCGGCGATCGGGTACGGGCGGAACCAGTCGGCGCAGGCCAGGCGGGCCCGCTCCAGCGCCCCGTCCACCAGGGCGACGATCTCGGCCGCGCTGCCGAAGCGCAGCGAGCGGTCCTCGCGCAGCGCGGTCAGCACGGCCGCGGGGTCGGTGATGCCCAGGACCTTGCCGCCGAGCTCGGCGAACTCCTCGCGCAGCGCCGCCACGGCCTCCAGGCCGATCCGGTGCACCTCCTGCGGGGTGAGCCCCGGCCGGGTGAAGCGGGCGACGGCGTCCGCATAGCCCTCGGCGCCGCCCGGCACGTGGCAGACCCCGGGCTTGTCGTCCGGCCGGGCAACCGGTACCAGCTGCTGGGCCAGCCCGGCCCGGTAGCGGGCCACGGCCGGGCGGACGGCGTCGCGCACGATGGCCAGGGCCCGCTCGGACTCCCGGCGGCCGGCCAGCGGCCGCAGCAGCCGGTCCTCGGCCGGGGCGGTGGCCAGGTGGGCCTCCAGCTGGGCGACGGCGGCGTCGACCCCGCTGCGCGGCGGGCGGCGGCCCTCGGCGGCGGCGTCCAGGGTGCGGCGCAGCGTGACGTCGAAGTAGCCGGGCAGGGCGGCGAGGCGCTCCAGGTAGGCGTCGGCGCCCTCCTGCTCGACCGAGGTCATGGCGAGCGCGGAGAAGGCCTCGTTCTGCGGGGCGACGATGGTCGCCGAGACGCTGAACTCGGCCAGCCCGTGGGTGATCTGGCCGATGCCGTTGTCGATCAGCCGGGCGAGCACCCGGTGGGTGATCCGGTCCTCGCCGGCCAGCGTGTCCGGCGGGATCGCGGCCAGCCGGTCGGCGAAGCCGCGCAGCGTCCCGCGGTGGCGGTGCGCGGCCTCGCGGGACGGGTCGGGCACCAGGTGGGCGTAGCCCTCGACCCCGCTGAGGGTCGCGTCGAACGGGTTGTGGGTGTTCTCGGCGGCGAAGAACTCGTCCGCGAGCGCGGCGAGCCCCGCGTGCCGCGACTGCCCGGTGTCCTGAGGCTGCCCGGTGTCCTGAGGCCGCCCTGCGTGCTGGTGCTGTCCGGTGTCCTGAGTCCGCGCTGCGTCCTGAGGCTGCTCGATCACTGGTCGCTCCCCCGGTGCGGTTGCCGCGGTGCGGCGTACCGCCGCGCCCGATCCCGCCGATTATTCGGAGCGATCGACGGCCCGGTCAATACGCCGCGGCGGGAGGGGAGTTCCACCCCTTCCGCCACCGCCGCACCGAAGGGAGACGGGTCAGCGCGCCTGGGCGGCCTTGCCCTCCTTGGCGGCCTTGGCGGCGGCCTCCTTCTCGTGCTTCTCCTTGATCCGGGCGGTCTCCTTGCGGACGTCCACCTGGTTGGCGCGCTCGTGCTGGAGCCAGAGCGGGTTCTCGGCCTTGACGGCCTCGATCTGCTCGGTGGTCAGCGCCTCCGTCACGCCGCCGCGGGCCAGGCCGGAGATCGAGATGCCGAGCTTGGCGGCGACCACCGGGCGCGGGTGCGGGCCGTTCTTGCGCAGGTCCTGGAGCCACTGCGGCGGCTCGGCCTGCAGCGCGTTCAGCTCCTCGCGGGAGACCACGCCCTCCCGGAAGTCGGTCGGCGCGGCGTCGAGGTAGATCCCCAGCTTCTTGGCCGCCGTGGCCGGCTTCATGGTCTGGCTGGTCTTCTGCTTGAGCGATGTCATGGTGACAAGGGTAAGGGAGCGCGCGGGCGCTTCCGGTCACGGTCGGTAGCCTTGCCCTGTGACAGACATGCAGGTGAACCCGTCCTTCCGGCTCGTGTACGTCCCGGGCGTGACCCCCGGCAAATGGGTCCGGGTCTGGAGCGAGCGGCTCCCGGACGTGCCGCTGGACCTCCTCGCGGTCCCGTTCGGCGATGCCGAGCGCGCCCTGCGCGAGGGCGGCGCGGACGCCGGGCTGGTCCGGCTGCCGGTGGACAAGGACGTGCTGAGCGCGATCCCGCTCTACACCGAGACCACCGTCGTGGTCTTCCCCAAGGACCACTGGCTCGCCGCCGCCGAGGAGGTCCCGCTGGCGGACCTGGCCGAGGAGGTGGTCTTCCACCCGCTCGACGACTCCCTCGGCTTCACCGCCGAGACCCTGCCCGGGCGCCCCGCCATCGCGCGGCCGGACAGCACGGCGGACGCGATCGAGCTGGTCGCGGCGAACATCGGCGTGCTCCTGGTGCCGCAGTCGCTGGCCCGGCTGCACCACCGCCGGGACCTCACCTACCGGCCGGTGGTGGAGGCACCGCAGTCCCAGGTGGCGCTGTCCTGGCCGCAGGAGCGGACGACGGACCTGGTGGAGGAGTTCATCGGGATCGTCCGCGGCCGTACGGTCAACAGCTCGCGCGGCCGCGGGGCCGGGCAGGCGGCGCCCGAGGCCCGGCCCGGGAAGGCGGCTCAGGGCAAGCCGCAGCAGCAGAAGTCCGGCGGGCAGAAGTCCGGCGGGCAGAAGGCGGGCGGCCAGAAGACGGGCGCCCAGAAGACGGGCGCCCAGAAGGCGGGCGGCCAGCGGGCCGGGGGACCGAAGGGCGCGAAGGCCGGCGGCGCCAAGGCCGCCGGGCGCGGCGCGGCGGCCCGGCGCGGCAGGCCGAAGCGGTGACCGAGGCGTAGCCTCTGCCCCGTTCCCAACAGCCGAGGCGGGAGGAGCGGGGCAGTGTGGCACGACCTGGTGGCGGTCCAGATCCCGATCGGGGAGAAGATCCTGCGCACGATCGCCGTCTACGCGTTGATCCTCGTGCTGTTCCGGCTCGCCGGGAAACGCGGGCTGGCGGGGCTCAACACCTTCGACATGGTGGTCGTCTTCCTGCTCTCCAACGTGGTGCAGAACGCCATCATCGGCAACGACAACAGCCTGCTCGGCGGCGCGATCGGGGCGGTCACCCTGGTCGCGGTGAACGCCGTCGTCACCCGCTGGCTCGCCCGCGACCAGAGGGCCGCCCGCATCCTGGAGGGAAAGGCCACCACCGTCGTCCGGGACGGCAGGCTGGTGCCCGGCGCGCTGCACGACCTGGCGCTGCGCCCGTCCGAGCTGGAGCACGCCATCCGGATCCAGAACGGCGACGACCTCGGCGAGGTGGCCCGCGCCCGGCTGGAGCCGGACGGGCAGCTGCTGGTCGAGATCAAGGCGGACGAGCAGAACGCCACCCGCGGCGACGTCGAGGACCTGCGGCGCCGGCTGGCGGAGATCGAGCGGCTGCTCGCCGTCCTCACCGCCGACCGTCGCCCGCCCCGCTGACGCCGACCTCGCTGACGCCCGCCCCCGCCCCGCTGACGCTCGCCCTGCTGACGCCCGCCCGGTTCCGGTGCGGGTGTCGTCAGGCGGACCCCGGGGCCCCGGCGCGACGGCGGCGGGAGGCGGTGAGGGCCACCGCGGCGGCCAGGGCGAAGCCGAGGGCGGCGGCGAGGAGGTGGCCGACGGTGGTGAACTCCGGGAGCGGGCCGGGCCATTCGCCGCCGCCGAGCGGCCAGGCGACGACGGAGGCGGCCCAGGGCAGTCGGGCCCACCGGGGTACGGCGAGGGTGGCGAGGGCGAGAACGGTCTGGGCGCCGTAGCTGATGCCGTAGTCCGAGGCCTGCCGCACGTCCTGCGGGTACCAGCCGTGCCGCAGGGCGAGCACGATCACCGCGGCGGTGACCAGGGTCGCGCCGATGTGCCCGCCGAGGAAGACGGCGGCGGCGCGCAGGCTGCCGTAGCGGCGCTCGGTCCAGGCGAGGCAGCAGCAGACGCCCAGGCCCAGGGTGATCAGGGTGCTGCCGAAGCCGGTGGAGAGGACCTCGGTGAGGGTGCCGTCGAAGAGCAGCGCGCTGCCGAACAGGGCGGTGACCGGGTGGTCGTGCAGGTTGTCGAGGTTGGTGCTGATGTGGTCGCGGAGCGCGTCCGCCCGGTCGGCGGCGAGCACGCTCTCGACCCAGACGTGCCCGAGCAGGAGCAGGACGACGTAGCCGAAGGTCAGCGGTGAGCGGCGCGGGTACGTCCGGACGGCGTGCAGCGCCCCGGTCAGGAGCCCCCGTGGGGTTCGAGCGTTCATGGCGTGGAGGTGTCCCGGTCGAGCGGCCTGGTTCCGGCCGGCGCCCGTACGGCCGGCCATGCCGGGACAGTATCGAAGCCCCGTCCCCGGACGCCGGTCGGCGTCCGGTCAGCGGATGCGGCGGGTCAGCCGCGCGGTGAAGGGCCGGGGCGCGAGGGAGGAGCTGCGCCGGGGGCGGACCGGCCGGCCGGGGGCGGGGGCGATGGTCCAGCGGGCGGCGATGGTGGCGATGGCGAGGACGGCCTCGGTGGTGCCGAAGTCGTCGCCGATGCAGCGGCGGGCGCCGAGGCCGAACGGCGTGTAGGTGCCGGGGGCGGGGCTGGCGGTGGTGAGCCAGCGGTCGGGGTCGAAGCGGTGGGGGCGGGGGAACAGGTCGGCCCGGCGGTGCAGCAGGTAGGGGCTGAACAGCAGGGTGGTGCCGGCCGGGACGGGGTGGCCGCCGAGCTCCGTGTCGGTGGTGGCGGTGCGGCTGAGGATCCACGGCGGCGGGTAGAGCCGCAGGGTCTCGCTGACGATCCGGGCGGTGAGCGGCAGGGCGGGCAGGTCCTCGTGGCGGGCGGGACGGCCGTCCAGGACGGTGTCCAGCTCGGCGTGCAGCCGGCTGCGGACGGCCGGGTTGGCGGCGAGCAGCGTCCAGGCCCAGGAGAGGGTGGCGGCGGTGGTCTCCACGCCGGTGAGCAGGAAGGTGAGCACCTGCTCGTGGATCTCGGCGTCGGACAGGCTCCGGCCGTCCTCGTCCGTGGCGGCGAGCAGGGTGGAGAGCAGGTCGTGCCGGTCGGTGCCGGCGGTGCGGTGCTCGGCGATCAGCCGCCGGGTGATCTCCCGGAGGTCCTGCCGGGCGCGGCGCAAGCGGCGGTTGCCTGGGGTGGGGAGGAGGTCGGTGCCGGGCAGTGGCAGCAGTGGCCGCCGGGCGAGGCCGTGGGTCACGACGTCCATGCTCCGGTGCACCGGCGGTGAGCCGGCCCGCTCGTGCGCGGCGAACAGGCAGCGGGCGGTGACGGCGGTGCTGAGGCGGTGCATCGCGGCGGGGACGTCGATCACGTCGCCGTCGTGCCAGTGGGCGGTGGCGTCGGCGATCTCCTCGGCCATCAGGGCGGCGTAGCCAGGCAGTCGTTCACGGTGGAAGGCGGGCTGCAGCATCCGGCGCTGGCGCCGGTGGACGGCGGCGGGGCAGGTGGCGAGGCCGTTGCCGACGACCTCCCGGGCCTCGGCGAGGAGGGGCCCGCCCTTGTCGAAGGTGTGATCGTCGGCGAGCATCCGGTGGACCAGCTCGGGGTGGCAGACCACGTACGCGCGGAGCGGGCCGAGCCGCAGCCGGACGAGGTCGCCGTGGGCGGCCAGCCGGGCCACGAACTCGTGCGGGCGGTGGAGCAGGGCGGGGGCGTGGCCGAGCAGGGGGAGGCCGCCGGGGGCCAGGGCCGCGGTGAACCGGGTGGTCGGGAAGAAGGGGGTCGGCACGGGCGTCACCTTGGTTGGGGCGGGAGGACCGGGACGAATCGTGAACGTGATCTTTCCCGGCGGCGTGCGGCGAAACGATCGTGGACCGGCGGACGGGGTGAACGCGGGGGCGCGGGTTGAACGGTCGTGCGCCCTCTGCGATGTGACGAATCGTTCACTCGCGGAACGGCGCCCCGGCTCGGCGGGGACCACCGGCCACGCCTACACTCGAAGCCCTTGCGGGATTACCGGTCAGTAGAACCGGGCAGGAACGACCAGCCGGTGCGATCGCCGGACGGCGGGACGCCCGGCAGGAAGTGGGGAGTTCGGATGACCGACGAGCGGGTCCACGCGTTCGCCGACGACGCCCTGGGCGCCCATGACGCGGTGGCGCTCGCCGCACTGGTGCGGGCCGGCGAGGCCGACCCGAGGGAGCTGGTCCGCGCGGCCGTCGACCGGGCGGCCCGGGTGGACGGCACGCTGCTGCCCGTCGCCCACGCCTCGTACGACAGGCCGCGGATCAGCCGGGAGGGCATCGGCGGCCCGCTGTGGGGCGTGCCGACGTACCTCAAGGACAACGTGGACCTGCGCGGCCTGCCGACGGCGATGGGCAGCGCGGCCTACCGCGCCCGACCGGCCCGCCGCAACGCGCGCTTCACCGACCAGTTCCTCGCCACCGGCCTCGCCGTCCTCGGCAAGTCCAGGCTGCCCGAGTTCGGCCTCAACGCCTCCACCGAGTTCGCCGCCGCCCGGCCGGTGCGCAACCCCTGGAAGCCCTCGCACTCGGCCGGCGCCTCCTCCGGCGGCTCGGCGGCCCTGGTGGCCTCCGGCGTGGTGCCGATCGCGCACGCCAACGACGGCGGCGGCTCGATCCGCATCCCGGCGGCCTGCTGCGGACTGGTCGGGCTCAAGCCCACCCGGGGCCGGCTGGTCACCAACGCCCAGAGCGGCAAACTGCCGATCGACCTGGTCACCGACGGCGTGCTGACCCGCTCGGTGCGCGACACCGCCGCCTTCTTCGCCGCCGCCGAGCGGCACCGCGCCAACCCCGCGCTGCCCCCGCTCGGCCTGGTCGAGGGGCCGGGCGAACGGCGGCTGAGGATCGGCCTGGTGGTGGACTCGCCGATCGCCAAGACCGACGAGCCGACCAGGCGGGTGGTCGAGGAGACGGCCGCCCGGCTGGAGGCGATGGGCCATCTGGTCGAGCCGACCGAACTGCCCTTCGGCGAGGAGTTCTCCCGTGACTTCGTCAGCTACTGGGGCTACATCGCCTGGGCCATCGCGGCCACCGGCCGACTGCTGATCGACCCGAGCTTCCGGGTCGGGAAGCTGGACGGACTGACCACCGGGCTGCGCCGCCGGTTCCAGGCCGAGTTCCCGCGGACCCCCGGCGTGCTGCGGAGGCTGCGCCGGGCCGAGGGCGTGTACGCGCGGATCTTCCGCGGCCACGACGCGATCCTCTCCCCGGTGCTCGCCCACACCGCCCCGCCGATCGGGCACCTGAGCCCGAACGTCGACTTCGACGAGCTGATGGACCGGCTGATGCGCTACGTCGCCTTCACCCCGGTCAACAACGTGACCGGCGGCCCGGGCATCGCGCTGCCGGCCGGCTCCGCGCCCGGCGGGCTGCCGGTCGGGGTGCACCTGTCGGCGGCGCACGGGCAGGAGCGGCTGCTGCTGGAACTGGCCTACGCACTGGAGGCGGACCGGCCCTGGCGGCGGATCCAGGACTGAGCCCGGCGATGCCGGGACCGAGGCCCGGCGGCGGCGCCCTCGGCCGACACCGGCCGCACCGGGCGCCGCTCAGACCACCGGCGCCGCCACCGAGCGGGCCGCGTGCACCTCGTGGTGCAGCCGGGCCAGGGCGCAGTCCGGCGACAGCACGTCCGGTTCCGCCGCCGGCAGCGGCGCCCCGGTGCGCAGCGCCTCGGCCAGGCCGGTCAGCTCCCGGGTGACGGCGGCGACGTCCTCGGGGGCCGGCACCGGCGCGCCGTGCTCGATCCGCACCCGGGTGGCCGTGGTGGTGTCCACGATCCGCTCGACCGCGATCACCACCGGCCACCACGCCTCCGCCCGGGGGCCGACCGGCGGGGGCTCGGTGAGTGCCCGCTGGAACTCGCTGCGCACCGTGGACAGGTCCCGGTAGAGCCGCCGCCGGTAGTGGGCGCGGGCCGGTTCGTCCTGTCCGGGCGCGGTGGTGAGGGCCAGCGACACGTACGCAGCGGTGTCCTGGACGGCGTCGGCGAGGCGGTCGCCGATCCGGGTGTGCCAGGACTCGGGCCAGAGCAGGTAGCCGACCAGCAGCGCGATGCCGCAGCCGATCAGCGAGTCGTAGAGCCGGGGCAGCACCAGGTGGAAGCCCTGGTGGTTGAGCAGGTCGGAGAGCAGCAGGATGACCGGGGTGATGGCCGCGGTCTGGAAGGCGTACCCCTTGGCGGACAGCGCGGGGATCAGCGCGGCCAGCGCCGCCATCACCGGGACGTCCCACCAGCCGTGCGGCACCTCGGCCAGTACCGGGATGGCGATCAGCAACCCGGCCGCGGTGCCGAGCGCGCGCAGCACCGCGCGGGAGAACACCGAGCCGAAGTCGGGCTTCATCACGAAGGTCACGGTCAGCGCCACCCAGTACGAGCGGGGCACCGCGATCGCCGAGACCAGCACCTGCGCCAGCCCGATGCACAGCGCCAGCCGCAGCCCGTACCGCCAGGAGGTGTCGGACAGCAGCAGTGCCCTGGCCGCGCGCCGGGCCCGGACCGCGAGGCGGGCGGGCCGGCCGAGCCGGTCCTCGTCGGCGTACGGGTCGGGCGCGGCCTCGTACACGACGGCGGCGGCGTGCCGGACCGCCTCGACCAGCGCGCGGGTGGACGGGCCGGCCGGGACCGGCAGGTCGAGCGGCGGGGGCGGGCCGGTGCGGCCCTGCTCGACGGCGTCGGCCAGCGCGCGCACGGCGGCCGGGTAGCCGGCGGACAGCGGGCCGAACTCGGGCGGGCGCAGCTGGGCCGCCGGGGCCGCCTCGACCACCGGGATCACCGCGTTGAGCTGGGCGAGCAGCCGCACCAGGGTGGGTGAGCGGCCGTGCCGCCGGGCCCGGCGGGCGAGCAGCAGGTCGTAGGACTGGTTGAGCGAGCGGGTGAGCTCGCGGCGGCGGCCGTCGTACTCCGGGGTGCCGGCGGCCGCCAGCAGGTCGGCGACCGCCCGGTAGGTGTCGGCGACCACCACCCGCTCGGGGACGCCCAGGCGCAGCGGCCAGGCGAGCAGGGTCAGGGCGAGCACGACCAGGCCGCCGAGCAGCAGCAGGGCGGGCGGCAGCCACCAGGGCGAGGGCAGCGGCAGGCCGGCCCCGACGACGGCGTTGAGCAGCAGGAGCAGTCCGGAGACGGAGGCGACCGCGCCGATCGAGGAGATCATGCCGGAGACCAGGGCGACGACGGTCAGCGTCGCGACGGCCGCCCAGCCGGAGCCGAACACCAGGGTGCCGCACAGCATTCCGAGGGCGCCGAAGAGCTGGGGCACGGCGATGTTGAACACCCGCATCCGGTACGCGTCGGCGGTGTCCCCGATGACTCCGGACAGCGCGCCCATCGACACCAGCGCGCCGTACGCGGGCCGCCCGGTGGCGGTGCCCACCGCGAGCGGGGCGGCGAGTGCGACGGAGGCGCGGGCGACCGCGGCCCGGGGGATCGGCGCGGCCCGGGGCCGCAGGCCCTCGGTCAGCCACGGGGGAGCCGTCAGCGCGCGTGCCATACGCCCAACGTACGGCCGGCCCGTCCGGTTCACCGTTCGCGCTTATGTCAATTCCGGAAACATACCCGCGCTTATGTCAGTCTCCGAAACATAAAGCGAACCCCGAGAGGCGTTGTGAGCTGCGCGGATTTCCCAATCGGCAACCCTCGGGAAAGGGTTGACACCATTAGTTGGTCTAGTCCAACGTATGGGGAGCGCGGTACGGCAGTGGCTGATGTGGGGTGAGACACCCTTCCGGGCGGGCGAGTTGGCCCCCTGATGTGGCGCTGTTCCGTGCCCGTCGGGGTGAGGTGGCAAGGACCGTGTGCGGACGGACCCTCCGCCGCGCGCCCGGATTCCCGCCACGGCCGTCGACCGGCCGTCGACCCGCCGTGCCCGCACCGAGCGCATGAGGAAGCGCTGCGCCGACTACGAACCATGGAGTGACTGCCCATGCCGAGCCCTGCCGAACGCCCCGACGTGCCCGCCGGGGAGTACCTGTACCGGGCCGCGTCGGAGCGCCCCTACTTCAGCGCCGACACCGAGAGCTACCTCGCCCGCACCGCCCTGCGCGACATCCGCAAGAAGCACCCGCTGCGGGTGCTCTCCGAGGAGGACCACGCGTTCTGGCAGAGCTACGGCTACGTGGTGGTGAAGCAGGCGATCCCGGCCGAGGCCGCGCGCCGACTGCTCGACTTCGCCTGGGAGTTCCAGGGCCTGTCACCGGACCGCCCCGAGGACTGGTACCGCGAGCGCGAGTACCGCGACGAACTCGACCGACACCTGCACATCTACGGCTTCGTCGAGGCCTACCACCACCAACTCCTCTGGGACAGTCGCCAGTCGCAGCGCGTCTACGACGCCTTCGTGGACGTCTGGGACTGCGAGGAGCTCTGGGTCACCCTCGACCGGCTCAACCTCAACCCGCCCAACATCCGCAACCGCGACCGCGCGCTGATCGAGCCCACCGACCGCGGCTTCGACATCGAGCTGCACTGGGACGTCGACACCACCCAGGGCATGCTGCCGCAGCGCGTCCAGGGCATCATCGCGCTCGACGACACCGCCCCCGACCACGGCGGCTTCCAGTGCTCCCCGGAGCTGTTCCGCCGCTTCAACGAGTGGCAGGCCGCCCAGCCGGCCGACCGCGACCCGATCCGCCCCGACGTCGACCGCACCGAGTTCCCCGTCGTGCGGCCCGAGTTGGAGGCCGGTGACCTGCTGATCTGGAACGGTCTGCTCGCCCACGGCGTGGAGCGCAACACCTCCGAGAACGGCGTGCGCGCGGTGCAGTACCTGTCGATGATGCCGGCCCTGGAGGAGTCCGAGAAGCTGCGCCGCTCCCGGGTGGAGTCCTGGCGCACGCTCGCCACCCCGGACTGGAACCGCACCCTGGTCGGCGACGCCGACCGGCCCGAGGCCCAGCGCTACGGGACCGCTGAACTCACCGAACTGGGAGAGAAGTTGCTCGGCCTGCGGTCCTGGAGCGGCAAGCCCTTCGAGGAGCACGGGAACGACCGGCCGGCCGCCACGGGGGAGCGGGAATGCGCGACGTCTGCCTGACCCTGCCCACCAACCGCGAGTGCGCGGAGACCATCACCGCGATCGGCGCCGAAGCCGCCCACGCCGTACGGCGGTTCGGCGTCCGGGTGCACCTGCTGGTGCTGGACTCCGCCGACCCGGCGGCCAGGGAGCGGCACACCGTGGCCCTCGCCGCCCTGCCGGCCGTCGAGGGCGTGGTCGTCCACCACCTGGACGAGGACGCCCAACGCGACTTCCTGCGCTCGGTGATCGAGCGCTCCGGAGCGGCCGGCGAGGCCGGACCGGACCGGCTGCTGGACCTCATGCTGCCGGGCGCCGTCTCCTACGGGGCCTGCACCAACCGGGCGTTCCTGCTGGCCGCCGCCCTCGGCTGCGAGTCGGTGCACCGCCGGGACTCCGACAGTCGCTACCAACTGCTCGACGGCGAACCGGTGTTCCCGATCGAGCACGAGCTGGCCACGCTCGGGCTGAAGGCCGCCGACGCGGCCGCCGCCGTCACCCGGAACACCCTCGACCCGGTGCACGCGGACAAGCGGGTCGCCCTGGTCGGCGCCTCCTTCGTCGGTGAACTCTCCGTCGACGTCGGCGATATCCGCGAACTCGACCCCGAGGTCTACCACGACGTGGTCGCGCTCTGGGCGCCCACCGGCGCGAGCGAGGAGGAGAAGCGCGAACTGGTCGCCGAATCCTTCACCGGCGGCGGCACCGAACCGTTCACCACCGACCTCGCGGTGCTCGACCTGCCCGACATCTGGCACATCGACATGTGCAACATCGCCCTCCACCACGAGGTGTACGAACGGGTGCCGCTGCCGCCCGCCACCGACACCATAGGCAGCGACTACTTCCTGCACCACCTGGTGCGTGACGCGACCCTGCCGGGCGTCACCCACAACCGCCACATCGTCAACTACCACACCCCGGAACGGCGCACCGGCCCCGGCTTCACCGCCTACCAGCTGCGCTACGCCAAGTTCCTGCTGTCGATGCTCTACCTCTACCCGGTCTACTCCGAGATGGAGGCCGCCGGCGACGCCCTGCTCGACGAGCAGCACCGCGTCCGCCCCGAGCCGATCGCCGAATCCGCCCGCCGCAGCGCCGCGACGGACCGCGCGGAGAACCACCGCAGGCTCGCCGAACTCGACCGCTGCTACCGGCGACTCGGCGGGAAGTACGCCGAGTTCGCGGACCACCTGGCGCCCCTGCGGGCGCGCCTGCTCGACGAGGCGCAGGCGGACATCGAGGACTTCGCGACACTGATCGACGCGTGGGGCCCGCTGGTGCGGGCGAGCAGGACCACCCCCGCCGACCGGCTGCCGCGCAGGCCGAGGGGGAGCTCCACGTGACACGCCAGACCGTGAAACACCAGGCCGTGACACCGCAGTCCGTGGCGCCGCCGCAGGCCGTGACACCGCAGACCATGGCACACCAGACCGCGGGACACCGGACCGCGAACACCACACACCGCGTCCCGGTCGTCTCCGCGGTGCACACCGACGCGCCCCCGGCGAACCCGCCGCGCCCCGACGAGCACGACCACCGCGCGCTGCGCGCCGCGCTCGCCACCGCCACCGAGGACACCATCATCTACGACCTCGACGGCATCGGCCGCCAGTACACCGCCCTGTGCGCCGAACTCCCCGGCGTGGCCGTCCGGTTCGCGATGAAGGCCTGCCCGGTGGACGAGGTGCTGGACCACCTCGCCGCGCTCGGCTCCGGCTTCGACGCGGCCAGCCCGCAGGAGATCGCCCAGGCGCTGCGCACCGGAGTGCCGCCCGGGCTGATCCACTACGGCAACACCGTCAAGTCCGACCGCAACATCGCCGAGGCCCACCGGCTGGGCGTGCGCGACTTCGCCACCGACAGCCTGGAGGACGTCGCGGCGATCGCCGAACACGCCCCCGGCGCACGGGTGTTCTGCCGGATCGCGACCAGCGGCGAGGGCGCCCTGTGGGGCCTGAGCCACAAGTTCGGCAGCTCGCCCGAGGATGCGCTGCGGGTGCTCGACGAAGCCCGCACCGCCGGGCTGGTGCCCTCCGGCCTGTCGGTGCACGTCGGCTCCCAGCAGATGACCGCCGAGGCCTGGGCCGCGGCGATCGACTCGCTGGCCGCCGTGCTGGAGGCACTCAACCGGCGCGGCATCATCCCCACCCGGATCAACCTCGGCGGCGGCCTGCCCGCCCTCGGCGTCCTCGACCGCGGCGGCCGCCCGCTCGACCCGCCACTGGACAAGATGTTCGCGGTGATCCGCGAAGGCATGGAACGGCTGCGCGCCGTCAACGCAGGGCCGCTGGAGTTCCTGCTGGAGCCCGGGCGCCACCTCGTCGCCGACCACGGCGCGATCCGCGCCCACGTCTCCCGGCTCACCTCCCGCCGCCGCCTCGACGGCACCAGGGACGACTGGCTCTACCTGAGCTGCGGCAAGTTCAACGGCCTGTACGAGATGGACCAGTTGCAGTACCGGCTGGAGTTCCCCACCCACCCCGGCGGCCGGTTCGTCAACGCCGTGGTGGCCGGCCCGACCTGCGACAGCGACGACGCGTACGCGCAGGAGGACGGCCTGGTGCGCGTCCCGCGCGCGCTCGGCTCCGGCGACCCGGTCTGGATCCACTCCTGCGGCGCGTACGCCACGGCCTACGCCACCCAGGGGTTCAACGGCTTCGCGCCGCTGCCGTACACCTGCGTCGGCGGGCGCCGCGAGGAAGGAAGCGCATGAGCGAGTACCGCATCCGGCTGCTCCGGGAGGAGGACTGGGACGAGGTGGTCGCGCTGGAGGAGCGCGCCTACGCCGCCAGCGGCCTGTCCGAGGGCCGCGAGGCCCTGCGCTCCCGGCACCGCGCCTCGCCGGACACCTGCTTCGTGCTGGAGCACGTGGGCGGCCTCGGCGGCTACCTGCTCGCCCTGCCGTACCCGCTGTTCCGCTGCCCGGACCTCGGCCGCAGCGAGGACGAGGGCGGGACCGCGCCCGGCGCGGGCGAGCGGCCGACCAACATGCACGCCCATGACCTGGTGATCTCCGAGGGCCTGCGCGGCCGGGGCCTGGCCCTGCGGATGCTGCGGCACCTGGAGGAGACCGCCCGGGCGGCCGGCTACCGCACCGCCTCGCTGGTCGCCGTCCGCGGTTCGCACGTGCTGTGGACCCCGCTGGGCTACCGCGCCCGGCCCGAGATCGAACTGCCCGAGAGCTACGGCACCCGGGCGGTCTACATGGCGATGCCGCTGGACCCCGTCCCGGCCCGGCCGCTGCCGCACTCCACCGACCCGGTCCCCGGGCCGCGTCCCAGAGCCGAAGTGGGCTGATACCGATGTCCCCCGTTCGCGACGAGTTCCGCCGGTCCCAAGTGGCCATCGGCGCACTGTTCTTCGTCCTCGGATTCCAGTACGCGACCTGGGTCTCCCGGGTGCCCGCGCTCAAGGCCGGGCTCGACCTGGGCGAGGCCCAGATCGGCCTCCTGCTGATGACCTGCGGCATCGGCGCGGCGGTGTCCTTCCCCGTGGTCGCGGTGCTGATGCGGCGGCTCGGCTCCCGGCTGCTCTCGGTGCTGTCCGCACTCGCCCTCGGCGTGATCCTGCTCGCCCTTTCGGTGGTGCCGAACTACCCGGTCACGCTGCTGGTGCTGTTCTTCGACGGCGTCGCGGTCGGCTGCCTGAACGTCGCGATGAACGCCCAGGGCGCCGCGCTCGAGGCGCGCTTCGAGCGGACCACGATGTCCAGGCTGCACGCCACCTTCAGCGCCGGCTCGCTGCTCGCCGCGCTGCTGGCCTCGGGCGTCACCTCCGCCACCGGCACCCTGGCGGTGCACTTCGGGCTCGCCGCCGCGCTGCTCGCGGTGCTGGTGGTGGCCGCCCGGCCGGGGCTGCTCGCGGACGGCCCGGCCGCGGCGGCCGACGCCGAGGGTGCCGCCGACGCCGGCGACACCGGAGACACCGGCGAATCGGCGGAGAAGAAGCAGCGCCGCGGCTTCGTGCTGCCGACCGTCGCGACCCTGTGGATGGGCCTGGCGATGGTGTTCGGCACCGTCACCGAGGGCGCCATGAACGACTGGTCGGCGCTCTACCTCAAGGACTACGTGCACGCCGGCGCCGGACTGGCCCCGATGGGCATCGCGGTGGTCTCGGTGATGATGGTCTGCGCCCGGATCTTCGCGGACGGCTGGCGCACCCGCTTCGGCGACGGACGGATCGTGCGCACCGGCAGCCTGCTGGCCGGCCTCGGGCTCGCCCTCGCGCTGGCGGTCGGCGGCGTGGT
The DNA here is from genome assembly GCF_053598415.1 of Kitasatospora sp. NPDC001132. Taxonomy (NCBI): domain Bacteria; kingdom Bacillati; phylum Actinomycetota; class Actinomycetes; order Kitasatosporales; family Streptomycetaceae; genus Kitasatospora; species Kitasatospora sp. NPDC001132. The sequence continues at coordinate 71,708 of NZ_JBSFKF010000002.1, read as the reverse complement.
CCCGACCCTGCTGGGCTTCGCCTGCGTCGGTCTCGGCGTGGCCGCGGTGACCCCGTGCGTCTACGTCGCCGCGGCCCGGCAGGGCGCCGACGCCCTCTCGCTGGTCGCCGCCATGGGCACCACCGGCCTGCTGGCCGGCCCCGCCGTGATCGGCTTCATCGCCGGTGCCACCAGCCTGCTCTGGGGCATGGCCGCCGTCGCCGCCTCGGCGGCCGTCGTCTCCCTCTGCGCGACCAGGATCGGCTGGACCGGGCGGGACGGCGCCGCCGCCCCGGTCGCCGACGGCCGACTCGCCACCGACGCGTCCTGATCCGCCCTGCGCGCCCGTCCGGCACCTCCCGCAACCCCCGTCGCGAGGTGCCGGCCGGGCTTCCCGCATCCTTCGGACGGGCTTCCCGCATCCGTCAGGCCTCGGCCGGCACGTCCGAGCCGCCGGTCGCGATGTGGTGGGCGAGCTTGGCGCGCAGCGCGGTGAGGCGGGCGATCTCGACGTCCAGGGCGGCCAGTCGGGCGTGGACTACGGGGGCGAAGGTGTCCGGGCCGGGAGAGCCGGAGCAGCGGACCGGCGGGTCCTGTCCGAGCAGGTCGAGGCGGTGGGCCCGGCTGGCCAGGTCGTCCACCGTCAGCCCCACGGCGAGGAGTTGGCGGATCACCCGGACCCGGGCGACGTCGTCCGGGCCGTACTCGCGCTGGCCGGAGGCGGAGCGGGCCGGCGGGTGGAGCAGGCCGCGCTGCTCGTAGAAGCGCAGTGCCCTGGGCGTGGTGCCCGCCCCTGCCGCCGCGTCGCCGATCCGCATGCCCGCTCCCTGGTCGTCGTACCCGGTCGTCGTACCGGATGGTCAGAGTTCCACGAGGGTGGTCCCGAAGGTGTTCCCGGTGAACACTCCGGCCAACGCCTCGGCGGCCCGGTCGATGCCCGCCACCGGCGTCCGGGGCAGGACGATCTCCCCGGCGCGCAGCCAGCCGGCCAGGTGCTCCCGCCACTCGGCCTCCAGGCCCGGGTGGTCCGGCACGGTGAAGCCGCGCAGGCTCAGACCGAGGGTGACGACCCGGAACGCGTCGATCACGGTCGGCGCGTCGCCGCCCTGGCGCTCCGGGGCGAGCTGACCGGCCAGGGTGCCGACCAGGGCGAGGCGGGCGCCGCGCCGGGCCGCGGCCACGGCGGCGGTCAGCTGCTCGCCGCCGACCAGGTCCAGCACGACGTCGACGCCGTCCGGCGCGGCCCCGGCCAACTGCTCGGCGAGCGGCCGCTCGCCGGGCACCAGCACGGCGTCGTAGCCGAGTTCGGCGGTCAGCCGCTCGGCCTTGGCGGGCGAGCGGGTGGTGCCGATCACCCGGGCGGCGCCGAGCAGCCTGGCGACCTGTCCGGCCACCGTGCCGACCGCGCCCGCCGCGCCGGTCACCAGCACCACGTCGCCCGGGCGCACCCCGGCGCAGCGGGTCAGCCCGCCGTAGCCGGCCGCGGCGGAGGAGACCAGGGCGAGCGGGTCCGGGAAGTCCGCCGGGACGGCGGTGAAACGCCCGGCCGGGGCGAGCGCGTGGTCCCGCCAGCCGTACAGGTGGGTGACCAGGTCGCCCGGGCGCAGCGGCCCGCCCCCGGGGGCGGCCAGCACCTCGCCGAGGGCGGGCCCGAACAGCGCGTCCCCGGGGGCGATGCCCGGCAGCGGCAGGCCGGAGCCCGCGCCGCCGATCAGCGTGCGCAGTGCGGGGAAGACCAGGAAGGCCCGGTTGCGGACCAGCACCTCCCCGGGGCCGGGCGCGCCCAGGGGCTCCTCGGCCACGGCGAAGTCCCCGGGGGCGGGCAGCCCCTTCGGCGCGGCGGTCAGCCGGACGACACGGGCGGTGGCGGGCAGGGCCATGGCGGCACTCCTCGGAACGAGGGGAGCGGCGGCCGGTGCCGCCGCGGGGTGCCCGGACGCTAACCCCTGACCCCTGCGTCAGAGGCAAGCCGGCCGGACAGCGCCGCGAGGAGGAGCAGCACCACGACCGGGTAGAGGACGGCCGGCGTGTTCTCGTGCCGCAGGCCGAGCGCGGCCAGACCGAGCTGGACCACCGCGGCGCCGGCCAGGGCCAGCCGGCGGCGCCCGGTCCGCTCGCCCGCCATGCCCATCCGCGACACCGCCTTGACCGCCCACGTGTTGAGCACGGCGGACACGCCCACCACCGACGCGATCAGCACGCCGAGCGGCACGTCCCACGTGTCGTGGCGCAACGAGAGGCCGCCGATCATCGGGGAGGCGATGAGGAACAGCATGACGGCGGCGACGGTCTCCAGGATGAGCAGGGCGAGCGCCGCGTGGACGAAGCCGAGCTGGTAGCGGGTCATGCCCCTTCGACGCCACCTGACGCGGGGTAAGTTCCCAGTCGGCCGCCGGATCATGGTCCACGGCCGGACCCCCGGACGACCGTGAGCCGCATCGAGAGGAACGAGCAGCATGAGCGAGCCGGCCCCCGAGTCCTTCGAGCCCGTCGACGAGGACTGGCGGACGGCGCTGGCGATCGTCGCCCACCCCGACGACATGGAGTACGGCGGGGCCGCGGCCGTCGCCCGCTGGACCTCGCAGGGCAAGACGGTCGTCTACGCGATGGTCACCAGCGGCGAGGCGGGCATCGACGGGCTGGACCCGGCCGAGTGCGGCCCGCTGCGCGAGGCCGAGCAGCTCGCCTCGGCCCGCGTGGTCGGCGTCGAGACCGTGGAGTTCCTCGGCTACCCGGACGGCGTGGTCGAGTACGGGCTGCCGCTGCGCCGGGACATCGCCCGGCTGGTGCGCCGACACCGGCCGGACATCGTGATCACCAGCAACTTCCGGGACACCTACGGCGGGGAGTTCCTCAACCAGGCCGACCACATCGCGGTCGGGCGGGCCACCCTGGACGGGGTCAGGGACGCCGGGAACCGCTGGGTGTTCCGCGAGCTGCTGGCCGAGGGCCACGAGCCGTGGAACGGCGTGCGGCAGATTTGGGCGGCGGCCTCGCCGGAGGCGAAGCACGCGGTGGACACCACCGACACCTTCGACCGGGGCGTCGCCTCACTGGAGGAGCACCGAGCGTACCTGGCCGGACTGGGCGGGGCGATGGCGGAGCCCCGGGAGTTCCTGGAGGGTGCCGGCCGGGGCGCCGGGACCCGGCTGGGGACGCGTTTCGCGGTGTCGTTCGAGGTGTTCCCGCTCAGCTAGGAGCCTCGGACCCGTCCTCGGACCCGTCGTCCTCGGACCCGTCCGTGGGGCCGTCGGTGCCCGCGCGGCGCCGACGGCGGTAGCGCAGCACCTGCCGCAGCAGGAGGGCGGCGACCAGCACGCCGAGAGCGATCGCGAACCAGATCTGGTAGCGCAGCGCCGTGTGGTAGACGGTGCCGATGTGGGCCCCGGCGACGTAACCGAAGGTGCCCCAGACCGCCGTCCACAGCACCGCGCCGAGCAGGTTGAACGGCTGGAACCGGCGCCAGGGCATCTCCGCCGTCCCGGCGATGATCCCGTTGTACTGGCGCAGCCCGTCCACGAAGCGGGCGACGGTGACCACCTTGCCGCCGTGCCGGGCGAAGAAGCCGTCGGCGCGCTCCATCCGGGCCGGGGTGAGCAGCACGTAGCGGCCCCAGCGGTGGACGAAGGCGCGCCCGCCGGTGTGGCCGATCAGGTAGCCGAGGCTGTTGCCGAGCGCGGCGGCGCCGGCCGCGGTCAACAGCACGGCGGCGAAGTCCAGGTGCCCGGCGCCGGCGTACACCGAGGCCAGCACCAGGATGGTCTGCCCTGGCACCGGGATGCCGCAGTTGTCCAGCAGCACGAGCAGCGCCACCGCGAGGTACCCGTAGTGGTCCAGCAGTGGCGCGAGCCCGGCGAGCGCCCCGGGCAGCGGGGTCGCGGGGGCGGACACCGCTCCTCACCACCTCGCGCGGGGCAAGGTGGCGGGGGAGTCGGTCAGCGTCCCGCCTGGCGCTGTTCGATGTTGCAGTCGGGGCCGGGGTAGATCAGGCCCTCGTGGCCGTCCTCGAAGCGGACCACGTACGGCGGTTGGCCGTCGGTGCCGCGGACTTCGACGATCTCGCCCTTCTGGTCCACCATGCCCACCGATCTGCTGTGGATGTGGAGCTGGTCACCTACCGCCGCGTGCATGGTCTGCTCCCTCGGGTCGTGTGCAGGCCGCCTGCGCGGCCTCTCCCGCTATCCACTGTGCTGCGGGGGCGGCGGGTGCGCAACGCCTCGGGCGCCGGGGGTGGGCGTCAGCGGGCGGACGGCTGTTGCGCGAGGTAGCCGCGGACCAACCGCTTGCACTCGGCGATCAGCGCCGGATCGCCGTCCGGGGCCTCCCGGAAGGCCAGTTTGAGCACCGCGTCGGCGGCCTCCAGGGCCACCCGCAGGGTGAGCGTGGTGGCGGTCGGGTCGCCCGCCCGGAACAGTTCGCCGCCGAGCGACTGGAGCCGCAGGGCGACGGCGGTGTTGTTGTCGACGCCGGTGTCCAGCAGGTGCCGGTCGTCCAGGACGTCGGTGGGCACGGCCGGGACGGCCAGGCCGAAGTCCAGCTGGCCGAAGCCCGGCACCGCGCGCTTCATCGCCACGAACTCCTCCACCGCGAGGTCGGTGAAGACGGCCGGGCCGACCGGTGCGGCGGCGGCCAGCCGGGCGTCCAGGCGCTGGAGGTAGCGGTCGAGGTTGCGGGTGGCGAGCGCGGCCAGCAGGTCCTCCTTGCCGGCGAAGAACTGGTAGAGGGTGCCGATCGGCACCTGGGCGCGCTGGGCCACCTCCTTGGTGGTGAGCGCGGTCGCCCCGACCTCGTCCAGCAGTCCGGCGCAGGCGTCCAGGATGCGGCCGTACCGCTCCAGGCTGCGCTGCTGGACCGGGCGGCGCCTGACCGGTCCGGGGGCGGGGTTGGTCCTGTCGCTCATGACCTCACTGTGCCGCATCCGCTGTTGCGGCGGCGAATCACCGGGGCGCGATCGGCGCGGAGTTGCCCGTGCGACGGGAGGCGAGTGGTGGCCGGAGCTGAACGGCACGGTGGCGGGAAGGTGTCCACGGGTTGGCATCGGCCTTGTCGTGGACGCGAGGACAGGTTCATACTCCTGAGGCGGACTACCTTGCGTGATCAACGCATTCCTCTTCGTGGTGATCGCGATTCAGCTGTGGCGGCCGAGGCGCCTGTGACGGACGCTCCGCCGCCACCCGAGGTCTGGATGACGCCGTGTACCTCCACTGCCCGTGCCACGCCCTGTGGCGCCACGTTCCTGTGTGTGCCCCGCCGACCGGAAGGAGGGGATCGGTTCGGTGACGCTGCCGCCCGGAGGGCGCGAGGCCCTCGACACCGAGCACCGCCGCCAGTTCCTGGAAGCCGGATACCTGGTCCTGCCCGGCCTGCTGCCGGAAGCGCTGCGCGAACGGCTCGCCCCCGAGGTCGACCGGTGGGTGGACGAGGGTCTGCGGGCCCGTTCGATCGCCGCCTGCGCCGACCCCTTACGGTACGGACCGCCGCCGCTGCTGGAACTGGAACTTCCCGCCCACGGTGAACTCCTCACCTTCCCACCGCTGTTGCTCGCCCTGACCCGTCTGCTCGGGCCGGACTTCGTCTTCCACCACCTGCACAGCGACCGCCAGGACCCGGGGATCCCGGGCAAGGCCTGGCACCACGACTGCGAGCCCAACGACCGCTCCGACCCGTCGCTGCTGATGGTCCACGCGCTGCACTACCTCGGCGGACTGGACGGGAAGGTCGGCAGTCTGGCCGTCCTGCCCGGCTCGCACCTGCGCACCGCCGACAAGTCCGCCTACGCCCACCACGGCACCGCGGAACTGGCCGGCGAGGTGGTGATCGACCGGCTGCCGCCCGGCTCGACGGTGCTGCTCAACTCGGCGCTGTTCCACACCCGTCGGCCGGCGCCCGAAGGCCCGGGCCGGCCCCGCTACTTCGTCGACGCCTCCTACTGCCAGGTGGGGGCGCGCTGGCGCCCGGTGAAGCCGTACTGGCGGCGGATGCTCGCCCGGGCCCGCGAACTGGACCTGGCCGACGGCCAGTGGCCCGAGCTGTTCGCGGAGCGGCACTTCACCGAGTACACCGGCACGAGCCGTGCCGGGCGTACCGGGCGCACCGAGTACGCCGGCACCGGACCGTCCGGCACCGAGTACGCCGGCACCGAGTACACCGGAACCGTCTGAGGAGCACTGCCGTGGAGATCGTCACCGCCGTCGCCTACCCCGAGGTCCACGACGCCTACCTGCGGGACCACCCGGTGGAGCGGGCCCACGAGGCGAACAGCAACATGTACGGCGAGGAGAACCTCGAACGCGCCGACCGCATCCGCGGCGGCTGGTGGCGGATCCGGCTCTCCCGGGCGGACGTCCTGGGCGTCGTGCTGCCCTGGCACCTCAGCGAGGGCGGGGAGCTCGAACTGGTGCCGCGCTGCGGACTGACGGTGGCCGAGGCGGCCGAGCGGGTCCGCGCCGGCGGGGCGGCGTGGGCCACCGCCAACCCGGTCTGCGCGACGAAGCTCCGGCTGCTGCGCCGGGCGCCGTTCACGCCCCTCTTCCTCAGCACCTCCCCGGTCGACCACTCCGACTACGGGGACCTCGCGGTCCGGTCGGGTCTGATCCACCTCGACGGCCTGCACCGCATGCTGGCCTGGGAGTTGGCCGGACGGCTGCCCGAGCGGCCGCTGCTGGACGGCTACCTGGTCGGCGACCCGGCGGTGGTCGCCGAGCCCGCCCGGGCGGGCCGGACGGGGGACGAGTCGGCGTGACCTCCGCGACGCAGCACGTCCGCTCCGCGTCCTCGGGCCACCCGGCCGACCCCGCCCGCCCTGCCCGTTCGCTGCCCGAGCTGCTCGCCCACCGCGCCCGGGCCCACCCCGACCGGACCGCTCTGACCGACGGCGTCCGCGGCTTCGACTACCGCACAGTCGACGCCGCGGCCGACCGGATCGCCGACCGGCTGGCCGCCGCCGGCACCGGCCGGGGGGACCGGGTCGCCCTGGTCGGGCCCCGGGACGCCCGGATGCTGGTGCTGCTGCACGGGGTGCTGCGCTCCGGCGCGGCGGCCGTGCTGGCCGATCCGGACTGGTCGGCGGCGGACCTGGCCCGGCGGCTGGCCTCCGTCCGGGTGGCCCGGGTGCTCGCCACCGAGGGCGGGCTCGGCGGGGAGGTGGTCGACGTCGAGGCGCTGCCGGGCCTGCCGCCGGGAGGGAGTGAGGCGCGGGCCGAGGTGCGGGGCGAGGACCTCGCGTACCTCTCCTTCACCTCCGGGTCGAGCGGCGAGCCCAAGGCGGTGGCCGTCACCCACGCCAACGCCGTGCACTACGCCCGGGCGCTGGCCGGGCGGCTCGACCTCACCGAGGCCGACGCGCCGTGCGCCGCGCACGTCACCACCCTGGCCGCCGACCTCGGCCACACCTCCTGGCTGCTCGCCCTGGCCACCGGCGGTTCGGTGCACCTCGTGCCGGACCGCGAGGTGCGCGACCCGGAGGCCTTCTGGGCCTCGCTGCGCCGGGCCGGGGTGGACGTGCTGAAGACCACCCCCTCGCACCTGACCGCCCTGCTGGAGGGCCGCCCGGCCGACTCCCCGCCGCTGCACACCGTGCTGCTCGGCGGCGAGGCGCTGCCCCGCCCGCTCGCCGCCGCCCTGCTCGACGGCGGCACCACCGCGCGGCTGGTCAACCACTACGGCCCGACCGAGACCACCGTCGGCGCCGCCTGCCTCCTCGTCACCTCCGCCCGCCAGCTGCCCGCCGAGGAGCCGACCGTACCGATCGGCACCGCGATCGGCGAGGTGCTGCTGACCGTGGTGGACGGCACCGGCCGGGAGGCCCCGGACGGCACGGTGGGCGAACTGCTCATCGGCGGCCGGGGCCTGACCGCCGGATACTACGGCCGGCCGACCGAGACCGCCCGCGGCTTCGTCCGGCACGACGGCCGACTCGTCTACCGCACCGGTGACCTGTGCCGCCGGCGGGCCGACGGGACCCTGGTCTTCCTGGGCCGGGTGGACCGCCAGGTGAAGGTCCGCGGGTACCGGGTGGACCTCGCCGAGGTCGAGCGGGCCATGGACGGGTACCCGGGTGTCGCCCGCTCGGCGGCGCTGCTGCGGGAAACCTCGCTCGGCCATCAACTGATCGGCATCGTACGGCTGTCGGACGGCTCGGACGGCTCGGACGGCTCGGACCGGCTCGATGGGCTGCGGGCCCACCTGCGGGACCGGCTCCCCGGCTACTCCGTGCCGCAGCCGATCCTGGTGCTGCCGCGGTTCCCGGTCGGACCGAACGGCAAGCTCGACCGGCAGCGGCTGGCCGAGCTGGCGGCCGAACTGGTCGAGGCCCGGGCCGAGTCGGGCGCGGCCGGCGCGGGGGAGCCGGGCGGTGACGCCGGGGGCGGCCTGGTCGGGGAGATCGCGAGCTTCTGGGCGGGCGCCCTCGGCCTGCCCGTGGTCGGGCCGGGCGCCGACGTGCTCGGCCTCGGCGGCGACTCCATTCTGGCCATGCGCACCATCGCCTTCCTGCGGCGCTCCGGCCTGCGGGTCGCCTACGAGGACTTCTACCGGCACCCGACGGCGGAGGGCCTGGCGGCGGCCGCGGTCCCGGCCGCGCCGTCCGCCCCGGCCCCGCGCGGCTCCACCGGCGGGCTCCGACTCGCCCCGGCCCAGCGCTGGTTGTACGGGCAGCGGAAGCCGCGGGACCTGCGGCACTGGAACCAGTCCGTGCTGCTGCGCTGTCGCACCGCCGTCGACCCGGCGGCGCTCTCGGCCGCCGTCGCGGGCGTCCTGGAGCGGCACCCGGCGCTGCGCCGGCCGGTCACTCCGGACGGCTGCGGCGAACCGCGGGCGGTGGCCGACCTCGACCCGGTCTCCTTCTCGCGGATCCCGAACGCCGCCGGGGAGATCGCCGACACCGTCGCCGGGGTCTGCACCGGACTCCACCGCAGCCTCGACCCGTCGGCGGGCCGGCTGCTGCGCGCCCACCTGTTCACCGGCCCGCCCGGCACCGACGACCGGCTCGCGCTGATCGCGCACCACCTGGTGGTCGACGGACTGTCCTGGCGGATCCTGCTGGACGATCTGGCGCACGCGTACCGGGCGGTGCTCGACCGGAAGCCGGTCGACCTGCCGCCGACGGCCGACTTCTACGCCTGGGCGGCGCTCGCCTCGCCCGATGCCCAGCAGGTCGACGGCAATGAGAAGCGCACTGCCGAGAAGACCGAGGAAGCCCGGGAAGCCGAAGCGGCAGCGGAGTTCGAGGCGCCCGGCACGCTCAGCTGGGCGCTCGACCCGGACGCCACCGCCCGGCTGATCGCCCGGCACGGCGCCGGGGCCGAGCTGGAGGCCGTGCTGCTGGCCGCCTTCGCGAAGGCCGTCACCGGCGACGACGGCCGCCCCCGGCTCGCGGTGGAGGTCGAGACCCACGGCCGGGACGCGGTCGGCGACCCGGGTGAATTCCTGGACACCGTCGGCTGGTTCACCGCCGTCAAGCACGTCGAGCTGGACGCCGGGGCCACCCCGGACACCGTGGCGCGGCGACTGCGCGAGGCGCCCGTCCGGCCGATGGACGCGCCCGGCGAACGGCCCGCCGTCGGCTTCAACTTCCTCGGCACCTTCCGGCTGCCCGAGGAGCCCGCGCTGGACTGGACCGTCGCCGCCGAACAGGCGGGCACGGCCCGTTGCGCCGGCGGCGACCCGCTGTACGAACTGCGCCTCACCGCACGGGTGGTGGAGCATCGGCTGGTGGCCGACCTGGTGTACGGCCGGCCCGGTCTGCCGCACCCCGCCGCCGGGCGGATCACCGGGCGCTTCGCCCGGGCCGTGGCGGCCGAGGCGCAGGCGCCGGACACCGCGCCGCCCGTCCGGGCGGCGCTGTCCACCTCCGGCCAGCTGCTGCACCCCGGCGTCTCCCCGACCGCCGCCCGGGCGACGGTGCGCGAACCCGCCCGGGTGCTGCTCACCGGCGCCACCGGCTACCTCGGCCGGCACCTGCTGGAGGCCTTCGTCCGGCGCGGTGCCGAGGTCACCTGCCTGGTGCGGGCCGCAGACGACGCCACGGCGCTGGAACGGCTCGGAGCCGGAGCCGGAGCCGGAGCCGACAACGCAGCCGGAGGCGCCGTCCGGGCGCTCGCCGGGGACGTCGACCGGGACGGCCTCGGCCTCTCCCCGGCCGGACGCGAACTCGTCAGGGGCGCCCACCTGGTGGTGCACGCGGCGGCGGACGTCCGGCTGGTGGCCTCGCCCGACGAGCTGGAGCGCACCAACCACCTCGCGGTGCGCCGGCTGCTCGACTGGGTCGGCGAGAACGCCCCGGACGCCCGGCTCCACCACGTCTCCACGCTCGCCGTCTCGGGCGGGGTGGACGGCCCGCCGCGTCGCTTCAGCGAGGCGGACCTGGAGATCGGCCAGCACTTCCGCACCCCGTACGAGCGGACCAAGTACCGGGCCGAGCTGGCCGTCCGGGCCTGGGCGACGGGCGGGCACGCCGCCTACCTGCACCGCAGCGGCCACATCGCGGCGCACAGCCGGACCGGCGCGTTCCAGGCCAACGCCGGGGACAACCGGATCTACCAGCTGATCCGCGGCTATCTGCTGGCCGGCGCCGCGCCGAGCCGGCCGGACACCGCCTTCGCGTTCTCGTACGTGGACACGGTGGCCGCCGGGATCGCCGCGATCGCCCTCGACCGGTACGCCGTGCCCGGCGCGTACCACGTGGAGTCGCCGCACGCCGTCCCGCACGACGAACTGGTGCGGTGGCTGGCCGGGCACGGCCACCCCGTGCGGCTCACCGACGAGGAGGCCTTCGCGGCCGCCCTCGCCCGGGCCGAGCGCCGCCACCCGACGGCCGCCCGGGTGGCCGCCGCCTGGGCGGCGCAGGAGGAGCGCCGCGTCCTGGTGGACAGCGCGTACACCACCGCGGTGCTCGACCGGCTGGGCGTGCGCTTCGCCGCGCCGACCCGGCGGTGGTGGTCGGCCGCGCTCACCTGGGCCGCCGAGGCCGGCTACCTGCCGCCCGTCGGTCCGACCCCGCCCACCCGTGACGACGCCCGACGCGACAGCCGTGACGACGCGCGTCACGACACCCGTCACGGCAGCCGTGACGACATCCGAGACGACATCCGTGAAGGCAGGACCAACCCGTGAAGGCAGGCCCCGTGTCCCGGCTCTCCCCAGTGCTCAAGCAGGCCACCCCGGTCGTCGCGGTCCGCGGCGAAGGACTCCACCTCTACGACGCCGACGGCCGCCGCCACCTCGACTTCACCTCCGGCGTGGGGGTGACCAGCACCGGCCACTGTCACCCGAAGGTGGTCGAGGCCGTGCGGGACCAGGCCGGCCGGCTGATCCACGGGCAGTACACCACCGTGCTGCACGACCGACTCCTCGCTCTCACCGAGCGGTTGGGCGAGGTCCTGCCCGCCGGTCTGGACTCGCTGTTCTACGCCACCGCCGGCACCGAGGCGGTGGAGGCCGCGCTGCGGCTCGCCCGGCACGCCACCGGCCGGCAGAACGTGATCGTCTTCGAGGGCTCCTTCCACGGCCGCACCATGGGCGCGGCCTCGCTCACCACGGCCGGCACCCGGTTCCGGGCCGGCATCGGCCCGCTGATGCCCGGGGTCGCGGTGGCGCCCTTCCCGGCCGCCTTCCGGCTCGGACTGTCCGAGGAGGAGGCGGTGGCGCACGCCCTGCGCGGACTGGACGAGGTGCTCGCCACCGTCTCCGCGCCCGCCGAGACGGCCGCGATGTTCGTCGAGCCGGTGCTCGGCGAGGGCGGCTACGTCCCGGCGCCGCCCGGTTTCCTGGCCGGGCTGCGGGAGCGGGCCGACCGGCACGGGATCCTGCTGGTGGTGGACGAGGTGCAGACCGGCTTCGGCCGCACCGGCCGGTTCTGGGCCCACGAGCACGAGAGCGGGGTGCTCCCCGACGTCCTGATCACCGCCAAGGGCCTGGCCAGCGGCTTCCCGCTGTCCGCGATCGCCGCGCCCGCCGAGCTGATGGGGCGCGCCTGGCCGGGATCGCAGGGCGGCACGTACGGCGGGAACCCGGTGGCCTGCGCCGCCGCCCTGGCGACCCTGGACGTGCTGCGCGAGGAGCGGCTGGTCGAGAACGCGGCCGAGCAGGGCACCCGGCTGCTGGCCGGGCTGCGGGCGGTGGCCGCCGGGACGCCGGGGATCGCCGACGTCCGCGGGCTCGGGCTGATGGCCGCCAGCGAGTTCTGCCGCCCGGACGGCACCCCGGACCCGGAGGCGGCCCGGCGCGCCCAGCAGTCCGCGGCCGAGCACGGCCTGCTGCTGTTGCTGTGCGGCATCCACCTGAACGTGGTCCGGATGATCCCGGCGCTGGTCGTCACGGCCGAACAGATCGACGAGGGCCTGGAGTTGTGGGCGAAGGCCGTCGCGGCCGGCGGCCGGTAGGAAGGAGAGGACATGGATGCGGTGACCGAAATCGGCTGGAGCAGCCTGGAGTTGGACGCCCGGCGGGAGCTCTGGTCGCTCCCGCTGGGGGAGCGGGAGCGACGGCTGCTCTGGGCCGACGCGCGGGCCGGGCGCTGGGGCGCGGCCGAGGAAGTGCGTGCCCGACTACGGGAGTTCGTCCGGAAAGCCGCCGACTCGGTGGGCGTCGCCCATGTGAGCGGCCTGGTGGACCCGGCCCGCCCGGAGCAGGAGATCACCGAGGTGCTCTCCTTCCTGCTGCGGGACTTCGGCCGGATCGTCCCGCAGAACGGGCGCGGTGACCTCACCTCGGTGCTGCACGACCAGGACGGCGACGGCAACACCGAACTGGGCTTCCACTGCGACACCTGCGACCTACTGGTCCTGCTCTGCCTGCGGCCCGCCTTCGACGGCGGCGGGCTGACCAAGCTGGCGAGCGCCCGGCACGTCCACGACCTGATCCAGCGGGAGCGCCCGGACGCGCTGACCACGCTCCGTGAGGACTGGACCTTCGAACGCAGTGGCCGGGCCGGTCCGCAGGTGGTGGTCACCCCCATCCTGTACGACCGCAAGGACGGGACGATCGGCTGCTACTACCAGACCCGTACGGTCCGTTCCTCCCCCGACCGCGGCGGGCCGGACCTGACGGACCGTCAGTGGGAGGCGCTGGGCGTGCTGGACGAGGTGCTCTACCGGCCGGAGATCGCCTTCGGGCTGCCGATGGCCGCCGGGGACCTGCTGATCATCCGCAACAGCCGGGTGCTGCACGGCCGTTCGCCGTTCGTCGACGAGCCCGGGCCGTACTCCCGGCGGATGCTGCGGATCTGGGTGAACGAGGGGGAGGAGTGGGCGCCGTGACGACCACGGGGGAGGGCGGCGGCGGGACCGCACCGCACGGACGGGTGGCGATCGTCACCGGCGGGGGCAGCGGGCTCGGCCGGGCCTCGGCGCTGGCCCTGCTGGCGGCCGGCTGGACGGTGGTCGTCGCCGGGCGCCGCAAGGACGCCCTGGAGGAGACCGCGGCCCTGGCCGGCCCCGGGGCCGACCGGGTGCTGCCCGTCCCGACCGACATCCGCAGCCCGGAGGAGGTCGCCCGGCTCTTCGACAGGGTGCTCGACCGGTACGGCCGGCTGGACCTGCTCTTCAACAATGCGGGCGCCGCCGCCCCGCGCCGGCCGATCACCGAGACCCCGTTCGAGGACTGGAACCGGGTGCTGGACACCATCGTCACCGGCGGCTTCCTCTGCGCCCGTGAGGCCTTCCGGGTGATGAGCGCCCAGACCCCGCAGGGCGGGCGGATCATCAACAACGGCGCGCCCTCCGCCCATGTGCCACGCCCCAACTCGATCGCGTACACCGCCGCCAAGCACGCCGTCCTCGGCCTCACCAAGGTGCTCGCCCTGGACGGCCGGCCGTACGGTATCTCCTGCGGACAGATCGACGTCGGCAACGTCACCCCGGTGGACGGCGGCCCGCAGCCGGCCGCCATGCAGGCCGACCGGACCATGGCCGTCGAGGCGACCATCCCGGTGGACCGCTTCACCGAGGCCCTGGTGCTGATGGCCTCGCAGCCGCCGGACACCACCATCCAGTCCCTGGTGGTGCTGCCGACCACCATGCCGTTCGTCGGGAGGGGTTGAGCCGTGCTGGTCAGCGCGCGCTCCTTCGCGGAGTACCGGGCGATGTTCGCGCTCACCGAGCGCGACCTGGAGCAGCGCATCCTGGACTGCCCGGCCGGCGCGGCGAGTTTCGTCGCCGAGGCCGGGCGGCTCGGCGTCGACGCCGTCGCCGTCGACCGCCAGTACGCCGAGCACCGCGAGGAGCTGGGCGTGCTGGTGGAGCGGGAGACCGCGTTCAAGCGCGAGCTGCTGGTGAAGGAGACCGCGGGGTACGTCTGGTCCTGGTACGCCGACGCGGACGACATGATCCGCCGGTGGACCGCCAACGCCCGCGCCTTCGGCGCCGACATCGCCGCCCGCCCGGAGCGCTACGTGGCCGGCTCGCTGCCCGCGCTCCCCTTCGCCGACGACTCCTTCGACCTGGCGCTCTGCTCGCACCTGCTGTTCTCGTACGGCAACCGGCTGGGCGGGGAGTTCCAGCGGGCGGGGCTGCTGGAGCTCGCCCGGGTCGCGCGCCGGGAGGTCCGGGTCTTCCCGCTGGTGGTGTACGACACCGGAGCGCGCTACGAGGGGCTGGGATCGCTGCGCGCGGAACTCGCGGAGCTCGGCGTCCCCAGCCGGGTGGAGCGGGTGGCCTACGAGTTCCAGCCGGGGGCCGACGAGATGCTGGTGCTCTCCACCGCTGGCTACCGGGCGCCGGCCAGGACCGCACCGGGCACGGCGGCGGCCGCGAGGGCGACGGACCCGGTGCGGTGGCGGCACCGGGAGGCCGGGGCCTGAGCGGGCGGCCGGGCCGCACGGGCCGACCGGTGGCCCGCGGAAATCCGTCCCGTTGTCATCCGTCTCCGGCGGCCGCTGCGTCCAGGCCACCGCCCGGGAGCTCGGCGTGCCCCGGGCCCGGCGGCTGCCGGGGTGGGCGCGGCAGCGCCGCCGCGCCCAACCCGGTGGTCCTGTGGGCGAGGTCAGTTGACGACGACCACGGGGCTTCCCGGCTGGCCGGCGTCGGCGACCGGGCCGTACGCCGCGGAGAAGTAGCCGTCGCCCGGACAGAGCGTCGAGCCGGCGCTCTTGGCGAAGTGCTCGGTGCGGAACGCCAGGCTGTGCGCGGTGTTGTCGGCGCTGCCGGTGAAGGCGCCGCTCAGCTGGTAGGAGCAGGTGATGGTGCCGAACCAGGTGTCGAGCACCGCGGTGGCCTGGATCGTCCCGGCGGACCCGCCGGTCAGGGTGACCGGCAGGCCGGGCGCGTCGGAGACGGTGACGCCGTACGGCAGGTTGCCGACCGTCAGGCTGCGCACCGAGGTGACCCCGGTGACGTTCGCGGTGCACGAGCCGAAGGTCAGCCCGGTCAGCGACGCGGTGGCGCTGCCCGGCGCCGCCGGGTTGCTCAGCACCGAGGCCGAGAGCTGGGAGGTGGCGCAGGTGACACCGGTGGTGCTGGTCGCGGTCGAGTAGAAGGTCGCCTTGGTGCCCGAGGCGAGCGGCGCGGAGAGCGCGTCGCCCACGGCGACGGCGGTGCCGCCCGCGCTCCCGGTGGTGAGCACCGGGCCGGCGGCGAGGGCCCCCGGCGACGCGGAGGCGGGTACGGCGGCCAGCGCGAGCGCGGTGGTCGCGCAGACGGCGGCGGTGACGGCAAGGTGGCGGCTGAAGCGCATGGGAAACCTCTTCCTCGGTGAGGGGCGAGAAGACGTCCTCTCGCGGGCTCCCGAGCGGTGGGGACCGGGGAGCGCGCGGCGTTTCCGGGTTCCATACGTTCCAGGCGTGACCGCGCGCCGTCAAGGCGATGGGCGGAACTTACTGACTTTTCGTCAACAAGCAGTGCTGTCAAGGCTTTCGCCTGAAGGGGCGGCCGGCCGCCCCGGCGCCTGACCGGCGGCCGCCCCGAGCCCGGCGCCCGGCCGCCCCGCCCGCCTGCGAGAATCCCGCCATGGCTGAGCACGAGAGCGACCACGGCTACCTCCTGGACAACCGGCAGACCGAGGCGGGCATCCGCTTCGGCGCCCTCGCCGAGCTGTTCGACCCGGTGACCTTCCGGCACGTCGACGCCCTCGGCATCGGCCCCGGCATGCGCTGCTGGGAGGTCGGCGCGGGCGGCCCCTCGGTGCCGCTCGGGCTCGCCGAACGCGTCGGCCCGACCGGCGCGGTGGTCGCCACCGACATCGACGTCTCCTGGACCGCCCCCGCCGCCGGCGGCGTGATCGAAGTGCTGCGCCACGACGTGGCGGCCGACCCGCCGCCGCCCGGCGGCTTCGACCTGGTGCACGCCCGGCTGGTCCTGGTACACGTCGCCGACCGCGCCGAGGCCCTGCGCCGGATGGTGGGGGCGCTGCGCCCCGGCGGCCGGCTGCTGCTGGAGGACGCCGACCCGGCCCTGCAACCGCTGCTCTGCCCGGACGAGTCCGGCCCCGACGAGCGCCTCGCCAACCGACTGCGGTCCGGCTTCCGCACCCTGCTGGCCGGGCGCGGCGCCGACCTCGCGTACGGCCGGACGCTGCCCAGGGCGCTGCGCGAAGCGGGCCTGATCGACGTCCAGGCCGACGCGTACTTCCCGATCACCTCGCCGGCCTGCGCCGTCCTGGAGGACGCGACCGTCCGGCAGATCCGCCGGCTGCTGGTGGCCGAAGGCCTGGCGACGGACGAGGAGATCGACCGCCACCTGGCCAACGTCGCCGCCGGCCGCCTCGACCTGGCCACCGCCCCGATGATCTCCGCCTGGGCCCGCCGGGCATGACGCGACGCCCGACCGCGCACCGACGCCCGCAGCTGCTCGTCGTGAGCGCTCCGCCGGGGGCGGGCAAGACCACGCTGGGGCACGCCCCGGCCGATGCGCTCGGCCGGGTGGCCGCGGCCCGGCGGTCTAACCTCGACGGTATGGACGCGTTCGAACATCCGGGCGGTCAGGCCGCCGTCCCGCCGGAGGAGGGGCTGGAAGCCCTGGTACGGCTGCTGGACCGGCGCGGCGCGGTGGTGCTCAGCGGGGCGGGCCTGTCCACCGAGTCCGGCATCCCCGACTACCGGGGCGCCACCGGCCGGCGCCGCAGCGGCACCCCGATGACGTACCAGGAGTTCACCGGCAGCGCCGACGCCCGGCGCCGCTACTGGGCCCGCAGCCACACCGGCTGGCCGACGATCGCCGGGGCCCGGCCCAACGCCGGGCACCACGCGGTGGAGCGGCTGCACCGGGCCGGGCACGTCGCGGCGGTCATCACCCAGAACGTGGACGGCCTCCACCACGCGGCCGGCACCCGGGAGGCCGTGGAGCTGCACGGCGGACTCCACCGGGTGGTCTGCCTCGACTGCCGCCGCACCTGCGCCCGGGCCGAGCTGGACCGGCGGCTGGAGGAGCTCAACCCGGGCTTCCGTCGGCCCGGGGTGCAGCTGCGGCCGGACGGTGACGCACGGCTGCCGCAGTCCGCGGTGGACGGCTTCCGGGTCGCCGCCTGCGCGGACTGCGGCGGGGTGCTCAAGCCCGACGTGGTGTTCTTCGGCGAGAACGTCCCGCCGCCCCGGGTCGAGCGCTGCTACGAACTGGTCGACGCGGCCGACTCGTTGGTGGTCCTCGGTTCCTCCCTGGCGGTGCTGTCCGGGCTGCGCTTCGTCCGCCGCGCCGCCCGGTCGCGCCTGCCGGTCGCGATCGTCAACCAGGGGGCGACGCGCGGGGACGAACTCGCCGCGCTCCGGCTCGACCTGCCGCTGGGGCCGGCCATGACGGAGGTCGCCCGGCTGCTCGCCGCGGCCTGACCGGCGCGCTCGCCCGGTTCCCGCCGCCGCGCTCGGCCCGCCGCCGCGCTCAGCCGGCCGGCTGAGCGGGCCGGCCGGGTACCCACAGCGGCACCCGGCCGCCGCGCGGCATGCAGCGCGCCGCGTCCTGCTCCAGCCAGTCGGCCACTCGCTCCGGATCACCCTCGCACAGCTCCACCAGCGCGGACGCCGCGATCCCGGTGCAGCACAGCACCAGCGCCAGGGTGTCCCGGCGGCGGCGGTGCTCCCGTACGTACGCCTCGGCGCGCTCCTCGACCCGGTCGACGTGGCCCGGCCCGTCCTCGGCGGTCAGCGCCCGCACCCCGTGCCACACCAGGGTCAGCGCGCAGGGCTCCGCCGGGTGCGAGGAGCCGGCCCGCTGCGCCTGCTCGCGGGCCTCCGCCGAGCGCTGCCCGAGCCACTCCAGCGCCGCCGGCCCGTCCTCCCGGCAGCGGCGGAGCACCAGTTCCGCGGCCCGGGCCACCACGGCCCGCAGCACCGTCGGCGCGGACGCCCGCAGCCCGGCCGCGGACCCGTCCCCGAACGCCAGCCAGGCATCGGCGAACGAGGCCGCCCGCACCCCGCCGACCCAGGTGGTCGACTCGCCCTCCGTGCTCAGCCGGTCCTCGGCCCCCAGCCGTACCAGCC
This sequence comes from Kitasatospora sp. NPDC001132, assembly GCF_053598415.1. Classification (NCBI taxonomy): domain Bacteria; kingdom Bacillati; phylum Actinomycetota; class Actinomycetes; order Kitasatosporales; family Streptomycetaceae; genus Kitasatospora; species Kitasatospora sp. NPDC001132. Next base: position 53,326 of record NZ_JBSFKF010000002.1, on the reverse strand, counting down.
CCACGGCCGTCAGGCACGCCGCGTCCCCGTCCAGCTCCCGCAGCCATCGACTCAGCACCAGCACACACCCCCGTCAGCGGTTCATCCCCGTGAGGCCTCATCCCACCACACCAGGACGGAGACGAACTAGACAGGAGCACGTCACAATCTGGAAGCAGACCTTCCGCGCGGTCCTGCGACGGAGGCGGCGGGGATGCGGTGGCAGGCGACGGCCGGGAGGGCGTACGGCGACGGGCCCGGGTGCGACGGGCTCCGCCCGGCTGCGCGCCGTGCCGGGTCGCCGGGTCCCCGCACCTCGCCCGAGTCCCCGCACGGCTCCCGAGTCCGCCCCCGCCGGCCCCGGCGTCGTGTCCGGGCCGTTCCGGCCGGGCCTTCGGCAGGCGATTCCCGATCCGGCATCCGGGTGAATTGGCGCGGCGCCGCCCGGCGCGGAATGAAGCCGGGTCCGGCGCTGCCAGAATGCAATTTCCTCGGGGTCCCCCCGCACAGTCGGTGCCATCGGACAGCTGGAGCGGAACATGCGAATCATTCAGCCGCGTATTAGTTCGGAAAAGAGGCCCGGCGCAGTCGCGGGCGGCTTTCCGTGGACGCTCATGTACCACTCGGTGGCGCCGGCGCTCGAAGATCCCTATCTGATCACCGTCGATCCGGCACGGTTTCGCCGCCAGCTGCGGTGGCTCTCCGCCCGCGGCCTGCGCGGGGTGTCGGTGGGCACCCTGATGCGTGCCCACCGGGACGGCGCCGCGGCGGGCATGGTGGGGCTCAGCTTCGACGACGGGTACCGCGACTTCGTGGAGGAGGTCATGCCCGCCCTGGCGGAGCACGGCTTCACCGCGACGGTCTACGTGGTGGCCGACCGGCTGGGCGGCTACAACGACTGGGACCGGCAGGGCCCGCGCAAGCCGCTGATGACGGCGCGCCAGGTCCGTGAGGCCGCCGCCGCCGGGATGGAGATCGGCTCGCACGGGCTGACGCACCGGCGGCTGGCGGGCCTGGACGCGCGGGACCTGGAGGCCCAGGTCACCGACAGCCGCCACGTCCTGGAGGACCTCACGGGCCGGGAGGTCGCGGGGTTCTGCTACCCGTACGGCTCGCTCGACGCCGCCGCGGTGGAGGCGGTGGCCGAGGCCGGCTACGACCACGCGTGCGCGGTCAGCCCCGGTGCCCACAGCGGGGAGTACGCGCTTCCCCGCTGCTACGTCGGCGACCGGGACGGACCGTTGCACCTGGCCGCGAAGCTGGTGCGCGACCGCTGGCGGCGCTGACCGCCGCGGACGGCCGCGGACGGCCGCCCGGTGGGGGGCGGCCGCTCAGCGGGGGACGGCGGCGGATCCCACGGTCGGATCCGCGCCGGCCCCCGCGGCGGGCTCCACGCGCAGCCAGGACTCGTGCCACAGCAGCGCGCACCGGCGGTCGCAGCCCGCGGTCAGCGGCTCACCCCCGCAGCGCAGCCCGTCGAGGATGAACCACCGCCCCCCGGCGGGGTACTGCCACCAGACCAGGGACCGGTGACGCAACTCGGTGGCACCGTGCCGGGTGCCGGCGTGGCGCTCCATCCCCGCCTGGAAGGGCACGCCGTGCAGACGCCCGTCGGGGCCCAGGGTCGCGCGGATCTCCGCGAGGCTGCGCACCGTCGCCCACAGCGTGACGGGCCGTTCGGCGGGGGCCGGCGCGGGGGCGGGCTCCAGCCATTCGTCGCGGAACAGCAGCGCGCAGTCCATGCCGCAGCCCTGGGTCCCGTCGGCGCCGTGGCAGGTGGCGCCGGCCAGCGCGACGGTGCCCGACAGGCGCCGCATCCGGTAGTGGTCGTCGACCATGCGGCGCACGACGCGGTCGACCCGGTAGACGCCGCCGCAGAACGACCACTGGCTGGCGGTGAACCACAGGCCGCGGTGGCGGTCCCTGTCGTCGAGGGTGGCGCGCACCGCGGCCTCGTCCTTCACCCGGACCCAGTCCCCCTCGGCGAAGCGGGAGGGCCGGCCCGGCGCCGGAACGCCGTCGCGGCGCTCACGCAGCCCCTCGCGGGCGATCCGGGCGCGGCGCACGACACCGAGCGGGGGGAGGTCGCGCAGGGGCAGGCTCTTGTACTGGCACCGGTTCGCGGCGGTTTCGCAGCGCAGCTCCGCGGTTCGGGGGAACCGTGATTCCTCGACGGCCATCAATGAAATCCCATCGGGTTGGAGATATCGGCACAGGCTAGCGCAACCGGCCTTTCCCCGCGCGGGCCTCCGGAGCCTTTCGAGGCCATGTCGGAAGAAATAGCACTAGACCCACTAAGAGCCTTCCGGAGTGAAGAAAGGCCACTTCCGGAGAGTTTCCGGTTCATGCCCGTGTAATGTTTCCACCGGTGTCGCGGTGGAGTGGCCGAGTGGTGAGGCGACGGCTTGCAGGGCCGTTCAGACGGGTTCGATTCCTGTCTCCACCTCTTCTCCCGTCCGCTGCCCGCCGACGTGGGTGCGCGGCCCGGAGTCGACGGTCAGGCCGACGGCTCGTCCAGCCTGTCGCTCAGCTGGCTGCGGGAGGTGATCCCGAGCTTCGGGAAGATCCGGTACAGGTGGGCGCCGATCGTCCGGGGTGACAGGTGCAGCTGCCGGCCTATCTCCTTGTTGGAGAGGCCCCGCGCCGCCAGCTGGGCGATCTGGACCTCCTGGGGCGTGAGCAGGTCCCGGTCGGGGCGGCCCTGGCTCTTGCTGCCCTCGCCCGCCGAACGGAGCTCCTGGGCCGCCCGTTCACGCCAGGGCTCCACGCCCATGGCCTCGAAGGACTCCCGGGCGATCCGCAGCGGAGTGCGGGCCTCCGTCACCCGGCGGTGGCGCCGGAGCCAGGTGCCGTGGGCGAGCATGAGCCGGGCACGGACGAAGGGCGCCCGGGACATGTCCAGGTCGAAGGCCGCCCGGAACCGCTCCTCGGCGTCCTCGTCGTCGGCGAGCAGAGCCTGGGCGAATCCCAGGCTCACCCGGATCATCTGGACCTCGCTCGCCCCGACGGACGTGACGAGGTGTCGCAGGGCGGCCTTCGCCATGGCGCGCTGGTCCTCGCTGGTGGCGGCCTCGGCCAACTCGGCGATGGCCATGGTCTGCATGAACGGGTGGTAGGACGGATCGGCCGGGTCGAAGACCCGCCAGACGCAGGAGAACGCCTCGGCGTGCCGACCCGCGGCGAGGGCGATGAGGCCGCGGGCGATCTGGATGTACGCGAGCTTGGAGGGGTCGACCACGGTCAGCCCCTGGCCCTCCGCCTCGCCGATCGCGACCAGTGCGGTGTCCAGGTCGCCGCGCAGCGCGGCGAACTGTGCCTTCGCCACCCGGGCACCGGTCAGCCAGCGCGGCTGCGCGGTCTCCTCGGCCAGCCGTGCCGCCTCGGCGGCCGCCGGGAGCCCGGTCTCCCAGTCGACGGTGTGCACGGTGGCGAGGGCGAGGAGCACCAGCGTCTTGGTCAGCGGGCCCCGACGCCCCTGACGACGCAGTCCGTCCGCCGCCTGGCGCGCGAAGCCGGTGACATGGTCGAACCCGTTCACCATGATGGCCGCGTTGCCCAGGGTGGCGGCGGCCACGACGTCGTACCCGCCCTCGCGTTCGAGGCGCCGCAGCCGGTCGATCACCGTCGCCGACGCCTCCAGCGGGGCGGCCCCCGCCAGCGTGCACACCAGGTCCGGGTGGAGTTCCGGGACCGGCAGCCGCTCGGCGGCCGTCACGACGCGCTCCCGCAGTTCCCGACCCGGGTCCGCCCACCAGCAACGCCATGCGGCCACGCGCAGCAGCCGCAACGCGAGTTCGGGATCGCCGGCCTCGGCGGCCTGCTCCGCCGTGGCGATCAGCAGGTGGATCCGGGACGTGCTCGTGTCGGACTCCGACTCCAGCCACTCGCGCAGCAGGACGACGCGGGCCCGCTCCAGCACGTCCGGGCCCAGCGATTCGGCCTGCTGCACCAGGGCTGACACGCGATCCGCCCGGCCGAGTTCGAAGCACAGCTCCGCGGCACCGAGGAGGCGCGCCCGCCGTCCCGAAGGGTCCTCGCTCAGCGCGGTGGCGCGTTCCAGCGCCGTCAGGGCCGCCGTGACGGCACCGCGCTCTCGCGCGCCGAGAGCCACCCGGTCCAGTTGCCGGGCCACCGCTTCGTCGGGACGGCCGCCGGCCGAGGCCCGGTGCCACGCCTGTCGGTCAGGGTGTCCCCGGAGGGTGTCGGCGAGCGCGCCGTGGGCGGCCAGACGGTCCGCGAGCGGTGCCGAGCCCAGGACGGCGGAGCGCACCAGGGGGTGGGTGAAGGCGATCCTGAACCCGTCGACACGCACCAGGCCGGCGGCCACGGCGGGCTCCAGCGGCAGCGCGGAGACCTCGGCGCCGGTCAGGGCCGCGGCCGCGGCGAGCACCTCGGTCAGCGCACCGTCGTCGGTGGTGGCGGCGACCAGCAGCAGCTGGTGGGTGTCGGACGGAAGGTCGGCCAGCCACGAGGAGAAGGCGCGCTCGAGCCGGGCGGTGCGGGGGAGCACCGGCGACCCCACGGACGCCGTGGGCTCCGCGTCCGCCGCCGGGGAGAGGGGGAGCTCGATCAGTGCGAGGGGGTTGCCGGCCGACAGCCGCGCCACCCGGCGGCGCGCCCCCGGGTCGAGGCCGGGACTGCGGGCGTCCAGCAGGGCGTCGCTCGCGCTCGGGGCCAGGGGCCCGAGGTGCAGCTCGCGGATGTCGGGGACGCCCCGCCTGGCCGTACGGTCGTCGCGCACGGCGAGGAGCAGACCGAGCGGTTCGGCGCCGACGCGGCGTGCGACGAACCCGAGGACGTCCAGGGTCGGCGCGTCCAGCCACTGGGCGTCGTCCACGACCAGCAGTACGGGGGCTTCGGCGGCCGCCTCGCCGAGCAGGCCGAGGGTGGCCAGGGCGATCATGAAGAACCGGGGCGCGGAGGCGTCGTCGGACGGCTCCGCCATGCCGAAGGCGCCCAGCAGGGCCTGTGCCTGGACGGCGGGCAGGTGCGGGATGCGCTCCGTCATGGTGTGGGCCAGCTGGTGCAGCCCCGCGAACGGCAGCTCGGTCTCGGCCCGGACACCCGCTGCCCTGAGGACGGTGAATCCGGCGCTCCCGGCCCGGGCGGCGGCGTGGTCCAGCAGGGCGGACTTGCCGATCCCGGGGGCCCCGTGGACCAGCAGCGCGTCGCCCCGCTCGGGCAGGGCGTCGACCAGTGCGTCGACGGCCGCGAGTTCCTCGTCCCGGCCGAACAGTGTGGTGCCTGACATCCGAAGTTCCTCTGCGCCTGCGCCTGCGCCAGTGCCCTGACCTGGACCGTTGCAGTGTAGGTGCGCGCATTGCACGGTTCGAGTGCACGGATGGTCATGTGTTCGGCGACACATCACCTACAGTCGCTTCACAGTCATCCTGCCGCCGACGTAAGTCATCCCGTGTCCCATGCTGGAAGCCATGTCGAGCGGAGGGAGAGGACCGATGGCATCCGTGACCGACACGGCCGGGCAGTCGGACGACGGGAGCACGCTCCGCCGCCGGAGCGGGGCCGTCCCCGTCGCCGCCGTACCCTTCACGGTCGCCTCGTACGAGCCTGCGTCGGACCCGGGCCGGATGACGACCCGGCAGTTGGGGCACCTGCTCTTCCTGACGACGGAGGCGGGCCCCCGGTGCTACACCCGCGGCCCGCGGGAGATCGCCCGTGGCACCCGGCAGGCCGAGGGGTTCTTCGTGGTCGCCGTGATGGGGGCCACCGGCGCCGTGGTGCGGCAGGACGGCAGGACGACCGAGGTCCCCGCGGGAGCGGTCTCCTTCTGGTACTCGGAGACCCCTCATGTGGTCGACTACCCGGACGGAGTGGACGTCAGGGCGTGCCTGATCCCCCGCCGGGCCCTCGGCGCGCGGGACGAGCAACTGGCGCGGGTGACGGCCACCGTGGCCGATGCCGGCGGGCCGGTGGCCGCCCTGGTCGCGCAGTCCCTGCTGACCCTGGCCGAGACCGCCGAGGACTGCCCCGAGTTCGTCGCCGGCCGACTGGCCCGCAACGTCACCGACCTGGTGGCCACCCTCGTCACCGAGCAGGCCGCCCGTGACACGCCCGCCACGGAGGACTCCCGCACGGAGGACTCCCGGCACACCCGGATCCGGGAGATCCACGCCTACGTGGACCGGCACCTCAAGGATCCGGAACTCGGGCCGCAGACCATCGCGGCCGCGCACGCCATCTCCGTCCGCTCCCTGCACAAGCTCTTCGAAGGGGAGGGGACCACCGTCAGCCGTCTGATCCAGCGCCGCCGGCTCCAGGAGAGCGCCGAGGAGCTCACCCGCGAGGACGGCGGTGACAGCACGGTCTCCGGCGTGGCCCAGCGATGGGGCTTCACCGACCCGGCCCACTTCAGCCGGCTCTTCCGCGCCTCGTACGGCGTCTCGCCGAGCCGGTGGCGCGACACCCGCGGCGGCACCGAGCCGGCCACCCGGCCGGACACCCCAGGCCCGGTGTCCCGATGACCCGTCGACCGGAGAGGAACCCGGTGTCCCCTTCCCGCTCCACCGCATCCCGCTCCACCGCATCCCTCTCCACCGCGTCGCTGTCCGCCTCCGACCGGGCGGACGTGTGGCACGACGCCGTGTCCCACGCCTTCGTGCCGATGGCCGTGGACTTCCTGGAGGAGGAGCCGTCACCCGGGGAGATCACCGGCCACCGGCTCGGTCCGGTGCGGATCTCGAGGGTCCAGGCCGGGCCGCAGATGGTGACCCGCACCAGGCGCCTGATCGCCGACGGCGACTCGCCGACGCTCATCCTCAGCCTGCAGGAGCGCGGTGTCGCGCTCAAGGAGCAGGACGGCAGGGAGACGCTCATCCGGCCCGGCGGATTCTCCCTCACCGACACCTCCCGGGTGTTCCGCAAGAGGATCGAGGAGGAGTTCGCCTTCACCTCCTTCCAGTTCCCCCGTGCGGAACTCGACGTCCGGGAGAAGGACCTGCGGGCGCTCACCGCGACCACCTTCGACGGCGCCGAGGGCAGTGCCGCGCTGCTGGCCGGCTACCTCCGGCAGATGACGCGCGAGGCGGCCGGGCTGGACGAGGCCGTCGGGCGCCGGGCCGCAGCCACGGCACTCGACCTGCTGGCGCTGCTCGTCGACGACCGGGCCGGGCTGGTGCGGCCGCAGGGTTCGCGGACCGCGGCCTCGCTGGAGCGGGTCAAGGACCACATCCTGCGCAACCTGCGCGACCCGGACCTCTCGCCGTCCACCATCGCGGAGGCGAACTTCATGTCGGTGCGCTTCCTCCACAAGCTGTTCCAACAGGAGGACCTCACGGTCGGCGGGTGGATCCGGACCCAGCGCCTGGAACGCTGCAGCCGGGACCTGCTGCGCCCGATGGCCGCGGAACTCGGCGTGGCGGGCATCGCCCGGCGCTGGGGCTTCGCCAACTCCAGCCACTTCAGTCGCGCCTTCCGCGACGCCTACGGCATGACGCCGAGGGACTGGCAGGTCAGCGGCGGGGCGGCGGGCTGACGTGGGACGCCCGGCCGATCGCGCGCTGACGCCCGGCCGATCGGGCCCTGACGAGTGACCGGAGGCCGGGATCGTGTCCGGTCGGCGAAGGCACCCGGATCCGTACCACGAACGGCCCCTCCTTCGCCGATCCGTCGAAGAACTTCGAATGATTCGACCCGTCAGGTGGCGTGGCGTTTCCTGGAACCAGCGCACCGGGGCCGGTCCGGAGAAGGGGCCGGGGACCGGGGAGCGAGGACCGGCGCGTGCCGGTGTACCACCGGCCGACCGAACTCCTCGCGCACCGACGTCCAGTCGTCGGTCGAAGCGCCAGCCAAGCCCTCAGGACCGGAGGAACGATGCGTCTTCGCGCCATAGCCGCCGCCACGGCAGCGGCCGCCACCCTCGCACTCTGTCCCCTCGCCGCCACGGCGGCCGGCGCCGCACCCGTGGCCGGGGCAGCGTCGGCGAAGCCCGCCCTCGACAGCGGCGTGTGGAACACCGCCACCTACAACCCCGACGGGCACGTGAACACGGTCGAGATCAACCAGTACGTCGGCAGCGACGGCCACCACTACGTCGTCGGCTGGCTGTACGCGGGGAGCGGCAACGTCGCGTTCTACTACGACCAGTCCCACGACGGCGGCCGGACCTGGAACAGCTTCCTCGACCGGACGTACGTGGGCCCGGGCGGCTGGTACACCCTGCCGACGAAGTACGACGACGGGGGCGTGTGGTACCGCGCCTGTTCCGCGGCCGAGTGGGCGGGGAGCCCGTACGCGAACCCCCAGTGGGGCTACAACATCGCCTGCACCAACTGGTACTGATCTCAGGGACCGGGGGCGGCCCGCCGGTGCCCGGCGGGCCGCCCCCGGCCGGTCGGGCACCGGCCCCTTCGGCCGTGCCGGGTGAGCCGACGGTGGCGGCGAGGTTCCGGACGCGGCCGGTCGGGAACGGGGCGAGGGCCCGTGTCGCGCGGTTGCGCGGCACGGGCCCTCGTGGGTCACTCCGGTGGTCCCTGTCCGGCCCCCGGGGCGCGGCGGCCGGGCGGGGGTGGGTCGGTCAGAACTGCCAGGCGGGGTTGTCGGCGATCGCCAGGAGGGCGGCCTCGGCCAGGCCGGCGTCCGGCTGGTCGGTCCACTGCTGGAGGGTCACCGTGCGGCCGTCGGTGCGCTGGAGGCGGACGTACTGGGAGGTGCGGCCGCTCTGCGGGTGGGTCAGGGTCACGGCCTCGCCGTGCGCACCGGAGGGGAGGTCGACCAGGTGGCAGCTGGTGCGCGGGGCGACCTCCTGCGGGCTGGGCACACCGGGGCGGGGGGTGACGACGGGCAGGGCGATGGTGGCGCAGAACGGGACCTTGGGCGCCTCGGCGGTGTGCTCGGCGCCGCCGACGAAGTTCACCGGGCCGGCCGGGGCCTGCCAGGCGACCCGGAAGGTGCGGCCCGGGATGTCGCCGGCGCCCACGGTCGTGGAGCCGGCCGGGAGCAGGCCGGCCAGGGTGGTCGCCAGGTGCTCGCTGGTCCAGTCGGTGGCGCGGCCGCTGCCGGAGCCGAAGGAGTCGGGGCGCAGCGGTACGGCGCTCGCGCCTTCCGAGCCGGCGAGGGTGAGCGGGCCGGTCAGGGGGTCGGCGGCCGCCGCCGGGGCGCCCGGGGCGGGGGTGCCGGTGGTGGGCACGGTGGCCACCAGGGCGGCCAGGGCGGCGGTGGCGGCCGTCGCGGCGCCGGCGCGGACGACCAGGCGGGTGCCGCGGCGGCGGCGTCCGCCCGCGACCGCCGCGTCGACCGCGTCGGGGCGCAGCGGGGGTTCGGCGCCGAGCCCGGCGGCGAGGAGGGTGCGCAGCTCGTCCTGCGGGTCGAGGGCGTCGTGGGTCACAGCAGCTCCTTCAAGGGGGTGGGGTTGGCGGCGAGTTCGTCGAACGGGTCGGTGTCGCCGAGCAGGGTGCGCAGTTTGGTGAGTGCGCGGGCGGTGTGGCTCTTGACGGTTCCGGCGGTGCAGCCGAGGGCCTTGGCGGTGTCCGCGATGTCCAGGTCGGCCCAGAAGCGCAGGACCACCACGGCCCGTTGACGCGGCGGCAGGGCGGCGAGCGCGGCGCGGACCTGCAGGCCGAGCGACGGGTCGGTGCCCGGACCGGGCCGGTCGGGGAGTGCGGCTGTCGGGTCCTCGCGGCGCCAGCGGCGCCGGGTGTGGTCGATGCAGGTCCGGGTCAGTACGCGGTGGGCGTAGGCCTCCAGGTTGGCGATGCGGTGCCGTCTTCCCCAGGCCGCGTACAGCTTGGTCAGTGCGGTCTGCGTGATGTCCTCGGCGTGGTGCCAGTCGCCGCACATCAGGTACGCGGTCCGCCGCAGGTGCGGCAACCGGTCCTCGGCGAAGCCGCGGAACTCCTCCAGGTCTGCGGTACGCACAGGGCGTGTCCTCCGTTCGTCTCTGTCCACTCCGACGGAGCGCACCCGGTGCCGGGATGTCACGGGTGGCGGGAAAAGTTCGCCGGTCGTCAGGGGGACCGGAAGTTCTCCGGGTTTCTGATCCTCGGATGACATCCTCCGCTGCCCCGGGTTCCGTCGATTCCTTGCCAGAACCTGTGCGCGGCCCCGGGATCCGTGGCGCCGCCAGATCGAGAGGACACCTGTGCGAGGAACCCACAGGAACGACACGCCCGGGCGAGGGCCCCGGGCGGCCCGGCGGTGGCCGGCCGCCGTGCTGGGCGCGGCGCTGGTCGCCTCGTTGGCCGCACCCGCCGCCTGGGCCGATCCCGGCCCGGCGCCCGACGCGGCGGCGGACGGGCCGACGCCGGGCCGTCCGGTCCAGGTCACCCTGGTCACCGGCGACACGGTCACGGCCCGGGTCGGTGCCGACGGCGCCGTGGCGCTGGCCGGCGTGCGGCCAGGGCCGGGGCGTGAGGACGTGACCTTCGTCCGGCGCTCCGGTGCGCCCGGTTCGCTGAACCTCGTCCCCTCGGACGCGGTCGGGCCGCTGGACTCCGGACGGCTGGACCCCCGGCTGTTCGACGTCGCCGGGCTGATCGCCCAGGGCTACGACGACGCGCACACCGCCGAACTGCCGCTGATCCTGGGCTCGGAGCACACCGGCGCCCCGGGCCTGGCCGCGGCCGCGCCGCCCGCCGGCGCCACCGCCGTGCGCGCGCTGGAGAGCGTGCACGGCGCGGCCCTGCGCGCCCCGAAGGCGCGGGCGGGCGAGCTGTGGCAGCTGGTCGCGCGGCCGGACGCCGGACTCGCCGCGGCCGGCGCGGGCGGCGTGGACAAGGTCTGGCTGGACGGCAAGGTCACCGCGGCGCTCGACCACTCGACCGCCCAGATCGGCGCCCCGCAGGCCTGGAACTCCGGCTGGACCGGCAAGGGCGTCAAGGTCGCGGTGCTCGACAGCGGCATCGACCGCGGCCACCCCGACGTGGCCGGCTCGCTCGGCGAGACCTCCGACTTCACCGGACCCGCCAACGCGCCGGTGAACGCCGACCCGGACGGGCACGGCACCCATGTCGCCTCGATCGTCGCCGGCACCGGGGCCGCCTCCGACGGCCGGTTCAAGGGCGTCGCCCCCGACGCCGAGCTGCTGGTCGGCAGGGTGCTGGACGACGAGGGCAACGGCCAGGAGTCCTGGGTGCTCCAGGGCATGGAGTGGGCCGCGGCCCGGGCGCCGATCGTCAACCTGAGCCTCACCGGCCCCCCGACCGACGGCACCGACCCGATGGCCCAGGCCGTCAACACGCTCTCCGCCCGCTACGGCACCCTGTTCGTCGCCGCCGCCGGCAACAGCGGCCGCCCCGGCACCGTCGGCACCCCCGGGTCGGCCGACGCCGCGCTGACGGTGGGCTCCGTCGACCGGGACGGCGCGCTCGCCCGGTCCTCCAGCCGGGGCCCGCGCGTCGGCGACCAGGCCGTCAAGCCGGACCTCACCGCGCCCGGCGTCGGCATCGTCGCCGCCCGGGCCGCCGGGACGAACGGTCAGGAACCGGTCGGCGACCGGTACACGGCCATCTCCGGCACCTCCATGGCGGCCCCGCACGTGGCCGGGGCCGCGGCCCTGCTCGCCCAGCAGCACCCGCAGTGGAAGGGCGCGCAGCTCAAGGCCGCGCTCACCTCCTCCGCGGCGCCGGCCGCCGGCCAGGGCGCGTACGAGCAGGGCGCCGGGCGCGTCGACCTCGCCCGGGCCACCGCCCAGGAGGTGTCCGCCACCGCCGAGGGCACCGGGATCCACCTGGAGGGCCCGCCCGGCGGCGCGCCGCTGACCCGTACGGTCGAGTACCGCAACGACGGCGGGACGCCGGTCACCCTGGACCTGGCCGTCGAGACCACCGCGGCGGCCGGCGCGTTCACCGTCTCCCCCTCCCGCCTGACGGTGCCCGCGGGCGCGACGGCGTCGGCCACCGTGACCGTCGATCCGGCCCGCGTCCCCTCGGGGGCGTCGCTGACCGGGCGGGTGCGGGCGACCGGGCCCGGCGGGGCCGCCGTCACCACCGCCTACGCGCTCACCCGCGAGGCCGTGCGGCACGACGTCACCGTCACGGCCGTCGACCGCAACGGGGCGCCGATCGGGCCGGGCACCTGGAACACCTCGTCGACGGTCAACCTCGTCAACCTGGACACCCGAGAGACCTTCCAGCTGCGGTTCACCGGCGGCACGGCCACCGCGCGGGTGCCCGAGGGCCGCTACAACCTCGGCGGAGAGCTGGTCACCCCCGCCTCGGGCACCGCGAGCCGCACCTCGACGCTGTTCCTGCAGCCCGAGCTGGAGCTGCGCGGAGACACCCGGCTCGCCGTCGACGCCCGCGAGGGCCGGCAGCTGACCGTCACCGTCCCCGGCCGCGCCACCACCGGCTGGTCGCTCGCCGCGGGCTACTGCCACCGCGCAACCGGGAGCGCCCCCGAGGGCGACTGCGCGGACTCCTTCGCCGTCCTGGCCCGGCCCGGCAACCTGTACGTCGTCCCCACCGCCCGGCCCACCACCGGCCGGCTCGACTTCGTCACGCAGAGCATCCAGGAGGGCCCGGCCGCGCAGAACGGCCGACTGCCGGACCGCTACGACCTGCTGGTGCACACCACCGGCGGACTGCCCGACCCGGCCCTGACCGTCAAGGCCGGTGAACTCGCCACCCTCAACACCCGCTACTTCGCCCAGGGCCCGGGCACCGCGGGCGACTTCAGCAGCTTCGCGTCCGCCGGCGGCCTCGGCCTCTTCAGCATCGGCCAGCCCAACTTCGCGCTGCCGGCCACCCGCACCGAGTACTTCACCGTGAAGGACCAGTTCCGCGAGACGACCTTCGGCCAGACCGCCGGCCCCGGCGGCGAGATGGTCCCCAGTGCCACCAGCCAGAGCGGCACGGTGCGCTGCGCCGCCGGCGCGACCTGCGCGGAACGCTGGAACGCCGCCGTCATCGGCCCGGGCCTGGCCCCGGACAAGGGCGGCGCCACCATGGCCCGCACCAGCGACGGCTACCTCACCGTGGCCCCGCAGCTGTTCAGCGACGCCTCCGCCGGCCACTTCGGCTCCCCGTGGCCGCGCATGCTCGACGACACCGTCCGCCTCGAACTGGAACGCGACGGGCAGCGCGTCGGCGGCAGCGACCAGGAACAGGCCCGCTTCGCCGTGCCGGCCGGCGACGCTTCCTACCGGCTGACCGCCAAGGCCGTACGGGCCGAACCCTGGGCGATGCTGTCCGGCACCGTCGAGGCCGTCTGGACCTTCCGCTCGGCGGCCGTCGCCCCCGGGCCCGACGGCCGGACCGGCAGCACGGCGCTGCCGGTCGACACCGTCCGCTTCACCGCCCCCGTCGACCCGGACAACCAGACGCCGCGCCGGCAGCACACCCTGCTCGCCGCCGTCGAACGGCAGAAGGGCGCCCCGGCCTCGGCCACCGCGAGCCTGAGTGTGCGGGTCTCCTTCGACGACGGCGCCACCTGGCAGGACGCCCCCGTCGCCCCGGCCGACGGCGGCTACCGCGTCACCGTCGACCCGCCGCAGGGCGCCGGCGGCTTCGTCTCGCTCAAGGCCACCGCACGCGCCGCCGACGGCTCCACCGTCGAGCAGACCGTGCTGCGCGCCTACCGCCTGGCACCCTGACGGCCCGCCGGTGGCCCGCGGGCGATCCCGCGGGCCACCGGCGTGGCGGGGGGCGTGGCCGCCTTCGTGGGGAGGCGGGAGCCAGGTGCGGTATTCCCGCAACTCTGGCGGCCGCTCTACTGCGATGATGATCAGATGAAAGAGGATCCAGTCGTACCGACGCCCGTCATCCTCGGCATAGACGACCTCCGGCCGCTCCCCGGAGTCACGCGGATCGCCCGCACCAGCCGTGAGGGCGTCCGGCTCCTGGAAGAACATCGCGACGTCTTCGTCGACGAACTCTGGCTCGACCACGATCTCGGCGGCGACGACAGCATCATGCCCGTGGTGACCCTCATGGAAGAAGCCGCCTTCAACGGGCGGCCCTTCCGGATCGGAACCGTCTTCGTCCACAGCGCCAACCCCATCGGCGCCGAAACCGTCGTCCGGTCACTCACGCGCTGGAACTACCGCGTCCGGCGGGCAGTGGCGTAGCCAGTCCGCTACCGGCTCGGCGGCTTGTCCGGGCGTCAAACCTGCCTGACGTGCGATCACATGGGTCGGGGAAGCAGCAGCTGGTCGAGGCCGAACTCGAAGCGTTCGTCGAACGCCGTGTCCTCCAGGTGCGGCACCACCCGGTCGAGCGCGGGGTAGCCGCCGGCGGCGAGTGCGGGGCCGAGGGTGTGTTCCTCGCCGGAGGTGGCGAGTGCCTGCTCCTCCTGGGTCAGGCCCAGTGTCAGGTACTGGATGCTCCAGAACGTCCAGGCGGCCCGGCGTTCGTCGAGTCCGGCGTCGAGCAGGGCCGCCACGAGGTGCTCGGCGAACGCGAGGGTCGCGGGCTCGGCGGCGTAGGTGCCGGCGACGACGGCCGCGCCGTCGCGGTGGGCGAGCAGGCTGCGGCGGTAGCGGCGGGCCAGTTCGCGCGCCCGCTCGTCCGGGGCCGCGGGCAGGTCGGTGAGCGGGATCCCGGCGACGATCGCGTCGGCCATCAGCTCCAGCAGTCGGGCCTTGGTCTTGGCGTGCCACAGCACCGTGTTCATCCGTACGCCGAGGCGTTCGGCCGTGCCGCGCAGGGAGACGGCGTCGGCGCCCTTCTCGTCGAGCAGTTCGAGTGCCGCCCGCACCACGGCGGTGGGGTCGAGCCGGGTTCGCGGGGCGGCCGGGGTTTGCTTCTTGGTCACTGACCTAGTCTACTGGAGGCATCGCTATTGGTCAGCGACCAAGAAGGGGAGTCTCGTCATGCCCGAAGGAACACACACCACCACCGCACCCGCCACTGCCGAACAGGCCACCGGGGTCGTCATCGCCGGAGGCGGACCGGTCGGGCTCTGGCTCGCCTGCGAGCTGCGGCTCCACGGCGTCGACGTGACCGTGCTGGAGACCCGGGCCGAGCCCGACCCGCACTCCCGCGCCCTCACCGTCCACCCGCGCACCCTCGAACTGTTCGCCGCCCGGGGGCTGGTGGCGCCCTTCCTGGCCGAAGGACTGCGGGTGCCCAACGGGCACTTCGCCGCGCTCACCACCCGGATGGACTTCTCCCGGCTGGACACGCCCTATCCGTTCACCCTCGTCCTGCCGCAGGTCCGCACCGAGGAACTCATCGCCGCCCACGCCGAGGCCGTCGGCGTCCGCCTGCTGCGCGAGCACCGGGTGACCGGTCTGACCCGGCACGACGACGCGGTGACCGTCCAGGTCGACACCCCCACCGGGCACCGGCAACTGCGCGCGGCCTACCTGGTCGGCTGCGACGGCAGCCGCAGCACCGTCCGCACCGCCGCGGGCATCGGCTTCCCCGGCACGTCCGCCACCCGGTGGGCCTGGATGGCCGACGTCACGCTCGACGCGCCGCCCGCCGCGCACACCGCCTTCAACGAGCACGGCACCGTCATGGTCTTCCCCCTGCCCGACGGCCTCCACCGGGTGGTCGGCAACGACGCGCACAGCGTCCAGGAGCCGCCCGAGACCCCCACCATCGAGGAACTCCGCACCCGGGTGCGCCGGATCGCCGGCACCGACCTCGGCATGCGCGACCCGCACTGGATCTCCGTCTTCGGCAACGCCACCCGCCAGGCCGAGCGCTACCGCCACGGTCGGGTCCTGCTCGCCGGCGACGCCGCGCACACCCACTTCCCCGCCGGCGGACCCGGCCTCAACGTCGGACTCCAGGACGCCGGCAACCTCGGCTGGAAGCTCGCCCAGACCCTCGCCGGCACCGCCCCCGACGGCCTGCTCGACAGTTACCACACCGAGCGCCACCCGGTCGGCGCCGACCTGCTGCGCAGCACCAGCGCGCAGACCGGCCTGATGACCGGCTACACCCCGGAGAACCTCGCCATGCGAGACCTGCTGAGCGAACTCATCGGCGACGTACCGGAGTTCTCCGACGCCCTGGCCCTGCGCGCTTCCGGACTCGCCGTCCACTACCCGCCCGCCGAACCGTCCGACACCCACCCGCTCACCGGGACCCGCACCCCCGACCTCCCCGTTCACGGCGGCACAACACTGCTGCCCCTGCTGCGCCGCGGCCGCTACGTCCTGCTCGACCTGACCACCGCCCCCGACACCCCGTCGCCGCTCGCGCCGCTGGCCCACGACGTGACGCCGGGCCTCGACGTCCACACCGCCCCTCCGGCCGGCAGCCGTCCCGCAGGCCACCGCGCCGCCTGGTCCGGGGTCACCGCCGCCCTCGTCCGCCCCGACGGCCACCTCGCCTGGCTCTCCACCGACCCCGACCCCCGCGAACCCGCCCGCACCGCCGTCGCGGCGACGCTCGCCCGCCGCTAGGAGCGGAAGGGAGGACGCCCGCCGCGGCACGTCCGGCGCCCGGTCCTCCGGCTGATCGACACGGCCGGAGCTGCCGCATCACCTGCTGCGGTGCCTCCGGCACGCCCCGCGGGGCCGGCGCGGCGAGTCGCGGTCCGGGCGCGCGTTTGACGCATTCCGGGCACATGATCATCCTGGGACGATGGCAGCGGAGCGGAGCGTGGCGGAGATCCTGGACGCGGCCGTCGGCGTCCGCGAGGCCGCCAGGGGTGCGGCGGCCGGCACGACCGGCCTCGACGCGGTCCTGGCGGCGCTGTCGGGGGTGATGGAGTACGACCACGCCTCGCTGGCCCGGTGGGATCCGCTGCGCGGCTGCCACACCACCCTGGCCGGGAGCTACCCGGACGACGCCACCGCGTACATCGAGACGCGGCTCCACCACGACCCGGTGTTCCCCGTGCTCCGCAGCCCGGCCAGGGGCGGCCTCTGGCTCGGGGACGTCCCCGGACGGCTCCTGGCCGCCTCCCCGGGCTTCCGGGAGGTGCTGCGCCCGCTCGGCATAGCGGACGGGGTGGCCCAGTGCCTCTTCGCCGTCGACGGCCGGTACGTCGGGGTGCTGAACGTGAGCACCCGACGGCCGCGGTCAGCGCCCGATCCCGCGCGGGCCGTGGTCACCCTGCTCAGTGAGGCGCTCGCCGCGGCCGTCGCCCCCCACGCGGGCCCGCGGTCCGAGGAGGCCGCCGGGGCAGCCGTTCCCGGCCAGGGCGCCTCGTCCCGGCCCGGTGGGCTCTCGCCGCGCGAGCTGCAGGTCCTGGCCGAACTGACGGCCGGCCGCACCAACCGGGAGATCGCCGAACGGCTGTACGTCACGCCCCGCACCGTGGGGACCCACATCGAGCACATCCTCGCCAAGCTCGACCTCCCCAACCGTGCGGCCGCCGCCGCCCGGGCCGCCGCCTGGGGAATCGGCTGCTCCCGCTGACGCGGACTGGGACACCGTCGCCACCATCCCGCTCGACGCGTAGCCGGCCTGCGGGTCGGCTCGGGCGCCGCCGGCTTGGAGGAGTTCTCCCCCGGGCCCGCTACCGGCGGCCCGGTCGGCGGTCCAAATGCGCCAGAACCAGGACCAATTGACGTACCATCGCCGCGTGGATGCTGCGTGGTTCGGTCTGATCGGCGTCGTGGTCGGCGGGCTGATCTCCACTCTGTGGGGATGGCTCGCGACGATCCGTCAGGAACTGGCCGATGGCCTCGTAGGTGCCCGCCTCGTCGACGACGACCTGGCTCGCCTGGAAACAGGAAGCGTCGGTGCGGCTGGTCACCAGGCGCGTCCGACTGCGCGGGCGTGGGCGGAGAACCGGGTGGCACTCGCAAAGGTTCTGGGCTTTCGGCAGTGGAACACCGTTTCCGCTGTCTATCGCCGTAGCGACGCGTCGTCGACTCGCAGCTGGAGTGGGCGGGACCAGGACATCCGCGCCGCTCGCAAGGCACTTGCGCCGTTGGCGGCGGGCAAACGCCATGTCCTCAGTCAGCGCTGGCGGAACATGTTCGTTCGGCACACCGATGACTGAGGACACGTGACCCGGGCACTGGCGAGGCCCGACCCGGACGTGGTTCAGCCGTCCGCCGCGAGCGGACGGGTGCGCAGCAGGGCCCGGGTCGGCAGGGCGGTCGCGGCGAGGCAGAGTGCGACGGCCGCGGCGGCCAGGGTCAGGGCGGTGCCCGGCGGGACGTACGGTGCGGTGCCGGCGAGGCCGCGGGCGATCGGGACGAGGGTGATCCAGGCGATCGCGCCGCCCAGCAGCAGTCCGGCCGCGGCCACGAGCAGGGCCTCCCAGCGCATCATGCCGCGCACCTGGCGGCGGGTGGCGCCGGTGAGGCGCAGCAGGGCCACTTCGCGGCGGCGGTCGAGGACGGTCATCACCAGGGTGTTGGCGGCGGTGATCGCCGCGAAGCCGCCGAGGACGCCCGCCATCACGGAGTTCGCCCAGTCGCCGGCTGCGCGCCTGCGGTCGGTCTGGGCGAGGTATCCGGCGCGGTCGGCCACGGTGAGTGCGCCGGGAGTGGCGGTGGTGGTGCCGGAGGCGTCGGCGGAGAGGTTCGCCAGCCGGGCGGCGATGTCGGCGCGGTCGGTGCCGGGGGTGTCCGCGACCAGGACCTGGCTGTCGTAGGCGACGGCGGCGTGGGTGGCGACGGCCGCCTGGGGCAGGATCAACTGGCCGAAGCCGAGCCCGCGTTCGTACGTGGCGACGACCGTCAGCTGAGCCTGGGTGCCGTCGCCGAGCCAGAAGAAGGCGCGGTCGCCGGCCTTGAGGCCGAGCTTGTCGGCGAGGGCGGTGTCGAGGGCGACGGTGTCGGTGCCCCGGGCGAGGTCGGCGAGCGAACCGGTTCGCACTCCCAGGTCGAGGACCCGGGGCAGCTTCGCCGGGTCGCCGGAGACGCCGAGGGCGTTGGCGGAGCGGAGCTTGCCGTCGGAGCGGTAGACGGCGCCGGTGCGCAGCAGCCCGATCGCGGCGTCGACGCCGGGCACCCGGGCGGCCTGTTCGGCGGTGGTGGCGGGCAGGCCGGGGCCGGTGGAGCCGAGCACGTGGTCGGCCGTGATCCCCTCGCGCACCTGCTCGCCGGTGGCGTGTTGGACGCTGCTCTGGATGAACAGCATGGTGCCGCAGAAGGCGCTCACCATCGCGATGGGGGTGAGGGCGGAGGTCAGTCGGCGGGCGTTGGCGCGGGCGTTGTCGGCGGCCAGTGATCCGCCGGCGCCGCCCGCGCCGGCCCGCAGCGGCAGGCCGAGTACTCCGGCGGCGATCCGGGCCACCCACGGGCCGAGCAGGGCGATGGCCAGCAGGAAGCACATGACCACGCCGAGCGCGGTGTTGGCGGCGTTCTCGCCGCTCAGGTTGGCGGCGACCGCGGTCAGCACCACGCCGCCCGCGATGGCCACCACCCCGAGGAGGGTCCGCACCACGCCCGTTCGCGCCACCGGCACCGACGCCTCGCCGAGCGCCTGGCCGGGCCGCAGGTTGGAGGGCCGCCGGGCGGCGAGGTAGCCGGCGGCCAGTGCGGCGAGCAGGCAGGTGGCGACGGCGACGAGCGCGGGGAGCGGGCCGACGTCCAGTTCGACGCCCGGGGGGACGGCGCCGCGCGAGGCGAGGCCGTCGAACCACCAGCGGGCCAGTGCCACGCCCGGGACGAGGCCGAGCACGCCGGCGAGCGGGGCCACCAGTACCGCCTCCGTGGCGACGGAGCGGCGGATCTGACGGGGTGTCGCGCCGACGGCGCGCAGCAGGGCGAACTCGCGCGCTCGTTGGCCGATGGCCAGGGCGATGGTGGACACCACCACGAAGACGGCCGTCATGGTCGCGGTGCCGCCGAAGGAACCGCCGATCGCGATGAGCAGTGTCCGGCCGTTCCCGAGCGCCGGCTGTTCGACGGATCCGCGGGCGTCGCCGGTGACCACCCTGATCCCGGTGGGGGAGGCGGCGGGCTGGGATGCTCCGGCGGCCTTCCGGTCGGCGGTGTCGCGCAGCGCGCCGCGCAGTTGCCGGGCGAGGTCCCCGGCACTGACGCCTTCGCGTGGCTGGACGGCGACGGCGTCGACGCGGCCGGGGTGGCCGGAGAGCCGGCTCGCCGTGTCGTCGGCGAACCAGGCGGTGGGGCCGGCGCTCTGCGGCGCGGCCAGGCCGGAGATCCGGTAGGTGCCGCTGCCGCCCGGCGCGACCAGGCTCAGGCTCGCGCCCGGGGCGAGGTGGGCGGCGCGTGCGCTGGCGGCGTCGAGGACGACCTCGCCGTCGCCGGGGGCGACGCCCTCGACCAGGGTGTCCGCGCCGCCGGCGATGCCGAGCGCCGCGTACCCGCGCCCCGTCAGGCCCGGCGTCGCAGGGCCCGGCTGGATCGGGAAGGCGGAGTCCGCGCGGGCCGCCGCCACGCCCGGCTGCGCGGCGATGCGCCGGGCCAGGGCGGCATCCAGGCGGGCCCGGTCGGAGACGGGCCGGTCGACGGTCTTCTCCTTCTTGCCGGTCTTGCGGACGATCTCGACGTCCGGATCGGCCGCGACGACGACCGGCGCGTTCGCGTAGCGGACCGGGGGCACGGTGGCGGTGATGCCGGTCTGCAGCATGGTGCCGCAGGCCATGATGACCGCCGCGGCGAAGAGCAGGGCGATGAACGTGCCCGCGAAGGAGGCGGGCCGAAAGCGCACCGACGCGCGCGCGAGGCCGTTGCTCACGCCGCCGTCTCCACCCGGCCGGTGGTGAGCGTGACCATCCGGTCGGCGACGGACTGCGGATCCGGGTGGGGCAACTCGCCCGCGAGGATGCCGTCGGCCAGGAAGACCACGCAGTCGGCGAACGAGGCCGCCACCGGATCGTGCGTCACCATGACCACCGTCGCACCCATCGTGTCCACCGCGTGCCGCAGCAGTCCCAGTACCTCGTGTGCGGTGCGGGTGTCCAGGGCACCCGTCGGCTCGTCCGCGAACACCACGTCGGGGCGGGTGATCAGCGCACGCGCGATCGCCACCCGCTGCTGCTGACCGCCGGACAACTGGCCCGGCCGGCGCGAAGCGTGCCCACCCAGACCGACCTGGTCGAGCAACTCCCGCGCCCTGTCACGGTCCTGACGCTCACCGGCCAGGCGCAGTGGCAGCAGCACGTTCTGCAGCACGGTCAGCGAGGGCAGCAGGTTGAACGCCTGGAACACGAACCCGACCCGGCTGCGCCGCAGTTCGGTCAGCCGGTTCTCGCTCAGGCCGGTGATCTCCTCGCCGCCGAGGAACACCTCGCCCGACGTCGGCTCGTCCAGGCCGGCGGCGCACTGCAGGAGGGTGCTCTTGCCGGAGCCGGACGGGCCCATCACGGCGGTGAAGGTGCCGTGCGCCAGCGCCAGGTCGATGCCGCGCAGCGCGTGCACCGTCTCACCGCCGCGCCCGTAGCTGCGCCGCACCGCCCGTAACTCGATCGCGACTCGGGCCCGGCCGGAAGGATCGAAAGGCCCGGTCGGCCCGGTCGGCCCGGTCGGCCCGGTCGGCCCGGACGGCCGGTACTCGGACCGGTACTCGGAGCGGTCGTGGCGGCGTGCCATGGTGGTGCCTTCCCTCGCGGATCGTCGGCGGATCGTCGCTGGTCGTCGACGTGACCCAGGCTAGGAACGGCGGGTGTCGCGAGCCATGGAGGCTGCTGGCGGACGAGGGGTGGGGTTAACCCCACCCGGGTGCATCCGGAACACATCCCTAGGCTGTTCCTCCGAAGCGTCCAGCCCGCCGAGAGGTAGCCATGAAGTCTCCGCGCTGCGGCAAGTGCAGGAAACCGGCCACCGAGGGGCCGTTGGGCGGGTACGTGTGCGGCTCGTGCTGGCACGTCGTCCCCCCGCCGGCCAACGCCACCTCCCGAGAGGTCACCACTCGGGAGGTGGGCGTATCGGGCATGAACTGCGCCCAGTGCGGAGCGGAGATCATCTACGGCCCGCGCGGGGGCTACGTCTGCGGCAACTGCAATCACGTCGTGGAGCCCCCCGACGCGGCCCAGGCCCGCAAGGACGCGGCGAAGGACAGGGCAGACCGGCAGCGACGCGCGGCAGAAGACCGCGCGATGCAGCAACGACGGTGACGACGGGCTTCGTCACATCGGAGCAACCGGAGCAACCGGATCAACCGGATCAACCGGATCGGACGGTCACCGCCCGGCCCGGCCGCGCCGGACGTCCCGCTACGCCCGTGACCCCCGGACGACGACCGTGCACAGCCGCTTGGTGGCGCGGGTCAGGGCGACGTACAGGTCCCGTTCGCCCGCGGGACGGGCCGCGACGATCCCCTCCGGGTCCACCACGACGGCCTCGTCGAACTCCAGGCCGCGCGCCTCCGACGCCGGGACCAGCCGGGCGTACTCCTCGACTCCGGCGGCCGCCAGTTCCGCCACCCGGCCGTCCGCGCAGACGACGCCGAGCAGCTCGCCGGGGTGCGCGGCGGCCTGCGCCCGCAGCTCGCGGACGAGTTCGCCGACGAGCCGCTCCGGGGCCACCGCGACGGACCGCGGCTCGTCGCCGTGCCGGATCGACCGGACCGGCGGCTGCGCCGGGGCGATCCGGTGGAGCAACTCCCCGGTGGTGGCGAGGATCTCCTGTGTGGTCCGGTAGCTGACGGTCAGCGTCCGCAGGTCGAAGCGCCGGCCGAGGTGCGGGGCGAGCGCCTCGTCCCAGTCCCGCGCGGTCGCCGCCGGGCCCGCCTGCGCGAAGTCACCGACCAGCGTCATCGACCGCCCCGGGCACCGGCGCACGATCATCCGCCACTGCATGGCCGTCAGCTCCTGCGCCTCGTCGACGACGACATGCCCGAAGTCCTGCTCGGGCGGCCCGTCGACCAGGCTCGCCGCCTCGTCGAGGAGCGGCACGTCGGCCTCGGTCCACGGCGCGCCGGGGGAGCGCAGCAGCGACGCCCGCTCGTCGTCGGTGAGGTGCGGCAGGTACTCGGCGAGTGCGTCGGCGTCCGCCAGCAGGGCGTCGATGACCCCGCCGGGCACCAGCCGCGGCCAGAGCTCCTCGACGGCCCGGTCCACGTACGCGTCGTCCAGGAGCGCGGACCGGACGGCGTCGGCGTCGAACTCGTCGGCCCCGGTGGAGGGTTCGCCGTCGATGCCGAGGTTGCGCAGGTCCCGGGCCGCCATCTTGTCGAAGTCGACGCCGGTGAGCTGGGCGACCTCGGCGTCGATGCGCTCCAGGTCCTCGGCCATGCCGCGGGCCAGCGCGCCGGTCAGAGCGTCCACCAGCAGCTCCAGGAACAGCCGGCGCGCCCGGTTGTGGGCGAGTCCGCTCGCCCGCGCCGCCTCGCGCGCCCCGGCGACCTCTCCCTCCGCCAGGCGGACCCACTCCTGCCCGACCCGGACGGTGAAGTCCCCGCAGGGCGCCTGCCGCGCGCGGACCGACCCAACCAGCGCGTCGGCCAGTTCGGCACCGCCCTTCAGACGCGCCACCCCGAACCCGTCCACGGCACCCGGCCGGACACCGGCCAGCTCCGCACACGTCGCCAGGACGACGTCGTTCTCCCCGAGCGAGGGCAGCACCTGGGAGACGTAGTCCAGGAAGCGCGCGTTCGGCCCCAGGACCAGCACGCCGCGCTCGGCCGCCTTCGGGAACGCGTACAGCACGTACGCGGCGCGGTGCAGCGCCACCACCGTCTTCCCGGTGCCCGGCCCGCCCTGCACCACCGTCACCCCGCGGTGCGACGACCGGACGATCGCGTCCTGCTCCACCTGGAGCGTGGCGACCGCCGTACCCATCCGACCCGTGCGCCGCTCCTGCAGCGCCGCCGCCAACGGGCCGTCACCGACGACGTCCCCGCGGGTCGGCTCCGAGCCGTCCAGCAGTTCGTCACTCACCCCGACCACCGTGCGGCCTGCCAGGCTCAGATGACGGCGCCGGCGCAGCCCCATCCGGTGCACCGGCGTCGCCTCGTAGAAGGCCCGTGCCGCCTCCGCCCGCCAGTCCACCAGCAGCGGCAGCTCGTCCTCGTCCCGTTGCAGGCCCAGCCGACCGATCCGGAGCACCGTCCCGTCCGCGAGGTCGATCCGGCCGAAGACCAGCCCTCCCTCGGCGCCCTCCAGCCGGCGCACCTCGCCCGCCAGCCGCCCGGCCGCCACCTCCCGCTCGTACACCTCGCCCGCACTGCCGGCCGCCGACGCGAGCACCCGGCCCAGCTGCGCCCGGGCCCCGGCGAGCCGCTCGTCGAACAGCTCGCCGATGACGGACACCTGCACCCGTTCCAGCTCCACCTGCTGTGCGGCGTTGCCGTGGATCTGCGACAAGGAAGAGCCCCCTCTCGATTCGACCCACCACTATGCAGAGCGATTCCGGGAAAGTAAATGTTGATTTTCCGGCACTGATGTGGCCTTCGATTTCCGGCGGTGCGGATTTCCGGGGAATTCCGGGAACGGCCGCGCGCCCGCCGGGCCGCCGTGGATCCGTTGCGCGTCAACGCGCTTCCGGTGTCACTCCCTTTTGTGCCGCTCCTCGTCGCAGCCCGGTGGCAGTCCGCCTCGCGGCCCTCGGCCCTCTGCGCGCGGGCGCGCGGCCGCCACCGGCAGCGGCCTGGCCGTGCGCCGTGCGCCGTGCATCCAGGGCCGGCTATGGCCGGCGGCGGGTGGGTTCGGCCAGCAGGGCCTCGGCGGCGGCCGTCGCGACGACCTCGGCGACCGTGGACAGGGCGGGCGAATCCAGCTTCCACTGCTGCCAGTACAGGGCGACGTCCATGGGCCGACCGGGCGCCAGTTCCACCAGTCGGCCGGACCGCAGCAGCGGCTCGGCCTGCGGTTCGGGCACGAGGCCCCAGCCGAAACCGGCGGCCACCGCGTCCCGGAACCCGTCCGAGGCGGGCACCAGGTGGCGGATCCGCCCGGCGCCCGAGCGCCCCCCGGTGAGGGACCGGACGAACTCGTCCTGGAGCTCGTCGCGCCGGTCGAAGACCACGGTGGGGGCGTGACACAGGTCCTCGGCCAGGTCCCCGGTGAGCTGCCGGGCCGCGAACTCCGGTGTGGCCACGGCCAGGTAGCGGGCCAGCCCGAGCCGCCGCGCGGTGCAGCCGGCCACCGGGTCGGGCGAGGAGGTGACGGCGGCCATCACCTGGCCCTCGCGCAGCAGGGCGGTGGTGTGGGCCTCGTCCTCCCGGTGCAGCTCGAAGCAGATCGGAGGGTCCTGCGGCACCCGGGTGAGCGCGGGCAGGAACCAGGTCGCGAGGGAGTCGGCGTTGACCGCGATCGGGACCCGGGCCGGGCCCTGCTCGGCGGCCAGGCCAAGTTCGGCGCGGGCGTCGCCTTCCAGGCGGGCCAGCTGGCGGGCGAAACGGACCACCACCTCGCCGGACTCGGTGAGCCGTACCGGCTTGGTGCGCAGCAGCAGGACCCGCCCGGTGCGCTGTTCCAGGGCCTTGACGCGCTGGCTGACGGCCGAGGGGGTCACGTGCAGGGCGGCGGCCGCGGCGTCGAAGGTGCCCTCGTCGACCACCGCGAGCAGGGTCCGGACCTGGTCCAGGGGAAGCTCGTCCATAACTACCGCTAAGGATACGTAAGAATCTTTAGCTGTACTCACCGATACGCCGTCCATACGGTCGAGGCCATGAACAGCAGCACCATCGCGGCCGTGATCGCCGGATTCGGAACCGGACTCTCCCTCATCGTGGCCATCGGGGCCCAGAACGCCTTCGTCCTGCGCCAGGGCGCGCGCAGGCACGCCGTCCTCGCGGTGGTCGCCATCTGCGCCCTCTCGGATGCGGCGCTGATCGCGCTCGGCGTGACCGGGGTGGGCACCGTGGTCACGGCCTGGCCGGCGGCGCTGACCGCCGTGGGCCTGGTCGGCGGGGCGTTCCTGCTCTGCTACGGCTTCCTGGCGGCCCGACGGGTGCTGCGCCCGGATCCGGCGGCCGCGCTCACCGGAGGCGGACCGGAGACGGGTTCCGTCCGGCGAGCGGTCCTGACCTGCCTCGCCATGACCTGGCTGAACCCGCACGTGTACCTCGACACCGTGCTCCTGCTGGGCTCGCTCGCCTCCGACCGCGGCGACCTGCGCTGGGCCTTCGGCGCGGGCGCGGCGCTGGCCAGCCTGTGCTGGTTCGCCGCCCTGGGCTTCGGCGCCCGGCTGCTGACCGGCGTCCTGTCCCGGCCGAAGGCCTGGCGGGTGCTGGACGGGCTGGTCGCCGTGACCATGCTGGTGATGGGCGGGATGCTCGTCGCCGGGGCGTAGGGCGGTCCGAGGCGCCCTGGCCGTCGGACCGGGGCCTTCGGCGGCATCTCCCGGTGGATCGGCTTCGGCAACGGCGGCGTCATCACCGACGGCGACCCCACCGACGGCGACCCCGAGGAGAGCCCGGGCGGCTCAGCCGAGTCGTCCGCGTCGACCGGCACGGCGCCGTGCTGCCCTATCCTCGCGCGCGCAGATCATGCGTTCATGGCGCGTTCTTCCATCGAAGGCGTGATTTTCCCGGAAAGCAATTGTCGCGCCGTTCATTTTCGACCTAACGTGCGCCGAAAGTCCTGACGGGGCGGCGTGCCCCGTCGCCGGGCAGGAGAACCGGCTGATCGGCCCCATCGCGTAGCGGTCCTGAACTCCGATCCGACCGGGGTCCGGCGGGTTTCGGGTTCCGGGCCCGCCGCCCCGGCGTCCCGTCAGCAGTGGCAGTACACGTCCAGGACGACGGCTTCCGGGGCCAGGGCGTCCAGGTAGGCGTTGGCGTCCGGCAGGTAGCCGGCGTCGTCGTGGTCGGCCCACGAGCCGTCGAGCCGCAGCAGCGCGTGGCCGGGCACCGCGGTGGCGCGGGCCCGTGCGATGTTCCGGGCCCGGTCCTCGGTGAACCGGAACGGCCAGTCGCACGGCTCGTCGCCGCCCGCGGCCCACGCGTCGTGCCGGGCCGCGGCGAGGCGTTCGTGTGCGGCACGCAGCGCTTCGAAGTCGAGCAGTCCGCGCGGGCCGCCGTCGCACCGGTTGGGAAGGCCGCCGAGCAGGTCGCGGCCCTGGGGCGGTTCGGCGTAGAGGTGCTTGACCAGTCGCGGGTCCGCGATGGCGTCGGGCCGGTGCAGCAGGCGCGGGCCCTCGATGCGCAGGGACAGGCCGTCCCACTCGCCGCGGGGATTGCGGGTGCTGAGGAAGTATCCGCGCCCGGTCCCGTCGACGTGAAGATAGCCGTCGTCACCGGGGGTTCGTCCGGTCCGGGAGTTCATCACGTCGGCGACCTCGGCCCAGCCGAGGCGGTCCCGGTCCGGCAGGATGCCGCGCTCCTTGTTCGCCCGCACCCAGTACGCGCTGTTCGGGTCCGCCGGCTCGTAGTCCCGGTACGGGGGCACTTCGAGCTCGCTGTGGTACGGCGCGAGGGCGGCGATCAGGGCCTTGCGGTACCGCTCGGGCGCCATCGGTGGCAGGACGACGAGCATGTCGTACCTCGACATCGGCTTTCCTCCTCCGCTTCCGTTTCCGCTTCCGCTTCCGTTCGCTGACCCACCCCATCCTGTCGGACGGCGGTGCAACCGCTCTGTCCGGGGCCCGGTCCTGCCGAGTGTTGTCGACGCCTGGGGTGTGAGTGTCGGGAGAGTTGGGCAGGGACGCGTCAGGACCCGGGCGGCTGTGCGGACGCCCGGTGCGTCGGAGCGGGGCCGGTGACGGCCTGCCGTCAGTGTGCGAGGAGCCCGTCGATCAGGGTGGGTGCGTCCTCGGCCGATCCCCGCTGGGTCGATCGCCGCGTGGCGGACTCCGCCAACGCGGCCGTCCAGTAGGGGCGTTGGGTGCCGCAGCCGTGGGCCCGGGCGTCGCGGGCGGTGGATTCGGCCACTCGGTCACGGTCGGTGTCGGACTCAGGGGTGCGTGTCGGCCGTGCCGGGGACTCCCCCCCACCCGGTGGGTGGGCCGGTTGGCGACAGAAGGGGTGGGACCGAGGGTGGATGTGACGGTACGGACGGCGGTCACGACGGACCGCTCGGGGGCGGAACGGAACGCGCAACGGGAGGCGCGATGGGAGGCGCAACTCCGCACGTCCGCCGGGGTGTTCCGGCGCTACTGGACCGGATCGCTGGTGAGCCGGCTCGGGGACCAGGTGACCGCCGTCGCCCTGCCGCTGATCGCCGTGCTCACCCTGCATGCGACGGCCTGGCAGGTCGGCCTGGTCACCGGCGCCGGGTACCTGGCCTGGCTGCTGGTCGGGCTGCCGGCCGGCGTCCTGGTCCACCGGCTCCCGCTGCGCGGCACCCAGGTGGTGATGGACCTGGTGCGCGCGCTGGCCGTGGCCACGGTGCCGGTGGCGGCCGCGCTGGGGGTGCTCGGACTGCCGCACCTGGTCGCGGTGGCCCTGCTGGTCGGGCTGGCGAGCGTGGTCTTCGACGTCGGCAACTCCACCTTCCTGCCCTCGATCGTCGCCAAGGAGGAGCTGACCGCCCGCAACAGCCTGCTCTCCGGCAGCAGCGCGGCGACCGAGCTGGCCGGCCCCTCGCTCGGCGGGGTCCTGGTCCAACTCGTCGGCGGTGCGGCCGCGATGGTGCTGGACGCGGTCAGCTACCTGGTCTCGGCCGCCCTGCTGCGCAGCCTGCCGCGCGCGGAGCGGCCCGCCGGGCGGCCGGCCGGCGCGGGGATGCGGGAACAGATCGGCGAGGGCTGGCACTTCGTCACCCGCCACCCCGTGATCGGGCCGTGCGCCGCCGACGCCGCCGTCGTCAACTTCGTCGCGGGCGGGCTGATGACGCTCACTCCGGTGTTCCTGATCGACACCCTCGACGCGCCGGCCGCCGCCGTCGGCGCCCTGATGGCCACCGGCGGCCTGGGCAGTCTGGCCGGCGCCGCCCTCACACCCCGGGTGGTGTCCAGGATCGGCAGCGGCGGCGCCCTGCGGTGGGCGGCGCTGGTGGCCGCGCTCTTCACCTTCCTGCTCCCGGCGGCGAGTTCGGGCTGGGCGGTGCTGGTCTTCGCCGTCGGCAACGCGGGCTTCTCGGCGGGCGTCGTGGTCACCAGCATCGTCGCCCGCACCCACCGGCAGACCCACGCCCCGGCGGAGCTGCTCCCCAGGGTGATGGCCACCGTCCGGTTCGTCTCCTGGGGCGCCACCCCGGTCGGCGCGCTGCTGGCCGGCGCGGCCTCCACCGCCTGGGGGCCGCGCACGGCCCTGGTGGTGCTGGCCGTGTGCGGCCTGGCCGGTCCGGCGATCCTGCTGGTCGGTCCGATCCGCCGGGTGCGCGACCTCGCCTGATCGGGGTGCGGGCGGCGGGCGGCGTATGACGTACGGCGGTTCCGCCCTCGGCGGGTGGGGCCGACCAGCCGCGCCCGGTCGAGGACGGGGCCTGGCCGGCGCCACCGAGGACGCCGGGAGTCAGGGCGCGTCGGACCGGATGTCGTAACGGGAACGGGCCCTGGCGATCTCGTTCTGGTGCTGTTCCGTCCACACCACCAGGGACTGGATCGTCGAGTGCAGGGTGCGCCCGAGCGGGGTGAGTTCGTAGTCCACCCGGGGCGGGACCACCGGATGCACGGTGCGGCTGACCAGGCCGTCCCGCTCCAGCTGGCGGAGCGTCACGGTGAGCATCCGCTGGCTGATGCCGTCGATCTCACGGCGCAGTTCGGTGAAGCGCAGGGAGCGCCGGTCCAGCAGGGCGATGACCAGCAGCGACCACTTGTCGGCGATCCGGTCGAGGATCTGGCGGACTTCGCAGTCCTCACGCGTGTCCCATTGCAGGACCGCGTAGTCGCCGTCGGTATCCGTGCAGTGCGTCGGTAACTTCGAAGTGCCTTCTTCCACGGTTCCTCATGCTGCCGCAGGATGGCGACTGCTTACAAGAGGGAACTGGCAGGCCGTGCGGGAACCGACCCCGGCCGTCCGGTCCCGGGCTCCGTGACGCCTCGCAAGGAGAACTCCGTGTCAACCCGAACCGCATCGCCGGAAGGCGACTCAGGCCGGATCACCGGCCGATCCCTGGGTGTACTGATCGTCCTGTGCGGCGCCATCTTCCTGGAGGGCATCGACGTCGCGATGCTCAACGTGGCGCTGCCCTCCATCCGCGCCGACCTGGGCATGTCCACCGGAGCGCTCAGCTGGGTGCTGAGCGCCTACGTCCTCGGTTACGCCGGCTTCATGCTGCTGGGCGGCCGCACCGCCGACCTTCTGGGCCGGCGGCGGATGTTCCTGTTCTGGCTGACCACCTTCGTGCTCTTCTCCGGCCTCGGCGGATTCGCCACGGAGGGCTGGATCCTGATCCTCGCGCGCTTCGTGACCGGTCTGTCGGCGGCCTTCATGACGCCGGCCGGCCTGGCCGTCATCACGACCTCCTTCGCGGAGGGCCCGCAGCGCAACCGGGCCCTGCTGCTCTACGCGGGCACCGCGGCCGCGGGCTTCTCGCTGGGCCTGGTGGTCGGTGGTCTGCTCACCGGGATCAGCTGGCGCTGGGTGTTCTTCGCCCCGGTGATCCTCGCAGGATCGATCCTGCTCGGGGCTCTGGCGCTGATCCCCCGGGAGGCGCCGCCGCAGCGCGACCCGAACGAGAAGTTCGACGTCCTGGGCGCGATCACCGCGACCGGCGCGATGCTGCTGCTCGTCTACGCGGTGGTCCGCTTCGGCGAGTCCGACGCCGAGCTGGGGGTCACCCTGGCGATCCTGGGCGGCGGCCTGCTCCTGCTGGTGCTGTTCGTCGTCGCCGAGCAGCGCTCGGCCACCCCGCTGGTGCGGCTGGGCATCCTGCGCTCCGGCCCGCTGGTGCGCGCCAACCTCGGGGCGATGCTCTTCGCCGGCTCGTTCTTCGGCTTCCAGTTCGTGGTCACGCTGTTCCTGCAGGACCTGCGCGGCTGGAACTCGCTGCAGACCGGTCTCGCCCTGCTGGCGGTCGGATGCGACGCGATCCTCGCCCCGACCCTGACCCCGAAGCTGGTCGACCGGTTCGGCAACGTCAAGGTCATCCTCGGCGGCTTCCTGCTGGCCGCGGTGTCCTACGCGCTGTTCCTGCCGGTGGGCCTCGACTGGAGCTACGCGGCGATGTTCCCGACCATGATCCTCACCGGCATGGCCTTCTCGCTCGCCTACGGCCCGCTCACCATCGCGGCCACCGACGGGATCGAGGAGGAGGAACAGGGCCTGGCCGGCGGCCTGGTCAACACCTCGTTCCAGTTCGGTGCGGCGCTCGGCCTCTCCGTCGTCACCACCGTCAACCTGGCCGCCACCAAGGCCGACGGCACCGTCCGGGACAAGCTGGACGGCTTCCACGCGGCGCTCGCCGTGCCGGTGGGCGCGGTGCTCCTCGGTGCGGTCGTCACCGCCTTCGGCCTCGGCCGGAAGCGTGTCGTCGCCGCTCCCGTGGCCGGGGCGCGCGAGGACGAGGCGCTCGTCTCCTGAGGCCTCTCCGGGACGCCAGGCCGGGCACCGGTGCAGCGCCGGCAGGCCCCGCACGTGGGGGTGCGGGGCCTGCCGTCAGCAGTGGTCCGGTGGTCCGGTGCTGTGGTCCCTGGCGTCAAGTCGCTTGACGGCAAGGGATGTTACGGCGCCGACCGTCAGCGGACCTCGGCCACCAGGGGACCGTACTTCGCCTTGATGTCCGCAGCCGCGGACTGCCACTGCGGGGTGTCGACGATCACGCCGCTACCGTCGATGGCGAGCGTCAGCCCCTCGATCTCCACACCCTTGGCCTGCCACTCCTCGGTGTCCGCGCGGATCCGGTTCAGGAACGTCATGAGCTGGCCGCGGGAGCCGGCCGCGTCGGCGAACGCCACCTTCACCGGGGGTGCCGCCATGCGGGTCACGGCGGCGTCCAGTCCGCTGCCGGGGACGCGCATCACGTACAGCGTGTTCGTGCTCCGGTCGCGGCAGGTGCCGAAGTACTGGTCGGGGTAGTCGGTCATCGCCAGTCCCTCGATGGCCTGACCCGCCTGGTTCAGGGCGAGCTCCGCCGGATCCGCCGACACCGACGATGACGACGGTGACAGCGAGCCCGAGGCCGTGGGCCAGGTCGACGGCGAGCCGGGCCTGGACGGGGCGTCGGAGCTCGGGGCCCCGGTTGGGGGGCCGCCGGTTGTCGGGGCCCCGGTTGTGGGGCCGCCGGTTGTCGGGGCCCCGGTCGTCGTGCCGCCGGTTGTCGGGGCCCCGGTCGTCGTGCCGCCGGTCGACGGCATCCCCGACGAGGGCTGGTCCGTCGCCGGAAGGCCGGACGACGGCGTTCCGCCCGAGGGGTGGCCCGACGGCGGACTCGGCAGCAGCCGGGCGCCGTGCTGGTGCCAGCCCGGCGTCCGCATCGACGAGGGCCCGTTCGTGCAGTTCAGCATCACGGTCACGCGTCCCGGCGCCGTCGCGCTCGGTGTCGGACTCGTCGTGCCCGGGCCCGCCCCGGCCGCGCCCGTGCGGCCGGCCCCGAGGCCGCCGACGAGCTGTGTCAACGCCCCCGCTCCGACGGCCAGCACCGCCACCGCCGTGACTCCCCGCACGACCGCCTGCCGTCGGGCCCGGCGGCGCCCGGCCTCGTGCAGCTCGGTCAGCGGCGGGCTGCCACCGATTCCCGCGGCATGCGCTCCGAGCCGGGTGACCAGCTCCTCCTCGAACCTGTCCTCAGCGCTCACGACTCACCAACTCCTCCACCGGTTCCATCTCCTGTCGAAGCGCCTTGATCCCGCGCGCCAGGTGAGTCTTCGCCGTGGGCACCGAACACCCCAGCTCCTCCGCCACCTGCGCCACCGGGAGGTCCAAGTAGTAGCGCAGCACCACGGCCGCCCGCTGCCGTCGCGGCAGCCCGGCCAGTGCCGCGGCCAGTTCGTCGTCCCGCTCGGTCTCCTGGGCCGCCGGCCCGTCCGGCAGCGCGGAGGTGAGCACCTCGCGTCTGGTCCGCCGCCATCGCGACACGTGGGTGCGGACCATCGTCCTGCGGACGTACCCCTCGCTCGCCGCCACGTCCCGGATCGCCGAACGTTTCGGATACACCTGGGCCAGGGCGTCGTGCAGCAGGTCGCGGGCGTCGTGGACGTCCCCCGTGATCAGGTAGGCCCCCCGGAGCAGGGCCTGGTACCGCGCTGCGACGAACTCGTCGAACGGGTCGGGCCCGGAGCCCCCCGGGCGGATCGCTTCGCGCTTCATGTCCCCAGGACGTCCGGGCCGCCGAAAACGGATGACAAACCACCGGTATTCGCCCCGGAGATCCGGCGTGATGGGCGCCGGGCCTGATTTTCCGTGAGTTCGGTCACACATCTTGTGGGATGTCATGGCCGGGCTCACACTACCGATTTGCGACCATACGTGCGCTTCCGCACGAAGGTCCTCCACTTCTCGTCCGCCGGGCGCTCCCCGGCCGCCGCATGCCCTCCTCCGGCCGGGTCCGGAGGACGGCCGCCATCACCGTCGGACATCCCCGGACGCTCGGTCCGACGCCGCGCTCCTCTGACCATACGCACCAGCAGGGGTGGGCGCCGTGCCCCCGGACCGCGCCCGTCGTCCGTACTCCCACCCCCACGCAAAGGAGCTTCGGATGAAGCACCCGCGCACCCCCACCCCCTGGCGGCGGCCGTTCGCCGCCGTCGCGGCCGCCGCCCTCGCCCTGGCCGGCGCCGCCTGGAGCACCGCGCCGGCGGCCGCGAGCGCCGCCGCCACCCCGGCCGCCACCACCCCGGCCGCCGCCGTCGCGGCGACGCCCACCTCGGACACCGCCGCCGTCGGGCCGAGCCTGGTCCGGGTGGGCGCCGACCCGCTCACCGACACCGGCAGCCAGCACGCCACCGAGGTGGAGCCCGACACCTTCGCCCAGGGCGGCACGATCGTCTCCTCCTTCCAGGTCGGGCGGTTCGTCGACGGCGGCGCGGCCGGCCTCGGCTGGAGCACCTCGATGGACGGCGGCGTCAGCTGGCGGCAGGGCATGCTGCCCGGCCTCACCGTCCAGCAGGGCGGCCGTTGGGCCCGCGCCTCCGACCCGTCGGTCGCCTACGACGCCAGGCACGGCACCTGGATGGTCGCCGGCCTGGTCATCGACTCGGGGCGCAACCCCGTGGGCGTGACCGTCAGCCGCTCCGCCGACGGCCGGAGCTGGCGGGAGCCGGTGCCGGCGGTCGGCTTCGACGGCCAGGCCTACGACAAGGAGTGGATCGTCTGCGACAACACTCCGACCAGCCGATACTTCGGCACCTGCTACATCGAGGTCGACATCCCGTCCTCCGATGACCTGATGGTCATGTCCGTCTCGCGGGACGGCGGTTCCACATGGTCCGCCCCGGCCTCCCCGTCCGGCGTCAACCTGGGCCTCGGCGGCCAGCCGCTGGTGCGGCCGGACGGCACGGTCGTGGTCCCCTTCTCGACCGACACCACCTCGATCCGCTCCTTCACCTCCACCGACGGCGGCAGGTCCTGGGGCTCCACGGTCCTGGTCGCGGACGTCTCCGCGCACGAGGTCGCGGGCGGCCTGCGCGACGGCGAGGGCCTGCCCTCGGCGGAGATCGACGCCGACGGCAGGGTCTACGTCGCCTGGCAGGACTGCCGCTTCCGGGCCGGCTGCCCGGCCAACGACATCGTCTACGCGACCTCGCCCGACGGCACCAGCTGGTCCGCCGTGACCAGGGTGCCGATCGACCCCACCACCAGCGGCGCGGACCACTTCCTGCCCGGCCTCGGCGTCGACCGCGCCACTGCCGGCCCCACCGCCAAGCTCGGGTTGTACTACTACTTCTACCCGGAAGCCGACTGCACCGACGTCACCTGCCGGCTGGAGGTCGGATACATCTCCTCCGCCAACGGCGGCGCCACCTGGAGCACACCGCTGACCGTCGCCGGCCCGATGCCGCTGTCCCGGATCGCCGCCACGACCGGGGGCAGCATGGTCGGCGACTACCTCTCCACCTCCGTCCTCGACGGCAGGGCGGTGGCGGTCTTCGCGGTCGGCAGGGCCCCGGCCGACGGCCGGGCCTTCGACGAGGCGATGTACGCCGTCCCGGGCGGCCTGCCCGTCCGCGCCGGCACCACCCCGTCGAGCACCGGCCCGGTCCTCTCCACCTCGCCCGACCACGAGCGGCCCCTCCCGCCGCTGACCCGCCACTGACCGCTCCGGTCCGTCCTTCCACCGGGCCCGTCCTCCCGCCCCGCCGGGAGGACGGGCCCTTCCCCGCACGGCAGTTGTCGACGTCCTCCGGCGCTCCGAACCGTAGGTGATCCGTCGCCCCTGGGCCGTCCTGCGGGGCAACGCGAGAGGGAAGGGCTCCCGCCGGGCATCCTGTTCGCCCTCTGGCGTTTCGATTCCGCGCCAGTAACATGAGTGACCCTCACGTTTACGTCAGGAGGCTGTCATGTCGGACCGCTACGACCTGCCGGCGGGATTCCGCTGGGGTGCCGCCACCGCCGCGTACCAGATCGAGGGGGCGGTGGAGGAGGACGGCCGCGGGCCCTCCGTCTGGGACACCTTCGCCGCCCGGCCGGGAGCCGTCCGCGACGGCCACACCGGCGCGGTGGCCTGCGACCACTACCACCGCTACCCCGAGGACATCGCCCTGATGAAGGGCCTCGGGCTGGACGGCTACCGCTTCTCCGTCTCGTGGTCCCGAGTCCTGCCCACCGGCGCCGGCGCCGTCAACCCGGCCGGACTCGCCTTCTACGACCGCCTGGTGGACGCGTTGTCGGAGGCCGGCATCACGCCGCTGCCGACCCTCTTCCACTGGGACCTCCCGCAGGGCCTGGAGGACGGCGGCGGCTGGCTCAACCGCGACACCGCGTACCGCTTCGCCGAGTACGCGGGGATCGTCACCGACCGCCTCGGCGACCGCGTCCCCGCCTGGATCACCCTCAACGAGCCCTTCGTCCACACGGTGTTCGGCTACGCCCTGGGCACCCACGCCCCCGGCCGCACCCTGATGTTCGAGGCCCTCCCGGCAGCCCACCACCAGCTCCTCGGCCACGGTCTGGCCGCCTCGATCCTCCACGAGCGGGGCCTGGAGGTGATGCTCTCCAACAACCTCACCCCCGTCGAGCCCGCCTCCGACGCCGCCGAGGACGCGGCCGCCGCCCGGGCCTACGACGCCCTCCACAACCGGCTGTTCACCGATCCCGTCCTGCTCGGCCGCTACCCCGACCTCTCCGCCCTCGGCGTCCTCGAGGACATCTTCGGCGCCGTGCGCGACGGTGACCTCGACCTCATCCACGCACCCGGCCTGGACGGCCTCGGCCTCAACTTCTACAACCCCACCCGCGTTGCCGCCCCCACCGAACCCGGCCTGCCCTTCGACCTCGTCGACATCCCCGACGTCCCCCACACCGCCTTCGGCTGGCCCGTCGTCCCCGACGCCCTCACCCGCCTCCTCCTCGACCTCCGCGACACCTACGGCAAGGCCCTCCCACCCGTCACCATCACCGAGAACGGCTGCTCCGTCGAGGAGTCCGTCGAACCCGACCAGCCCCGCATCGACTTCATGGCCGCCCACCTCGACGCCCTCGCCCGGGCCGCCGCCGAGGGCGTCGACGTCCGCGGCTACTACACCTGGTCCCTCCTCGACAACTTCGAATGGGCCGAGGGGCTGTTCAGCCAGCGCTTCGGCCTCGTCCACGTCGACTTCGCGACGCAGGAGCGGACGCCGAGGGCCTCCTACGCCTGGTACCGGGACCTGATCGCCGCCCACCGGGCTTCCCGGACGCGGTAGTCGGCACCCGGCGGCCGGGTCCGTGGCGCACCACCGCTGACCGCCCGCGCGCGTGCGGGCGGTCAGCGCGGGAGCCGGCCGCACCCGACACCTCGGGTGCGGCCGGCTCCCGGTCCCGGCGGACGAGGGGGCCTACTGGCACTTCTCGTCGATCTTGTACTGGAGCGCCCTCGGGTAGTCGTGCCGGCTGAGCCGGACGCGGGCCAGGATCGGCGCGTGGTTGATGTCGTTGCCGGGGTCGACGATGTCCAGCAGGAGCGATTCGAGCTCGGTGTGGGTGGTGAGCTCGTACCCGTGCATCCGGTCCTTGTCCGTGCCGAAGACCTCGGCCAGCTTCTCGTACCGCCACGGGTGGAGCACGTTGTAGAAGTCGGCGCCGTCGGACGGCTTGTCCTTGTAGTAGCAGGGGCTGACCAGCATCTGCTCGATGCCGTAGAAGCCCTCGTTGTCCAGTACGAAGACCACCGGCCGCAGGTGGTGGCGCACATGGGTGGACAGCTCCTGGCAGATCTCCTGGAACGAGCCGTCCCCGACGAACACCAGCGGCCGCTTCAGCGGCTTCTGCCGGCCCAGCGCCACGCCGGTGGCCGCGCCGACCGAGTAGCCGATGGACAGCCAGCTGTTCTGCGCCAGGAAGCCGGCCCGCTCGGTGATCCGCAGGTTCATCGAACCGATCAGCGCGAACGCCGCGTCCGAGACCACCGTGAACGGCGAGGGGGCCTGCGGGTCCCCACCGGTGGCCTGGTGCTCCAGGAAGTGGTTGACGTGCTCGAAGAAGCTGTCGTACGTCAGCTCCTCCGGGTATCGGTCGGTGCTCAGCGACTCCAGGAACTCGGCCGTGCTGGCCGGGACGTCCAGGCCCGCCGCGTGGGCCAGCGCGAAGTGGTCGGCCGGGAAGGTCTGTCCCTGCAGCGCGTTGCGCAACGCCGAGATGAACCGGCCGAGTTGGACCTCGGGGAAGTACGTGGCGCCGACGCTGACACCGCCGCGGGCCGCCACGATCCAGTCGTCGCCGATCGACTGCTCGCCGCCGAGGTTCTTGGACGTGGACCAGGTCCCCAGGCCGATCCGGCACCCGGCGTTCTTGAAGGTGTCCCGGATCTCCGGCAGGCTCGCCTTGCCGTTGTAGACGCCGGCGA
The DNA here is from genome assembly GCF_053598415.1 of Kitasatospora sp. NPDC001132. Classification (NCBI taxonomy): domain Bacteria; kingdom Bacillati; phylum Actinomycetota; class Actinomycetes; order Kitasatosporales; family Streptomycetaceae; genus Kitasatospora; species Kitasatospora sp. NPDC001132. Next base: position 15,826 of record NZ_JBSFKF010000002.1, on the reverse strand, counting down.
ACAGGGGATGCCGTTCGGAGACCACGGACTTCGCGCCGACCGTGGTGCAGAACTGCATCCGGGTGGTCTGCACGAACTCCAACAGCTCGGCCTCCAGCCGCTGGCGGACGAGTTCCTCGCCGGCCCAGACGATCGGCGTGCCGAACTTCCCGATCAGCTCCACCGCCGCTTCGACCGCCTTGGCCAGCATCTCCTCGTTCCGCTTGGTGGGTACCCGCTCGTGAGCCCGGAGTTCACCCCGCGGCGGCTCGCACGGCGCGTGCCAGAGGTCCTCCATCACCTCCAGGTAGACGGGCTTGCGCTCGGTCAGGCACGCGGTGATCGCGCTGTCGATCTGCCAGGGCGCGAGCCCCGGGTTGGAGAGCACCTGCGCGTCCACCGTGACCTGCCGGTAGACGTCCAGGTTGCTCTCCCGGCGCGGGCTCATGTGCGAGGTGAGCAGGCCGACCGCCTGCTGGTTGAGCCACTGCTCGTACGAGGGCGCCGCGTTGATCGCGATCAGCGGCACGTCCTCGACGTACGCGCCGCCGATGGTGTTGAGCAGGCTGAACGCGCCCACCCCGTAGGTCACCGCGACCGCGCCGACGCCGACCTCGTTCTTGTCCGGGTCGGCGTCGGCGGCCCGCACCCGGGCGTACGCGTCCGCGGCGTAGCCGCCGCCCATCTCGGTCGGGGTGCCGATCCAGCGCACCTCGGTGGTGGACTGCATGATCGTCAGGAACGGGCCGAGGAAGTCGCCCGGCACCCCGAACAGGTACTGGATGCCCAACTGCTCCAGCCTGGTGGCCAGGTAGCGGGCCACCGTCCAGTCGTGCTCGCCGCTCATCTGCTGATCGCCTCCTGTCGACGCTCGCCACGGACCCGCACCTCGGGCCGGATCTCCGGTTCCGCCGGGGGCGGTGGCGGTGGCGCCTCGTGGACGGCGATGGCCGCCCGCACGGCGGTCTCCACCGCGCCCTCGATCCAGGCGTGCTTGAGCGAGACGTGCTCTCCGGCGAAGTGCACCGGGCCTTCCGGCTTGACCGCGTCGAGGTGGAAACTGGTCATCTGGTGCGGGGTGTACACCGCCGCCTCGCCGAACGCGTACGGGTCGCGCAGCCAGCTCTGGGTCTTCCCGTAGCCGGTGTAGAACACCTCGATCCGCCGGCCGTGCACCGACTGGAGGTTGCGCAGCGCGTAGACGTACCGCTCGTCGTCCTCCATGGAGTCCCAGCGCACCGCGTCGTCCGACCAGCTGTAGCCGGCCAGCACCACGCCGCCGCCGTCGCTGCCGGGCACCGGGTGCGAGGGGTAGTACATGAAGCGGTTCGGGTTGTCGGTGGTCGAGCCGCCGCCGAAGCAGTTGGTGGCCGGGCGCACGCTCGCCCGGAGCAGCGGGGTGTGCCGGTAGAGCTCCCGCTGGCCCTGGCTGATCCGGCGCTCGTCCACGCTCGGGTGCGCGCCGAGCAGCACCTCCGGCAGGTTGCGCGGGGGCCGGTGGCCGTTGTGGGCGGCGGCCACGGCCGCCTCGGCGTCCTCCTCGCCGGCCCGCTGGTAGTACTCGTACAGGCCGGGTGCGATGGAGTCGAGCTCGACCTTCCAGTCCGCCTCGGTGAACTCCCACCAGCGGCGGGAGAACTCCAGCAGCACCTTGGTGGCCTGGTCGTAGTGGGTTTCGATGATCGCCCGGCGCTTCTTGTACGAGAACGGGGGCGTCACCTGGACGAACCGCAGGGCGGAGAACGGGACCGTCACGATCGCGAAGTCGCCCGTCCAGACGGTGGGTTCGGCCTCCGGGTCGTGCTCGGGAACGGTCATGACGGCGACCTGCGGCCCGTTCGGGCCGACGCTCCGGGCGCCCCCGCCGTCCCGGCGCGTGTCCCAGTACTCCATCCGGATCATCCGCTCGCCCATCCGCAGCTCCCTTCGGAGCTCCTCGGCGAGCGCGTGGGGCAGGTTCCAGCTGCCGCCCTCGATCTCCCAGTAGGTGGCCTGGGGATTGATGTCGCTGCGGCCCAGGAAGGTGTGGAAGAAGGACAGGTGCAGCCGCGAGGTCATGTTCTCGATCGTGCCGATCGCCTCGATGGCCTCGTCGCTGAAGCCCGCGTACTCGCGCAGGAAGCGGCCCATCGAGTAGCCGTCGAAGTCGTGGATCACCCGGGCCCAGCCGTCCAGCCACTCGGCGAACGGCTTGTTCTCACGCGTGCCGTCCTTGATCACCGAGTAGTAGTCGCGGACCGGCTCGAGTGCCTGGTTGACCATGTCGGCGGCGGTGATCCGCACCTCGTCGCCGGTGAGGTGGAAGCCCTCGTTGACGCAGCTCGGGTCGGCGGTGTACTCGCTGCGCCGCGCCTGGATCCGGTTGGCGCGGATCCACGAGTTGAAGCGTTTGGCCGGTTCGCGGAAGTCCGGGCTGTCCGTGCCGTACGTCCACACCTTCCCGGGTTCGAAGGACTCGTAGACCACCGGCGGCACGGGCGCGTTCGGGTTGCCGGTGTCCGGATCGACGTCGACGTTGAAGAACAGCTGCCGCTGCAGGCCGAGGCTGTCGACCAGGGCCAGGGTGAGCGGGTGGAAGCTGGGCAGCCGCATCGCCCCGGCCTCGGCGTACTGCCGTGGGTCGTAGAACGGGCCGTCCTCCTCGTCGTCGGTGGAACGGAAGGTCTTGATCCGCCCGCCCACCCGGTTGGCGTTGGCCTCCAGGATGGTGACGTTGTGTCCGGCGTCCTTGAGCAGCTTTCCGGCTACCAGGCCGGCGATGCCCGCGCCGACGATCAGCACGTCCTTGGGCTCGTCCGTCTTCGGGATGCCGTCCTTGATCAGGACGTCGAGGTAGCGCAGCTTCAGGTCCTTGTCGTCCGGACCGACCAGCAGCAGTTCGCGCGCCAGCTGAAGGCAGGTCCGCCGGCGGGCGCTTTCGTCGGCGGCCCCTGTGATGACGGGGTTCTCCATGATGTCTCCTCGGAGCGGCTCGGGGGTCAGGAGCCGACCGGCTTGTTGGGGAGGTCCTTGCCCTCGGCGAGCAGGCGCAGCGTGCTGATCGAGGGGGTGAAGGCGTAGAGCGCGCCCGTCGTGCGGACCAAGCGCTTCACGTCGACCGTGCCGTGGGTGCGAGAGGCCTGTCAACCGGAGGTCGGCCTCTCGGCGGGGTCACGCAGCGTAACCAGGCGCGGCGCTTCCGTGCGGGTGTGCGCCGGAAGCCGCACGGCGTCGGTGGGGCCTCCGGCCGGGGAGTGCCGTGCGGCGGCGAGTGGCCCGGTGATTCCGGGGGGTGGTCGGCCGACGGGGCCCGGCAGCGCCGTAGAGGCGGTCACCGAGGCCGACCGGGGGGTGTCCGCACCGGCCGGGCGCTGGGTGGCGGAGCGACCCGAGGAGGCGGGGCGGCATGAGTCGCGGGGAGCTCCCCGAGCGGATCGCGCACGGCGTACCGCACCGACACGGCACCGCCGCCCACCGGATGCCGTGGGAGCGGGCGCGGGCGACCGCCCGGAACAGCGCGGGCCGGGGTGTCCCGCGGGAGGGGGCGGCTCAGGGGCGGGGTCGGAGGCCGTCGATGAGGACGGTGAGGACCTGGTCGCTCTCCTCGGGGGCGTGCTCGCGGGCCCAGGCGGCGGAGGCGATCAGGGTGAAGAGGCCGTTGGCGGTGACGTCCTGGCGGACCTCACCGGCGAGGTGGGCGCGTTCGAGCAGGTGGCGGCCGGAGGACTGCATCGCGGTACACGCGCTGTTGAGGTCAGAGGACTCGTCCTTGAGACTGTCCATCAGCATGGTGACCAGGCCGCGGTAGAGGGTGGCGTGCGCGACCGCCGCGCGCACCCAGGTGGCGAGCGCCTCGCCCGGGGACTCGGTGGTCATCAGTTCCTCGGCGGTGTCGCCGAGTTCCTTGAGGCTGTCCCGCAGCATCGTCTCCAGCAGGCTCTCCCGGGTGGGGAAGTGGCGGTAGAGGGTCGCGTTGCCCAGGCCGGCCTGGCGGGCGATGTCGTCCAGCGAGGCCTGGGTGCCGTGCTGCTCGAAGGCCGACTTGGCCTCCGCGAGGAGTCGCTCGTAGTTGCGGCGGGCGTCTGCGCGCATGGTGCCACCTTCTCCTAGCCGTACTGGGCGTGGTGCTGCCCCCGCCGGTCGCGGGGGCAGCACCGTACCGGGGCCTTTCCCCGGATTCTAGCCCGTGCTACCCGTCGGTCGACCCGTCCTCCCCGGCGGCGGACGCCCCCTCGGTCAGCTCGGTGAGCAGCCGCTTCGCCAGGCCGGCCGGGGTCGGGTGCTCGAAGGCGATCACCGCGGGCAGGTCCAGGCCGGTCGCCGCGCAGAGCAGGTTGCGCAGCTCCAGGCCGGTGAAGGAGGTGAATCCGGCGTCCAGGAAGGAGACGTCGGCCGCGATCTCCTCGACCGACTCGTGGCCCAGCACCGAGGCGGCCGAGCCCCGCACCAGGTCGAGCAGCAGCGTCTCGCGCTCCGCGTCGGCCTCCAGGGCGGCGAGTTGCCGGCGCAGGACGGTCCCCCCGGGGGCGTCGACGTCCTCCCCGAGGGCCTCGGGGAGGAGGGGGGAACCGTCCCGCGCCGGGGTCGAGGCGGCCCGCCCGGAGGCCGGGTCGGCGTGCCGGGCGGGGCCGTGCAGCCAGTAGCTGCGGCGCTGGAAGGCGTAGGTCGGCAGCGGCAGCGCGCCGGTGCCGTCCGTGGGTACGGGGCGGTGCCAGTCCACCGGCCGGCCGTGGGCCCAGGCGAGGCCGAGCGCGGCCAGCAGGGTCCGCCCCTCCGGGCGGTCGGCGCGCAGCACCGGGGTGAGGACCAGTGGTTCGGCGGGCAGGCTCTGCCCGGCCATCGCCGACAGCACCCCGTCCGGTCCGAGCTCCAGCAGGATCCGCACGCCCTGCCCGGCCAGGTGCTGGACGCCCGCGTGGAAGCGGACCGCCCCGCGCACCTGCCGCACCCAGTACTCGGGGCTGCCCAACTCCTCCGCGGTGCCCGGTCGTCCGGTCAGGTTGGACACCAGGGGGATCGTCGGCGGTCGGAACGACAGGCCCGCGATCGCGCGGCCGAACTCCGCCAGGATGCCGTCCATGTGGGGGGAGTGGAAGGCGTGGCTGACCCGCAGCCGCTTGGTCTTGCGGCCGTTGCCGCGCCAGTGCGCCAGGGCCTCGGCGGCGGCATCGGCGTCACCGGAGAGCACCACCGCCTGCGGGCCGTTGACCGCCGCGATCTCCAGCCGCCCGGCGAAGCGTGCGCCGCCGTCCGCGTCCAGGAACGCGCGGACCTCCTCCTCGGAGGCCTGCACCGACAGCATCGTGCCGTCCGAGCGGGCCGACTGCATCAGCCGGGAACGCTCGTCGACCAGGGTCACCGCGTCCGCCAGGCCCAGCACCCCGGCCGCGTGGGCCGCGGCCACCTCGCCGAGCGAGTGCCCGAGCACGAAGTCCGGGACCAGGCCGTGGTGTTCCAGCACCCGGTACAGCGAGGTCTCCAACGCGAACAGCGCCGCCTGCGCGTAGCGGGTGGAGTTCAGCAGCTCCGCCTCCGGGGTGCGGGGCGCGGCGAACACCACCTCGCGCAGCGGTCGTTCCAGCCGTCGGTCGAACAGCGCGCACACCTCGTCGAAGGCGGCGGTGAACTCGGGGTGGCTGCCGTACAGTTCCCGGCCCATGCCGAGCCGCTGGCTGCCCTGGCCGGTGAACAGGAACGCCGTCCGGGCCCCGCGGTCCGCCCGTCCGGTGACCACCGACGCCGCCGCGCCACCGGCGGCGAGGGTCTCCAGGCCGCGCAGCAGTTCCTCGCGGTCCTCGCCGACCACCACCGCGCGGTCCTTGAACGCGCTGCGGGCGGTCAGGGCCCGGGCCACCTCGGCGGGCTCGTACGAGGGGTGCGCGCGCAGGTGGTCGAGCAGCCGGGCGGCCTGCCCGGCGAGGGCGGGGCGGCCCTGTCCGGACAGCACCCACGGCACCAGCGGGAAACGCGCACCGGCGGCCTCCGCCGCTCGCGCCGGTGCGGACTCGACGGCCGGCGCCTCCTCCACGATCACGTGCGCGTTGGTGCCGCTGATCCCGAAGGAGGACACCGCGGCGCGGCGCGGGCGCTCGGCCGCCGGCCAGGGCCGCGGCTCGGTCAGCAGCCGCACCCCACCGTTCCAGTCGACGTGTGGACTCGGCTCGTCCACGTGCAGGGTCTGCGGCAGGCGCCCGTTCCGGAGCGCCATCACCACCTTGATGATGCCCGCCACCCCGGCCGCGGCCTGGGTGTGCCCGATGTTCGACTTGAGGGCGCCCAGCCACAGCGGTCGTCCCGGGTCGCGCTCACGGCCGTAGGTGTTGACCAGCGCCTGGGCCTCGATCGGGTCGCCCAGCGTGGTGCCGGTGCCGTGCCCCTCGACCGCGTCCACGTCCTGCGGGTCGAGGCGGGCGTTGGCCAGCGCCTGGCGGATCACCGCCTCCTGGGCCGGGCCGTTGGGCGCGGTGAGGCCGTTGCTGGCGCCGTCCTGGTTGACGGCGCTGCCGCGGACCACCGCCAGCACCCGGTGGCCGTTGCGGCGGGCGTCGGACAGCCGCTCCAGCACGAGCAGCGCCACGCCTTCGCCGAAGCCCGTCCCGTCCGCGGCGGCCGCGAAGGACTTGCAGCGGCCGTCGGCGGACAGCCCCCGCTGGCGGCTGAACTCGGTGAACAGGCCCGGTGTGGTCAGCACCGTGGCGCCCCCGGCCAGGGCGAGCGAGCACTCGCCCTGCCGCAGCGACTGCACCGCCAGGTGCAGCGCCACCAGTGAGGAGGAGCAGGCGGTGTCCACGGTGACCGCCGGGCCCTCGAAGCCGAAGGTGTACGAGATCCGACCGGTGGCCACCGACGGCGCCGTGCCGTTGCCGATGAACCCCTCCAACTCCTCGGGGATGTACGGAAGCCGGGCCGCGTAGTCGCTGTACATCAGGCCCGCGAACACCCCGGTCCGGCTGCCCCGCAGGGTGTGCGGGTCCAGCCCGGCGTGCTCGAAGGCCTCCCATGCGGTCTCCAGCAGCAGCCGGTGCTGCGGGTCGGTGGCCAGTGCCTCGCGCGGGCTCAGTCCGAAGAAGCCGGCGTCGAACTCGGCGGCGTCCGGGAGGAAGGCGCCGTGGCGGGTGTACGAGGTGCCGGGCCGGTCCGGGTCGGCGTCGTACAGCGTGTCGACGTCCCAGCCCCGCCCGTCGGGGAAGTCCCCGATGACGTCGGTGCCGGAGTCGACGACCCGCCAGAGGTCCTCGGGGCCGCGGATGCCGCCCGGGTAGCGGCAGCCGATGCCGACGATCGCGACCGGCTCCTGGGCGGCCGCCTCCAGTTCTGCGAGCCGTTGTCGCGTCTCGTGCAGGTCGGCGGTGACCCACTTGAGGTAGTCGACCAGCTTCTCCTCGTTGCTCATCGGTGTGCTCGCCGTCTCTTCCGCAGTCGTTCGTTCCGGGGTCGTGAGAGGGGCCGGGGCCGGGGTCGTGGCAGGGGCCGGGTCCTTGGTCATCGCGATCCGCCCTTTCCGCGGAACTCGCTGTCGATCAGATCGAGGATCTCGGCGGCCGAGGCGGACTGGATGCGCGAGGCCACGTCGGCCTCCGCGCCGCCGGGCTGCTCGGACTCCCAGCCGCGCAGCAACTCGCGCAGCCTGCGGCCGATCTCGGCCCGGGTCGCCGGGTCCTCCTCGGGTGTGCGCACCAGGAGCTTCTCCAGCGCGTCCAGCCCCGCCAGCGCCGATCCGCCGAACTCCGGTGCCGGGGTGGCGGACCGGGCGGGCTCCGCCTCGGTGAGCAGCCGGGCCGCCAGCGCCGCGGGCGAGGGGTGGTCGAAGACCACGGTGGCGGGCAGCCGCACGCCGGTCGCCGCGTTCAACCGGTTGCGGAACTCCACCGCCGTCAGCGAGTCGAAGCCCAGTTCCTTGAAGGACTGCTCGTCGTCGACCGCCGAGGAGTCCGCGTGCCCGAGGACCAGCGCGGCGGTGTCCCGGACCAGGTCGAGCACCAGCCGTTCCCGCTGTGCCTGCGGCACCGCCGCCAGCCGCTCGGCCAGCGACCTGGCCGGCTGGACGGTGCCGCGTCGCGCCGTGCGCCGGACGAGACCGCCGAACAGCGGGGGCAGCAGCCCCGCCGCCGCCTGGCGGTGCAGTGCCCCGGTGTCCAGCCTGGCCGCGACCAGGGCGGGTGCGGTGGAGCGCAGTGCCCGGTCGAACAGGTCGAGGCCGTCCTCCGTCGAGAGCGGTGCCACGCCGGTGCGGCCCATCCGGTCCCGCTCCCGGGCGTCCAGGTGGCCGGTCAGGCCGCTGGCGTCCGCCCACAGGCCCCAGGCCACCGAGGTGGCGGCCAGGCCCAGCGAGCGGCGCAGCCGGGCCAGGCCGTCCAGGTAGGCGTTGGCGGCGGCGTAGTTGGCCTGGCCGGCGGCGCCGATGACCCCGGCGAGCGAGGAGAAGAGGACGAACGCCGACAGCGGCGCGTCCCTGGTCAGCTCGTGCAGGTGCCGGGCCGCGTCGGCCTTCGCGGCCAGCACGGTGGCCAGCCGCTCCGGGGTCAGCGACTGCAGGACGCCGTCGTCGAGCGCTCCGGCCGCGTGCACCACCGCGGTGAGCGGCCGGGTGGCCGGTACGGTGGCCAGCAGGGCGCCGAGGGCGTCCCGGTCGGACGCGTCGCAGGCCTCGATCCGCACCTCGGCGCCCGACTCGGCCAGCTCCTCGGCGAGTTCCGTGGCGCCGGGGGCGGCGGAGCCGCGTCGGCCGGTCAGCAGCAGGTGCCGGACGCCGTGCTCGGTGACCAGGTGGCGGGCCACCAGGGCGCCGAGGGTGCCGGTCGCGCCGGTGATCAGGACGGTGCCGTCGGCCGCGCCCGCCCACGGGTGGCCGGCGGGCTGCGCCGGGGCGGCGGCCAGCCGGGGGACGGACACCGTGCCGGCCCGGACGGCCAGTTCGGACTCGCCGGAGGCCAGGGCGGTCGGCAGGGCCAGGACGGCGGCCTCGTCGGCCGGGTCGAGGTCCACCAGCACCAGCCGGTCCGGGTTCTCCGTCCGCGCGGTGCGCAGCAGGCCCCACAGCGCGGCCGCCGCGGGTGTCGCCGCGTCGGCGTCCCCGACGGCGCCGCCCGGCACCAGCGGCACCAGCCTCGAGGCGGCGAAGCGCTCGTCGTCCAGCCAGCTGCGCAGCAGTGCGAGCAGCCCGCCGAGCGCGGCCCGGGTCTCCTCCGGGCCGGAGTCGGCCAGCGGCGGCAGTGCGGTCACCACCACCTCGGGGACCGGCGTCGCGCCGTCCTCGACGGCCGTGCGCAGCGCCGCCAGGTCGGTGAAGGCCGGGGCGCCGAGCAGGTCGGCGACGGCCGGGGCCCCGAGCACCGTCCAGGCGCCCGGCGCCGGGGCGGGCGCGGCGGGGCCGGCGGGCAGTGCGGTCCACTCCACCGTGTGCAGCGGCAGCGCGCCGCCCTCCGCGCCGGCTCGCAGCGCGGCGAGCTGTTCGGCCGTCACCGGCCGCAGCGCCAGCGCCGCCAGCTCGGCCACCGGGGCGCCCGAGGCGTCGGCGGCGCTCAGCGCCACCGTGCCGTCCTGGGCCCGGGCGAGCCGCACCCGCAGCGCCGTGGCGCCGCGCCCGTGCAGCCGCAGTCCGGCGAAGGAGAACGGCAGCCGGGGCCCCTGCTCGCCGTCCGGCGCTCCGAGCGCCAGCGCGTGCAGCGCCGCGTCCAGCAGCGCCGGATGCACGGTGTGGCCGGTGGCGTCGGTGTCCTCGGGCAGGGTCACCTCGGCGTACAGGTCGGTGCCGTCGCGCCACAGGCCGGTCAGACCCTGGAACACCGGTCCGTACGCGTAGCCCTGCGCGGCCAGTTCGTCGTACGCCGTGGACAGGTCGACCGCGGTTCCGGGCGGCGGCCAGGGCAGGTCGCCGGGGGCCGTCGACCCGCCGGGGGCCGTCGGGTCGCCGGCGGCGAGGAAGCCGGCGGCGTGCCGGGTCCAGCCGGGGGCGCCGGCCGTCCGGGAGTGCACCCCGACGGGCCGTCGGCCGCCCTCCTCCGGGGCGCCGACGCTGACCTGGAGGGTCACCGCGTCCCGTCCGGCGAGCACCAGCGGCGCCTCCAGCACCAGGTCCTCCACGGCGGGCACCTCGGCCTCCGGGTCGGCGAGCTCGGCCGCGTGCAGCGCGAGGTCGACGAAGGCCGTGCCGGGCAGCAGCACCGTGCCCTCGACGGCGTGGTCGGCCAGCCAGGGGTGGGTCGGGACGGAGATCCGGCCGGTCAGCACCAGCTGGTCGCCGTCCGCGAGCGGCACGCTCGCGCCGAGCAGGGCGTGCCCGGCCCGGTCCAGGCCGAGTCCGTCGGCGTCCACCGCCGTGTGCGTCGCCTCCAGCCAGTGGCGTTCCCGCTGGAACGGGTAGGTCGGCAGCTCCGGTACGGCCGCACCGGCCGCGGCGGGTGCCCAGGCGGCGGGGGAGGTGCCGCTGACGTGCGCCTCGGCGAGCGAGAGCGCGAAGCGCTCCGGGCCGCCCTGGTCACGCCGCAGGGTGCCCAGCGCGACGGCTGCCGCGCCCGCGGCCTCGATGGTCTCCTGCACCGCCGTGGTCAGCACCGGGTGCGGGCTGACCTCGATGAACGCGGTGTGCCCGTGGTGGAGCAGCCGTCGCACCGTCTCCTCGAAGCGCACCGGCTCGCGCAGGTTGCGGAACCAGTACGCACCGTCCAGCTCCGTGCCCGCCAGCGGCTCGGTGGTGACGGCCGAGTAGAACGGGACGTCGCCCGCGGTGGGCGCGGTGGCGGCCAGCAGCGTCCGCAGCTCCTCCTCCAGCGTGTCCACGTGAGGGGAGTGCGAGGCGTAGTCCACCGGGATCAGCCGGGCCCGGACGCCATCGGCCTCGAAGGCGTCCCGCAGCGCCGCCAGCGCCTCCGGCGCCCCGGACACCACGGTCGCCGCAGGGCCGTTCACGGCGGCGACGTGCGCGTCCTCGCCCTTGCCGAGCCCCTTGCCGAGTCGCTCGGCGAGCCGCTCGGCGACGGTCGCGGCCGGTGCCTGCACCGACAGCATGCCGCCGGTTCCGGCCAGCCGGGTGATGGCCCGGCTGCGCAGCGCGGCGATCCTGGCGGCGTCCGCCAGGCTCAGCGCGCCTGCGAGGTGGGCGGCGGCGATCTCGCCCTGGGAGTGGCCGATCACGGCGGCCGGCTCCACCCCGTGGTGGCGCCACAGCTTGGCCAGCGAGACCATCATGGCGAACAGCGCGGGCTGCACCACGTCCACCCGGTCCAGGCCCGGCGCGCCGGGCGCCTCGGTGAGCACCTCCAGCAGGTCCCAGTCGGTGTGCGGGGCCAGCGCCTCGGCGCACTCGCCCAGGTAGCGGGCGAACTCCGGGTCGGAGTCGAGCAGTTCGCGGCCCATCGCGGCCCACTGGCTGCCCTGGCCGGGGAAGACGAACACGGCCCGGCCCGGCTGGTCGCCGACCGTGCTGCCGGTGACCACCCCCGGGGTCTCCACTCCGTCGGCGAGCGCCCGCAGTCCGGCGAGCTGGCTCTCGCGGTCCTGGCCGAGGACGACGGCGCGGTGGTCGAAGCGGGTGCGGGCGGCGAGGGCGCGGGCGACGGCGGCGTTCCGCGCCTCGGGCTGCTCGGCCAGGAAGGCGGTCAGTCGCCCGGCCTGCTCGCGCAGCGCCTCGGCGCTGCGGGCCGAGAGCAGCAGCGGAAGCTCCGCCGTCCCGGTGGCCGGCTCCGGGTCCCCGACGGGCTGTTCGAGGATGACGTGGGCGTTGGTGCCGCTGATGCCGAAGGAGGAGACGGCGGCGCGGCGCGGCCGATCGCCCTCGTGGTGCCAGGGCTGCGCCTCGGTGAGCAGTCGGACGGTGCCGTCGGACCAGTCGACGTGGCTGGTGGGCTCGCTGACGTGCAGGGTGCGGGGGAGGGTCGCGTGCCGCATCGCCATGACCATCTTGATCACGCCGCCGACCCCCGCCGCCGCCATGGTGTGGCCGACGTTGGTCTTCAGGGAACCGAGCCAGAGCGGGTGTTCGGCATCGCGGGCGCGGCCGTAGGTGTTCAGCAGGGCCTGCGCCTCGATGGGGTCGCCGAGCTTGGTGCCGGTGCCGTGGGCCTCGACGGCGTCCACCTGGTCGGCCGTCAGCCGGGCGTTGGCGAGGGCCTGGCGGATGACCCGCTCCTGGCTGGGGCCGTTCGGCGCGGTCAGGCCGTTGCTGGCGCCGTCCTGGTTGGTGGCGGTGCCGCGGATCAGGGCGAGCACCGGGTGGCCGTTGCGGCGGGCGTCGGACAGGCGCTCCAGGAGGAGCAGGCCCGCGCCCTCACCCCAGCCGGTGCCGTCCGCGTCGTCGGAGAAGGCCTTGCACACGCCGTCGGCGGACAGCGCGCGCTGGCGGCTGAACTCCACGAAGCTGGTGGGGCCTGAGAGCACGGTCGCACCGCCGGCCAGGGCGAGCGAGCACTCGCCGGCCCGCAGGGACTGCGCCGCCAGGTGCAGCGCCACCAGGGAGGAGGAGCAGGCGGTGTCCACGGACACGGCCGGGCCCTCCAGGCCGAGGGTGTAGGCGATCCGGCCCGAGGCGACGCTGGCCGTCGTCCCGGTCGCCAGGTAGCCCTCGACGCTCTCCGGCGAGTGCCCGAGCCTGGTCACGTAGTCGCCCGCGACCACGCCGGCGAAGACCCCGGTGTCGCTGCCGCGCAGGGCGGTCGGGTCGATGCCCGCCCGCTCGACGGCCTCCCAGGCGGTCTCCAGCAGCAGCCGCTGCTGGGGGTCCATCGCGGTCGCCTCACGCGGGTTGATGCCGAAGAAGGCCGCGTCGAACCGGTCGGCGTCCGTCAGGAAGGCGCCCCGACGGGTGTACGAGGTGCCGGTCCGCTGCGGGTCCGGGTCGTACAGCGCCTCGGTGTCCCAGCCGCGGTTCTCCGGGAAGTCGGTGATTCCGTCCCGGCCCTCGGCCACCAGCCGCCACAGTTCCTCGGGCGAGGTCACCGCGCCGGCGAAGCGGCAGGCCATGCCCACGATCGCGATCGGGTCGTCCTCGACCGGGGCCGACGGCACCGCGACGGCCTTCACCGGCGCCGCCTCGTCCTCGTCCAGCAGTTCGGTGCGCAGCCGGCCCGCCAGGGCGGCCGGGGTCGGGTGGTCGAAGACCAGCGAGGACGGCATCCGCAGCCCGGTCGCGCTGTTGATCCGGTTGCGCAGTTCCACCGAGGTCAGCGAGTCGAAGCCGAGGTCCTTGAACGCCCGCTCGGGCCCGACGGACTCGGCGCCGCCGTGGCCCAGCACGGCCGCGGCCTCGGCCCGGACCAGGGTGAGCAGCAGCCGGTCCCGTTCGGCCTCGTCCACCTCGCGCAGCCGGTCGGCCAGCGAACCGCCGCCGCCCGCGGCCGCCCGCGCGGTGGCCGCCGGCCGCCGGAGTGGGGTACGGACCAGGCCGCGCAGCAGCGGCGCGAGCGAGCGGTCCTCGGCGCGGGCGCGCAGCCCCGCGAGGTCCAGCCGCAGCGGGACGAGCAGCGGCTCGTCGCGGTCGAGCGCCTGGTCGAACAGGGCGAGGCCCTGCTCCGGGGCCAGCGGCGCGAACCCGGCGGCGGCCAGCCGGGACAGCGCCCCGCCGTCCAACGCGCCCGCCATGCCGCCTCCTGCGCCGTCCCCGGCCTCGGCGCCCCACAGGCCCCAGGCGAGCGAGACGCCGGGGATGCCGTTGCTGCGGTGGTACGCCGCGAGGCCGTCGAGGAAGGAGTTGGTGGCCGCGTAGTTGGACTGACCCGGGTTGCCGAGCACACCGGCGAAGGAGGAGAACAGCACGAGGGCCGACAGGTCCAGGGTCCGTACCGCGTCGGTGAGGTGCCAGGCGGCGTCCTGCTTGGGCCGGGCCACCGTGTCCAGCCGCTCCGGGGTCATCGACTCGATGGTGCCGTCGTCCAGCACCCCGGCCGCGTGGATCACGGCGGTCAGCGGGTGTTCCGGCCCGACCGAGCCGACCAGGGCGAAGGCGGCCTCCCGGTCGGCGGGGTCGGCGGCGACGATCTCCACCTCGGCGCCCAATGCCGAGAGACCGGCGGCGAGTTCGGCGGCGCCGGGGGCGTCGGGGCCCCGGCGGCTGGTGAGCAGCAGGTGCCGGACGCCGTGCTCGGTGACCAGGTGGCGGGCGAGCAGGCCGCCCAGCGTGCCGGTGCCACCGGTGATCAGTACCGTGCCGTCGCGGTCCAGCGGCTTGGCCAGGGTCAGCACCACCTTGCCGACGTGGCGAGACTGGCGCAGCTGGCGGAAGGCGTCACCGGCCCGGTGCACGTCCCAGGCCTCGACGGGCAGCGGCAGCAGCTGACCGGACTCGAAGCCCGCGGACAGCTCCGCGAGCAGCTCGGCGATCCGGTCCGGACCGGCCTCCATCAGGTCGAACGCCCGGTAGACCACGCCGGGATACTCCCGCGCGACCTGCTCGGGGTCGCGGATGTCGGCCTTGCCCATCTCCAGGAACCGGCCGCCGCGCGGCAGCAGCCGCAGCGAGGCGTCCACGAACTCGCCCACCAGCGCGTCCAGCACGAGGTCCACGCCGCGGCCCCCGGTCAGGTCCAGGATCCGCTGCTCGAACTCCAGGGTGCGGGAGTTGGCCAGGTGGGCGTCGTCGAAGCCCTGGTAGCGCAGCGCGTCCCACTTGGCCGGGCTCGCGGTGCCGTACACCTCCAGGCCGCGGGCGCGGGCCAGCTGGGCCGCGGCCATGCCGACGCCGCCCGCCGCCGAGTGGACGAGCGCGGTCTGGCCGGCCCGGTAGTCACCGAGGTCGTGCAGTGCGTACAGCGCCGTGAGGAACACCACCGGTGCGCCGGCCGCCTGGGTGAAGGACCAGTTGCCGGGGACCCCGGTCAGCAGCCGCTGATCGGTGACCGCCACCGGACCGCCCGCGCCCGACTCGAACAGACCCATCACCCGGTCGCCGGGAGCGAACCCGTCGACCCCCGGCCCGGTCGCCAGGACGTAGCCGGCACCCTCGCTGGCGATCGGAGCCTCGCCGGGGTACTGGCCCAGCGCGATCAGGACGTCGCGGAAGTTCAGGCCCACCGCCCGGATGCCGACCCGCACCTCACCCGGCCCGAGCGGGGCGTCCGGGTCCTCGGCGGGCAGCAGCGCCAGGTGGTCCAGGGTGCCCCGACTCGCTGAGCCGAGGCGCCAGTTGGCCGACCCGGCGGGCTCCGCCAGCCGGCCCCCGGGGGCCTCCCGGCCGAGCCGGGCGGCGAGCACGGCGCCGTGGCGCAGCGCGAGCTGGTTCTCCCCGGTGACGGTCAGCGCCTGTCCCAGTGCCCGGTGCGAGGCCTCGTCCCGGTCCACGTCGACCAACAGGAACCGCCCGGGGTGCTCGCGCTCCGCCGTGCGCACCAGGCCCCAGACCGCCAGGCTCTGGTCCCGGATCGTCTCGTCGTAGCGGGTGGAGACGGCGTTGCGGGTGACCACGACCAGCCGCGAACGGCTGAACCGCTCGTCCGCGAGCCACTGCTGGAGGACCTTCAGGACTCGGCTCGGGGCCTCCTTGGCCAGCTCCACCGGGACGTACGTGCCGCGCGGCGGCCGGCCGGGGCTGACCGCGAACAGCACCTCCTCCGGTACGGGCCCGGCGGCGAGCAGCGCGTCCAGGTCCTCGTGGAGCGGGACGTCCCCGCCGAGCGCCGCGACGACGCCGATCACGTCCTGGCCCAGCACCGCACGGGTGACGGCCCGCTCTGCCTCGGGCGGGGTGGCGACGGGCTGCCAGTCGACCCGGAACAGGCCGAGGCCGGGGTCGGCGGCGGTGGCCGACGGGGTCAGGTCGGCCGCCCGGAGGTGCAACGAGCCCACGGTGAGGACGGGGGTGCCGGTGGGGTCGGTGATGGTGAGGTGGGTGGTGTCGGGGGTGGTGGGGGTGAGGGTGGCGTGGAGGGTGGTGGCGTTG